>NZ_FORN01000013.1 GCF_900114015.1 Caulobacter sp. UNC279MFTsu5.1 | reverse complement strand
AGGGACGTCGACTGAGGGCCTGTTTCATCCCGGTCGACGTTCCCCCTCGGGCGGGCAGGATCAAAGTCGCCCGGAAGGGGCCGTCGGCGACTCCGACTGATCCTGGAACAGGCCGGTTTGAACGTTCCGGCCCCGTCGACCCCGGCTGTCTCGCGTCCGTCCGTCCCGGGCCTTGGATCCTTCTGAGACCCGCTTCCCGCGACGATCCGCCCGCCAGGCCAGCCAGGCCCCGCTCGGTTCGATCCCCATCGCCTGCTTGGGCCGGTACCAAGAGCCCTCCCCCGCGATGGGGACGGCTATGATTGTGCGCCGGGTTTGAAGTCCGAGGACTTGTGACGCTGACTTTTCTGCAGGGCGTTGGAAGGGCTGGGGTTCTTGGCGGCGCTGGCGGGGATACAGCGCGTTCGATCCCCCAAAACCGCCGTCATCCTCGGACTCGTTCCGAGGACCCCGCGTTCAGCCGAGCTGTCGGATCAATGGCGGGCCAGCCCGCCACCCAACGGCCTTCGCGGCGAAGACAGGGGTCCTCGGAACGAGTCCGAGGATGACGAGCGTGATGGATCGAAAGCCGCCCCCGTCTAATCCGGCCAAAGATCCTGCACGACCCCCTTGCGGTTCAGCATGTGCGTCGCCCGCTTGATCAGCGTCAGCAGCCGCTCGCGCCGCCCGTCGCTGTCATAGGTCAGCGAGGCCCGGGCCAGGCCTTCCAGCATGAACCGCGCCAGGTCGCGCGAGGCCTGGAAGCGCGGCCCCGCCCCGGCGTGGAGGATCTTCAGGAAGTGGTCGCCGGCCTGGGCGCGGTCGAACTCGGCCTGGGCCGGGGCCAGCAGGGCCTGGACGGCCGGGTCGGTGCGGCCGGCCGCCTCCAGCTCGGCGAAGGCCAGGAACGGCACGGTGTGCAGCAGGTCCCAGTAGCTGTCGATCGCGTGCTCGGTGACGTCCGCGCCCGTGGGCAGGCCGTCGGCGGCGGCGCGGAACAGGGCCGAGCGCTCGGCCTGGACGTGGGCCACGGCCGCCTCGACCAGGGCCTCGCGGCTGGGGAAGTGGTACAGCATCGCCCCGCGCGTCAGGCCCGCGGCGTCGGCGATCACCGGATTGGTCGCGGCGTGATAGCCGGTCTCGGCGATCAGCCGCATCGCGCAGTCGAGAATCCGCGCCCGGGTCTTCAGCGACTTGGGCGTATCCTTGGCGAGGCGGGCGGCGTCCATGACCCTGATCTAGTCAAAGCCATGTTGCGCTGCAACAGTCGAGCGCCGGCAGAGCTTGGCCTTGCCCGACAAGATTTACCGGATGGTCAAAAATCGGGCGTTGGTGCGGCGCAGCGCCGCGCCGGACGTGGAGCGCCATTTCACGAAAGCGACATGCAATCAGCTTAATCGCCGGACCATGCGCCCCGACAGGACCGGGGCCGGGGCCGGTCCGGGGGGATCGGCCTCGACGCCGACCAGAACCGCCGGAGGGGCTAGCATGGTCACCGAAACCGACACCGAGATCCGCCGCTATCGCTCGATCTTCATCAGCGACGTCCACCTGGGCACGCGCGGCTGCCAGGCCGAACTGCTGCTGGACTTCATCCGCCACATCGAGTGCGACAAGCTGTACCTGGTGGGCGACATCATCGACGGCTGGAAGCTGCGCAGCGGCTGGTACTGGCCCCAGAGCCACAACGACGTGGTGCAGAAGATTCTGCGCCTGGCGCGCAAGGGCGTCGAGGTGATCTACGTGCCCGGCAACCACGACGACCGGGTCCGCGACTTCTGCGGCGTGCACTTCGGCGGGGTGGTGGTGGCCCGCGACATGATCCACGAGGCGGCCGACGGCAAGCGCTACTTGGTGGTGCACGGCGACGAGTTCGACGGGGTGGTGCAGCACGCCAAGTGGCTCGCCTTCCTGGGCGATTGGTCCTATAGGACCATCCTGATGCTGAACACCTTGCTCAACCGCGCGCGCCGCAAGCTGGGGTTCGGCTACTGGAGTCTTTCGGCCTATCTGAAGGTCAAGGTGAAGAACGCGCTGCAGTTCATCGAGAATTTCGAGGCCGCGGTCGCCGACGAGGCCCGCCGGCGCGGCGTCGACGGCGTGATCTGCGGCCATATCCACAAGGCCGAGATGCGCGAGATCGACGGCGTGCTCTATGTGAACGACGGCGATTGGGTGGAAAGCTGCACCGCGCTGGTGGAACATATGGACGGACGGCTCGAAATCCTGGAATGGTCCAAGCTTAGGTCCTGGTCGGTGATCGACCGGGCGCGGGCGCTCATCGTCGAGCCCCCCATTGCGGAGCCTGCCGCCGCCTGATGCGGATACTACTCGCCACAGATGCATGGGAACCGCAGGTCAATGGCGTGGTTCGGACCCTCACCAAGGTGATGGCCGAGCTGAAGGCCATGGACCACGAGGTCGACGTCGTCAGCCCCGACCAGTTCCCCACCTTCCCGCTGCCGACCTATCCGGAGATCAAGCTGGCCATCGGCGCCTACGAGCCGGTGATGGAGCGCTTCAAGTCGTTCGAGCCCGAGGCGATCCACATCGCCACCGAGGGCCCGATCGGCCTGGCCGCCCGCCGCATCTGCCTGGAATGGAAGCTGCCGTTCACCACCAGCTACCACACGCGCTTTCCGGAATACGTCTCGGCCCGCCTGCCGCTGCCGCTGTCGGCCGGCTACACCTACATGCGCTGGTTCCACAAGCCGTCGGGCCGGCTGATGGTCGCCACCCCGACCATGCGCGACGAGCTGATCCGCCACGGCTTCCGCAACATCTCGCCCTGGACGCGCGGCGTCGACACCGACGTGTTCCGGCCCCGCCAGGACGGCGAGCCGGACGTGTTCGAGGGCCTGGCCCGGCCGATCTTCCTCAATGTCGGCCGCGTGGCCGTCGAGAAGAACATCGAGGCCTTCGCCAGCCTGGACCTGCCCGGCACCAAGGTGATCGTCGGCGACGGCCCCCAGCGCGAGGAGCTGGCCGAGAAATATCCCGACGTGGTGTTCGCCGGTGCCAAGTTCGGCGAGGAGCTGGCCCGCTACTTCGCCTGCGCCGACGTGTTCTGCTTCCCGTCCCTGACCGACACCTTCGGCCTGGTGATCCTGGAGGCCATGGCCGCCGGCGTGCCGGTGGCGGCGTTCTCGGCCCCGGGGCCGATCGACATCATCCCGGGCTCCGGGGCCGGCGTCCTGGCCCCGGGCCAGACCGACGGCCTGCGCGAGGCCTGCCTGGCCTGCCTGGACATCGACCACGGCGCGGTCCGCAAGTTCGCCGAGGGCTTCTCGTGGCGCGCCTGCGCCGAGGAGTTCTACAAGAACCTGCAGCCCTATCCCGAACCGGAAAAGACCCGCTTCTGGCGGCGGCTGCGGCGGCTGGCGCGGCTGCGCAGGAAGCCGGCGGCTTAGGACTTCACTCTTCCCTCCCGTTTATGGCGGGGTGATCGCTATGGGTTCACAGCCAAAGAAGCTGTCATCCCGGACAAGCCCGGCGTAGCCGGGCGCAGATCCGGGACCGCCGCAAGCTCTGAGTTCACGCCCCGATCCCGGATCTTCGCGCTGCGCGCTCGTCCGGGATGACAGTCGTATTTGGGCATACGCGATAGTTCCCCATGCAAGGAGAGGGAAAACACCTCTGCTAATCCCTCACGGACGATGCATGTCGATGATCCGGCAACGCACGCTCCAGCCCTCGCCGCCGCGGTCGGTGAAGTCGGTGACCACCAGTTCGTAGACCTCGCCGTCCTGGCTGAGCGTGCACAGGTCGCCCACCCGCATCGGCCGGGCGTGGCGCGAGCGGATATGGGCCTCGCGCAGGGTGATCAGGTTGTCGCACGACAGCTCGTAGTCCTGCGACCCGAACGGCGAGACCGGAACCGGCGCGCGCTTAGCCATCGGATTGGGCCATCAGGTTTGAGCCATCAGAGGCGCGACTTGCGGGCCGCGTACTTGGCGTCGCGCTTGTCCTTGGCCTCGGCCGCGGTCGGGGCCTTGGCCCGCTTGCGCGCGGCCTTCAGCTCGGCCAGGGCCAGGGCGCCGGCGGCGGCGGCGTCGACCGCCGCCTTCCGGACCGCCCGCACCGCCTGGCGCTCGGCGCGCACGGCCTTCAGTTCGGCGGCGGCCTCGACGCCGCGCTCGGCGAACAGCGGGTCGGCCGCCGCCGGCCGAGGCTTGAACTTGGCGAGCAGCGCCTGCTTGGCCTCGGCGGCCGTCTTCAGGCGGTCGGCCAGCCTGGCGCCCTTGGTCTCGTTCATGGCGGTCAGGTCTTGGTGCCGCGCAGGGCGTCGGGATCGATCGGCCGGGGCCGCGAGGGCTGGCTTCCGGTCGAGCGCGGATCGTTCAGGCCCTTGGGGCCGCCGGGCCGGGTTCCGGGATAGGTCTTCATGGGGCTACTTCCTCTTGGCGGCCAGCGGGGCCAGCAGGGTCGGCGGCGCGGCGGCGATCACCTTGGGCTTGACGGTCTTGGGCTTGCGGACTTCGCGATTGCCTTTGGACAAGGGGCGTTCCTTTTCGAGGGAGGGGACGCGCGCGATCGGGCGCCCGAGCCGGACGGCTCGACGCGACACGCGCGGCGGAGGGCGGTGTCAGGGCCGCGAAGGGCGCTGGTCGTGGCGATTGACGGTCATGCGACCCCTTCCCGGGGTGCGTCGAGACGGTCCGCCAAGCGGACCGGAACTCGCCGGCGGCGCGTCCTAGCGCCTTGGGAGCACCTTAGCACGTTCGCGGGGGCGGCCGGTGGAAATACGTCGCCCCCCAACGCCTGTCATCCCCGCCGGAACAGCGCCGAGCGCTTGGCCATGAACGCCGCCACGGCCTCGCGATGGTCGGCGCTGGCCACCAGGGCCGGCAGCTCCTCCTCGACATAGGACCGGCCGTCGACCACCCGCTTGGCGGCCTCCACCGCCAGGGGCGCGCGCGAGGCGATCCATTCGGCCAGGTGGAAGGCCTCCGGCAGCAGGCGCTCGGGCGGGTGGACGGCGGTGACGATCCCGTCGGCCAGGGCCCGCTCCGGCCCGAACTGGGCGCCGGTCAGCAGGTGGGCCTTGGCCCGCGCCGCGCCGATCAGCCGGGGCAGGCGGACGACCGAGGCCAGCAGCCCGATATTGACCCCCGAGGCGGCGAACGCCGCGCGGTCGCTGGCCAGGCGGATGTCGCAGGCCAGGGCCAGCTCCAGCCCGCCGCCGAAGCACCAGCCGTCGATCGCGGCGATCAGCGGCACGCGCAGGGCCTCGATCCAGTCCATCAGCCGGTTGAAGTTCTCGACCGCCGCCAGGGCGTCCGGCGCGGTGCGGCCATGGGCCTCGCGCAGGTCATCGCCGGCGCAGAACACCCCGCCCCGGCCGGTCAGCACCACCGCGCGGACGTCGTCGTCGGTAGCGATCTCGTCGAGGATCTTCACCAGCTGGGCCCGCACGGTCAGCCCCAGGGCGTTGGCCGGCGGGGCGTCCAGCTCCAGCAGCAGGATCGAGCCGGTGGGGCGGCTGACGTGGATCATCGCGCTCATCGGGCGAACGTGGCCGATGGGGGAGGATTTGGAAAGCTGAGCCATTCCTTCCTCCGCTCATCCCGGTGAATGCCGGGACCCGGATCCCAAAGCTGGGAGGCTGATTGGGGAAGCGCGCCGAGCGCTTGGCGACCACCATACCGGCTTTCCATCTGGGTCCCGGCATTCGCCGGAATGAGCGGAATGAAAAGAACGGTCGTTTCACGTGCAACCATGCTGCGCCGCAGCAGATTCCCCCTTGCCAGAGTCAAACGCTTGTCACAGCCTAGGCCGGCTGCGGGACGAAAGACCACCGCCCCGGAGCGCAGAACGATGGATCGACGCCGGGTTTTCACCCCCCGGCGGAACGAGCCACGGAGCGCAGGAAGCCGTTCGGGCGTTTGTGTTGCAGCGCCGAAGAGACCGGGGAGCGAGATGAGCACCGACACGCCGGACACGGCCGGGGACAGGCCCGAGCTGAAGGACCTTTACGAGATCGGCGAGATCCCGCCGGCCTTCCACGTGCCCAAGACCATGTACGCCTGGGCCATCCGCCAGGACCGCCACGGCAAGCCGT
This sequence comes from Caulobacter sp. UNC279MFTsu5.1, assembly GCF_900114015.1. Classification (GTDB taxonomy): domain Bacteria; phylum Pseudomonadota; class Alphaproteobacteria; order Caulobacterales; family Caulobacteraceae; genus Caulobacter. The sequence goes on along the minus strand of NZ_FORN01000013.1, from coordinate 106,573 downwards.
CCGACGCCATGCAGGTCGAGGTGGTGCCCACCTGGGAGATCGGCGAGGACGAGGTTCTGGTCCTGGTGATGGCCGCCGGCGTCAACTACAACGGCGTCTGGGCCGCCTTGGGCGAGCCGGTCAGCGTGCTGGACGTCCACAAGCAGCCCTACCACGTGGCCGGGTCCGACGCGTCCGGGATCGTCTGGAAGGTGGGCGCCAAGGTCAAGCGCTGGAAGCTGGGCGACGAGGTGGTCATCCACTGCAACCAGGATGACGGCGACGACGAGGAGTGCAACGGCGGCGACCCGATGTTCTCGGCCAGCCAGCGGATCTGGGGCTACGAAACCCCGGACGGCAGCTTCGCCCAGTTCTGCCGGGTGCAGTCGCGCCAGCTGATGTCGCGCCCCCGCCACCTGACCTGGGAAGAGGCCGCCTGCTACACCCTGACCCTGGCCACCGCCTACCGCATGCTGTTCGGCCACAAGCCGCACGAGCTGAAGCCCGGCCAGAACGTGCTGGTCTGGGGCGCCTCGGGGGGCCTCGGCGTCTTCGCCGTGCAGCTGGCCGCCGTGGTCGGGGCCAACGCCATCGGCGTGGTCAGCGACGACGACAAGATCGACTTCGTGCGGAGCATGGGCGCCAAGGCGGTGCTGAACCGCAAGGAATTCAACTGCTGGGGCCAGCTGCCCAAGGTCAACGGCCCCGAGTTCGCCGACTACATGAAGGAAAGCCGCAAGTTCGGCAAAGCCATCTGGCAGGTCACCGGCAACCGCGACGTCGACCTGGTGTTCGAGCATCCGGGCGAGTCGACCTTCCCGGTCAGCGTGTTCGTGGTCAAGCGCGGCGGCATGGTCGCCATCTGCGCCGGCACCAGCGGCTTCAACCTGACGATGGACGCCCGCTTCCTGTGGATGCGTCAGAAGCGCGTCCAGGGCAGCCACTTCGCCAACCTGATGCAGGCCAGCGCCGCCAACCAGCTGGTCATCGACCGCCGGGTGGACCCCTGTCTGTCGGAGGTCTTCCCCTGGACCGACATCCCCGCCGCCCACGAGAAGATGCTGGCCAACCAGCACCTGCCGGGGAACATGGCGGTGCTAGTCAGCGCCCAGCGGCCGGGCCTGCGGACGTTCGACCAGGTGGTGGAGCTCAGCGAGGGGCGGTAGGGGCGGCCGTGGTCCGCGGCCCTGTTCCTGGTCCACGCGGCTTGGCGTCGGCAGGCTTGCCGGCGGTCACCTTGGCCGTGGGCGCCTGGCTCTTGATCGCCGCCACGGCCTCGCCCAGCCCGCCATAGAAGGTGAGCGGGATGGAGCCGTTGGCCCGGAACAGGGGCTCGACCTGCCTCCACGTCTTGGCCGAGCAATGGCGGCGGAGCGTGGCCATCAGGTCTTCGCTGGTCGCATAGGGCGCGCCCTTGAAGCGGTGGGCGGCGAGAAACTCGCGCAGGGCCTCGTGCAAGGCCGCCTCGCCCATCATGTCGCGCACGCTCTCCAGCACCAGGGCCGAACGGTAGTAGGCGACGAAATTCTGGTCCGTGACCCGCGCCAGCGACTGCTCGGGGCCGGTGCGCTGGGCGACGCCCTGCTGATAGAGCCTGTACTCGTTCCACAGGCCCTTGTTGGCCATAAGCTCCCCCTGCAGCCGACTTTGGGCCATGAAGGCGCTGTACTCGGCCAGGCCCTCCGACAGCAGCCGCGCGCCCTTGGCGTCGGCCCCGATCACCTGGTGCGCCCACCACTGGTGGGCCAGCTCGTGCAGGGTGACGTTGGTCACATAGTCGAAGTGGCTGGGATCGCGCATGTCGGCGACGAAGCCGATGTTCTCGGAAAATGGGATCGTGCCCGCGAAGGCCTGGGCGTAGTCGCCATAGGCCGGGAACTCGACGATCCGCAGATAGTCGAACTGATAGGGTCCGAACTGCGCCTGGTAGACGTCCAGGCCGCCCTCGACCGCCTTGATCATCCGCTCGACATTGGTCTGGTGGCCCGGGTGATAATAGACCGCGACGGCCACCCCGCCGTGCTGGACGCGGCGCACGGCGTAGCGCGCCGACTGGATCGAGAAGGCCGTCAGGATCGGCCGGTCCGAGACGAACCGGGCCGTGCGCCGCCCGCCCGCCACGCTGGTGGACACCAGGCGCCCCGGCGCGATCGGCGTCTGGTCGGCGTCGGTGACGACGGTGATGTCCGCCGTCGCCCAGTCGGCGTGGACGTCGTTGCGGCGGGGGGCGCGCGGGTCGGAAGGCTCGAACTCGGCGCGTTCGGCCGGAAGGCGTTGACGGCGACGGGCGTCCGCGTCGGTCAGGAATCCCTGGGTCCGCACGCCCAGGCTGGGGGCGAAGAGCCAGCTCTGCAGAAAGGTCCCGTTCTCGACGATGGCGGTCTGGCCGCCGTCGTCGCCGAAGCCGCGCGGCGTGATCTCCGACCGGAACCGCAGACGCCGCCGCTCGCCCGGCGCCATGGGCCGGTCCAGGCGCAGCACCGCCAGGTCGTAGGGGTTGGACACCTGGGTCGCGCCGTCGACATCGAGGGTCCACCGATCCAGCCCTCCCGGCATGTCGACATGGATCGTCTTCAGCGCCTGGCCCGTACGGTTCTCGATCAGATAGGTCCCGGTGGCGATCAGGCTGGGGCGACGCGGCCGAATGTCCACGCGCAGGTTCACCGCGACGATCACGGGCTCGGGCAGGCCGATATAGGGCCGCGCCGCGCGTTCCCAATCGGCCCTGTCGGCCTCGGCCTGTTGCTTGGTGGTGTAGTGATTCCAGACATTGACGTTCAGGAAGACAAACCCGCCGACCGCCAGCAGGGCCGCCGCCAGGCCGCCCGCGATCCAGCCGCCCGGGCCGCGCAGACGGCGCAGGGCCTGGTCGCGGCGCGCCCGCCACGGCGCTGGCCGGCCGCGCGGCCAGATCAGCCAGGCGGCCAGCAGCGCCAGGCCCATCCACAGCGACCAGTAGAGATTGATCCAGTCGCCGGCGTGGGTCCCGTCGCCGGCCGTGTTCATCTCGGACAGGCTGTTCGAAGGCCCCGCCAGGAGCACCAGCAACGGATGATCGACGCCGTAGCTGGATGTGACGAACGCGGCGCCGATCACCACGCCCGCCACGCCCCAGGCGACATAGCGATTGGGCGAGAGCGCCGCCGCCGCCACCGAACCGGCGACCAGCACCATCAAGGCTCCGCCGATCGGCAGCACCATCATCGACAAATAGAGACCGGGATGGCCGTCAAAATAGCCCTTGGCCACCTGCACGGCGATCGCCGACAGCACGCCCGTCGCGCCGAGCAGCAGCACCACCACGCCCATGGCCAGCAGCTTGGCCGCCATCAGCCAGGCGTCGGGAACCGGCGACACGTCGATCATCTCGCCGGCCTGAAGGTCCCGGTCGCGCCAGACGAGCTCGCCGGCATAGAAGGTGCAGGTGATCAGCCCCATCATGGTGAACCACTTGCTCAGATCGGCCGCCAGGATGCGGGTGGCCGGCAAGGCCGGGACCTCGTTGATCTCACCCGCGCTCCACAGGCTCCAGACCGACAGCGCGGCCGACAGCGCCAACAGGATCAGCAGGGATGGACTGCGCAGCAGCATCCGCAGCTCCCAGGCGAGACGGGCGCGGAGCTGGATCAGCCGCGCTCCCGCGTCGAACCGAGGCGCGACCCGCGGCCAAGCCAGCGGCGCGGTCATTGGCGAGGTCGCGGCGGGCGAGCGCCGCAGCCGGGCGATGTCGTCGACGCGCTCGAACAACAGGGCCAAGCCGACCAGCCCGGCCGACAGTGCGGCCCAGGCCAGACGGTTGCCGATCAGGTAGCCGCCCGATCTCACGGCCGCCATGGCCTGCACGACGGGATCCAGGTCGCCGAGATCGGCGCGCAGGGCGATCAGGCCGAACGGCTCGAACAGGGCGACGGCGGTGAACGGCCATCCGTGCAGTTGCTGCGACAGGCTGACGGCCTGCAGGGCGAGCACCCACAGCACGATCACCGTCACATAGACCGCCGCGACCGAACGCAAGCCGGCCGCCAGGGCGAAGCACAGCGAGGTCAGGGCCGTCACGGTCGGAATCGCCACGACGACGACCACCACCAGGGTCTGGACCCCATTGAACGGACCGACGGCGGCCTTGTCGACCCAGGGCGCGAACACGCCGGCCGCCAGGCCGGACAGACCGATCAGGAAGGCCAGGTTGGCCGCGACCTGCGCGCCGATCCAGCGGCCCAGCAGGTGTTCGAACCGCCGCACCGGCGTGGCGCGCAGGATGGGCTCGAAGCCGCTGCGGGCGTCGCGCAAGGCGGCGTCGCCCGCCATGGCCACGATCACCGCCAGGTAGAAGATGCTGAGGATGACGACGGCCTTGGACAGCTCCGACGGGGCGTTGCGCGAGGTGACGGCCGAGCCCAGGAGCCCGTGCATCGACATCAGCATCAGGGCGAAGGCGAAGAACAGCGCTCCGGCCGCCCAGAACAGGGGCTGGCGGGTCTGCCGGCCGATCTCGAACAGGGCGACGTGGATCACGCGCCATGCGCTGGTCCGCGCCGCGCGCGCCCCGGACCTCGCGGCCTCTCGCAAACCAGACGGATCGACGCGCCCCACACGCTCAACCTAAGGGCGGGAGACCCTCGCCGCAACTGAATTGACCCTGACCATCGGACCGATCAGGCTGGCGCCGCACAGGGCGTCACCGCCCCATCTCGTCCGCCACCGTCCGGGCCAGGGCTTCCTCGAAGTCGGTGACCTCGGCATAGCCCAGGCGCCGGCGGATCCGGGCGTTGTCGACGAACAGCGGGTAGCCGAGGTCCAGGCCCGAGACCGCCTTGGCCAGAGCGCCGCGCGCCACGTCGGGGTGGGCCAGCTGGACGTCGCCGGGCCAGTTCAGGTGCTCGGCGAAGGTCGCCGCCCAGGCCAGGTTGGTCGGGGTGTTGGCGCGGCCCAGGTTGAAAGTCTCGCCGCCGGCCCGGGGGTGGACGGCGGCCAGGGCGATCCCCGCCGCCACGTCCTCGACATAGCCGAAGGTCGCCCGCCAGCTGGCCCATGGATGGGGGATCACCAGGCGCGGCCGGCCCTGGGCCATCGGCCGGATCGCCCACGAGAACCGCCGCTGGCGGTCGCCGGGCCCGAAGACCATCGGCAGGCGCAGGATGGTCGCCTCGAACCCACGGGCGGCCCGCGCCGCCTCTTCAAGAGGGATCTTGTCGTAGTCGTCCATCCAGGCCTGCGGGTCGCCGGCTGGGCGGGGCCGGGCCAGGCGGTAGGGGAAGCGGCTGGCGCGCAGTTCCGCGTCCTCGGTCAGCCGGTCCCAGATCGGCGTCGGCCGGCCCTTGCGGTGCAGGCCCTCGTAGTTGCGGTAGACGTCGACCGAGCTGACCAGCACGTAGCGGGCGATCCGGCCGGACAGGGCGTCGAGCAGCGGCAGGGTGTCGGCCTGGGTGTAGGCGATCAGATCGACCACCGTGTCGGCGCCCAGCGCGCGCACGGCGGCCAGCACCGCCGCCGGGTCGCGGCGGTCCAGCACCACCGACCTCGCCCCGGCCGCGACCGGGCGCGTCCCGTGATGGGCGACCGCCGTCTCGACGCCGCCGGCCAGCAGCCGCGCGGCCAGGGGGCCGCCGATGAAACCCGTCCCCCCAAGAACCAGGACGCTCATGCCGCTTCTCGAAACTCCGCACTCGTCCGGCCAGCCTATGCGCGAGCCGGGGTCGCAAGGCAAACGGGCGATGCGCGGCGCTCCCCCGAACTTGCCGGTTGGCACGGCCCGCGACCCGTCGCACAGTCGCGCCCAAACAAACGTTCGGGGGAATGGCTATGGGCTGGAAGAGCAAGGCGGCGCTGACCGCCGCGGGCCTGGTGCTGGCGGTGGGCGCCGTGGTCGCGGCGCGGACGGCGACGTTCAAGGCCCCGGCGGTGGTCGACGTCGCCAGCGTCCGCCTGGCCCCCGCCCGGCCGTTCGACGCCGGCCTGGCCGCCCGCCACCTGGGCGAGGCCGTGCGCTTCCGGACCGTCAGCCACCAGGATCCCGCCGAGGACCAGCCGGCCGAGTGGGACAGGCTGCACGCCTGGCTGCAAGCGACCTATCCCGACGCCCACCGGGTGATGGCCCGCGAGGTCGTGGCCGGCCACGCCCTGGTCTACACCTGGCGAGGAACCGATCAGACCCTGGCCCCGATCGTGCTGATGGCCCACCAGGACGTGGTGCCGGTCACCCCCGGCAGCGAGGGCGCCTGGACCCACCCGCCGTTCGACGGCGTGATCGCCGACGGCGCGGTCTGGGGCCGCGGCTCGATCGACGACAAGGGCAGCCTGGTCGCCCTGTTCGAGGCCCTGGACGGCCTGGCCAGGGCTGGCTTCGTCCCCAAGCGCACGGTGATCCTGGTCAGCGGCCACGACGAGGAGGTGCGCGGCGGCGGTGCGCGCGCGGCGGCGGCCCTGCTGAAGGCGCGCGGCGTCGAGGCCCAGTTCGTGCTCGACGAAGGCATGGTGGTGGTCGAGGACCATCCGGTGACCAAGAAGCCGGTGGCGCTGATCGCCACGGCCGAGAAGGGCTACGCCACCCTGACGGTGACCGCCCCCGCCGTCGGCGGCCATTCCTCGGCCCCGCCGGCCCAGACCGGGGTGACCACCCTGGCCAAGGCCGTGCTGGCCATCGCCGACCATCCGTTCCCGATGAAGTTCTCCGGCCCCGGCGCCGACATGCTGAAGAGCCTGGCCCCGCACAGCTCGACCACGATCAGGATGGCGGCGGCCAACACCTGGCTGTTCTCGCCGCTGCTGGTCAGCCAGACCGCCAAGACCCCGGCCGGGGCGGCCATGCTGCACACCACCATCGCCCCGACCATGCTGAAGGGCTCGCCCAAGGAGAACGTGCTGCCGCAGGACGCCACGGCCTGGATCAACTACCGCATCGCGCCCGGCGACACCTCGGCCGCGGTGATGGCGCGGGCCAGGGACGCGGTCGGCGAGCTGCCGGTCAAGTTGGCCTGGGTGAAGACCCCGGACGAGCCCAGCAAGGTCTCGTCGACCACCTCGGAGGGCTGGAGGACCCTGGCCGCCCTGGCCGGCGACGAGAGCCGCGCGCCGGTCGCGCCGGCCCTGATGACCGCCGCCAGCGACAGCCGCTACATGGGTCCGATCGCCGACGACATCTACCGCTTCCAGCCCCTGGTGCTGTCGGTCGACGCGACCAAGATGATCCACGGCACCGACGAGCACGTCTCGGTGGCCAATGTCGAGCGCATGGTGCGGTTCTACCAGCGGCTGGTGGAGACGGCGGCGAGCCGGTGACGCACCCTTTCCCAGCCAGAGACAGGGCGATCGCATATGCCCAAATACGACTGTCATCCCGGACGTAGCGCGTAGCGCGAAGATCCGGGACCGGGGCGTGCGCTCAGCGCTTGCGGCGGTCCCGGATCGGCGCCCGGCTTCGCCGGGCTTGTCCGGGATGACAGCTTTTTGACAGTGCGCCCATATGCGCTCCTCCTGCAGCGGGAGGGGTTCTCGGCCGACACAAACTTTTCACGGGACCGCGGCCTCGCGATCGGGCCTACTGCCGTTCTGGGACGGCGCGCGGGGGCGTGCTGAGGGGCGAACGGCGAACATGGCGGACGACGCGCAAGGGCTGGCCGCGCGGCCGGCTTCGAAAGCCGTGAAATTCGGCGAAGGCTTCGTGCTGGACGCCTGGTACGTGGCGGCCCTGTCGCCCGAGCTCAAGCCGGGCAGGATGGAGAGCCGCGAATATCTGGGCGAGCCGGTCGTGATCGGCCGCACCAAGGCCGGGGCGGTCTATGCCCTGCGCGACGTCTGCCCGCACCGAGCCGCCAAGCTGTCGGCGGGCAAGGTCCGCGCCGAGGCCCCCAATGGCGAGACGGGCGGCGGCGAGACCCTCGAATGCCCCTATCACGGTTGGCGGTTCCGCACCGACGGGGCCTGCGCCAGGATCCCGTCCCTGACCGCCGACAACCCGCTAGACATCTCCAAGGTCCGGGTCCGGACCTATCCGCTGGTCGAGGCCCAGGGCCTGGTGTGGATCTGGATGTCGGCCGACCCGCGCTTCGAGGGCCCGCCGCCCGAGCCGCCGCCGACCATCCCCGGCGTGGTCGGCGGCAAACCCAAGCTGGTCGACCACCTGGACTACGACATCCATATCGACCACGCGGTGCTGGGCCTGATCGACCCGGCCCACGGCCCGTTCGTCCACCAGCAGTGGTGGTGGCGCACCAGCGCCAGCCAGCACGAGAAGAAGAAGGCCTTCGCCCCGTCCGAGGCCGGCTTCACCATGACGCGGCACGAGCCAAGCAAGAACTCCAAGGCCTACGCCATCCTCGGCGGCGAGCCCCTGACCGAGATCACCTTCCGCCTGCCGGGCCTGCGCTGGGAGCATGTGAAGGTCGGCGACAAGCAGGTGCTGGCCCTGTCGGCCATGACCCCGATCAACGCGAACAAGACCCGGATGAACCAGATCATCTGGTCCGACCACCCGGCCTTCACCGCCCTCTATCCCGTGATCCGCCTGGCGGCGCGGGCTTTCCTGCGCCAGGACGGCAGGATCGTCGAGGCCCAGACCCGGGGCCTGCGGGACAACCCGGCCCTGATGTGGGTGGGCGACGCCGACCAGCAGGGCCGCTGGTACCACCAGCTCAAGCGCGAATGGCACGCCAGCCGCCGCGAGCGCCGGCCGTTCAGCAACCCGGTGGAGGCGACGACGCTGAGGTGGCGGACCTAGGGGGGTGGTGAGGAGCGTCGCAGGCGCCGTCTTATCCGTTCGCCCCGTCCGGGATCACGACCGTCTCCATCCGCCCCTCGAAGCGCCAGCCCAGAACCTCATACAGCGCCCGCCCTTCCGGCGTGGCGACCAGCACGCCCTGGTCAGCGCCCAGCGCCCGGGCCTGTTCGCCCAGGACGCCCATCACGACCCGTCCAAGTCCACGCCGCTGGTGCGCCGGGTCGGTGATGATCTTGTCGAACACGGCGCAGCTTCCGGTCAGGGCGGCGCGGCCCGAGGCGGCCAGTTCACCATTCGCGTCATGGATCTCGACGACCAGCACCGCCCCCTCGGCGCGGAACCGCTGAACATAGCCGGCGGCCGGCGCGGCCGGCGACGGAACGGCGGCGAGATCGACGGCCATCAGGTCGCCGGACGCCTGCGGGCTCCAGCGCGCATCGACGGCCGCCAGCAGCGCTTCGGGCGCGCAGAAGGCCTTCAGGAAGATCCCGGGCGCGGTGATCCTCGCCGCCAGAGTCGACAGGGCCGCCGCGTTCAGGGTCGGGAAGACAAAGCGCTCGGCGTGTCCGGGCTCTCCCACCACCAGCCGGTGCCCCCCCGCCACCGGGATCGGCGCGGCGACGCTTCGCGACAGCGCCCAGCCGTTCACCCAGGCCTCGACCAGCGCCGCATCGGCCGATCCGCTCATGCGCCCCTCGATCCGCCTATTTGCGATCGGACAGTCTGGTGATCGCCAGGAGACATAGCCCGCCAATGAGGAAGACGGCTGCAAGCTGAAGCCAAGTCGAAAGATCGACTCCAGCTTCCTGCGCCCACTCCCGCGCGGTCTGATGTCGATTGCCGAAGGCCCATAGAAACATGCCGACGCCGGTGAGCACCAAGATGGACGCCACCCAATCGCCGATCTTTCTCGTCAGGCTCTTCATCGACGCGGGGCGCCTTCATCCAACAGGCTCACCCCTACTCCCCCTTCGGCACGCACCGCAGGATCACCTTGTCGATCCGCGAGCCATCCATGTCGACGACCTCCGCGTCGAAGCCGCCCAGCTCGACGATCTCGCCCTCGCGGGGGATCCTCCCCAGCCGATCCAGCAACAGCCCCGCCACGGTGTGGTAGCCGCCCTCGGCCTCGAAGGCCTCGCCCAGGGCGTCGTTCAGCTCCTGGATGTCGAGACGGGCGTCGACCAGCCAGCTGCCGTCCTCGCGGCGCAGGATGCGGCTGTCGCTCTCGTCGTGGTCCTCGGGGAAGTCGCCGGCGATCATTTCCAGCAGGTCCAGCGGGGTGATCGCCCCCTGGATCGAGCCGAACTCGTCGACCACCAGGGCCATGTGCAGCGGCGTCTGCTTGAACACCGCCATGGCCCGCAGCAGCGACATGGTCTCGGGGATGGCGATCGGCTGCTGGACGTGGCTGCGGATGTCGATCGTCTCGCCGCCCAGGCAGGCGTCCAGCAGGTCCTTCTTCAGGATCACGCCGATGTCGCCGTCCAGGTCGCCCTCGCTGGCCACCACGATGCGCGAATAGGGGCAGTCGCGGATCTCTTTCAGGATCTCGTCCTGGCTGTCGGTCAGCGAGATCCAGAACAGGTCGCGGCGCGGGGTCATCGCGACTCGCACAGGACGGTCGCCCAGGCGCAGCACCTCCTGGATCATCGAGCGCTCCTCGGGCTCGATCAGGCCCGCGTCGGCGCCCTCGGCCAGGACGGTCTCGACCTCCTCGGCGGTGATGTCGTTGGTCCGCTCGTCGCGCACGCCCAGCAGCTTGAGGATGCCGGCGGTCGAGACGGTCAGCAGGGTGACGAACGGGCGCAGGATCGTGGCCACCACCGCCAGGAACGGCGACATGCGGCGGGCGATCACGTCGGGGAACAGCAGGGCCAGGCGCTTGGGCACCAGCTCGCCCAGGATCACCGAGACATAGGTCAAGCCGATGACGACGATGGTGGTGGCGATCGCCTCGGAATGGGCGCCGATCACCGGGAACGGCTTGAGATAGGCGTCCAGCGCGCCGGCGATCGTCGCCTGGCCGTAGGCGCCGGCCAGGATGCCGATCAGGGTGATGCCCACCTGCACCGCCGACAGGAACCGCGTGGGGTGCTCGGCCATGGCCAGGGCCAGCTTGGCGCCCTTGTCGCCCCGGTCGGCATAGGTCTGGAGCCGGGCGCGGCGGGCCGAGACCACCGCCAGTTCGGACATGGAAAACACCCCGTTCAGCAGAACGAGGAGCAAGACGACGGCGAGCGCGAGGAGGATCATGGCCCTTCAGGGTTGGCGCGACCCAGGCGGGCGCGGTTCGCCCACTATACAAAAGAAAACGCCGCGGCCCACTGGGGACCGCGGCGTCGTCCTTTTTCGACGGGGTGTCGGGCTTATTGGGCCGGACGCGGCATCGTCGTCTTGTTGGCCGCGACTTGCTTCTGGGCGTCGTGCTGGCCGGGGGGCAGCGGGATCAGGCCGCGGCCTTGCAGATAGCCGCCACGCCCGCTGGCCGCGTCGGAGGTGAACTCCTGCACGAACTCGGCCAGGCCCGGCGTCACGCCGATATTGGCCTTCTTGACGTAGATGAACAGCGAGCGCGACAGCGGATAGGAGCCGTCGGCGATCGTCTGGGCCGAGGGACGCACGCCGTTGACCGAGGCGCCCTTGATCTTGTCCATGTTCTCTTCGAGGTAGGACCAGCCGAAGACGCCCAGCGAGCCGGGGGTCTTGGTCAGGGTGCCGACGATGGCGTTGTCGTTCTCGCCGGCGTCGATCCAGCCGTCGTTGCGCAGCGGGTCGACCAGCGACTTGAACTTCTTCTCGTTGTCCGAGCGGATGGCGTCGGCGGTCGGGAACTTGCGGGCGCCGGCCTCGATGGCCAGTTCCACGAAGGCGTCGCGGGTGCCCGAGGTGGGCGGCGGGCCGTAGACGTTGATGCGGTTGCCCGGCAGGCCCGAACCGATTTCGTCCCAGGTCTTGTACGGGTTGGCGACGAACTGGCCGCCCTTCAGCACTTGCTTGGCCAGGCCCAGGTACAGGTGCTCGGTCTTGAAGTTGTAGTCGGCGCCGTCCTTGTCGGTGGCCACGACGATGCCGTCGAAGCCGATCTTGATCTGGACGATGTCCTTGACGCCCTTGGCGGCGCAGGCGTCGAATTCCGACTTCTTCATCGGACGCGAGGCGTTGGCGATGTCGGGGAAGCCTTCGCCGGCGCCCGAGCAGAACAGCTTGATGCCGCCGCCGGTGCCGAGGCTTTCGACCTTCGGAGCCTTCTTGCCGGTCTTCTTGGCGAAGTTTTCGGCGGTGCGGGTGGCGAACGGGAACACGGTCGAGGAGCCGGCGGCCCAGACGTAGTCGCGGGCGGCGTGGGCGGGGGCGGCGGCGAGGCCCGAGAGGGCGACGGCGGCGGCCGCGCAGGAAAGCAGCTTCTTCATGGAGGACTCCTGGAGTCTCTGGAGCGTTGCGAGAAGGTCGGGCCGCCTCGGCAGGGGCGGCCCGCGGGTCTTAGAAGTCCAGCTGGGCGCGCAGCTGGAATTGCTTGATGTCCGTGCCGCGGCCGACGACGACCGGGTCGACCGAGCCGTCGGTGTAGTTGGCCTGGAAGCGGACGTAGGCGGTCGGGTAGTAGTTCACGCCCAGGGTCCAGGCGGTGTACTTGCCGGCGTCCTGCGACAGGGTCTTGCTGGCCGGGGTCGAGGCGGTCTTGTAGGCCTCGGTCAGGTCGGCGTAGTCGTAGCGCAGGGCCAGTTCGACGCCGCCGAAGCCGCCGGCGGTGATTGGGTTCAGGATCTTCGGACGCTTCATCTCGCCGGCGACCGGATCGTAGTTGCGGGTCTCGCCCGTCGGCCAGAAGCTGACGAAGGCGTAGCCGACCTTGACGTCCGGGTTCGAACCCGGAGCCGTGGTGGCCAGGCGCTCGACCGAGATGTTCGAATATTCGCCCTGGACCGAGAACGGACCATGGATCCAGGCGCCTTCGGCGGCCAGGGTGGTGTCGCGGTCGGCGATGGCGCCGGTCTTGTAGTACAGGCCGTTGGTGCCGTAATTGGTGTCCGGACGGCCTTGATAGTTGAAGGCGCCTTCGTTGCCGTGGTTGCGGTAGCGGGCCGAGACGGCCAGGTGGACCTTGTCGGTGTCGCTCAGCAGCGGCGCATAGTGGACGCGGCCGGTGAAGCCCAGACGCTCCTGGGAGTTCTGGTTGGTGTTGGCGGCCGACGAGGTGTTGTTGATGTCGGCGTTGTTGATGCTGTCGCCCTGGACGGCGCCGGTGACGCTCCAGTTCGGACCCTGCACCTTGCCCACGACGCTCAGCAGATAGCTGTCGACGCCGAAGTCACCGTACGGACCGCGGTCCATGAAGGTGGTGAAGCGGGTCGAGGTCAGGTTTTCCAGGCCGGTGGCCTTGACGTTGCCGATCAGGATCGAGGTGGTCTCGGTCGGCTTGATCTCGATGACCACGTCGTCCCAGGTCGGGTTGCCGCCGTTCACCCAGCCGCCTTCGGCCTTGTAGGCGATGTAGTTGTTCAGCTTGCCCTCGATGCCGAGGAACACCTGGCGGCCGCGGATGTTGCTGGTCTTGTAGTCGGTGGCCGCGCCTTCGCGGTCGACGTCCTGGAACACGCCGTCCACCAGGATCCGGCCGCGGACCTTGAAGTAGACGTCGTCGTTCGTCCACTGCGGAGCGCCCTTCCAGGCGATCGTGTTGTCTTGCGCGTGAGCCGCGACGCCGAGGCCGCAGGCCAGCATGGCGCCCAGCGCCGCGCCGCAGACCAGCGAGGTCTTGTTCCGCATGTGAGAATTCCCCTTAAGGCTTTGCCCCCTGCCCGTTGGTCCGGATCAGGTAGGAGCGCTTTACGGGGGACCCGTGACGGTTCCGCCACTCTTTGATGACAGACCGATGACAAGCCTTTTCAAGGCGTTAATTGTGGCCCGAAGGTCACAGAAACGGTCCTTAAAGCAGACGTGTGCGGATGATCTGGGACAACAGGTCAATCAGAGATACGGCCACCACGATCACCAGGACGATGCAGCCGGTCTGGTCGTACTGGAAGCCGTTGATGGAATCGAGCAGCACCTGGCCCACGCCGCCGGCCCCGATCAGACCCAGGACGGTGGCCGACCGGCTGGACGACTCGAAGCGGTAGAGCGCGTAGCTGGTCCACAGCGGCGCGACCTGCGGGATCACCCCCCAGACCACTTCGGCCAGCTTGACCGCGCCGGTGGCCCGCACGCCCTCGACCGGGCCCTTGTCGATCGACTCGACCGCCTCGGCGAACAGCTTGGCCAGCACCCCGCCGGTGTTGAACATCAGGGCCATGACCCCGGCGAACGGGCCCAGGCCCACGGCGGTGATGAAGATCAGCGCCACCACCAGGTCGGGGATCGAGCGGATCAGGTCCAGCAGGCGGCGGACCGGCTGCTGGATCCACCACGGGCTGATGTTGCGCGCGCCCAGCAGGCCCAGCGGGATAGCCACGACGATGGCCAGGGCCGTGCCCCACAGGGCCATCTGGATCGTCTGCCACATCTTGCCGACGTACAGCCCCCAGTCGGCGGCCATGAACGCCTTGGGGTCGCCGAACGGCGAGAAGAAGCCGCTGGCGAAGCCCTGCATCTTGCTGGCGTCGGTGAACAGCTGCGGGAACTTGTCGATCTCGGCCGGCTTGAAGCTGACCACCAGCAGGGCGATCACCCCGCCCCACAGCAACAGATCGAAGGCGCGGGCCGAGATCGGCTTGCTGGGCGGGGGCGGGATGACGTCGCTCATGAGAGACTCGGGCGTCGTCAGTTGGCCGGCGCGGCGAGGCCGGCCTTGCCCTCGGCGGCGACGCGTTCGGCCTTGATGCCGGCGAGGTTCTTCTCGGCCGCGGCCAGCTTGGCCTGGTCGCCGGACTCGCGGGCCAGGCCCACCTGCTCCAGGGCCTCCATCTCGCGCACCACCAGCAGGTGGGTGTCGTCGGCGGCCTTGAAGCCGCCCATCGACAGCCGGGCCAGGTTCTTGCGCTGCTGGGCCGCCACCGGCGTGTCGCCTTGGCCGTAGGTCAGGAAGAACTGGCGCACCTTCTCCTTCACGACGGGGTCGAGGTCCTTGCGCCAGACGATCGGATCCTCCGGCAGGGTCGGCGACTCCCAGATCACCTTGACCTTCTTGGCCTGGGCGCCGCCCTTGGCGTACTCGTTCAGGCGCAGGGCCGTGGTGTTGTTGGTCGCCGCGTCCAGCTTGTGGTTGGCCACCGCGAACAGGTTGGCGTCATGGCTGGCGCTGAGCACGGTCTTGAAGCAGGTCTCGGGCTTCTTGTCGGCCGGGATGAACAGATAGGTCATCGGGGCCAGGGTGCCCGAGGTCGACTTCTTGTCGCCGATGCCGAAGTTCAGTGTCCTGTCGCACTTCAGCAGCCCCTCGACCGTCAGCTTGCTGTCGGCCGGGACGATGATCACCGACTTGTAGCCGTCGACCCCCGAGGGGTCGAAGGTGCGGGCGAAGACCTCGCCGCCCGAGCGGCGCACGGCCTCCAGGCCCGAGGCGTTGGAGAACCAGCCCACGTCGGTCTGCTTGGCGCCCATGGCCACGATCAGCGACGAATAGTTGGACGAGAAGAACGGCTTCACCTTCAGGCCGGTCGACGCCTCCATGTCGGCCAGGATGGGCTTCCAGTAGCTCTCCATGTTCTGGGCCGACTCGGTCGACAGGATCGAGAACACGATCGTGTCCTTGGGCGCGGCCGGGCCGGCGGCCTTGTTTTCCGAGCACCCGGCCAGGGCCAGGACCACGGCCAGACCGGCGGCGGCGACAGCGAAACGACGGCGGATCATTGCGGGGCTCCTTCCCAGAATACGTCCTCGAATTCCGGGCCGTAGATGTCGATGAGTTTGTCGCGGCCCAGGCCGCTGGTCGGGCCGTCATAGACCTTCCTGCCGGCCTTCAACGCCACCACCCGGTCGCAGTAGCGCAGGGCGTAGTCGACCTGGTGCAGGGTGACGACCACGGTCAGGCCGTCGGTCTTGTTCAGATCACGGAGGATCTCCATGACCTTGCGCGCCGAGACCGGGTCGAGCGAGGCGACCGGCTCGTCGGCGAGGATGATCTTGGCCTTCTGGACCAGGGCCCGGGCGATGGCGCCACGCTGCTGCTGGCCGCCCGACAGGGTGTTGGCGCGCTGGGCGGCGTAGTCGGCCACGCCGACCCGGTGCAGGGCGGCCATGGTCGCGGCCTTGGTCTCGGCCGGCCAGGCCCCGAACAGGCCCCGCATCGTGCCGATCCGCCCCAGCGAGCCGAGGGCGACATTGGTGAACAGGGTCAGGCGGCCAACCAGGTTGAACTGCTGGGCGATGAAGCCGATGCGGATGCGCGCCTTGCGCACCTGGTCGCTGACCCGCCCCTTGGCCTGGACAGGGCCGCCGAAGGCGGTGATCACGCCCTCCCCCTCGTCCACGGTCTGCAGGCCGTCGATCGAGCGCAGCAGGGTGGACTTGCCCGAGCCCGACGGGCCGATGAGCGCGATCATCTCGCCGCGCCCCACGTCGAGCGAAACGGCGTCCAGCGCCCGGCGCGACCCGAAAGTCTTGGAGGCGGCGCGGATCGAGAGAACAGGGTCCGACGTCATGGTCGGGGCGAATCCTTACCGAGGTTTCAGGCGCTGGGGAATGCGTTCAACGGTTTGGGGCACGGACGCAACGGATTTGTGACGGACTGTGGATCGTTTCTCCCGCCCGCCCCGGCCGACGCGGAACGCAAACTGCGCCGGAAGCTTGGCCGGAATGCGGCTTGCCCCCATGGGAACCCCGCGTCCAAAAGACTCTTTACATCGCCGGGGTATGACCCTATTTCGCTCGCTCCGGCGGACCCGAAGTCCTCATAAGCGCTGCTAACGCCGGCCTGGGTTTAACTTCTGCAGGGGTCTACGTGAATTGCACACGTACCATACTCCCCTGGACCTGGTCCGTGAGCGGTCACCGGAACGTCCCGTCGCACTCGTGCGGCCCGACGCGGTTTCCGTAGCGGCGCGCTGGTTCCAGGCTGAATTCAAAGGCGACGTCTTTTACGCGGTGAAGGCCAACCCTTCGCCGTGGGTGATCCGCGAGCTGGCGGACGCCGGCGTCCGGTCCTTTGACGTCGCCTCGCTGAACGAGGTCGAGCTGGTTTCCCAGCACGCCCCCGGTTCGCGCATGGCCTTCATGCACCCGGTGAAGAGCCGCGTGGCGATCTCGGCCGCCTATTTCGATCACGGCGTGCGGACCTTCTCGTTCGACACCCACGAAGAGCTGGCCAAGATCCTGGACGCCACCGGCCAGGCCAAGGACCTGAACCTGATCGTCCGCATGGGCGTGCAGGCCGAGGGCGCGGCCTACAGCCTGTCGGGCAAGTTCGGCGTCGAGCCGCACAACGCCCCGGCCCTGCTGCTGGCGGCCCGCCGCTCGACCCAGGACCTGATGGGCGTGTCGTTCCACGTCGGCAGCCAGTGCATGCGCCCCACCGCCTACCAGGCGGCGATGGCCCAGGCCAGCCGCGCCCTGGTGCGCGCCGGCGTGCTGGCCGACGTCGTCGACGTGGGCGGCGGCTTTCCGTCGATCTATCCCGGCATGGTCCCGCCCGACATGTCCGAATACCTGGCCGCCATCGACCGGGGCTTCTCGGACATGATGGTCCACGAGACCACCGAGCTGTGGTGCGAACCCGGCCGGGCCCTGGTGGCCGAGGCCTCGTCCCTGCTGGTCAAGGTCGAGCTGAAGAAGGGCGACGCACTGTATCTGAACGACGGTTCGTACGGCTCGCTGTTTGACGCCGCGCACATGAAGTGGCCCTTCCCGGTCAAGCTGTACCGCAAGAACGGCGAAGTAGTGGAGGAAGGCCTCAAGCCGTTCCGCTTCTACGGCCCCACCTGCGACAGCGTCGACCACATGCCCGGCCCGTTCTACCTGCCGGAAAGCGTCGACGAGGGCGACTATATCGAGATCGGCATGCTGGGCGCCTATGGCGTGGCCATGTCGACCCGGTTCAACGGCTTTGGGGAGACCGACATCGCCCAGGTCTCGGACGCCCCGATGGCCTCGATGTACGGCCTGGCCAAGCGCTCGATCCCGACCCCGCGGCCCGAGGCCGAGGAACGCAAGATCGTCCGCTTCTCGCGTCCCAAGGGCGCGGCCGGCAAGAAGCGCCGCCGTCGTTGATACGCAGTGCGCCCTTCGAGGCTCGCCTTCGGCTCGCACCTCAGGATGAGGACCGTTTTCTGAGTCCCTCATCCTGAGGCGCCCGCGCAGCGGGCCTCGAAGGACGCACGACGCGAAATCGTCACTAAGCGTCACGACAAATCTGAGTTAAACCGCGCGCCGCATCCAACGCTCGAGCGTTTGGATACGAACCGCATTTCACGTTTGCCCCCACCGGTCGCTCCGTCCCGGTGGACGGCCCCTATCAACGACGGGCGTCCAAAGTCAGGGAAACCGAAGCGATGAACGCTCCCGTTCCGAACAACCAGAAGGCCGAGCTCCTCCAGACCGTCGTCGAGCACATCGACATCACGTCGTTCGACGCCCGTCCGATCATCGACTCCATGCGCAAGATGTCGTTCAGCTCGCGCGACACCGCCCGCGCCGCCGACATCCTCAACATGGCCCTGGCCGACAAGGGCTGCTCGCCCTGGCTGATCCTGGCCGGCTCGACCTCGGCCGGCGGCTGCATGCACGTCTACCGCGACATGGTGAAGAACGGCATGATCGACGCCGTGGTCGCCACCGGCGCCAGCATCGTCGACATGGACTTCTTCGAGGCCCTGGGCTTCAAGCACTACCAGGCCGCCGGCCCGGTCGACGACAACGTGCTGCGCGACAACTACATCGACCGCATCTACGACACCTATATCGACGAGGAAGAGCTCCAGAACTGCGACCACACGATCCTGGAGATCTGCAACCGCCTGGAGCCGCGCGCCTATTCCTCGCGCGAGTTCATCTGGGAAATGGGCAAGTGGTTGTCGGAAGGCAACGCCAAGAAGCCCGGCTCGCTGATCCAGACCGCCTACGAGGAAGGCGTGCCGATCTTCTGCCCGGCCTTCGTCGACAGCTCGGCGGGCTTTGGCCTGGTCAAGCACCAGAAGGAGCGCATCGCCGCCAAGCAGCCCTATCTGATGATCGACGCGGTCGCGGACTTCCGTGAACTGACCGACATCAAGATCGCGGCCGGCACCACCGGCCTGTTCATGGTCGGCGGCGGCGTGCCCAAGAACTTCGCCCAGGACACCGTGGTCTGCGCCGAGATCCTCGGCGTCGAGGCCGACATGCACAAGTACGCGATCCAGATCACCGTGGCCGACGTGCGCGACGGCGCCTGCAGCTCCTCGACGCTGAAGGAAGCCGCCTCGTGGGGCAAGGTCTCGACCACCTACGAGCAGATGGTGTTCGCCGAAGCCACCACCGTGGTGCCGCTGATCGCCTCGGACGCCTATCACCGCGAGCACTGGAAGGGCCGCGAGAAGCCGCGCTGGAACAAGCTGTTCGGCAAGTAGGCTTGATACGGACGAACTGAGACTGCAGGGTCCCCGAAGTTGCTTCGGGGACCCTTTTTCATGCGCGTCTGGTTGATGATCGGGATGACGGGCCTGGTGCTGGCGGGCTGCGCCAGCCTGACGGGATCGCAGGCCGTTCCGTACCTCGCCAGGGGCACCTATGACGCGCGCCAAGCCGTGCCGCCGCCCCCGCCGCCCGGCTCGGCGACCGCCGAACAGGATCGCGCCGTCTTCCTGGCCACGCGCCGGTTGAAGGACACGCCGCGCTGGTCGCTGGCCAAGCAGGACGCCCGCGAGGCCAGGATCATGGACGCCTACGCCTGCGCCCTGGGCGTGACGCCCAGCCGCCAGGCCACGCCCCGGCTGGCGGCCATGCTGCAGCGGCTCGGTCGCGACGCGCGTCCGGCCATCTCGGCCCCCAAGCGGCTCTACGACCGCAAGCGCCCTTACCAGACGGCGCCCGGCGCGATCTGCGTGCGCAGCGGCCTGATCACCGCCCTGACCCCGGACTATCCGTCCGGCCACGCCACCTGGGGCTGGACCATCGGCCTGGTCCTGGCCAAGGCCCAGCCGCAACGGGCCCAGGCCATCCTGGCCCGGGCCAGGGCCTATGGCGAAAGCCGCGTGGTCTGCGGCGTGCACAACGCCTCCTCGGTCGAGGCCGGGCGGATCAACGCGACCGCCCTGGTCGCGGCCCTGGACGCCTCGCCGGCCTTCGCGACCGACCTGGCCGCCGTCGGCCGCGAGCT
This sequence comes from Caulobacter sp. UNC279MFTsu5.1, assembly GCF_900114015.1. Classification (GTDB taxonomy): domain Bacteria; phylum Pseudomonadota; class Alphaproteobacteria; order Caulobacterales; family Caulobacteraceae; genus Caulobacter. The sequence goes on along the minus strand of NZ_FORN01000013.1, from coordinate 86,648 downwards.
GGACGCCGCCCGGGCGGCGGGGCCGGCCCCCGACCCGGCCCGGTGCGAGGTCGAGAGGGCGACGCTGGCCCAGCCGCCGTACTGACGGCCCTCCCCCATGGGGGAGGACCGGGTTGCGTGCGGCCGCTCGGCCCTCTACCTGTTGGCCATGGCCCATCATGCCGCGTGCGACCACGATCACCACAACCACGGCGTCGCCGGTTCCGCCCTCGAAGCCGAGCTGGCCGCCGCCGAGGCGCGCTGCGCCGCCGCCGACCAGCGCCTGACCGCCCCGCGCCGCCGGGTGCTGGAACTGCTGCTGACCGCCGGCCAGCCGGTGAAGGCCTACGACCTGATCGCCAGCTTCGCCATTGATGGTCCGCCCGCGAAGCCGCCGACCGTCTACCGGGCGCTGGACTTCCTTGAAAAACAGGGCTTCGCCCACCGCATCGAGAGCCTCAACGCCTATGTCGCCTGCCGCAGGGAGGCCGACGGCCACGCCGCCGCCTTCCTGATCTGCGACTGTTGCGGCGCCACGCGCGAGATCGAGCCCAAGGCCAGCGCCGAGATCATCGCCGCCGGCGCCGCCGCCGGCTACGCCCTGACCGGCGTGACGATCGAGGCGCACGGACTGTGCGCGGATTGCCGGGGCTAAGAGACCCCCTCTCTCCAAGAGAGAGGGATTCAAACGTCCCCACGGGTCATTGTCCAACCGCCGCGAACCCCGCTAGGGTTCGAACAATCGTTCACCCCATCCCGGACCTCCGCCCCATGACGCCCACCGAGCCCCTTCCCGGCGTCGAGATCTGGCGCGGCGGGGTCAACACCTGGGACTGCGACGAGATGGGGCACATGAACGTGCGCTTCTACGTCACCCGGGCCATGGAGGGCTTGGCGGGGCTGGCGGCCGAGCTGGGCCTGCCGCACGCCTTCTCGCCCTGGGCCAACGCCACCCTGGTGGTCCGCGAGCAGCACATCCGCTTCCTGCGCGAGGCCCATGCGGGGGCGGCCCTGCACATGCTGGGCGGGGTGATCGCGATCACCGACACCGAGGCGCGGGTGCTGCAGCTCTTGGTCCACACCGCCACCGGCCGGCTGGCGGCGACTTTCCAGACCACGATCGCCCACGTCACCCCGCGCGAGGGCGAGGCCTTCCCCTGGCCGAGGGTCGTTCACGAGCGGGCGGCGGCCCTGAAGGTCGAGGTTCCCGAACAGGCCCGGGCCCGGAGTCTGGACCTGTCGCCGTTCGAACCGACCGCGGGCCTGGCCCGCGCCGACGCCTTGGGCCTCAAGCGGATCGGCCTGGGCGCCCTGTCGCCGGTCGATTGCGACGTGTTCGGACGAATGCGGGCCGAGCAGTTCATCGGCCGGGTCTCGGACGGCATCGGGGCCTTCATCGGCCCGTTCCGCGACGTCGTGGTCGCCCAGGCCGAGCCCAGACCGGCGCGGGTCGGCGGGGCGGTGCTGGAATACCGCCTGGTCCAGCTGGCCTGGCCCCGGGCCGGTGACCGGGTCGAGCTGCGCTCGGGTCTGGTCGGGACCGAGGGCCAGGCGATGCGGGTGGTCCACTGGATGCTCGATCCGACCACCGGCCAGCCCTGGGGCACGTCGGAGGCCATGGCGATCACCTTCGACCTCGACGCGCGCAAGGTCGTGCCGATCAGCGCGGCGGCGCGGGCGGAACTGGGGAAGGCGGCGGTGGCGGGACTGGCGCTTTAAACCCTCTCCTATTGGGGGAGGACGCTCTGCCCCGCCGCCATCTCGAAGATCGCCTCCCGCGCCAAATCCGGTCGCTCCATCGGCAGGAAGTGGCCGGCGCCGGCCACCGTCTCCACACGGATCGACGGATGCCGCCGCATCAGGCCCGCGCCGTCGCCGACATGGGCGGTCGAGCCCTTCTCGGCCTTGAGCAGCCGGGCCGGGCAGCGGATGGCGCCCATGGCCCGCCAGGGGTTATGGGCCTGTGCGCTGTAGTTGGAGGCCTCCCAGGCCGGGGCGCAGGCCAGCTCGACCTTGCCGTCGTCGCGATCCTTGAAGCCGCCGCCGACATAGTCGGCCAGCATCGTCTCGGGCCAGGTCCTGAACGCCCCCCGCCCGCGATAGGCGCTGAAGGCGGCCTCGCGATTGTCGAACACCGCCCGGCGGCGCAGGGCGCCCTGCACGAGCGGCAGATGCCGCCACAGCGCCCCGGAGGTCCAGGGCATGTGGGCGTAGAAGGCCATGATCCGCGGCATGATCACCGGATCCAGCAGGACGAGGCCGCGCACCGCTCCAGGCGCGGCTGCGGCGGCCAGCAGGCTGACCGTGCCGCCCATCGAATGGCCGGCCAGCACCACCGGCCCCTGGTCCAGGGCGGCCAGCAGGGCCAGCAGGTCGTCGCGCAGGTCCAGCCAATTGCGGCGATGGTCGGGATCGGCCGCCAGGCGGCTGGAGCCGTGGCCGCGTTGGTCGACCGCCAGGATCCGCAGGCCGGCCGACAGCGGGGCCAGCAGGGCGCGGTAGGTCTGGCCGTTGAAGCCGTTGGCGTGGACGAAGACCACGTCGACCGGCCGGTCGGCGGGACCGAACTCCAGAACCGCCATCTCGCCGGCCCCGGCGCGGCTGGCGATCGGGATGAAGCGTCGGCGGGGTTCTCGGAAGACGGCCGCGTCCATGGCGATCAGGCTCCTGTTGCGGCTGCTGGCGCCTAACGTAGGCGCGACCGCGGCCGTTTGGGAGTCCGCACTTGCCCCCACCGGACCGCTTCGCGGTCGTCCGCCCCCACAGGGGGCGGAGCCTCGCGCTTCAGACTCTTCCCCCTCTGGGGGAAGACGGCCGAAGGCCCGTAGGGGGCAAGTGGGACGTCGCCTCTACGCCGCCGTCAGCTGCCACTCGCCGCGATCGTCCTTGCAGGCGCTGTAGCGCTCGGTGGTCGGGCGGTCGTTGCGGGTGCTGATCGAGGCGTTGATGACCCGGCAGCTGGCTTCCGGGCCATAGCCGCTCTGGTTCAGCAGCGCGGCCGAGACATAGCCGACGCCGTAGCCGTTGCGGCCCACCAGCAGCCAGTTGCTGTTCGGCGCGCCGCCCAGCACCTCGACCCGCTCGCCGGCCGACAGCTTGCCGACCACCTTGCCGGTGGTCGAGGGGCCCGAACGCAGGTTGGCGGTCCCGCGGGCGGTGTAGTCGCCGCCGACGGCGTCGTAGCTGCGCAGCACCTGGACGCCGCGTTCGAAGCGCAGCTGGTCGCCGCTGATCGGCGGGCCGTAGGACGAGGACACCACGTCGATGCGGCCCGAGGCGCCGGTCCGCGAATTGCTCCAGGTCTCCGAGCGGCCGCTGTCCAGGGCGCGCTTGGTGGCCTGCTGGGCCATGGCCTGGTCGGTCGACTGCATGCGGCAGCCGATATAGGCCCCGGCCGCCGCCCCGGCCGCCGCGCCCAGCACGGTGCCCAGGGTCTTTTCATTCTTGCTGACCGCGCGGCCGACCAGGGCGCCGGCCGCGGCGCCGATCAGGGCCCCGCCTTCCTGCTTCTTGCCCGAGCCCTCGCAGCCGAACAGGCCGCTGATCCCCTTGGACTGGGCCGCCGCCGGCAGCGGCGCGGCGACCAGCGAGGCGAGAACGGCGCCGACCGACAGGGTGGTGGCGATGGAATGTCTGACCATGGGGGAAGGTCTCCTTTGCGAGGCGGCGGGCCTTCGAAGAAAGCCCGTAAAAGCAAGACTTCCGGCCTTCGGATGAAGGCCGGTTGGCGTCCGACGCCCCCGTGATACAAAGTGATCAACGATAAGGGAGAAACGAGCGTGCGGGACAAACCAGACTATAGCTGCTTCGATGTCGAGATCGAGACAGGCGTCGCGCATCTGCGCCTGAAACGCCCCGAAGCTCTCAACACCATGACCCGGGCGTTCTGGAACGAACTGCCGGCCATCGTCCGCGACATCGACGACAACGCCCGCGCCCGCTGCATCGTCATCTCCTCGACCGGCAAGCATTTCTGCGCCGGCATGGACCTGTCGGTGTTCACCGACGGCGAGGGCGTGACCGGGGGCGAGCCCGCCGACCGCTTCGTGGCCGCCGAGAGCTTCCGCCGCCACGTCCACCACCTGCAGGACACGTTCAGCTGCCTGGACGAGGCGCGAATGCCGGTGATCGCCGCCATCCAGGGCGGCTGCATCGGCGGGGCGGTCGACCTCACCAGCGCCTGCGACATCCGCTACGCCAGCGCCGACGCCTTCTTCACGATCCACGAGATCAATATCGGCATGACCGCCGACGTCGGCACCTTCCCGCGCCTGTGCAAGCTGATCCCCGAGGGCTGGGTGCGCGAGCTCGCTTATACGGGCCGGCGGCTTCCAGCCGCGCGGGCGCGTGACATCGGCCTGGTCAACGAGGTGTTCGACACCCACGAAGAGGTCGTCGCCCACGCCCTGGAAACGGCCCGCGAGATCGCCGCCAAGTCGCCTCTGGCCGTGGCCGGCAGCAAGGTGATGATCAACTACGCCCGCGACCACTCGATCAAGGACGGGCTGGACTACATCGCCACCTGGCAGACCGGCATGTTCTCGCCGCCGCACATGATGGAGGCCTTCCAGGCCAAGGCCCAGGGCCGAGAACCGGTCTATCCGGACCTCGTGCCGCTGAAGAAGCGGATGTAGGGGCGCGGGCTCGAGGCTTCCGGGATGACACCGAACTTGGGTCGTCGATATGGCTGGGAGCCCTACCCCTCGAACCCCTCGGGCAACTCGGCGCTCGTCAGGTCGCACCCTTCCAGCCGGCACCGCGTCAGGTCGGCGTCGATCAGGCGCACCCGACGGGCGCTGGCGCCGGTCAGGTCGGCGCCATGCAGGGCGGCGCGGCTGAGGTCGGTGCGCAGGACGCGGCCCGGGGCGATGGTCAGCGGCCCCAGCTTCGCGCCGGACAGGTCGGCCCGCGACAGCTGGGCGCCCACCAGCCGGGCGCCACGCAGGTCGGCCCCGCGCAGATTGACCCCGCGCAGGTCGGCCTCCGCCAGGTTGGCGCCCTGCAGCTGGACGGTCTCCAGGTCCATGCCGAAGAAGATCGCGCCCGGGGCCGACAAGCCGGCCAGCCGCCGGCCGCGCAGCCGCTTCAGCGGCCGGAAGTCGACCGCCGGAGCCCGGCCGATCGCGCCGTCGCGCCCGTCGCTGGTCACATACAGTTCGTGCGCCTCGAGGATCTCGTGCAGGGGTTCGTCGTCGACATAGACGATGGGCGGCGGCGCGCGCAGCACCTGCGTCAGGTCGGCGCCCTCGAAGGTGGCCCCGGCCAGGTCGGCGCCGGCCAGCACCGTCCGGCGCAGCGAAGCGCCGCCGAGGTCGGCGTTGTAGAGATTGGCCTGGGACAGGTTGGCGCCGTCCAGCGTCGCGCGGTTCAGGCGGGCGCCCTTCAGGCTGACCCCGGCCAGGTCGGCGTCGGTCAGGTCGGCGACCCGGGCGAAGGCGTCGCCGACCTGGGCGCCGTCCAGCCGCGCGCCCTGCGTCAGGGCGTGCTCCAGCTCGCCGCGCCGGGTCCGGTGCTGCAGGATCCTGAAGCCTTCAAGGCTGTTCTGGGTGGCGATGACGCCTTCTCTCAGGTCGCAGTTGGAAAGGTCGGCGCCGCCAAGATTGGCCCCACGCAGGCAGGCGCCGCGCAGGTCGCTGCGCGACAGGTTCGCCTGGCGCAGGTCGGCGTCGCGCAGGTCGGCCCCATACAGCGTGGCCCGCGCCAGGGTGGCGCGTGACAGCAGCGCGCCGGACAGGCGCACGCCGGTCAGGTCGGCCTCGGAAAGGTCGACGCCCTCCAGATCGGCGTTGTCGAGATCCACATAGGAGAGGTTGGCGCGCGCGCCCCCCGGCAGCCCCTTCAGGTAGCGCAGATGCGCCTCGACCACGACCTTCAGCGCGCGCGGCGCAAGGGTGCGGATCAACGCGGCCTGGGCGGATGGACGGGACAGGGCGGGGGCGGACATGAGACGGCGCTCTTTTTCGGCGAACCGTGTCACGCCATCTTTAAGGAAACGTTCAGTTTATCCCGAAAATCACAGCCAACCGCGCCGCTTGAACCACAGCAGCGGCCCGGCCGCGGCGACGACCATCAGGGCCAGGGCGAACGGGTAGCCGTGCAGCCAGTTGAGCTCGGGCATGTGGGCGAAGTTCATGCCGTAGATCCCGGCCACCAGGGTCGGCGGCAGGAACATCACCGAGAACACCGAGAAGATCTTGAAGATGGCGTTCTGCTCGATGTTGATCAGGCCCAGGGCCGCGTCGAGCAGGAAGGTGATGTTGCCCGACAGGTAGCCCGAATGGTCGGTGATCGACTGGACGTCGCGCTGCAGCGACTTGAGGTGGTCGCGCAGCTCCTTGTCGCCCTCGAACTGGTCGGCCAGCGAGGCGAAGCTGAGCAGGCGGGCCAGGCTGACCAGGCTGTCGCGGGCCTTGGAATTGATGATCTGGGCCCGGCCCAGTCGGTTGAGGATCGCCTCGAACGCCGCGCCGCGCGGCCGGCTGAAGATGATCCGCGACTGGGCCTCGACCTCGCTGGAGGTGCGCTCGAGGATGTCGGCGGTGCGGTCGATCACCGCGTCCAGCAGGCCCAGGAACGTCTGGGCGCCGCCGGGGCACAGGCTGGGCTGGCGCTCGGCCTGGGCGGCGAACACCGCGAACGACTTGGGCTCGACATAGCGGATGGTGACCAGCCGGTGGCCGGTCAGCACGAAGGTCACCGGCGCGGCGGTCGGCAGGTCGCCCTCGGCGTTGACCAGCACCGTGGCGGTCATGAACGTGCCGCCGTCCTCCTGGTAGAGGCGCGAGGAGGCCTCGATCTCGGCCATCTCCTCGCGGGTGGGCAGCAGCAGGCCGATCGACTTCTCGACCGCCACCTCCTCGGCGCGGGTGGGGCTGACCAGCTCGATCCACACCGCGTCGGCGGGCAGCGCCCAGTCGGGCGTCAGGCCGCCGGGCTCGAAACCCGGCGCGCCGTGGCGCAGCACCCTCAGCATGTGGAATGAGCCCTGTTCACGCCCTGGGCATGACCCAGAGCGCGCACGGCGTCAACGCGGAGCTTGCGTCTTGTCGGCGTCTTGCGACGGGCCCGGGGACTGGGACTGCGCGATCAGGGCGGCGATGCGGTCGGTCGAGTCGGCGGCCTGGTTGATCATGTCCAGCGGCGAGCTGACCCGCACCGAGGCGGCGACCTGGTTGGCGGCGGACTTGGCCAGCGAGACGGCGGCGTTCTGGGCCAGGGCCAGCTTGCTGGTGGCGGCGGCGATCGTGACCGCCTGGTTGTTCTGGTAGATGAAGCCGTGGGTCGGATAGACCGTGGTGCCCAGGTCGCGGATCGGGTCGTACCAGACCTTGACCTGGCTCCAGTCGCCGGCCGGCGAGACGTCGACGACGGTGACATCCTTCTCGATCTGGCCGCGGCCGCCGTCGATGATCGACCAGTTGGCGTGGGTCACCTGGATCACGCGGTCGGTCAGCACCTGGCTGACGAAGGCGACGTGGCCGAGGTTCATGCGGGCGGTGGGCTTGAAGCAGAGCACGGCCCCGGCGCGGGGCACGAAGCCGGTGTCGTACTTGCCGACCGCCTGGCTCCACCAGGTGCGGGCGTCGCCGAAGATCTGGATTCCCGACATCAGACGCGCGAACGGGACGCATTGCCAGTACCCGTCGGCCACCGCGCCGGACATCGGCACGAGGCTGATCATGGCGGCGGCGGCCAGGGAACCCCAGAGGGTTCTCGTCCGTTTCGTCATGCTGTGGGTACTCCCCCGCGTCACTGGGCTAAGGGATAACCCTGACGGGGAAAGATGAAAAGTCTGTTTATCAGGCTTTCGCCGTGGCAGGTCGCCGCTCTCGCCAGCCTTTCGCCCAAGCTTTCATCCGCTCGCGCGCCGGCTTTTCGATGATGTGATACGACATCGCCGACAGCGGGACCAGTGCAGCGACGATCAACAGCCAAGCATAGAGCGGCAGCTGATCGCCCTCGATCTTCAGAAGCTTGAGCGCGGCATTGACCGCCAGGATCTTCCACGGGATGCAGATCATGTAGGTCGAGTAGCTGATCTCGCCCAGATACACGAGCGGGGCCTGAGTCGCAAAGCTCGACCCGGTCGCGGCCAGGGCCGCCAGCATGACGATCAGCCCCCCCAGGGTCATGACGATAACCTGGTCGGGCGCCCCGAAATGCACGGCCAGCAGCACGGCGGCGCCCGCCAGACAGGCGCCAAGCCCCGAGAAGCGGCCGGTGACCGCGCCCGAGCGCCACAGGGCGTGCAGGGCGCAGCCGTAGGCGAAGCACGACACGATCCGCAGGAAGCCCCAGCGGATGGTCGCCTCGGTCAGCGGGAAGCCCGCCAGCGCCTGGAAGACCGGATAGAGGGCGGCGATCAGGGCCAGGGCCAGGCCCACGGCCAGGCGCGGCCGCTCGCGCAGCCGCCAGGCGGCCCAGGCGAAGGCCGGAAAGCTGAGATAGGCGAACCACTCGGCCGAGATCGACCACGACGGATGGTTCCAGCCCGAGACCGGCGCGAAACCCCAGGCCTGGACCAGCAGCAGGTTGGCCGGCAGGGCGCTCCAGGCCAGCATGTTCTGGTCGACGGCGATGCCGGCCAGGCCGGCCGCGGCGGCCATCAGCCCCACGCCCGCCAGGGTGACCAGGTGCAGCGGATAGACCCGCGCCAGCCGGTTCCACAGGAAGCCGCCGTAGCGGAACGTCCCGCTCCCCACGCCCTGCAGATAGACGTGGCAGAGGATGAAGCCCGACAGGGTGAAGAACGCCTCGACCCCCAGATAGCCCTTGCCGATCATCGCCGGCGGGACCGCCGCCGAGAGGTTCGGCCAATAATGGTACATCACCACCCAGAAGGCGGCGAAGAACCGCAGGGCCGTCAGGGGCTTGATATTGGCGGCGTCGGGCATCATCTCGACTCTCGGTTTGGCGAAGCCTGGGGGCTTCCGTCGCGTTCCTTGCATGAACGGCGCCTGCGGAGGGGCAGGCGATGACGCGTTTTCCAGACCGGAACCTTAGATCGGTACGATGAACGAACTCCTTCACCTCGTCGCGGACCCCGCCGCCTGGGCCGCCCTGGTCACGCTGATCGTCATGGAAGTCGTGCTTGGCATCGACAACCTGGTGTTCATCTCCATCCTCTCCAACAAGCTGCCGCCCGAACATCGCCAGAGGGTGCGTCGGATCGGCATCTCCCTGGCCCTGGTCATGCGGCTGGTCCTGCTGTCGACCATCGCCTTCATCGTCGGCCTGACCGCCCCGGTGTTCGACCTGGGCCTGACCGGCCCGCTCTCCCACGGAGAACCCAGTTTCGAGACCGCCTTCTCGTGGCGCGACCTGATCCTGATCGCCGGCGGCCTGTTCCTGATCTGGAAGGCCACCAAGGAGATCCATCACGCCGTCGACCCCAACGCCGACGAGGCCGCGCCGGACGTCAAGACGGCGGCGATCTCCAACGTCGGCGGGGCGATCTTCCAGATCATCCTGCTGGACATCGTGTTCTCGATCGACTCGATCCTGACCGCGGTGGGCATGACCGACCACCTGCCGATCATGATCGCCGCGGTGGTCGTGGCGGTGACCGTGATGCTGCTGGCCGCCGACCCGCTGGGCAACTTCATCAACGACAACCCCACCGTGGTCATGCTGGCCCTGGGCTTCCTGCTGATGATCGGCGCCGTGCTGATCGCCGAGGGCTTCGGGGTGCACGTGCCCAAGGGCTACATCTACGCCGCCATGGCCTTCTCGGCCGGGGTCGAGGGGCTGAACATGCTGTCGCGCAAGAAGCGCGCGAGGAAGGATTGACGCGGCCGGGGACAGGCGCACGCGCCTGTCCCCGATCCTGCCCCGCGTCCTACAGAAAACTGTACGGGTCCACGTCGAACACCACCCGCACCGAGTTCGGAACCTTGGCCCGGGCCCGCCACGCCGCCAGGAAGCCCTGCAGGTCCACCGACCGCTCGGCCCGCACCAGGAAGCGCTTGCGCCGCCGTCCGCGCACCAGGCCCAGGGGCGCGTCGGCCGGGCCGAACACCTCCACCCCCTCGGCGTTGGGCGTCGCCGCCGCCAGGGCGTTGCAATAGGCCTCCAGGGCCGCGGCGTCCGGACCCGAGGCGATCACCGCCGCCAGGCGTCCGAACGGCGGCAGGCCCGCCTCCTGGCGCATGGCCATCTCGGCCTCGACGAAGGCGTCGCGGTCCTGGGCCTTGAGGGCCTGCAGCACGCCGTGCTCGGGCGCATAGGTCTGGAGCAGGGCGCGGCCCGGCTTCTCGTGCCGTCCGGCCCGGCCCGCCGCCTGGGCCAGCAGTTGGAAGGTCCGCTCGCCGGCCCGCAGGTCGCCGCCGCGCAGGCTAAGGTCGGCGTCGACCACGCCCACCAGGGTCAGGTTGGGGAAGTTATGGCCCTTGGCGGCGGCTTGCGTCGCCACCAGGATGTCGATCTCGCCGGCCGCCATGCTGTCGACCAGGGCCCGCGCCCCGGCCGCGTCGAACACGGTGTCGGACGAGAACACCGCGATCCGGGCGTCGGGGAACAGGTGGCGCGCCTCCTCCTCGACCCGCTCCACGCCGGGGCCGATCGAGGTCAGGCTGTCCTTGGCCCCGCAGTGCGGGCAGGCCTCGGGCTTCTTCATCGAAAAGCCCGTCAGGTGGCAGACCAGGCGGCCGGTGTAGCGGTGCTCGACCAGCCAGCTGTCGGTGTCGGGCGACTTCATCTTCTCGCCGCAGGCCCGGCAGAGGACCAGCGGCGCATAGCCCCGGCGGTTCAGGAACAGCAAACTCTGCTCGCCGCGCGACAGGGCGACCGACACCGCCTTGACCAAGGGCGGCGACAGCCAGCGGCCCGGCTCGGGCGGGGTCTCGCGCATGTCGATCAGGCCGATGTCGGGCAACTGGGCCGCCCCGTGGCGGGCGCTCAGGCGCAGCCAGCGATAGCGGCCCGCTTGCGCGTTCCATAGGCTTTCCAGCGACGGCGTGGCCGAGGCCAGCACCACCAGCGCCCCCTCGATCTTGGCGCGGGCCACGGCCAGGTCACGGGCCTGGTAGATGAAGCCCTCCTCCTGCTTGAACGAGCCGTCGTGCTCCTCGTCGACCACCACCAGCCGCAGCTTACGGAACGGCAGGAACAGGGCCGAGCGGGCCCCGACCACGATCCGCGCCGCGCCGGTGGCCACGCCCTCCCAGGCCCGACGGCGCTTGGGCGGCGACACGGCCGAGTGCCACTCGACCGGGGCCGCGCCGAACCGGGCCTCGAAGCGGGCCAGCACCGCCTGGGTCAGGGCGATCTCGGGCAGCAGGATCAGCACCTGGCTGTCGGGATCGGCGGCCAGGGCGGCGGCCACGGCCTCCAGATAGACCTCGGTCTTGCCCGAGCCGGTCACCCCGTCCAGCAACGCCGCCTGGAAGCCGCCCGCCGCCAGCATCTCGGCCAGGACGTCGGCCGAGGCCTGCTGGCTGGGATTGAGGGTCTGGGGCGGCAGCGATAGGTCCGGCTGGGGGAAACTGGTGTCCGGCTCGATCCAGGTGACGGCCAGAGCGCCCTCGTCGACCAGGCCCTTGACCACCCCGGCCGAGACGCCGGCGGCGGTCGCCAGGGCGCCGGACGCCATCGGCCCCTGTTCGGCGGCCGCCAGCACCTTCAGCCGGGCGGGGGTCATCCGGGCCGGCGGGGTTCCGGTCAGGGCCAGGGCCTTGTCGGGCTTGGCGGCCGGATGGCGCAGGCCGCGCAGGGCCATGGCCAGGGGCCAGCCGGGAACGTCGACCGAATAGCGCGCCGCCCACTCCACGAAGGTCAGGACGCCGGGCGGCAGCGGCGGGTCGTCGACCCGCTCCAGCACCGGCTTGAGCGGCCGGTTGCCGCCCGTCCCGTCGCGCAGGCCCGTCACCACGCCGCGAATCACGCGAGGCCCCAGCGGCACGGTCACGTGATCGCCCAGCGCCAGGCCCAGGCCTTCCGGCTCGGCGTAGTCGAACGCCTCGGGCAGCGGCATGGGCAGCAGGACGGAGGCGATGCGGGGCATGGGACCAGACATGGGGACGATCGGGTTCTGCCTCGGAAACGTCCCCAGGTCGAGAGGCGGCGCGGCGGCCCCATCAAGCCGCTGTTAACCGAACTGAGGCTTCATCGGGGACGCCCCGCTGCGGTTGGATATGGGGACGAAGAGTGGATGGAGTAGTCAGACCATGACCGACGCGACCCAGGCGATGCTGCCCTATCCGGTCGACGCCGACGCCGTCCGCGACTTCCTGCGCGCCGAGCCCGACTTCCTGCACCAGGATCCCGACCTGCTCAGCGACCTGGGCCTGCGCCCGGACGCCAGCAACATCGTCGACTTCGGCCCCGCCGCCCTGGCCCGGGTCTCGGCCGCCCACGAGCGCGAGGCCCTGGTCCGCCGCCAGATCGAGGCCACCGCCCGCGCCAACTTCTCGGCCCAGGCCCAGACCCACGCCGCGGTGATCGACCTGCTGGACGCCCGCAACCATTCCGACCTGGCCCGCCGGGTCGACGAGATGGCCATCCTGCGCTTCGGCCTGGCCGCCGGGGTGGTGGTTCTGGAAGGCCCGGGCCGCGTGCCCGCCGGCTGGCACGCCCTGATCGCCGGACAGATCGACATGACCATGGGCGACCACGGCGTCGCCCGCATGGGCTTCCACGCCCCGGCCCTGGGGCTGTTTGGCGAGCGCATCCAGGACATCCAGAGCATGGCCCTGGTCCGCATGGCCCTGTGGGAGCCCTCACGCCAGGGCCTCCTGGCCTTCGGCTCGGCCGATCCCGAGGGCTTCACGGCCGACATGGGCTCGGAGCTGGTGGCCTTCCTGGCCCGCGTCGTCGAGCGCACGGCCGAGCGCTGGCCGGTGCTGTGATGTCCCGCCTCCCCCTGAAATGGGGAGGACGCACACAATGCGGCTGTCATCCCCGACAAGCGCGAAGCGCGCCGATCCGGGACCGCCGGAAGCGCTTGCGTTCACGCGTCGGTCCCGGGTCTTCGCTTCGCTGCGCCCAGGATGACAAGGGTTTAGGGAGGTGAAGAGATGAACGCCCGCGCCGCCCTGACCGCCTGGCTGGACCACCTGACCCACGAGCGGCGCGCCTCGCCGCGCACCGTGCGGGCCTATGGCGACAACGTCCTGGCCTATCTGAACTTCCTGGAACGCCATCGCGGCGAAGCGCTCTCCGTGTCCGACCTGGGCGGGATCGCCGCCGCCGAGCTGCGCGCCTACCTGGCCTTCCGGCGCGAACCGCCGCCCTCCCAGAACGGCGGCGGCGACGAAGGTCTGTCGCCGCGCTCGCTGTCGCAGAGCCTGTCGTCGATCCGGGCCTTCCATCGCTATCTCGACCACCGGCTGGACACGCCCAACGCCGCCATCGACCTGGTGCGCGGGCCGCGCATCAAGGTCGGGGCGCCGCGTCCGGTGTCCGAGGACCAGGCCCACGGCCTGATCGCCGAGCTGTCCCTCGACCCCGACCGCGAGGACTGGGAGGTGGCCCGCGACGAGGCGGTGCTGACCCTGCTGTGGGGCTGCGGCCTGCGGATCTCCGAGGGCCTGTCCCTGGCCCGCCGCGACGCGCCGCTGGGCGACAGCCTGCGGATCACCGGCAAGGGCGGCAAGACCCGGATCGTGCCGGTGCTCGATATCGTCCGTGAGAGGATCGATACCTATCTGGCCGCCCTGCCCTTCGCGCTGGAGGCCGACGATCCGCTGTTTCGCGCCAAGCGCGGCGGGCCGCTGTCGCCGCGCCACGTCCAGGCGACGATGCAAGCCTTGCGAAGCCGCCTGGGCCTTTCGGACCGCGCCACGCCCCACGCCCTGCGCCACTCGTTCGCCACTCACCTGCTGGGCGCCGGCGCCGACCTGCGGTCGATCCAGGACCTGCTGGGCCACGCCTCGCTGTCGACCACCCAGCGCTATACCCAGGTGGACGCCGCGGGCCTGCTGGCGGCCTACGGCAAGGCCCATCCGCGGGCTTGAGCGAAGGTCCCTTCTCCCCTTGCGGGAGAAGGTGTCAGCGAAGCCGACGGATGAGGGGTCGCGCCGACGGCGCCCCACACCCTTCAAGTCAAAGCGGATAGGGTCATCGCCCCCTCATCCGACCTCCTTCGGAGGCCACCTTCTCCCGCAAGGGGAGAAGGAATTTACAAATCCCTTGCCTCCAGCCGCGCCAGCAGCACCGCCAGCCGGTCGGCCTCGGTCTGGACCGCGGCGGCCACGAACGGCGACGGCAGGTCGGCGCGGGCGGTCGGCGGCGACCGGGTCACCTGCGCCAGATTGACCGCCTCGTTGGGGTCCAGCTTCAGGTCGTACATTTCCCACTCCTGGGGTACGTGGCCGGAGGGATCGAAATAGCGGCTGAGCTTGTAGCGGTCGGTGCGCACGCAGCGCACGTGGTTGGGCTGGCGCACCGGACCCGGCGCCAGGTTCACGGCCGGATGCTCTTGGTTCACCGTGTCGACCACCCGTTTGTAGACCTCGAACTCCTTGTCGCACTTGAGGTTGGCGGGATCGTCGTTCGAGGCCGACGGGGCGGTGATCTCGTCGTCGGTGATGAACAGCACGCCCTGGCGCTCGCCGCCATCCGGCTCGACCACCCTCTGGGTCTCGCCCTTCAGCAGGCCCGACAGGTCCACGCCCGGCAGCGGCGGCACGGGGCGATGGCGGCCCAGGGTCTGCGCGATCGCCGCCCGCTGCTCGGCCGTCACCCCGGCCAGGCCCAGCACGGTGGGCAGAATGTCGATATGGCTGGTCAGGGCGTCGATCTGGCGCGGCGTGAAGCCCAGCGGCCCCTCGCCCGCGCCCGGCTCGTTCTCGACCACCTGCGTCGACGGCGGGAAGCGCACGATGACCGGCACGTGCAGGGCCTCCTGGTAGGCTGTGTGCCACTTCTCGATCATCATGCCGTGCGCCGCCCCGTACTCGCCGTGGTCGGCCAGGAAGATGACGATGGTGTTGTCGGCCTGGCCGGTCTCCTCCAGGGTCTTCAGGACCGCCGCCACATGGGTGTCCACGATCGAATGGAGCCAGGCGTAAAGCTGCAGGAATCCCAGGGCGTAGCGCTCGGGCTCCTCGCTCAGCTGGAACGGCAGCACGCCGTTCAGCGCCTGCTGGACCGCGACCTGCATCGACCGCTCGTCGCCCAGCAGGTCGGGGCCCGGCAGGTTGGGGAACCTGTCGTCGACCTTGGTCTTGACCGTGTTGACGAGGTTGAAGCCGGTCTTGGCGTTCAGGGCCAGGCCCACCTTGTAGGCGTAGTCGTGCTGGCAGCTGGGCTTGTCGGCCAGGGACTCGTTCTGGGTCGGCGAAGGCCTGGCGCAGTCCTGCGGGAAGCCCAGGGCGTTCAAGGCGATCTGGATCGTGCCGGCGGTCGGCGGCGGGGTCTTCTGCCCGATCGTCGGAATCGTCAGCGGACCGAAGATCGACTGCGTACCCGAATTGTCCGGAGTCGGCAGGGCCTGGCCGATCACCGCCGGATAGGTGGCGATGTCGTGGGGGTTGGCGAACGAGGCGACCGCGAACCAGGGCGGGATGTCGTCGACATCGGGACCCGAGGCGTAGGGGTCCTGGGCCTGCTCGATCGCCTGGGCGCGGTTGTAGTTCAGGGCCAGGGCCTTGCGGCGGATGAAGGCGCAGGCCTGGTCGGTGAAGCCGGCGTCGCGATAGACGCCCAGATTGTTGATCGCCGCCCCGTGCGGTTCGGGATAGGACTCCTCCCAGTCGTCGAAGCCGTAGCGGTCCAGCGAGTGCTCGGGCGGGTTGCTGACGTGCCACTTGCCGAAATAGTGGGTGGTGTAGCCGGCCTCGCGCATCCAGGTCCCCAGGGTGGGAATCCCGTCCGCCGCCAGCCAGGGAAAGTTGTAGGAATCCCCGCTCTTGAACAGGCCGTCGGTCTGGGTGACGCCGGTCCTGGTCCCGTACTGGCCGGTGTAGATCACCGCCCGGCTGGGCGTGCAGGCGCTGGCGGCGATGGTGTGGTTGCGCAGCAGCGCCGCGTTCTCGCGCAGGGCCAGCAGGCCGGGGAAGAAGGGGGCGTAGGGATTGTCGGCGTCGTCCTCGCACTGGAAGCCCAGGATCCGCTTCAGCGGCTCGTCGAACCCCGCCTCCGCCCCGTAGGAGAACCGGGGAAACCGGTACTGGTCGCACGTGATCAGCAGGATGTTGGGCCGGCTCGCCTGGGTCATGGTCCCCCCCTCGCATGCGGCATGGGCGCTCGCCCCGCATGGCGCAGCTTGGAGAATACACGACAAGGTTGTTGAGTCGATTCATCATTACCAAAGGGCGCACGACACCTCGGAGGCGCTCACCTTGGCCTGTGACATTCCGTCGCCGCAGACGGCAAAAACCCCGCGATTAACCGTGCTTTTACGGCGCGGGCGGCCATCTGGATCCAAGACCGGAACCGTCCGCCCTTTCGGGCGCAACCGGATATGGGGCCAAGCGATGAAGTTCGACGACCTGAAGATCTCCACCAAGGTGGCCCTGCCGGCCATCATCCTGACCGTGGTCGCCCTGGCGATCACCGGCATCGGTGCCTGGCAGTCGCAGGTCGCGGAAGCCGCCACCAAGGTGCTGGTCGAGCAGCGCGCGCCGTCGGAACTGGAAGGGGCGCGGTTCAACCGTCGCGTCGCCATCATCGGCTACGCGGCCTATCGCACGATCGCCTACGACGCCGCTTCGCCCGAGGCCAAACAGGCCAGCGCCGATATCGACACCGCCTACCGTGAAGGCAAGGTCGCTCTCGACAAGGTCAAGCGCACCGATCCGGCCAGCGCCAAGAAGCTGGCCGACTTCGGCGTCCGCCTGGACCGCGTCTATTCCAGCGCCCGCCAGGGCGCGGACCTGGGCCTGCAGAACGCCAACGACGCGGCCAGGATGGTCATGGGCGTGATCGACCCCGACATCGCCAGCCTCAGCAAGGATGTCGCGGCCTACACCAACAGCCATGCCGACGAGACCCACGCCATGGTGGAGCAAGCCGCCAAGCAGGCCAGGGCCGGCACGCTGATGACGATCCTGTTCGGCCTGATCGCCTCGGCCGCCGCCCTGGTCCTGGCCCTGTGGATCGGTCGCGCGAAGATCGCCGCCCCGCTGGCCGGCGTGGCGCGCACCATGGACGTCCTGGCCCAGGGCTCGGTCGACGTCGAGGTGGTCGGCGCCCAGCGCAAGGACGAGGTCGGCGTCATGGCCCGCTCGGTCCAGGTGTTCAAGGACAACGCCCTGGCCCTGCGCACCGCCGAGGCCGCCCAGCAGCGCGCCAACGCCGAGACCGAGGCCGAGCGCCGCCGCGCCCAGGAGGCCGCCGAGGCCGCCGCCCGCGAGCAGGCCTTCGTCATGGAGCACGTCGCCACGGGCCTGAATCGCCTGGCCGAAGGCGACCTGACCTATCGCGTCGAGGCCGACTTCCCGCAGGCCTATCAGCGGCTGCGCAGCGACTTCAACGGCGCCATCGCCCAGATGGAAGAAGCGATGCGCACCATCGTCCACGCCGCCAACAGCATCGGTTCGGGCTCGGACGAAATCGCTTCGGCCGCCGATGACCTGTCGCGCCGCAGCGAGCAGCAGGCCGCCAGTCTGGAAGAGACCGCCGCCGCCCTGGACCAGATCACCGCCACGGTGAAGCGCTCGTCGGCCGGCGCCGTCGAAGCCTCGCGCGTCGTCACCTCGACCCGGTCCGACGCCGAGCGCTCGGCCGTGGTGGTGCGCGCCGCCGTCAACGCCATGAACGAAATCGAAAAGTCGTCGCAGTCGATCAGCCAGATCATCGGCGTGATCGACGAGATCGCCTTCCAGACCAACCTGCTGGCGCTGAACGCCGGGGTCGAGGCCGCACGGGCCGGCGACGCCGGCCGCGGCTTCGCGGTCGTCGCCCAGGAAGTCCGGGCCCTGGCCCAACGCTCGGCCGACGCCGCCAAGGAGATCAAGACCCTGATCTCGACCTCCTCGCAACAGGTCAGCCAGGGGGTGTCGATGGTCGGCCAGACCGGCGAGGCCCTGCAGGCCATCGTCGGCAAGGTGGGCGAGATCGACGGCCTGGTCAGCGAGATCGCCGCCTCGGGCTCGGAACAGGCCACCGGCCTCAACCAGGTCAACGCCGCCGTCAACCAGATGGACCAGACGGTCCAGCAGAACGCCGCCATGGTCGAGCAGTCGACCGCCGCCAGCCACGCCCTGAAGGGCGAGGCCAACGGCCTGATGCGGATGATCGGGCGGTTCCAGGTCAGCGGCGCCCAAGCGGCTCAAGGAGGCGCCGCCGTGGGTTCCGCCCCCCGTCGCGCCTCGCCGCCAACCCAGGTGACCCGCCCGGCTCCGCGTCCGGCCGTCGCTCCGGCCACCGCCGCCAGCCGCCCCGGCGCCAACCCGGTCCGCGCGGCCCAGGCCAAGCTGGCCGCCTTCGCCGACTCGGCCCAGCCCAGCAGCGACGACTGGGAAGAATTCTGAAGTTCAGTAAGCGTACCGCCTTCGCGTGACGGAGGGCGTCCCCTCCCCTCGGGGACAAAGCGTAGCGTAGGCCCCGCCGGATTCGCCCCCGGCGGGGTTTTTGCGGACGCTACGGTCGACGCAGGGCGACGCCGATGACGTTCGGACGCGAATATATGCACCCGTCGACGGTCAGTTGGACTTCGGCGTTCGTCGCCTGGGCCGTGATCAGCAGCGACCAGAACAGCTGGGCGCCGGACAGCGTCGGATCGATGAAGTAGCCGTCGGGGATCGCGCAGCCGGCGGGATTGTAGAACTGGCCGGTGGTCTGCACCCGCAGGCCGGCCGACGTCCATCCGCCGATGAGGGCGTTCACCCGAGTCCAGGGCGTTTCGGCCGGCGTGGCGCCGGCCGCGCCAGCCGACAGCGACAACGCCGCGGCGAGCGCCGTGGCCAGGCCGGTTCGCAAGCGTTCCCGCGCCATGGTCAGTTGGATCCCCGCAAGGTCACGCTGATGACCCGAGGACGCTCCAGGGCGCAGCCGTCCAGCACCAGCTTGACCTCGCGATTGGTCGAAAAGGCCGTCAGCAGCATCGAGGCGAACAACTGGGCGCCAGGCAGGCTGGCGTCCACGACATAGCCGTCGGAGTTCGAACAGGATTCGGGATTGGAGAAGGTCGCGGTCGTCTGGACCCTGACGTGGGCCGCCGTCCAACCGCCGGCGATGTAGTTGACGCGGGCCCATGGCGTTTCGACCGGCGCGGCCATGGCCGCGCTCGACGCCAACACGAACGCCGCGCTCGTCGCCGCCCAAAGCCTTGGTTTCACATCCATCCCCCGATGCGCCGACGAGACCCGGCTCCATAGCCAAGCTTCGTCCATAGCGACGCGGCGACGCCGGCGCAACCCGTGATGGCGGGCGGCGACGCCCTCGCCCGGCGCCGCTACCGCCGCGCCGGCAGGTCGACGTTGTAGCGGATGGTCGACGACACCGGGCAGCCGTCGATGCTGCGCAGCACGGTCAGGGTGTGGTTGGCCGGCGCCAGGTCGCCTAACTTCTTCACCTCGGCCCGGGTCGTGGACGCGGCGTTGACCGCGAACTCGACGCCCGACATCTGGCAGCTCGCTCGCGCCTTGAGAACGGCGCGAACCTCTTCCGTGGAATGACCGAATGTCGTCTGGCTCGCGGCGATCTGATCACCCGACGTGGACGGGGCCGGCGTCGGCGCGGCCTGGACGGCGGCGAGCAGCAGGGCGGACAAGAACATGGCGGGGCTCCGTTGCCGAAACCCCGCCACTCTATGTCCAGTCGAGCGCGAACGCCCGTTAATTCCATGACCGGCCGTTTAGGCCTGCATCGTCCAGCCTTCGACGCCCATGGCCGCCTGGCGGAAGGCCTCGGCGCGGGTCGGGTGCGGATGGCAGGTGCGGGCCACGTCTTCCGACGACCCGCCGAACTCCATGGCCACGCAGATCTCGGCGATCATGTCGCCGACGTTGGGGCCGACGGCGTGGGCGCCCAGGATGCGGTCGGTTTTGGCGTCGGCCAGCACCTTCACGAAGCCGTCGGTCTCGTGGTTGATCTTGGCCCGGCTGTTGGCCAGGAACGGGAACTTGCCGACCTTGTAGGCGACGCCCGCGGCCTTCAGGTCCTCTTCCGTCTTACCGACGGTGGCGACTTCCGGCTTGGTGTAGATGACGCCCGGGATGATGTCGTAGTTCACGTGGCCGGCCTTGCCCGCGATCAGCTCCATGCAGGCCACCGCCTCGTCCTCGGCCTTGTGGGCCAGCATCGGGCCGCTGGTCACGTCGCCGATCACCCAGACGCCGGGGGCGGTGGTCTTGTAGTGGTCGTTGGCGATCACGCCGCGCTTGTCCGGAACGATGCCGACCGTCTCCAGGCCCAACCCTTGCGTGAACGGGCGGCGGCCGATGGCCACCAGCACGTAGTCGGCCTGCAGGGTCTCGGCGTCGCCGCCGGCCACGGGCTCCAGCGTCAGCTTGACCTGCTTGTCGCCGGCGGCCGCGCCGGTGACCTTGGAGGCCAGCTTGAACTTGAAGCCCTGCTTGCCCAGGATCTTCTGGAAGGCGTTGGCCACTTCGGTGTCGGTGCCCGGCAGGATGCGGTCCAGGAACTCGACCACGGTCACCTCCGCGCCCAGGCGCTTCCAGACCGAGCCCAGCTCCAGGCCGATGACGCCGGCCCCGACCACGATCAGGCTCTTGGGCGCCTCCGGCAGCGACAGGGCGCCGGTCGAGTCGACGATGCGCTGATTGTCGACGGTCACGCCGGGCAGCGGGGTGGGCTCCGAGCCGGTGGCGATGACGATGTTCTTGGTCTCGAGCACGGTTTCCGTACCGTCCTCGGCCTTCACGACCACCTTGCCGGGTCCGTCGATACGGCCCCAGCCCTTGATGTAGTCGACCTTGTTCTTCTTCATCAGGAACTCGACGCCCTTGGTGAGGGCTTCGACGCTCTCGGCCTTCTGGGCCATCATCTGGGAAAGGTTCAGCTTGGGCTTCACCTCGATGCCCAGCTTGGCGAACTCGCCGCCGCTGGCGGCTTCGAACATTTCCGAGGCGTGCAGCAGCGCCTTGGACGGCATGCAGCCGACGTTCAGGCAGGTGCCGCCCAGCTTGCCGCGTCCTTCGACGATGGCCGTCTTCAGGCCCAGTTGCCCGGCGCGGATCGCGCCGTTGTAGCCGCCGGGGCCGCCCCCGATGATGACGACGTCGTATTGAGCCATGGATCTTCGCCTTGAGACGCGCCGCGTTCGGCGCCGGACAGAAAATGGGGCCTGTCCCCCGGTTTCCCAAGGATGACTTGGAAAGGTGACTGGGCGCGCGGGTACTCCTAGCGCCTCTGCCTCAAGGATCAACCCAACAGGTGGATCAAAGGCTCAGTTCGTCGGGGTTTTGCGCATTTCAGCCACGGGTCGCGACCGCCAATCAGGGCCAGGCCGGCGTCGCGCCGATCCCGGCATAGGTCAGCCAGGTCCAGATCATGGCCAGCAGGCTCAGGCCGCTGATCACGGCCAGCACCACCATGACGCCGGTGACGGCGGCGGGCCGGCGGCGGTCGATGACCAGGAAGCCGGCCGCCCAGCCGAAGACCAGGGTCAACAGCAAGGCCAAACCCGTCCGCGCCAGGCCGGCGAGGGGCGCGGGCCGGGACGGCGGCGGGACTGGCTCCTCGTCATCGTCCAGGTCCAAGGGCGGCGGGGCGGCGGCGCGCAGTTCGCCGATCAGGGCCTTGGCCTCGGCCGCCTCGCTTTCCGGCGCCCACAGGCGAAAGCCGCCCATGGCGATGGTCATGATGAAGTCGGCGCCGCCCCAGTATTCGTTCTGAACCAGCACCTGGACGCCCTCGGCCCTCAGGCGCGAGGCGGCGATCTGGGCCTCGGCCAGGTCGGCGAAACGGGCGATTTCCTTCAGGCTCATGGACGCCTCCGGACCCCGAGCCTGACCGAGAAACGCCGCGACCTCAAGGATGCGGCGGCGAGACCCCATGGCGGGCGGCCAGCACGCGGGTGATCGGGCCTTCGTCGGTGACGAACCAGACGCCGTTCGCCTGCTGGAGGTCGCCCTCGCGTAAGTCCGGATGCTCGAACGGCGCGGACAGGATCAGGGTCGGCAGGTTCTGGTGCGCTTCGCCCAGCAGATCGACCACCGGATGGCGCGGGCGGGCGTAGGGCAGGTAGGCGACATCGAGCGCCTCGCGCACCGCCGGATAGTAGCCGAGGAAGCCCTCGACGGCGGCGCAGGCCATGCAGAACCACGGCCGGTCCTGGTCGATCCAGTCGGGCCGCAGGAGAAAGAGGCGGTCGCGGGCGACGGTCATGGCTGGCTCCAGTCCTGGATCTCCAGACCCTCGATCCGCTCGAATTCACGCACGTTGGACGTCACCAAGGTCCAGCCCCGCGCCAAGGCTTGGCCCGCGATCAGCACGTCGTAGGCGCCAATAGGGTTTCCGTAGGGCCTGAGCTTAGCTCTAGTGCGAGCAGCGGCCGTCACGTCGTCTTCGTTCAATGGCTCAATAGCGACCTCTTCCAGGACCTCGGCAACATTCAAGGCTTCCCCGACCGGATCGCTTCTGAGCGCAATGCCGAACTGCAGCTCGTGATAGACGATCAGTGACGTCGCCAGGTTTTCACCCGCCAAGATCGCCTTGTCCCACCGCTGACGAATGATCGCCTTACGCCCTCGGATGAGGTCAATGAAGACGTTGGTGTCCAACGCCAGGGTCACCAGAACTCCCGTTCCTGTTCCGGCGGCTGTTCCCGATCCGGAAAATCAGCCCCGCCTCGCGCGTCGATGCGAGCCCACATGGCGTCGAGATCGGCCTGCGTGCGGGGCGGCTTGGCGGCGACGGGCTCAAGGATCACCGCCTCGCCCTCGCGGCGCACGGTCACCTCAACGCCTTCGAACCGAAAGGCCTTAGGCAGGCGGACGGCCTGGCTGCCGCCGTGGGTGAAAAGCTTGGCGCGGGGCAACTGGATATCGAGCTTGGTCATGGCGACCTCGATGTATCTACAGACTATAGATACACGAAAGCCGCACGCGCCTCAACGACGCTTCGCCGCCACGAAAAAAGGGGCCGCTTTCGCGGCCCCTTTCCGATCGATCTCTCGAAGCCACTACAGCTCCAGCAGCAGGCGCTGCGGATCTTCGAGGGCTTCTTTGACCTTCACGAGGAAGGTCACCGCGCCCTGGCCGTCGACCACGCGGTGGTCGTAGCTGAGCGCCAGGTACATCATCGGGCGGACCTCGATCTTGCCGCCGATCACCATGGCCCGCTCCTTGATCGCGTGCATGCCCAGGATCCCCGACTGCGGCGCGTTGAGGATCGGAGTCGACATCAGCGAGCCGTAGATGCCGCCGTTGGTGATCGTGAAGGTGCCGCCCTGCATGTCCTCGATGGACAGCTGGCCGTCGCGGGCCTTCCGGCCAAGGCCGCCGATGGCCTTCTCGATCTCGGCCAGGCTCAGGGCGTCGGCGTCGCGGACCACCGGGACGACCAGGCCCTTGTCGGTGCCGACGGCCACGCCGATGTCGTAGTGGTTCTTGTAGACGATGTCCTGGCCGTCGATCTCGGCGTTGACGTCGGGCACGGCCTTCAGGGCGGCGACCACCGCCTTGGTGAAGAACGACATGAAGCCCAGCTTCACGCCGTGCTTCTTTTCAAAGACGTCCTTGTACTGATTGCGCAAGGCCATGACCGCCGTCATGTCGACCTCGTTAAAGGTCGTCAGCATGGCGGCGTTGTTCTGGGCTTCCTTCAGGCGGCGGGCGATCGTCTGGCGCAGGCGCGTCATCTTCACGCGCTCTTCGCGCTCGTGGATCGGACGCGGCGCGGCCGGGGCGGCGACCGGCGCCGGGGCGTTGGCGCGGGCTTCCAGGGCGGCCAGGGCGTCGCCCTTGGTCACCCGGCCGTCCTTGCCGGTGCCGGCGACCTTCGACAGGTCCAGGTTGTTCTCGGCGGCGATGCGGGCCGGGGCCGGGCTGACCGGGGCGGCCGCGGCCGGGGCCGGCGCAGCGGCGGCCGGAGCGGGCGCGGGAGCCGGGGTCGGGGCGGGAGCCGGCGCGGCGGCGGCCTTCGGCGCGGGAGCGGCCGGGGCGGCGGTCGCCGCGCCGCCTTCGGTCACCACGCCCAGGACCGTGCCCGGAACCACGGTGGCGCCTTCCTCGGCGCTGATCGAGGCCAGGACGCCGTCGGCCGGCGCCACGACCTCGAGGCTGACCTTGTCGGTTTCCAGCTCGACGAGCAGTTCGTCCTTCTTCACCGCCTCCCCGGCCTTCTTGGTCCAGCGGGCCACCGTCGCTTCGGTGACGGATTCGCCGAGGGCGGGGGTCATGATGTCGGCCATGTGGGGTTCCGATGTCTCTTGTTTGGTCCGGGCGGGTTCAGTTCAGGGTCTGGGCGAAGCGATCAGGCGAAGGCTTCGCTCAGGAAGGTCTCGAGTTCTCTCAGGTGGCGGCTCATCATGCCGGCGGCCGTGGAGGCCGAGGCCGGACGGCCGACATAGCGGGCGCGCTTGGCCTTGACGTCCAGCTTGGCCAGGCTCAGCTCCAGCCACGGATCGACGAAGGTCCAGCCGCCCATGTTCTTGGGCTCTTCCTGGCACCAGACCAGCTCGGCGTTCTTGAACCGTCCGAGCACCGCCAGCACCGACTTCAGCGGCCACGGATAGAACTGCTCCAGGCGGACGATGTAGACGTCGTCGCGGCCGGCCTTGGCCCGGGCGTCGATCAGGTCGAAATAGACCTTGCCCGAACAGGCGATGACGCGGGTGATCTTGTCGTCGCTCTTCAGGGTGATGCCGCCGACGTCGCAGCCGGCTTCGGCCCCGTCGATCATCACGCGGTGGAAGCTGGAGCCCTCGGCCATGTCGGCCAGGTTCGAGACCGCCTTCTTGTGGCGCAGCAGGCTCTTGGGCGTCATGACGATCAGCGGCTTGCGGAACTCGCGGTGCATCTGGCGACGCAGGGCGTGGAAGTAGTTGGCCGGGGTCGTGCAGTTGACGACCTGCATGTTGTCTTCCGCGCACGACTGCAGGAAGCGCTCGAGGCGCGCCGAGCTGTGCTCGGGGCCCTGGCCTTCGTAGCCGTGCGGCAGCAGCATGGTCAGGCCGCTCATCCGCAACCACTTGCGCTCGCCCGAGCTGATGAACTGGTCGATCACCACCTGGGCGCCGTTCACGAAGTCGCCGAACTGGCCTTCCCACAGGGTCATGGTGTTCGGGTCGGCCAGCGAGAAGCCGTATTCGAAGCCCAGCACCGCCTCTTCCGACAGGGCCGAGTCGATGACCTCGTAGTGGGCCTGGCCCGGGCGAATGTTGTTCAGCGGCGTGTAGTGCTCTTCGGTCGTCTGGTCGATGATGTCCGAATGGCGCTGGGTGAAGGTGCCGCGCACGCTGTCCTGGCCGGACAGGCGGACAGGGAAGCCCTCGTCGAGCAGGGTGGCGAAGGCCAGGTGCTCGGCCGTGCCCCAGTCGATGTTCTCGCCCTTCTCGATCGCCTCGCGGCGGTTCTCGACCACGCGCTTGACAGTCTTGTGGGCGTTGATCCGATCGGGGATCGTGGTGATCTGGCGGCCCAGCTCCAGGAGCTTGGTCCTGGCCACCTCGGTCTTGCCCTTGCGCTCTTCGTCGCCGGGCAGGGCCAGGCCCTTCCACTTGCCGTCCAGCCAGTCGGCCTTGTTGGCCTTGTAGGTCTTGCCGGCGTCGAATTCCTGGTCGAGGAAGCTCTCGAACTCGCCGACCCAGCCGTCCACGTCGCCCTGGGTCGCCACGCCTTCGGCCACCAGGCGGCGGCTGTAGAGCTCGCGGGTCGAGGGGTGGTCCTTGATCTTGGCGTACATCAAGGGCTGGGTCATCGTCGGGTCGTCACCTTCGTTGTGACCGAACCGGCGATAGCAGAACATGTCGACGACCACGTCCTTGCCGAACATCTGGCGATATTCGGTGGCGACCTTGGCCGCGAAGACCACGGCTTCGGGATCGTCGCCGTTGACGTGGAAGATCGGGGCCTCGACCATCAGCGCCACGTCCGAGGGATAGGGCGAGCTGCGCGAATAGCGCGGGTTGGTCGTGAAGCCGATCTGATTGTTGACGATGAAGTGGATGGTGCCGCCCGTGCGGTAGCCCTTCAGGCCCGACAGGGTGAAGCACTCGGCCACCACGCCCTGGCCGGCGAAGGCCGCGTCGCCGTGCAGCAGCAGCGGCAGCACGTGGCCGCGGCCGGCGTCGGGCTGCTCGCGCAGGGTGAAGGCCTGCTTGGCGCGGGCCTTGCCGATCACCACCGGGTTGACGATTTCCAGGTGCGAGGGGTTGGCGGTCAGCGACAGGTGGACCTTGTTGTCGTCGAACTCGCGGTCCGACGAGGCGCCCATGTGGTACTTCACGTCGCCCGAACCCTCGATGTCCGAGGGCACCGACGAGCCGCCCTGGAACTCGTGGAAGATCACGTGATAGGGCTTGCCCATCACGGCGGCCAGGGTGTTCAGGCGGCCGCGGTGCGGCATGCCGATGACGATTTCCTTCACGCCCAGGGCGCCGCCGCGCTTGATGATCTGCTCCAGCGCGGGGACGGTGGCCTCGCCGCCGTCCAGGCCGAAGCGCTTGGTGCCCGGGAAGCGCTTGTGCAGGAAGCGTTCGAAGCCCTCGGCCTCGATCAGCTTCTTGAGGATGGCGACCTTGCCCTCCTTGGAGAACACGATCTCCTTGTCGCGGCCCTCGATGCGCTCCTGCAGCCAGGCCTTCTCGGTCGGGTCCGAGATGTGCATGTATTGCACGCCGACATTGTCGCAGTAGGTGCGGCGCAGGATCGACAGGATCTCGCGGATCGTCGAGGTCTCCATGCCGAGCACGAAGTCCAGGAAGATCGGGCGGTCGTAGTCGGCTTCCGAGAAGCCGTAGGTCGCCGGATCCAGCTCCGGCGCCGGGGGCTTGGGCTCCAGGCCCAGCGGGTCGAGGTTGGCGGCCAGGTGGCCGCGCATCCGGTAGGCCCGGATCATCATGATGGCCCGCAGACTGTCCAGCGTGGCGGCGCGGACGGCTTCGGCCGAGGAGCCGGGGGCCTTGGCCTCGATGGCCTTGGTCATCTTGGCTTCGACGGCGGGGGCCACGGTCGGCCACTGGCCGTCGATGGCCGACAGCCATTCGGGACGGACGGCCGGCGCCTGGCGCGGCGTCCAGGCCGGGTCCTGGGCGGCGCGCTTGACCTGGTCGGCCTGGTCCGAGAGCGTGGCGAAGAAGGCGGCCCAAGAGGGCTCGACCGATCCGGGGTTCTCCGCCCACCGGGCGTAGAGATCTTCCACGAAGGCCGCGTTGGCCCCGTAGAGGAACGAGGTCTCGGTCAAGACCTGATTGATGATGCCTGCGTCGTCCGCCATCGTCTTTGCCTTAGGATCCTTTTACGCCACCGCTAACGGCGTTGCGTAAATATAGTCTCTCAATCACCGGACGCCCGTGTAACGAACGGGGCCCAGGTGATTTTTTCGGATCGTCGACTGGCGGTCGCAAAAAACCTGGGCCCCGCGCGGGGCGGGGTTTCGGTGTCTAGTTAGCCCTTGAGCACCTCGAGCAGGGTCTCGCCCAGCTTGGCCGGCGACGGCGAGACGCGGATGCCCGCGGCTTCCATCGCCGCGATCTTGTCTTCCGCGCCGCCCTTGCCGCCCGAGATGATCGCGCCGGCGTGGCCCATGTGACGGCCGGGAGGGGCCGTGCGGCCGGCGATGAAGCCGACCATG
Organism: Caulobacter sp. UNC279MFTsu5.1; assembly: GCF_900114015.1. Classification (GTDB taxonomy): domain Bacteria; phylum Pseudomonadota; class Alphaproteobacteria; order Caulobacterales; family Caulobacteraceae; genus Caulobacter. The sequence continues at coordinate 59,027 of NZ_FORN01000013.1, read as the reverse complement.
GGCTTCTTGCGGCCGCGCTTGGCTTCGTCGGCCAGGAACTGGGCGGCTTCCTCCTCGGCCGAGCCGCCGATCTCGCCGATCATGACGATCGACTTGGTGGCTTCGTCGGCCAGGAACAGCTCCAGCACGTCGATGAACTCGGTGCCCTTGACCGGGTCGCCGCCGATGCCGACGGCCGTGGTCTGGCCCAGGCCGGCGTTGGTGGTCTGGAACACGGCTTCGTAGGTCAGGGTGCCCGAGCGCGACACGACGCCGACCGAACCTTCCGAGAAGATCGAGCCCGGCATGATGCCGATCTTGCACTGGTTCGGCGTCAGGACGCCGGGGCAGTTCGGGCCGATCAGGCGCGACTTGCTGCCTTGCAGGGCCTTCTTGACCTTAACCATGTCCAGCACCGGGATGCCCTCGGTGATGCAGACGATCAGCGGGATTTCCGCGTCGATGGCTTCCAGGATCGAGTCGGCCGCGAAGGGCGGCGGGACATAGATCACCGAGGCGTCGGCGCCGGTGGCTTCCTTGGCTTCGCCGACCGTGTCGAACACCGGCAGGCCGATGTGGGTCTGGCCGCCTTTGCCCGGGGTGACGCCGCCGACCATCTTGGTGCCGTAGGCGATGGCCTGTTCGGAGTGGAACGTGCCCTGGGCGCCGGTGAAGCCCTGGGTGATGACCTTGGTTTCAGAACCGATGAGGATGGACATGAGAGTTACGCAGCCCCTTTGACAGCGGCGACGATCTTCTCGGCCCCGTCCGACAGGTCGTTGGCGGCGATGACGTTAAGGCCGCTTTCCGAAATGATTTTCTTGCCGAGTTCGACGTTGGTGCCTTCCAGGCGAACGACCAGCGGAACCTTCAGGCCGACTTCCTTGACGGCGGCGATGACGCCTTCGGCGATGATGTCGCAGCGCATGATGCCGCCGAAGATGTTGACCAGGATGCCTTTGACGGCCGGGTCGGCGGTGATGATCTTGAAGGCCGCGGTGACCTTCTCCTTGCTGGCGCCGCCGCCGACATCCAGGAAGTTGGCCGGCTCGGCGCCGTACAGCTTGATGATGTCCATGGTGGCCATGGCCAGGCCGGCGCCGTTGACCATGCAGCCGATCTCGCCGTCCAGGGCGATGTAGGCCAGGTCGTACTTGCTGGCTTCGATTTCCTTGGGGTCTTCTTCGCTTTCGTCGCGCAGGGCGCGGATGTCCGGGTGGCGGAACAGCGAGTTGCCGTCGAACGACAGCTTGGCGTCCAGGACCCGCAGGTGCTCGTCTTCCGTGACGATCAGCGGGTTGATTTCCAGCATGGCCATGTCCTTGGCCAGGAACGCCGTATAGAGCTGGCCCAGCAGGGTCGCGGCTTCCTTGGCCAGGCCGCCGGTCAGGCCCAGGGCCTTGGCCAGGGCGCGGGCGTGGGTGGGCCACACGCCGGTCGCCGGATCGATCGAGAAGCTATGGATCTTTTCGGGGGTGGCGTGGGCCACGTCCTCGATGTCCATGCCGCCTTCGGTCGAGGCGACCACCGAGACCATCGAGGTCTCGCGGTCGACCAGCAGCGACAGGTAGAATTCCTTGGCGATCGCCGCGCCTTCTTCGATGTAGAGGCGGTTGACCTGCTTGCCCTTGGGGCCGGTCTGGTGGGTCACCAGCACGCGGCCGAGCATCTCGGCGGCGTTGGTCTTGACGTCTTCCACCGACTTGACCACCCGGACGCCGCCCTTGGCGTCGGGACCCAGGCCCTCGAACTTGCCCTTGCCGCGACCGCCGGCATGGATTTGGGACTTCACGACGAACACCGGTCCGCCCAGCTTTTCAGCGGCGGCGACGGCCTCCTCGACGGTAAAGGCGGGATAGCCGCGCGGAACAGGGGCGCCGAACTCTGCGAGGACGGCTTTGGCTTGGTGTTCGTGGATGTTCATGAGGGACCGGTCTCGACGACGGCTTCTGAAAATTGTGGGCGGGTTATAGGAGTGTGATTTCTCAGGCGCAACCGCGCTTGGACCGATTGTTCGGCGAAGTGAAAAAGTGGGCCGGTCTCGCGTGACCCCGGAAGCCATTGGACTTTTTCACCGAACGCCGACGTCCCAAAGGGTCGGGTCGACCCCCGGTCGGCGGAAAAAAGGTACCGCTACCATTCGCAAGGGCGAATGACAGCCTTGTCATGCTCGCGAGCCCCGCCGCCGACTGCTCACCAAGCGCCCACCCGGCGCCCGCTATTTAAGCGTCGCCGTGGCGCGCCGCTCCAGCTTGCCCCAGCCCACGCGCCCGCCGCGCGCCGCGGTCAGCACCGATTTGACGACCACGTAGTACATCAGCTGCCGATAGCCGAAGCGCTGCACGGGCAGGTACGGCAGGTCGGCCCAGGGCGCGCGCTTCTCCAGGGCCATGCCCAGGGCGCCGGCCGACAGGTCGACCAGGATGAACACCCCCCAGTAGAGCAGGCCGCGGATCGTGTCGTCGGGCGACCACTCCACCGGATGGGCGACGGCGCCGTAAAGGCCCGAGACCAGGCTCCAGACCACGGCCAGATCGACCAGCGGCGCGGCGACGGCCAGCAGGATCTGGAACAGCCAGATCTGCGGCAGGGCCACGAATCCCAGGGCGGGCGTCTTGGGATTGAACAGCGCCGCGCGGTGCTTCCACACGCACTGCAAGGTGCCGAACGACCAGCGGAAGCGCTGCTTGAGCAGGCCGGTCACCGTGTCGGGGGCCTCGGTGAAGGCCTGGGCGGCGGGGTCGAAGGCCACCTTCCAGCCTGCCCGCTGGCAGGCGATGGTCAGGTCCTGGTCCTCGGCCAGGGTGTCGGACGGATAGCCGCCCAGCGCGTCCAGCACGCTCTTGCGCCAGGCCCCGACCGCGCCCGGCACCACGGTCACCGCGCCCAGAGCCGCCAGGGCCCGGCGCTCCAGGTTCTGGGCGGTGACATATTCCAGGGCCTGCCAGCGGGTGACGATGTTCAGGCGGTTGCCGACGATGGCGTTGCCGGCCACCGCCCCGATCGCCGGATCCTGGAACCAGCGAACGAGGCGCCCGATGGTCTTCGGCGGAAACAGCGTGTCGGCGTCCAGCGCCACGACATACTCGCCCTTGGCCACCGCCAGGCCGCGGTTGACCGCTCGCGCCTTGCCGCCGTTTTCGAAGCTCAGCAGGGTCACGCGCGGATCGGATCCGTGGGCGCGGCGCACCGCCTCGGCGGTTCCGTCCTTGGAGCCGTCGTCGAGGACCAGGACCTCGATGTTCTTCCACTCCGACTCCAGGATCCGCGACACCGAGGCGGCGATCACCTTCTCCTCGTTGAAGCAGGGGATCAGCACGCTGACCAGCGGCCCGGTCTCGGGGTCTAGGTTTTGGGGGCTCTGGTGCGTCCAGCGATGGACCAGGGCCAGGCCAGCCAGGAACACCAGCCGCGCCAGGCCCAGGGCGATGGCGGTGATGAACAGCGCGCCCAGCAGGAACTTCACGCCGCGGAACAGGCCGAAGCCCACGCGATCCAGGGCCAGGGCCACCGGATCGCGGTCGCTGACCGGCATCGCCTGGGCTGGGGTCATGCCGGCCAGTTCCCCGATGGTGACCAGGCGATAGCCCCGCGCCCGGATGGCGTCGATCAGGCCCGGCAGGGCCGCCACGGTGCGCGAGCGGTTGCCGCCGGCGTCGTGCAGCAGCACCACCTGCCCCGGCCGGTCGCCGGGATGGTCCAGGCGCTCCAGCGTGCGGTCGATGATCGTCTGCGGCGTGGGCTTCTGCCAGTCGTCGGGGTCGATGCGCAGGCCGACGATCAGGTAGCCCAGCTCCTGGGCGATCACCAGCGGGGCCACCTCGTGCGGGGTCGACGGTTCGGCGTCGCCGAAGAACGGCGGCCGGAACAGTCGCATCGAGCGGCCGGTGATCACCTCGAACAGGCGCTGGGTGGCGTTCAGCTCGACGTCGGTCTGGGCGATCGGGATTTCGCCGATATTGGGGTGGGTCCAGGTATGGCTGCCCACGTCGTGGCCCTCGGCGACCTCGCGCTTCACCAGGTCGGGCCGGGTCTGCATGTTCTCGCCGATCACGAAGAAGGTGGCGGGCGCCTTCTTCTCCTTGAGGATGTCGAGGATCTTCGGCGTCCAGCGCGCGTCGGGGCCGTCGTCGAAGGTCAGGGCCACCAGGCCCGGCTTCTGGCCGTAGCGCTCGATCACGTACGAGCTGGGCAGGACGTCGTAGGTCTGGTCGGCGATCAGGCCGGTGTCGGGATCGAACTCGACGCTCCGCTTGCCGGGCGTCGGCAGGTTGGCGACCCGCAGCACCTCGCCGCCGCCGTCGAAGTCGACGCTGGTTCCAGCCGGGATGCGGGTCAGGCCGGCGGCCGACGCCTGGCCATAGGGCTTGCCCAGCACGCTCCAGACGCCCGGATCCTCCATGCCCATCCGCCACAGGCCGTAGCCACGCGGCTTCCAGGCGTCGGTGACCTTGACCTGGTTGAACAGGGTGGCGGCGTCCAGGAACCAGACCTCGTGGCCGTCGCCGTTGTCGTCGACATAGGCGTAGGTCGGGTTCAGGGCGTCGTCGTCCATGTCGATGGTCGCGCCGGCGTCCTGGGCGTTGCGGATCGCCTCGTGGAAGGTGGCCGGCGAGCCCGCCACCGCCTTGCCCGCCTTGTTCAGGGTCCAGTCGTAACCGTAGGCGCCCAGGGCCATGATCGTGCGGGCCGGGTCCAGTTTGGCGAAGCGCTTGGCCAGCTCGCCCTCGTACCAGTCCTGGCCGGCGTTGGGTCCCGGATCGCCGCCGGCGTAGTGCTGGTCGTAGGCCATCAGCACCAGGGTGTCGGAGGCGTCCTGCAGCGCCTTCAGCGGCCAACCCTGGCCGTCGAACGGCGCGGTGACCCAGACCTCGCGGCCCTGCGGCTTGAAGGCCGCCCGCGCCTCGTCCAGCAGCTTGGGATAGTTGGCCAGGCCCGCGGGCGACAGGTTCTCCAGGTCGAAGACATAGCCGCCATAGCCGCGCCGAACCGCCAGGTCGGCCAGGCCGGCGATCAGCTTGGCCCGGGCCTTCGGGTTGGCCAGCAGGGCGTCGGCCAGCGGCCCGTTGAAGGCGGCGTTGGCCGAGTTGTGGACCAGGGGCAGCACGGCCGGATGGTTGGGCGCGGCGGCGATCCGGGCCACGCCCTGAGGGTCGTCGTCGATGGCGATGTCGCCGTCGGGCCCCCGCAGGGCCACCCACTGCGGCGAGACCACGTCCAGCTTGTCGATGTTGCGGCGCAGGGATTCGCGGGAATCCTCGTCCCAGCTGACATAGAAACCGACGCTGATCGGCCGCGACTGGGCCGCCCCGCCCTTGCCGGCGGTCGGGCGCGGCACCTTGCGCCAGTCCAGGTTCGGCTTCAGCCGGTGCGCCGTCTCCTTATGCAGGGACGACAGGATGTGCGGGTCCTTCAGCGTCACGGCCGGCAGACGCGGGGCGAAGGCCAGGGTGGCCAGGAAGGCCGCCACGATCGCGGCCAGGGCCGACAGGGTGATCCCCAGGATCAGCCGCATCCGCCGGTCCCGCCGGCCGGTGGGGTCGTGGAAGATATGCCGGTCGTCGCCGCCCATGGTTCGCAGTCCTGCGTTCGTCAGCCGGCTCTTGTAACCTGAACGTGTCGGAACAGTGGCGCTTCTTCGGGTGCGGTCAATCGCCCCAGTTGGCGCCCCGGTTCAGGGTGGATCGACATTCAGCTTCGGGGCCGGAAACCTCGTCCTTCGACAAGCTCAGGATGAGGTTTCCTACTGGCCGGGCCTGTCAATGGTCCTCATCCTAAGCCCGTCGAAGGACGAGGACCACGCAGGGCCCCGCATGACGCTCGTCCTAATCCACCCAGTCGCGGGCCAGGCGGCGCGAGGCTAGGAAGAACAGCAGGGCCGCGATCAGGTAGAAGCCCATGCCGGTATAGATCGACCAGCGCAGGGATTCCTGACCGAACGCCGGCTTGAGCAGGTCCGAGACCAGGCCGAAATAATAGGTGCCGACCGCGATCCCCAGCAGGTTGTTGATCAGCAGGAACAGGGCCGAGGCCGTGGTGCGCATCGGCGCGGGGGCCAGGTGCTGCACGGCCGCGGTGATCGGTCCGAGCCATGCCAGGTTCAGGCCCGTGGGGATCAGGAAGATCGCGAAGGCCAGGGCCAGGGCCGCGCTTCCCCCCAGCCCCCCCACCAGCGACCCGCTGTTCATGGCCAGCAGGAAGCACGGCACCGAGATCAGGAACGCCACGGCCGGAGTCAGCGGATAGCCGGCCTTCGACTTGGCGCCCAGCCGGTCGGCCACCGCCCCGCCCAGCCAGATGCCCATCAGGCCGCCGAAGAAGGCGATGCCGGAATAATACCAGGCGGTCTCGCGCAGGGTCAGGCCCAGGCTGCGCATGAAGAACGACGGCAGCCACAGGGCCACGCCGTAGCCGCAGACAGAGGACGAGGCGGCGCCGAACGCCAGCAGCCAGAAGCTGGGCTTCCTGGCCAGCACGCCGACCACTTCGCCCAGCGGGGCGGCCGGAGCCTGGACGGTGGTGGTGTCGCCCGCCGCCATGTCGGCCCCGCCCCGGCGCGGGTCGCGGACCACCAGCCGGAAGACCGGAGCCAGCAGCACGCCGATCGCGCCCACGACGATGAAGGCGGTGCGCCAGCCGAAATGCACGGCCAGCAGGCCGCCGACCAGGGTCCCCGCCGCCGTGCCCAGCGGGATGCCGAACGCATAGGCCGCCAGGGCCCGGGCCCGCTGCGACTTGGGGAAATAGTCGGCCAGCATCGAATAGGCCGGGGCCACGCCGCCCGCCTCGCCGATGCCCACGCCCATCCGGGCCAGGAACAGCTGCGAGAACCCGCCCGCGAAGCCGCACAGGGCGGTGAAGCCGCTCCACAGGGTCAGGGCCGCGGTCATGATCCACACCCGACTGAAGCGGTCGGCCAGCCAGGCGATCGGGATGGCCAGGGTGGTGTAGAGCAGGGCGAAGGCCAGGCCGCTCATCAGGCCGAACTGACCGTCGGTCAGGCCGAACTCCTCCTTGATGGGCTTGGCCAGGATGCCCAGGATCTGCCGGTCCAGGAAGTTGAGCGTGTAGACCAGGATCAGCATGGCCAGCACGACGTAGCGGTAACGCGCGCCGGGAGTCGGAATCTGCCTGCTTGCGTCGCTCATGGGTTCCGCCGCGAATCGTGGAGAGGACAAAGAAACGGCGACGGCCTGTTGCAGCAAGCCGTCGCCGGTCGGTCGAGGCGAGAAGACCCTAGAACTTGACCTCGAGCGAGGCCGAATAGGTGCGCGGCGGACCGTAGAAGCCGATCACCGAGTTGTTGTAGGTCGGAACGCCGAAGTTGTAGCCGCCGGTGCGATAGCGCTCGTCGGTCAGGTTCTTGCCGGCCACCGAGATCTTGTAGCGACCGCCTTCCGGAGCCCAGCTGGCGGTCAGGTCGACCAGGGTGAAGGCCTTCTGGTCCAGCAGCGGCAGGGGCAGCTCGAACTGCTGGTAGTCGTCGCGATAGCTGACCATCGGGGTGATCTGCAGCTCGCCGCCGGCCACGGTCCCGCGCCAGGTCAGGCTGGCGTTGCCCGTCCATTGGGGGGTGTTCTGGAAGCCGTAGAGGTCGGCGACGTTGACGATCTGGCCGCCGGCCGGGATCGTCTGGGACGGGTTGACCGGGTTCGGCGCGCCGGCCGGGACGAAGCGGTTGAAGGTGTCGTACTTGGCGTGGATGTAGCCCAGGGCCACCGTGCCCGACAGGTGCTGGCTGAACGCCGCCTTGGCCTCGAACTCCACGCCGTAGAGGGTGGAGGCGCCGGCGTTGTCGACGCTGCTGGCGATGCCCGACGGCACGACCACCTGGGTGGTGACCTGCTGGTCCTTGTACTTGGACAGGAACGCGGCGGTGGCGAACGAGACCCGGCGGTCGAACAGATTGCCCTTCAGGCCCACCTCGTAGGCGTTGACGATCTCGGGGTTGTAGCCGTTGACGGTCTGGGGCGTCAGGAAGGCGTCGCCGCGCATGTCCCAGCCGCCCGACTTGTAGCCCTTCGAATAGGAGACATAGGTGTTCAGGTCGTCGGTCAGTTCGTACGAGGCCGACAGGCGGGGGGTGAACTCCTCGAAGGTCTTTTCGGCGCTGTAGTTGGTGCGCACCTGCAGGATCGGCCGCGGCGTCCCGCCCTGGTAGGGCGTGCGCGTGGCGCCGAGATAGAAGAACCGGAAGGTGTTGCTGCGCTTGTGGTCGCGGGTGGCGCGGGCGCCCAGCGAGACCTTGAAGCGGTCGGTGAAGTTGGCCGACACGTCGAAGAAGGCCGCGAAGCTCTGAGTGCTGACCTTGCCGCCGTCGGCGATCGCGACGCCCAGGTTGCCGGCGATGGTGTCGAACTCGCCCGAAGCCTGGCTGTTCATGTAGTAGAGGCCGAACACGCCCTGGATGGTCTCGTCCGAATAGACCGCCTGCAGTTCCTGCGAGAACGAGCGGTCGTCGTAGGTGGCCGGCACATCCAGGGTCGGCAGGGGCGTGCCGTCGAAATCGATCAGGGTGTCGGTGTGGCCCTTGCGGCTGGCGGTGATCGACTTGAAGGTCAGGTGCTCGCTGGCGTGGTACTCGCCGGTCAGCGACAGACCCTCGGTCTCGACCGAGTTGGAATCGCCCAGGCCGGCCTGGGTGTCGTAGACGTCCAGCACCTTGTAGCCGCCGACCAGGGCCGGCAGTTCGCGGTGGCCGTGACGGGGGTTGGAGTCGTCCTTCACCTTGTCGTAGGCCAGGCGGAAGAACAGGTCGTCGGTCGGCTTGTACTCGGCGCTCAGGCGATAGGCCTGGACGTCCTTGTTGTAGTGCTCGGCGCCGGTGGTCAGGTTCGTGCCGTAGCCGTCGCGTTTATAGAGGGCGTAGGCGCCGCCCACCGACAGGCCGGCGGCGACCGGGGTGTGGCCCTCGACCAGCAGGTCGGTCTGGTTGTAGCTGCCGTAGGTCCCGCGGATCTTGCCGCCAGCCTCGTCGCCCAGGCGGTTGGTCACGTACTTGATCGCGCCGCCGATGGTGTTGCGGCCGTACAGCGTGCCTTGCGGCCCGCGCAGCACCTCGATCCGCGAGACGTCGAACACGTCCAGCACCGCGCCCTGCGGGCGATAGATGTAGACGTCGTCGACATAGAGGCCGACGCCAGGCTCGTAGCCCCACAGCGGATCCTGCTGGCCGATGCCGCGGATGTAGGAGATCAGGGTCGAGTTCGAGCCGCGCGCGGTCTGCACGGTGATGTTCGGCGTCGTCTGCGACAGGGTGGTGATGTCGTTGGCGGCCTGGCGCTCCAGGGTCTCGGCGCTGAAGGCCGAGACGGCGACCGGCACGTCCTTGAGGTTTTCCTCGCGGCGGCGGGCGGTGACGACCAGTTCGTCGACCGCCACTGGACCGGCGCCGGCGGGCGCGGCGTCCTGGGCGATCGCGGCGGTCGCGGCGGCCGACCAGGCCGCGCCGGCCAGCAGCGCGAGCTTGAGCATCGTCTTCATGGGTTCTCCCCTTCCCCTATGCGTTCCGTCCCGTGCCGGACAGCCCCGTTTGACGGCCGCATTTCCGGCTTCCGCGAATTCATTCGTTCGCGAATTGGAGAACACTGTCACCCAGAGTTGCGTTTTGCGCCAGCCTTTTTTCATCAACTGATGAAATGCCAGTGTGAAACGTCACAAGGCTTTGGGAAGTTTGGGAAATCAGCCTTGCGGCGCGCGGGCGATCACGGCCTCGAAGCCGGCGGCGCAGTAGGCGAACAGTCGGGCCCGCACCGCGCCCAGGTCGCTGGAGTGGCATTCCCCATCGGACAGGGAGTCGATGCGGCCGGTCTCCGACAGGGCCAGCATCATCGAGCCGGTCAGGAACTGGTAGCTCCAGTAGAGGTCGCGATAGGCCGCGTCCGGACGAACCACCTTCAGGGTCTCGACCAGGCGGTGGACCACCGGGTCGAAGAACCGCGCCATGGTCTCGCCGCCCCAGGCCGGGGTGTTGTTCACCTGGGCCACCAAGGCGAAATAGCTCTTCCAGCCCTGGCCGCCATCCTGGGAGATGCGCAGCAGGGGCTCGATGAAGGCCTCGATCACCCCCTCGACGGTCATGGTCCCGGGATGGCTCTTCTCGTAGGCGTCCATCGACAGGCCGCGGGCGGTGTTGAGGATCTCGGCCCGGCGCAGGAACACCGAGTCGAACAGCTCGCGCTTGGCGCCGAAATAGTAGTGGATCAGGGCGGTGTCGACGCCGGCCTCGGCGGCCACCTGGCGGATGGTGACGCCATGGAAGCCGTGGCGCGCGAACAGCCCCTCGGCGGCGTCGAGGATCGTCTCCTTCAAGTCCCGCCCCGTGGCCTTGGCGGGCCGCCCCCGGCCGGCCGGCTTGGTGCGAGGCGCTCGAACTTGCGTCGTCATGGTCCGTGATCCGCGCATTGCTTGACCGTTCGTAGGCCTCCGGGCGCGGGCCTGGCAAGGGCGACGGATCGCGGACCCTAGCGCATTTTTGAGCGAAGCGGACGCCGGTTCGCGTGAAGAAAATGCGCCAAGACAAAGATCTAGAGCGCCCGGCCTGACGCAATCAGGCCGGAACGCTCTAGCCGAACACCATCTGCCACATCAGCCGGCCCGGCAGGAAGGCGAAGGCCCCGGCGATCAGCAGGCCGCCGACGAACAGCCCCGTCATTGTCCGGCCGTGCAGGCGGACATTGTGCTTGCGGGCGGCGAACACCCCCATGGGCAGGGCGATCAGGGTCCAGCCGGCGAACAGGTGCAGGAAGCTGTAGCCGCCGGGGTTGGACCGGTGGATGAACAGCGACGAGATCGCCGCCGTCGCCATGGCCACGACCCAGACCCAGCCGAGCGTGCGGTGGACGGTGTCGCCCTTCAGGCCCAGCAGCAAGGCGATCCCGACGCCCAGGGCGGTGCTCACCGCCGCCACGTGGACCTGGATCGGGATCGGCGCGATCGCCAGCAGCCCCAGATGAGGCGCGTGCAGGCGCCCCTTCAGATGCAGGAAGCTGGCCAGCACCGCCGCCGGCCCGTGGCCCTGGGACGCTCCCACCGCCAGGATCAGGCCCACGGTGACGGCCAGGCCGACGGCCGCCATGCGGATAAAGCGGACCGGACCGATTGACAGGCTGGTGTCGGACATCTTGTTTCTCCCGAAGCGATCGCGCCGCGCCGGGGCGATCAAGGTCGGGTCCGGCTTAGGATCGGCGGCGGCGGGGGTCATCCGAAGGTGCGTGAGAAAGCGTCGGCAGTTCGTGAACGGCGGGCCGCCGCCATTGGCGAAGCGTCAACGAACACGCCCGTCCCGGCCTTCCCGCGGATCTACCTGCGGCCGCTGGTCGTGGCGGTGGTCGCCGGCGTCTTCCTGGCCCTGATCGGCGCGCTGGGCACGAGCGACACGCCGCTGGGTCCGCGCCTGGCCTACTGGATCGGCCTGTCGGCCCTGGGCGCGGTGCTGGGCACGACCGTGGCCCAGGCGGTCGGCGGGCTCTGGCCGGGCCTGGCCTCGACCTGGTGGCGCGCCCTGATCATCGTCGTCGTGCTGACCCCGCTGTTCACCGTGCTGGTCTGGTTCGCCGGTGGCCGCACGCCCCTGACCCCGCGCGTCGCGGCGACCTATTTCGGCGTCACCCTGGTGATGACCAGCGGCATGACCGCCCTGATGACCCTGGCCACGCGACGACCGATCGAGACCCACGCCGCGCCGCCGGAAGCGCCGCCGCCCCGCTTCATCGAGCGCCTGCCCCCGCGCCTGCGCGGCGGCGAGATCTACGCCGTCGAGGCCGAGGACCATTATCTGCGCCTGCACACCTCCAAGGGCCAGGACCTGATCCTGCTGCGCCTGTCCGACGCCGTGGCCGAGCTCGAGGGCATCGAGGGCGCCCAGACCCACCGCTCCTGGTGGGTGGCCAAGGCGGCGGTGCGGGACGCCCGGCGGGGTGACGGCCGCGCCACCCTGACCCTGGTCAACGGCGTCGAGGCGCCGGTCAGCCGAGCCTACGCCCGGACGCTGCGCGAGGCCGGCTGGTACTGAAACGAAAAAAGGCCCCTGGCGACGCCGGGGGCCTTCCTTCATCCGATCGTCGAGCGGACGCCGATCAGAACTCTTCCCAGTCCTCGACCTTGGTCGCCAGGGCGGCGGCGCCCGACCGGCCGGGGCGGACGGCGGTCGCGGCGCGGGTCTGGGCCGGGCGCGCGGCGGGCGTGCGAACGGCCGGGGTCGTCGCCGAGGCGTCGCCGACCCGGAAGCGGTCGACCAGGGCCGCCAGCTGGTTGGCCTCGTTCTTCAGCGAATGACTGGCCGCCGTCGCCTCCTCGACCATGGCGGCGTTCTGCTGCACCACCTGATCCATCTGGTTCACCGCCTTGTTGACCTCCTGCAGGCCGGTCGACTGCTCGACCGCCGAGGCGGCGATCTCGGTGACCAGCCCGTCGATCGAGGCGACCTGGGCGACGATGCGCTGCAGGGCCTTGCCGGTCTGGCCGACCAGGTCGACGCCGGCCCCGACCTGCTGGGTCGAGGTCGAGATCAGGGTCTTGATCTCCCGGGCCGCTTCGGCCGAGCGCTGGGCCAGGGCCCGCACTTCCTGGGCGACGACCGCGAAGCCGCGGCCGGCGTCGCCGGCCCGCGCCGCTTCGACGCCGGCGTTCAGGGCCAGCAGATTGGTCTGGAAGGCGATCTCGTCGATCACGCCGATGATCTGGCTGACCTGGACCGACGAGGTCTCGATCTCGGTCATGGCGTGGACCGCCTGGCTGACGATCCGGCCGGACTCCTCGGCGTCGCTGCGGGCGGTGGCGACCACGGACGAGGCCTCCTTGGCGCCGGACGCGGTCTTGCGCACCGTGGCGGTGATCTCGTCCAGGGCCGCGGCGGTTTCCTCCAGGCTGGCCGCCTGCTGCTCGGTGCGACGGGCCAGGCTGTCGGAGGCGTCGGCGATCTCGTCGGAGCCGCTGCGCACGCCGCCGGTGGAGACGATGATCGCCGCCATGGCCTCGCGCAGCTTGTCGACCGCCAGGTTGAAGTCCTCGCGCAGCTGGCGGTAGCGGCCAGCGAACTCGGCGTCGATGCGGCAGGTCAGGTCGCCCTGGGCCAGGCGCGCCAGGCTCGAGGCCAGCTCGTCGACCACCGCGCTCTGCTCGGCGGCGACCACGCGGCGCTCGTCGTCATTGGCGGCGCGCTCGCTCTCGGCCGTCAGGCGGGTCTGCTCGGCGACGGCTTCCAGCTGGATCTTGGCGATCGCGGCTTCCTTGAAGGTGGCGACGGCGGCGGCCATCTGGCCGATCTCGTCCTTGCGGCCGGTCGCCGGGATGCCCACGCCGTTGTCGCCCGAGGCCAGACGGCGCATGGCCGCCGTCATGGCCGTCACCGGCGCGGCGATGACGCCCGACAGCAGCAGCCCGCCGCCCAGGGCGATGGCGATGGCGATGCCGATGCCGATGGCCAGGGTCAGGCGCGCCTCCAGCGCGGACGCCTTCTGGGCGGCCGCCTCGGCGGCGACGACGGCTTCCGAATTCTTGACGATCAGCTCGATGTCGTCCTCGACCACCGAGACCGACTGGTCGGCGACGCCGTCGTGCTTGACCAGGTCGACCGCCTGCTGGTGGGTGGCCGGATCGCGGGCCAGGGTCTCGCCCGGCTCGATGGCCGCCTTGCGGTAGTCGGCATAGGCGGTCTCGACGGCGGCGATCCGGGCCAGCTGGGCCTCGTCGCCCTGGGCCAGGGTGCGCAGTTGCTCCAGCGCGCCCAGGAACTTGGGCTTGTGGGCCTCTTCCAGGCGCTTGACGTAGTATTCGTCGCCCGAGAGCAGGAAGCCGCGCAGCGAGTTCTCCTGGCGGGTCAGGCGGAAGGCGGCCGTGTCGGCGGCGCGCAGCGACAGATAGGCCCGCTCCGTGCGCTCGATCGAGGCTTCGTATTTCGTCTGGTTGACGAACAGCGTCACGCCCATCACAGCGATCGCCGAAAGCATCACGGCGAACACCGCCAGCAGCTTATGGGGGATTTTCAGATCGCCGAAATTCATGGGCGCGCTCCTTTTGAGATCGCGACGCAAAAACTCCATGAACACGGGTATTTAAGCCGCAGCCGGAAGCGCGCGTCGCACGATCCATCTCTGGTGGCGGCAGGGTTTCCACGGCCTTAACCGTGCTGTGGCGCAAGGTCGCAGGCGGAGGCGTCAAACCCTGACGGCGACAGCCTTCCGCCGCGCCGCTCTTATCCAAGATTGCAGGTTCAAAGGCCTTGAGCGCCCCCACAGGCGGAGGCGCTCTACCTGAGGCGGCGCATCGCCGCGCCGCGAAAAATTTTTGCGGCTAGTGTGCCTCGTCCCAGTTGGCGGCGGCCCGGGCCTCGACCGTCAGCGGCACGGAAATGGCCACGGCCGGCTCGGCCGCGCCCTGCATGATCTCGCGGGCGACCTTGATCGTGGCCTCGGCCTCGGCCTCCGGCGCCTCGAACACCAGTTCGTCGTGCACCTGCAGCAGCATCTTGCTCGACAGCCCCGCCGCCTTCAGCGCGCCGGGCATGCGGATCATGGCCCGGCGCATGACGTCGGCCGCCGCACCCTGGATCGGGGCGTTGATCGCCGCCCGCTCGGCGAACTGCCGGTGGGCCACCGACTTGCCGCCGATGTCGGGGATGTTGATCTTCCGCCCGAAGATGGTGGTGACGTAGCCGTGCTCGCGCACGAACGCCTTGGTCGCCTCCATATAGGCCTGGATGCCGGGGAAGCGTTCGAAATAGGTCTTGATATAGGCCCCGGCCTCGCCCTGCGGGATCGACAGCTGGTTGGCCAGGCCGAAGGCCGAGATGCCGTAGACGATGCCGAAATTGATCGCCTTGGCCCGACGGCGGACCTCGCTGGGCATGCCCTCGATCGGCACGCCGAACATTTCCGACGCCGTCATGGCGTGGATGTCGAGGCCCTCCTGGAAGGCCTTCTTCAGTTGCGGGATGTCGCCGATGTGGGCCAGCAGGCGCAGCTCGATCTGGCTGTAGTCGGCGCTGATCAGCACCTTGCCCGGCGCGGCCACGAAGGCCTTGCGGATCTTGCGGCCCTCCTCGGTGCGGATCGGGATGTTCTGCAGGTTGGGGTCGGACGACGACAGGCGGCCGGTGGTGGTCGCGGCCAGGGCGTAGGAGGTGTGCACCCGGTTGCCCCCGCCCGGCGCGATGGCCGCGATCAGGTTTTCGGTATAGGTGCCCTTCAGCTTCGACAGCTGGCGCCAGTCCAGCAGCACGCGCGGCAGCTCGTGCTCGTTGGCCAAGGCTTCCAGCACGTCGCTGTCGGTCGACCACTGGCCGGTGGCGGTCTTCTTGCCGCCCTTCAGTTGCATTTCGCCGAACAGCACGTCGCCGATCTGCTTGGGGCTGCCCAGGTTGAACGGACGGCCGACCAGTTCCTGGGCCCGGGCCTCGAACTCGGCCATCCGCATCGAGAACTCGTTGGACAGCCGGCGAAGGGTCTCGGGGTCGACGCGGACGCCTTCGTTCTCCATCGCCGCCAGCACCGCCGGCAGCGGGCGCTCCAGGGTCTCGTACACCGTCAGCAGGCCTTCGCGCGCCAGCCGCGGCTTCAGCGCCTCGTAGAGCCGCAGGGTGACGTCGGCGTCCTCGGCGGCGTAGGCGGTGGCCTCGGCCAGGCCCACGTGCTTGAAGCTGATCTGGCCCTTGCCCGAGCCGGCGACCTGCTTGAACGGAATGGGCTTGTGGCCCAGCCACAGTTCCGACAGCTCGTCCATGCCGTGGCCGTGCAGGCCCGCTTCCAGCACGTAGCTGATCAGCATGGTGTCCTCGATCGGCCCCACTTCGATCCCGTGGCGGGCCAGGACGGCGATGTCGTACTTGGCGTTTTGGGCCACCTTCAGCACCGCCGGATCCTCCAGCAGCGGCTTGAGGGCGGCGATGGCCTCGTCCAGCGGGATCTGCACTAGGTCGGCCGCGGCCTCCAGGGCCAGGCCGTCCTTCTCGCAGTGGCCGACCGGGATGTAGCAGGCCTCGCCCGGCGCGATGGCCAGCGACACGCCGCACAGGCCGGCGGTGGCCGACGACAGAGCGTCGGTCTCGGTGTCGAAGGCGACAACCCCCTTGGCCGTGGCCTTGGCGATCCAGGCGTTCAGGGTCTCGATGTCCTGGATGCGGACATAGGCGGCGTGGTCTACGCTGGCCGGCTGGGCGACCGGATTGGCGGCGGCGCGGGCCGCCGCGCCCATGTAGGACACGCCCAGAACCGGCGCGGTCGGCGCGCTGGACGGGCGGTCCAGGGTGCGCGGCGCGGCCGAGGCGTTGCCGTCGCCGACCCGGCGGGCCAGGGACCGGAACTCCATCATCTCCAGGAAATCGGCCAGCACCTGCTTGTCCGGCTCGCGCACCACCAGATCGTCGATCGGCTCGGGCAGCGGGGTGTCGCAGTCCAGCTGGACCAGCTGGCGCGACAGGCGGATCTGGTCGGCGAATTCGGTCAGGGTCTCGCGGCGCTTGGGCTGCTTGATTTCGCCGGCCCGCGCCAGCAGCGTATCCAGGTCGCCGTATTCGTTGATCAGCTGGGCGGCGGTCTTGATCCCGATGCCGGGCGCGCCGGGCACGTTGTCGACGCTGTCGCCGCACAGCGACTGCACGTCGACCACCCGCTCGGGATAGACGCCGAACTTCTCGAACACCTGCTCACGGTCGATGCGCACGCCCTTCATCGGGTCGAACATCGACACGCCCTCGCCGACCAGCTGCATCAGGTCCTTGTCGGACGAGACGATCACCGCCTCGCCGCCCATGTCGCGGACCTTGCAGGCGTAGGCGGCGATCAGGTCGTCGGCCTCGTAGCCGGGCAGCTCGATGGCCGGGACGCCGAAGGCCCGGGTGGCCTCGCGCACCAGGGGGAACTGCGGGATCAGGTCCTCGGGCGGCGGCGGCCGGTGAGCCTTGTACTGGTCGTAGAGCGCGTTGCGGAACGTCTTCTCGGAATGGTCCCAGATCACCGCCAGGTGGGTGGGCGCGTCGCCCTGCATGTCGCGCATCAGCTTCCACAGCATGTTGCAGAAGCCCTGGACGGCGCCGACCGGCAGGCCGTCGCTCTTGCGGGTCAGCGGCGGCAGGGCGTGGTAGGCGCGGAACAGGTAGGCCGAGCCGTCGACCAGAAACAGCCGCACGGCGGGGCCGTCCTGGGTCAGGGGACGGTCTGCTTCCTGAGCAGCGGCGGAATCGGGCGCGAGCGTGTCGGTCATGGCCGGCAAGATAGGCGGTCGCGGGCGAGGCGGAAACACCCCCTTTCGCCCTGAGCGCCACCCCCTAGCCGAACCGGGCGTTCAGGTTGGGCAGGTCCTTGCCGAACGCCGCGTAGCCGGCGGTGTCGCCGTCGGCCAGGTAGGCGCGAGTGCCCGTCAGCATCGCGCCATAGGCCGCGTTGAACGGACCGGTGGCCGAGCTCAGCCGGCGCACGCCCAGCTGCGCCAGGCGCTGGGCCGAGGGCATGCCGGGACGGCCCATGGCGTTGAGCGGCAGGGCGATCCCGGCGGCGAGCTGCGCCAGCAGGTCCTCCTCGATCGGCAGCGGCACGAAGATCCCGCTGGCCCCGGCCTGCGCGTACAGCGCCGCGCGGCGCAGGGTCTCGGCCAAAGCCGCCTCGCCCTGGGCCAGCCCGGCCAGATAGACGTCGGTGCGGGCGTTGATGAACAGGTTCACGCCCGCCTGGCCGGCGGCGGCGCGGACGGTCTCGATCTTGCGCGCGTGCAGGTCCGGGTCGCGGCGGCCGTCCTCGAAATTGATCCCCACGGCCCCCGCCCCGACCACCGCCCTGACGGTCTCGGCCAGGGTCGGCAAGTCGTCGGTGTAGCCGCCCTCGATGTCGGCGGTGACCGGAACCGACACCACCCGGGCGATGCCGGCGACGGTGTCGACGACGGCCGCCACGGGAACGGCGTCGCCGTCGGCATAGCCCCGCGCCCAGGCCACGGCGGCGCTGGAGGTGGCCACGGCCTTGGCCCCCGCGTCCTCCATCAGGGCGGCGCTGGCCGCGTCCCAGGCGTTGGGCAGGACCAGCACGTCGGGCCCGGCGTGCAGGGCGTGGAAGCGGTCGGCGGTCGTGGTCATGGAAACGGCTCCGAAGGATCAGGCGTGCGGACTATCGGGCAATCCCGCCCCGGCCGTCTCGCGGAAATCGGACCTGGATGACCCGCTGCTGACACATCCGGGCCGACGGCGCCCGCGAGAGCGGCGATCTGTCAATTGCGGCGAACGCGTCGTATTGCCGCCTTGGCGAGGTCAATTGCCTGCCCTAGAGGCAGGAGGTTCGCCTCGGCCGCAAAAACGGGAACCTCCTCCTTTCCCGGGCTTTGGTTCGGACGACCCGAAACACAGGAAGACCTCGGCCCATGGTTTCATGGAAGAAGATCCGCGTCGGTGCGGCGCTCGTCGCCGCCACCCTGACCACCGCCGCCGTCATGGCCGTGGCCCCCGTGCACCACGTCGCGCGCCCTGCCGGCCCGACCAGCGAGCCGGTGAAGCTGACTCCTCCCCTGATGCCCGCCGAAGCCGGCAAACCCCTGCCTAAAACCGTCCTGGCCTAGATTTTTGGCGGCTTTGGGCGCTATGGAGCGCCCATGCCGTTCACCGCCACCGTCCTGACCATGTTCCCCGAGGCCTTTCCCGGCCCGCTCGGCGTCTCGCTGATCGGCACGGCATGGAAGGAGCAGGACCTGTGGCGATTGGAAACGCTGGACATTCGGGGGTTTTCCAAGGATAAGCGCGGCTTCCTCGACGACACCCCCGCGGGTGGCGGCGTGGGAGCGGTATTGAAAGCGGACGTCATCGCCGCCGCGCTGGACAGCGTGGAGGTCGGTGGGCGGCCGCTTTTGTACATGAGCGCCCGGGGTCGGCCCCTGACCCAGGCGCGCGTCAAGGAATGGGCCAAGGCGCCGGGCGTCGTCGTCCTGTGCGGCCGTTTCGAGGGGGTGGACCAGCGGGTGCTCGACGCCCGGGGGTTCGAGGAGGTCTCGGTCGGAGACGCGGTTCTCGCCGGTGGCGAGGCGGCGGCGATGGTCGTGATCGAGGCGTGCGTTCGATTGGCTCCAGGGGTTCTGGGCAATTTCGAGAGCACTCAGGAAGAAAGCTTCGAGGACGGTCTCCTCGAGCATCCGCAGTACACCAGGCCGCGGACGTTCGAAGGGCTCGACATCCCCGAGGTGCTGCTGTCGGGCGACCACAAGAAGGTGGCCCAGTGGCGGACCAGTATGCGTGAAGAAACCACCCGCGAGCGGCGTCCAGACCTCTGGGAAGCGCATCTCGCCAATCAACAGGCAAAAGGCGGCCCGAAAAAAACGGGTAAGCCCAAAGGAGACTAGAATTATGGCTGCCAACATCATCAAGGAACTCGAGCGCGAAGAAGCCCAGCGTCTGCTGGCCGCCCGCGCCATTCCCGAGTTCGAGCCGGGCGACACCCTGCGCGTCAACGTCCGCATCAAGGAAGGCGAGCGCGAGCGCGTCCAGGCCTATGAGGGCGTCTGCATCGCCCGTTCGGGCGGCGGCGTGCACGAGAGCTTCACCGTCCGCAAGATCTCGTTCGGCGAAGGCGTGGAGCGTCTGTTCCCGCTGCTGTCGCCGAGCATCGAAAGCATCGAAGTCAAGCGTCGCGGCGTCGTCCGTCGCGCCAAGCTGTACTACCTGCGCGACCGTCGCGGTAAGTCGGCCCGCATCGCCGAGCGCTCGAACGTCCGCAAGACCGACGCCGAATAAGGCGCGCGACCTGCGAAGGATCGAGGCCCCGGCGGAGACGCCGGGGCCTTTTTCTTAAGGGTTTCAATGGCCAAGCTCACAGACGAGCGCACGAACATATTGACAAAACGACGTTCCTTGGTGTTTTGTGAGCGCACCCCCACCGCATCTGCGACGGGCTTATAGACCGCCCCCTTGCTAGGGAGTGGCCCTCTTCAGAAACGGCGTCATGGCCACTGAAGGAAATGCGATATGAGGGCGCGCCACAGAGCGCGCCCTCTTTGCGTTCCGGGAACACGCCCTTGCGGCCCGCCCCCTCTCCGGATCCGCTCCCGAGGCAAGAAACTGCGTCAGAACGTCCGCGCGTGACGCCCGTGGGGCAGGATTGATCGCCACACCGGCCGGTGAACGTGAATTTTCGGCGTTTCCTCGCTTTACGCGCCCCGTCTCAGGGCCTAGATGCGCGGGTATCATGACCCGCGCACGCAAGACCCTCTACGACAAGATCTGGGACGCCCACGTCGTCAGCGAAACCAACGGCGAAGCGATCCTCTATATCGACCTGCACCTGATCCACGAGGTCACCACCCCGCAGGCCTTCGCCGGGCTTCGCGCGGCCGGGCGCAAGGTGCGCCGGCCCGACCGCACCCTGGCCGTGGCCGACCACAACATCCCGACCGAGGGCCAAGCCCTGGGCGTCGACGCCGTGGCCGACGACGAGGCGCGCCTGCAGCTGAAGACCCTGGCCCGCAACGTCCAGGACAACGGCATCGAATTCTTCCCGATGGGCGACATCCGCAACGGCATCGTCCACGTGGTCGGTCCCGAGCAGGGCCGCACCCAGCCGGGCATGACCATCGTCTGCGGCGACAGCCACACCTCGACCCACGGCGCCTTCGGGGCCCTGGCCCACGGCATCGGCACCTCCGAGGTCGAGCACGTCCTGGCCACCCAGACCCTGCGCCAGGAGAAGGCCAGGAACATGCTGGTCCGCGTCGACGGCCAGCTGGGTCCCGGCGTCACCGCCAAGGACGTCGCCCTGGCCGTGATCGGCGAGATCGGCACGGCCGGCGGCACCGGCTATGTCATCGAGTTCGCCGGCCAGGTGGTCCGCGACCTGTCGATGGAAGGCCGCATGACCCTGTGCAACCTGACCATCGAGGGCGGCGCCAAGGCCGGCCTGGTCGCGCCGGACGACAAGACCTTCGCCTATATCCAGGGCAAGCCGTCGGCGCCGAAGGGCGCGGCCTGGGACATGGCCTTGTCGTACTGGAAGAGCTTCGTCAGCGACGAAGACGCCCATTTCGACCGCACCGTGGTGATCGACGGCTCGGCCCTGGTCCCGATGGTCACCTGGGGCACCTCGCCCGAGGACGTCATTCCGGTGACCGGCAACGTTCCCGACCCGGAAAGCTTCGCCACCCCGGACAAGCGCGCCGCGGCCCACAGGGCGCTGGACTATATGGGCCTGACCGCCGGCCAGCCGATCTCGGAAGCCCGCATCGACCGGGTGTTCATCGGCTCGTGCACCAACAGCCGGATCGAGGACATGCGCGCCGCCGCCGCCGTGGTGCAGGAAGCCTTCCTGCACGGCCGGCTGGTCGCCGACCACGTCAAGGCCATGGTCGTGCCGGGCTCGGGCTTGGTGAAGGAGCAGGCCGAGGCCGAGGGGCTGGACGCCATCTTCAAGGCCGCCGGCTTCGACTGGCGCGAGCCGGGCTGCTCGATGTGCCTGGCCATGAACCCCGACAAGCTGGCCCCGCACGAGCGCTGCGCCTCGACCAGCAACCGCAACTTCGAAGGCCGTCAGGGCCGCGCCGGCCGCACCCACCTGGTCTCGCCGGCCATGGCGGCGGCGGCGGCGATCGCCGGCCACCTGGTGGACGTGCGCACGTGGCTGTCGTGATCCTCGCCGCCCTGGCCGCGACCGCGACCTACGCCGCGCCGCTGGACCTGCCCAGGACCGCCAAGGTCGAGATGGTGGTGGTCAAGACGCGCGAGGACGTCCGCGCCGGCAAGACCATGCGCAACAGCGCCGAGACCCGCTACGACAAGACCATCGAAGCCAAGGGCGAGGGCTATCGCGTCACCCTCAAGCCGACCGCCACCAAGCTGCCGATCAGCGGTCCCGAGGCCGCCAAGGTCGAGGCGGCGCTCGGCGGGTTGATGAACCGGACCATGGTCTACGTCGCCGACGAAAGCCTGGCGCCTTCGTCCATCGAGGACTGGCCCGGGCTGGTGGCCGAGATCCGCAAGTCGATGACGACCCTGGCCAGCGGCGACAAGGATGTCGCCAAGAACCTGGACGCCGCGATCTCGATGTTCGCCAACATGAGCCCGGAACAGGCGGCCGGCCTGTTGCTGAAGGAAGACGGCTTCCTGTCGATCCCGATCAATGTCGAGCTCGAACCGGGCAAGCCGGCGACTGCCGAAGACCTGATGCCTAGCCCGCTGGGCGGCTCGCCGATCAAGACCAGGACCGCGCTGGTCGTCCAGAAGGTCGACACCGCCCGCGGCGTCGCCACCCTGCGCTGGACCCAGACCCTGGACCCTGAATCGCTGCGCGCCAGCATGGCCCAGATGGTCCAGGCCATGATGGCGCGCATGGGCCCCGAGGCGAACAAACCCGAGGCCAAGACGATGTTCGAGAAGATGAGCTTCGACCACACCTCGGCCTGCGACTACGAGGTCGACATCAAGAGCGGCCTGACGACCAAGGCCGACTGCGAAGCCAAGATCAAGCTCACCGACCCGGCCACCGGTGAAACCGGCGGCCGCAACGAATACTGGGCCATCACCCAGACCCTGAAGAACTAGGAGGCGAGGCCATGCAAGCCTTCACCCGTCTGGACGGCCGCGCGGCGCCGCTGTCGCTGGCCAATATCGACACCGACCAGATCATCCCCAAGCAGTTCCTAAAGACCGTCGAGCGCGAGGGCCTGGCCAAGGGCCTGTTCTACGACTTCCGCTTCGACGGCGACGGGAACGAGATCGCCGACTTCGTGCTGAACCGCCCGGAGTACAAGGGCTCGTCCGTGCTGATCGCCGGCGACAACTTCGGCTGCGGGTCGTCGCGCGAGCACGCCCCGTGGGCGCTGATGGACTTCGGGATCCTGTGCGTGATCTCGACCAGCTTCGCCGACATCTTCAACAACAACTGCTTCAACAACGGCCTGTTGCCCGTGGTCCTGAAGCCCGAGGAAGTCGCCCAGCTGATGGACGAGGCCAAGGGCGGCAACCACATGGTCAGCGTCGACCTGGAAGCCCAGACCGTCATCTCGCCCTCGGGCAAGAGCTTCCATTTCGACATCGACCCGGTCCGCAAGGACAAGATGCTCAAGGGCCTGGACGCCATCGGCGAGACCCTGATGCATAGCGCCGACATCGACCTCTACGAAAGCAAGCGGGCGCTGGACCGGCCCTGGCTGGAAGGTTGATGACCGTCATCCTCGCCGGCACGATCCGCGTCGCCCCCGAGCGCCTGGCCGACCTGCGCCCGCACCTCCGCGCCCAGGTCGAGGGCAGCCGGGCCGAGCCGGGCTGTCTGGACTATGCGCTGAGCGAGGATCCGCTCGATCCCGGCCTGATCCGGGTCTATGAGCACTTCGTCGACGAGGACGCCCTGGCCTTCCACCGCGCCAGTCCGCACATGGCCGCCTGGCGGCTGCGCTGCGCCGAACTGGGCGTCCACGATCGCCGCATGGCGTCCTTCGACGTCTCCGACTACCGCACCATCTAAGAGAGCCTTCCGATGCCCACGCTTCTGCTCCTGCCCGGCGACGGGATCGGCCCCGAGGTCTGCGCCCAGGTGCGCCGGGTCGCCGAGGTCCTGACCCCCGACCTGAACGTCGAGGAGCGGATCTATGGCGGCGCCAGCTACGACGCCCATGGCGCGCCGCTGACCGACGAGGTCCGCGACGCCGCCCTGGCCAGCGACGCGGTGCTGATGGGCGCCGTCGGCGGCCCGCAGTGGGCCAACGCCCCGCGCCACCTGCGCCCCGAAGCCGGCCTGCTGAACCTGCGCAAGGCGATGGACGTCTACGCCAACCTGCGCCCGGCCTACTGCTTCGAAGCCCTGGCCGACGCCTCCAGCCTCAAGCGCGAGCTGGTCTCGGGCCTGGACATCATGTTCGTCCGCGAACTGACGGGCGGCGTCTATTTCGGCCAGCCGCGCGGCATCGAGGACCTGGGCGGCGGGCAAAAACGCGGCGTCGACACCCAGGTCTACACCACCGGCGAGATCGAGCGCGTGGCCCGGGTGGCCTTCGAGCTGGCCCGCGGCCGCGGCAACCGCGTGGCCTCGGCCGAGAAGTCCAACGTCATGGAAAGCGGCCTGCTGTGGAAGCAGGTCGTCACCGACCTGCACGCCCGCGACTACGCCGACGTCCAGCTGGAGCACATCCTGGCCGACAACTGCGCCATGCAACTGGTCCGCGCGCCCAAGCAGTTCGACGTCATCGTCACCGACAATCTGTTCGGTGACATCCTGTCGGACGCCGCGGCCATGCTGACCGGCTCGCTGGGCATGCTGCCCTCGGCGGCGCTGGGCGCGGCGGGCAAGCCGGGCCTCTACGAGCCCATCCACGGCTCGGCCCCCGACATCGCCGGCAAGGGCGTGGCCAATCCGCTGGCCGCCATCCTGTCGTTCGAGATGGCCCTGCGCTGGTCGCTGAACCGCGCCGACGCCGCCGACACCCTGCTGGCCGCGGTCAAGGCGGCGCTGGACGCCGGGGCCCGCACCCGCGACCTGGGCGGGGATCTATCGACGGTTAAGATGGGCGACGCGGTATTGTCGCACCTAGGACGTTGAAATACTGACGTTATCTTGACGGATTCCGCAACGTAACCTTAACGCTTCCCGGCGAAATCCTGCCCGTCGTTTTCAACAGCGGCGCGCGGGGCGAGCGATGCGGTTCCAAGACCTGAAAATCTCCACGAAGCTCGGGATCGCGTTCAGCGCGCTGATCCTGGCCTTCGTGGTCTCGTCCAGCGTCGTCTTCGCCAGCCTGCAAAGCATCGACAAGGCCTCGACCTCCAGTCAGCGCAGCCTCGTCCTGGCCGGCCAGGCCGAGACCATGATGGGCCTGATCCTGGAGCAGCAGAACGCCCTGCGGGGCTACGCCCTCACCGACGATCCGGCGTTCGCCGAAGTCTACCGGCACAACGCCGCCGAGTTCGACAAGGCGCTGGACGCCTTCGAGGCCAAGACCACCCAGGCCGCCCAGAAGGACCGCATCCAGCGCATGCGGGCCGCCATGGCCGACTGGCGGCGCGACATCGCCGAGCCGGCCCTGGCGGCGATGAAGGACCCGGTCGCCGGCAAGACCCAGGCCGGCGCGCTGGCCGGCAGAAAGAGCATGGACGAGCTGCGCGCCATGCAGGACGACCTGTCGAGCGCCGCCCTCGAGCGCGTGGCCATCCGCACCAAGGAGCAGAAGGTCGCCATGACGCTGGCGACCCGGTCGCTGGTGATCGGCGGTCTGGCCGCCCTGGCCATCGCCGGCCTGATGGGCTGGCTGCTGTCGAGCACGATCGGCGCCCCGGTGTCGCGGATGACCGCCGTCATGCGCCGCCTGGCCTCGGGCGACAACGACGCCGAGGTCCCGGCGATCGGCCGCAAGGACGAGGTCGGCCTGATGGCCGACGCCCTGCTCAGCTTCAAGGACGCCGCCGTGGTCAAGGCGCGGTTGGAAGGCGAGACCGTCGAGCAGCGCCGCCTGACCGAGGCCGAGCGCGCCCAGCGCGAAGCCGAGAAGGCCGCCGAGGCTCAAGCCGACGCCGTCGCGATCGGCGCCCTGGCGCAGGCGCTCGACCGCCTGGCCGATGGCGACCTGACTCACCGCATCAGCATCGACTTCGCCCCCAAGGCCGCGCAGCTGAAGTCCGACTTCAACACCGCCGCCGACCGCCTGCAGGACGCGCTGCGCGGCATCAACGGCGCGACCGACGGCATCCGTTCCGGCTCGGAAGAAATCGCCAGCGCCTCGGACGACCTGTCGCGCCGCACCGAGCAGCAGGCCGCCAGCCTGGAAGAGACCGCCGCCGCCCTCGACCAGATCACCGCCACCGTGCGCAAGACCGCCGCCGGCGCCAACGAGGTTTCCGGCCTGGTCGCCAACGCCCGGACCGGCGCCGAAAAGTCCGGCCAGATCGTCAGCCAGGCCGTCAGCGCCATGACCGAGATCGAGACCTCTTCGCAGCAGGTGGCGCAGATCATCGGGGTGATCGACGAGATCGCCTTCCAGACCAATTTGCTGGCCTTGAACGCGGGCGTCGAGGCGGCCCGGGCCGGCGACGCGGGTCGCGGCTTCGCGGTCGTGGCCCAGGAGGTGCGGGCCCTGGCCCAGCGCTCGGCCGACGCCGCCAAAGAAATCAAGGGTCTGATCTCGACCTCGACCGCCCAGGTCGGAACCGGCGTCAGCCTGGTCGGCCAGACCGGCCAGGCCCTGCAGGCCATCGTCGACCAGGTCGCGTCGATCGACAGCCTGGTCAAGGAGATCGCCGCCTCGGCCCAGGAACAGGCGACCGGCCTGCACCAGGTCAACAGCGCCGTGAACCAGATGGACCAGGTCGTCCAGCAGAACGCCGCCATGGTCGAGGAAGCCACCGCCGCGACCCACTCGCTGAAGGGCGAAGCCAGCGAACTGGCCGCCCTGGTCGGCCGCTTCAAGGTCGGCGGCGAGGCCTCGCGCCCCGTCGCGGCCACGCCCGCCGCGCGCCCGGTCGCCAGCCCGGCGCGCGCGGCCCAGACCCGGGTCGCCGCCGCCTTCAATGGCAACGCCGCAGTCGCCGTGGACGGCTGGGAAGAGTTCTAGGCGCGAGGGGGCCTACCCTTCCCCCGGCGACGCTCTAAGCTGCTCCCAAAACGACAAGGGAGGAGCGCCCATGATCCCGGGCCTGATGCAGACCACGCCGCTACTGGTCAGCGGCATCCTGCGTTACGCGGCCGACGCCCACGGCGGGCGCGAGGTCGTCTCCCGGCTGATCGACGAGCCTGTCTGGCGCTATGATTATGCGGGCCTGGCCCGCCGCGCGGCTCAGGCCGCCAACGCCCTGGCGCGGCTGGGCGTGACCTCCGGCGACCGGGTCACCTCCCTGGCCTGGAACACCCATCGGCACCTGGAGCTGTTCTACGCCGTGCCTGGCCTGGGCGCGGTGCTGCACACCGCCAATCCCCGGCTGTCGGACGACCAGATCGTCTTCACCATCAACCACGCGGCCAGCGGCGTCTTGCTGTTCGACCGCAATTTCGCCGAGCTGGTCGCCCGGCTGGCGCCGCGCCTGACCACGGTGAAGACCTTTGTCATGCTGTCGGACGCCGCGCGCGCTCGCGAGGCCGGGGTCGGGGCGATTTCGTACGAGACCCTGATCGCCGGCGAGGCCGGGACGATCGATTGGCC
This sequence comes from Caulobacter sp. UNC279MFTsu5.1, assembly GCF_900114015.1. Classification (GTDB taxonomy): domain Bacteria; phylum Pseudomonadota; class Alphaproteobacteria; order Caulobacterales; family Caulobacteraceae; genus Caulobacter. Next base: position 31,964 of record NZ_FORN01000013.1, on the reverse strand, counting down.
GACCCTGGACGAGAACGCCGGAGCCTTCCTCTGCTACACCTCGGGCACGACGGGCGATCCCAAGGGCGTGCTCTATTCGCATCGCGCCGTGGTGCTGCACGCCATGGCCGGCGGCCTGGCCAGCGCCTTCGGCCTGACCGCCTTCGACGTGGTCATGCCCTGCTCCAGCCTCTACCACGCCACCGCCTGGGGCCTGCCGTTCACCGCCCCGATCTGCGGCGCCAAGCTGGTGCTGCCGGCCGACAGGATGGACGGCGCCGCGCTGCACCAACTGATCCAGGGCGAAGGCGTGACCTTCACCGGCGGGGTGCCGACGATCTGGACGATGTACCTGGCGTTCCTGGAACAGACCGGCCAACGGCCGGACAGCCTCAAGAGGGTCGTGATCGGCGGCAGCGCCGTGCCGCGCGCCATGGCCGAGGCCTTCAAGACCCGGTACGGCGTCGACGTGCTGCAGATCTGGGGCATGACCGAGACCTGCCCGATCGGCGTGGTCGCCACCCCGACCCCGTCCCTGGCCGCGCTCGGCGAGGCGGCCCTGAACGACGCCATCTGGACCCGCCAGGGCCGGCTGCAGTTCGGCATAGAGCTGCGGGTCGAGACCGAGGACGGCGCCGAGGCTCCGCGCGACGGCCAGACCTCGGGCGCTCTGAAAGTGCGCGGCCCGTGGGTGGTCCGCCGCTACTACCGCCAGGAACACGATGTCGCCGACGCCGACGGCTGGTTCGACACCGGCGACATCGCCACCCTCGATCAGCATGGCTTCATGCGCATCACCGACCGCCAGAAGGACGTCATCAAGTCCGGTGGCGAATGGATCAGCTCGATCGACCTGGAGAACATCGCCGCCGGCTGTCCGGGCGTGAAGATCGCCGCCGTCGTGGGCGTGCCGCACCCCAAGTGGGAGGAGCGGCCGTTGCTGGTGATAGAGGCCCACGAGGGCGCCTCGGTGAGCAAGGCCGAGGTGCTGGACTATCTGGCGCCGCGGATCGTCAAATGGTGGACGCCCGACGACGTGGTGTTCGCTGCGATTCCGCTGACGGCGACGGGCAAGATCGACAAGAAGGTGCTGCGCGAAGCCTGGCGCGGCCATCTGATGGGCTGAGCCGTCCTGGACCAAAGATCAGTTGCAGGGGAAAAATAGCTTCCCTAGGTTGCGCATATTACCCTCCGGAGTACGCGTCGATGCTGTCGGTGTTTCGTCGTCCCAAGGTCCTCCTCGCGACCATGGCGCTTCTGGCGATCGGCGCCCCGGCCCTCGCCGCGCCGAAGGACTTCTCCAAGGAGATCGCCGAGGTCGGCCAATTGGCGCGGCTGGACGGCCAGCCGGTCCTGGCCAGCGAGTTCGAGTCGCCGCTCAATCCGATGTTCGACTTCACCGGCGTGGACAACGGCCGCCAGGGCCGCGCCCTGATCATGCAGCGCGCCCTCAACGGCTTCCGCGCCAAGGCCCTGAACACCCTGGCGCCGAAGATGCTGGCCGACTGCCCGGTCGAGGCCACCGCCGCGGATATCCAGGCCTTCTATCCCTATTGGCGCCGCCAGGTGGCGCTCGAGCAGAAGCGCCTTGCCGACATGGACGTCGAGGACATGGTCGAGCCGCCGGCCTCGCCGTTCAAGGGCATGACCCTGCTGCCGAACGCCCCGCTGACCGAGCTGGCCCAGGTCAGCGCGCGGACGGCCGACGCCGAGCCCCTGGCCGCCGAGGCCGTGCGGCAATGGAAGACCTATCACTGCGTCCAGGCGGCCTATGGCGGCGACGCCTTCTTCACCATCGCCGTCGACCGCGACGGCATGAACTGGCCGGTGGGTCCGGTGCTGACCGGCAAGGCCGTGGGCGCCCGCGTCGTACGCGTGCCGGACACTGGCAATCTGGAGCCGATCACCGCCCTGGGACGCTTCTTCCGCGACGCCGAGAAACGCGGCCTTCTGACTTTCGACAACCCGCAATACCGCGCCTATTTCTTCGAGCGCTACGAAAGCGGGACCTACGACAGGATGAAGGAACCGGCGCGGGCCAAGACCTATCTGGAGCGCGCACCGTGGACGGTCGACGGCGCCTACGCCGTCGCCGGGACCTAAAGCCGCAGCCGCCACGTCTCCGAGATCAGCCCGTCGCCGAAGCCGTCATAGGGCCAGCTGTCCTCCAGCACGAAGCCGGCGCGCTCGTAGAGGCGGCGGGCGGGCAGCAGGTTGCTCTGGGTCCAGAGCACCACTTCGCGGTAGCGGGCGAGCCGCGCGAAGTTCACGCATTCGGCCACCAGCTTGTCGCCGACGCCCAGCCCGCGGGCCGAGGGCTCGACCAGCAGCAGGCGCAGGCGGCCGACCGTGTCGCTTTCGCGGGCCAGCAGGATCGAGCCGACGGGCCGGCCTCCATGGACATCATGATGCTCGGCGATCCAGCAAGCCTCGCGCGCCGGGTCGAAGCTTTTGATGAACTCGGCCACGACGCCGGCCACCAGCCCCTCGAACCGCACGTCCCAGCCCTCTTCCTCCGCATACAGAACGCCGTGCCGCTGGACGATCCAGCCATAGTCGCCCGGGCGGGGTCCGCGCAGGGTGATCATGCTTCCAGCAGAGCCTTCAGCCTGGCCAGGTCAGCGGCGACCATGCCTTGGTCGCGCTCGAACCGGGCGTCGTCCATGCCGGGGACCCGGAACAGGGTCAGAGTGACCTCGGCCCCGTCGCCATTGGGCACGACGCGCAAGGGAATGCTGATCTCGCTTCCGTCGGGCAGGGTCACCCAGTGGTCGAGCACGCCGTAGGGGTTCTCCGGCGAGAACCGCACGTCGACATCGCCGTCCGGCCCGTGGCCGATCCAGCGGTCGCCGTCGCGGGTCAGGCTCCCGCCGAGGCCGGCGGCCCACTTGGGGAAGCTCTCGGGCCGGCGAGCGAAGTCGTAGACTTGGTCGGCCGGGCGGGCGATCGACACGGTGATCGGACGCGCTTCGAACAGGGCCACGGCTCAAGTCTCCACAGTCATCTGCGTCTGGGTGACCACCGCCACCAGCTTGCCGCCTTCGCCTTGGATCCGGGTGGTCCAGACGCGGGAGCGACGGCCGACGTGCAAGGGCGTCGAGACGGCGCTGACCGTGGTCCCGGCCCGGGCGCCGCCGATGAAGTTGGTCTTGCTCTCCAGCGTGGTCGTGCGCGTCCCGGCCGGCGTGCTCAGAAAGGCGCCGACCGCGCCCAGGCTGTCGGCCAGGGCCATGGCCGCCCCGCCGTGGAGGATGCCGCCGGCCGTGCAGAGGTCGGGCCGGACGACCAGCCGTCCCTCGACCCGGTCGGCCGCCGCATGGGTGATCTCCAGCCCCATCAGTGCGGCGAAGGGCAGGACGGAGACGTCGAAGGCGTCGGACAAAGGTCGCTCCCTATCGCAACATGCCCCAGGTGATCATCGCCTGGCCGCCGAAATACAGGAACCACCCCGCCCAGGCCGTCAATCGGGGCGAGCCGGCCAGCCTGGTCCCCTTGAACAGGTCGAACGACAGGATCGCGTCGGAGGCCATGAAGGCCAGGGCGCCAACCGTGGCCGGCCAGCGCGGGCGCGGCAGCAGCAGGCTGGTCGACACCATGGTCACGATGGCCAGGACGTAGAGGACCACCGCCGGCTTCAGCGCGCCCAGCGACCGCCACAACCGCGCCAGCATCACGGCGGCGGCCAGCACGATCAGCGGCGCGACAGCCCAGAACGCCGTCCCGACGGACCCCCGCTCGCGCCAGAACAGCAGCCCGTAGACGACATGGCCGGCCAGGAAGGCGGCCAGGCCGAACGGCAGCCAGCGCTTGGGATCGCCGGCCAGGAAGGCGTCGCCGACCGCGCACAGGGCCAGGGCGATCGCCAGCCACGGCCCGCCGCCCTCCAGATAGGCCAGCCCGGCCAGGGCCCCGACGGCCATTGTCTTGACTAGGGTCCGCAGGACCGACGGCGGCCGCTGGACCAGAACCAGGCCGTACAGCGCCGCGCAGATCCCGGCCAAACCCCACAACAGGAGGTCAGTCATCCGCGCCCAGCTTGGCGAGGAAGGTCTTGGCCTCGTCCTTGTGGCGGGGCTTGAGATTCTTGCCGACGATGGCGATCAGAGCCGCGATGACGGCGGCGTCGTCGGTGAAGCCGATGGCCGGCAGCACGTCGGGGATCGCGTCGGTCGGCAGCACGAAATAGGCCAGGGCCGCCAGCATCATGCCCTTGGCGGCGGTCGGGGTGGTCGGATCCTTGGCGCACCACCACAGCGACAGGGCGTCGGCCGCGAACGGGACCTTGGACGCCACCTTGCGAATCTTCGGCCAGAAGCCGCGCGCCACCCGCTGCTCGTTGACCCGCACCGTGGCCGGCACGAGCGCCTTCTTCGGGTCCAGCACCTCGCGGGCGTTGGCCTCGGGGTTGACGTCAGGGGATGGTTTGGCGTCAGCGCTCATCGGGTTAAACCGCTCCTCAAGTTCCAATTAAACGCAAGCTCCGAGGAAACGTCCATGAAACTCGATAGCACCGTCGCCGCCGTCGTCACCGGAGGCGCCTCGGGCCTGGGTGAGGCCACCGCCCGCGCCCTGGCCGCCCAAGGCGTCAGAGTCGCCATCTTCGACATGAACGCGGCTAAGGGCGAAGAAGTCGCCCGGGAGATCGGCGGGGTGTTCTGCAAGGTCGACGTCACCTCGGACGAAGCCGTCGACGCCGGCTTCGCGAAGGCCCGCGCCGCTCACGGCCAGGAGCGGGTGCTGGTCAACTGCGCCGGGACCGGCAACGCCATCAAGACCGCCAGCCGCGACAAGGCCACCGGCGAGGCCCGGCACTTCCCGCTCGACGCCTTCAACATGATCATCCAGATCAACCTGGTCGGCACCTTCCGCTGCATCGCCAAGTCGGCCAAGGGCATGCTGGACCTGGAGCCGCTGGCGGACGGCGAGCGCGGCGCGATCGTCAACACCGCCAGCGTGGCGGGCGAGGACGGCCAGGTCGGCCAGGCCGCCTATTCGGCCAGCAAGGGCGGCGTCATCGGCATGACCCTGCCGATCGCCCGCGACCTGATGAACGACGGCGTCCGGGTCAACACCATCCTGCCGGGCATCTTCAACACCCCGCTGATGAACGGCGCGCCCGAGCACGTGAAGGCCGCCCTGGCCGCCTCGGTGCCGTTCCCCAAGCGCCTGGGCAATCCGGAGGAATACGCCCAGCTGGCGCTGACCATGATCACCTGCGGCTATTTCAACGGCGAGGACGTGCGCCTGGACGGCGGCATCCGCATGGCGCCGCGGTAAGGCGCCCAAACGGAAACCGCCGCGACCGGCCTTTCGGCTGATCGCGGCGGTCCTGTCTTCAGCCCGTCGCTCGCCCTCTCCCGCAAGGGGAGAAGGTGGAAGACTACTTCGGCGCCGGCCGCTGGATGCTGGGCGCCAGGTTGGCCATGATCTCGCGCGCGTCATAGGCCCGCGGATCGCCCGACGGCTTGGCGCCCCGATGCATCACGATCTCGGCGCTGGCCTCGAACTTCTCGATCGTCCGGATCTCGGCGCGATCGAAGAACGGGTCGCCCCAGTAGGGATCCCAGGCGCGCCAGCCGCCGTAGCGGGGGCCGTAATAGCGCCAGGCCGGGCGCCAGTAGCCGTAGCCGCCGCCGTAATAGCCGAACGGCCGGCCGAAGGGGTCGCTGTCGATCACCGTGCGGGCGTCGCGGTCGGTCCGGCGGTCGGCCGTCTCGAACCAGTCGTAGCCTTGCTGGGTGGTCAGTTCGGCGGCCCGGTACAGCAGATAGCGCTCGACGGTCTCGCGCGAGGTGAGGCTGTTGCCGGCGAAGGTCACGCGGTAGCGGTCGCCTTCGAGGCGCTGTTCGGAGAAGCCGCCCGTGGCCTGCTGGCCCCGGATGTTCGGCTGGTAGGGGGTGGCGGTGGCGCAGGCCGTCAGCAGGGCGGCCAGCGCCACGGCCGCGACCATCCCGGCCTTGCCGGATAGGGTCTTGCGATTAGTCATGGCGCATTCCTTCACTCGGAATCTTGGCGAAAAGACTCTTTTCGTCCCATCAGTCTAATGCATGGCCCAGCTTTGTGGTTTCGCCAAGGCCATTGCGTTTCAGCGATGAGATCAGCCGCGCGCCACGATCAGCCCCGCGGCGGTGATCAGCAAGACCCCGACCACGATCGCGAAACCCTTGCGGAACCCCGGTTCGGTCATCCGCGACGACAGCGCCGCGCCGCCCAGGCCGTAGCTGCTCATGCTGATCAGGTCCATGCCGATGGTGGCGGCGGCGAACATCAGAAGTTGTGGCGCGAGCGGCCGCTGGACGTCGATGAACGGCGGCAGCACGGCGGTGAAGAACAGCAGGATCTTGGGGTTGGCGATCTGCACGGCGAAGCCGTCGCGGAACGCCGAGCGGCCCATGCGGAACGACCTGTGCGCCTCGCCCTCGCCGCCCGCGTCCTTCAGGCCCGACCGGATCGACTTGACCCCCAGCCAGACCAGATAGGCCGCGCCGGCCAGGGCCAGAAGGTGGAAGGCTTTCGGGAAGGCGATGATCAGCGCGCCCAGCCCCACGGCCGAACAGCCGAACCAGACCAGGGTGGCGGTGTTCATGCCCGCCACGCCCAGCAAGGCCGCGCCCTTGCCCCTCTGCATGCCGGTGGCGATGGCGAACAGGTTGGCCGGCCCCGGGGTTATGGCCATGACGAACATGGTCACCAGGAAAGCGCTGTAGCGGGTGGGATCGACGGGCAGGATCATGGCCAGTCCCTCTTAGCCAAGCTCCGCCCGCCGGGCCAACGGCCTGCTAGGCCCCGACCGTCGCCAGCACCCAGATGACGCGTCCCAGGGCGCCGAACAGCAGGACCGCCGTCGCCAGGGCCTGGATGATGAAGCCAGCCTCGCGCTTGCCCGGATCGGCCACATAGCCCAGGGCGTAGACGATCCGTCCGACGATCCAGATCACGCCCAGGATGACGGCGACTAGATCGCTCCAATAGATCGCGAACAGCCACAGCGACGGCAGGAACAGCGGCAGCCATTCCAGGGTGTTGGCCTGGACACGGATGTGGCGTTCGAGGATGGGATCGCCGGTCATGGCCGGCGCGTGGATGCCGCACTTGGCCCGCGCGCGGCTGATGCGGGCGGTCATCCAGACATAGACCAGCAGCGCGGCGATCGTGACGATCGCGACCCAGGAATGTGGTTGCATAGGCGCTTCTCCCCGACTCCCGTGAAGCGGAGCCTTCCGATCCTCGGACTACAACCCAGTTCGCTCGGGATTGCACCCAAAACAGGCGCCCACGAAAAGGCTGGAACCGCCCACGGCGGCCACGCGCTTTTCGTCTGAAACCGATCCTCATGCGGAGACTTCCAGCCATGCGTGTCGACTCCACGGCGATCCGGCGAATCGACTACGAGCCCGAGCACGGCAAGCTGTTCGTCACGTTCATCGACGGCGACGAATACGTCTATGTCGGGGTGCCGCCCCGCGTGACCGAGGCCTTCGAACGGGCGCCGTCGAAGGGCCGGTTCTTCCAGCGGATGATCCGCGACCGATACCCTTACAATCGGGTCTGACGCCCTCTTCCCTTTCGCCCCGATGCAACGCTAGATCGCAGCCTCTGATCGGACGGGGGCGGCGACATGGTGCGGGCGGGAATCGCCTTGGTTTTCGGCTTGGCCGCCGGCCTGGTCGCCGGCGCCGTTCAAGCCGCGCCGCGGGTGGCCTACAAGGTCGAAGGAACCTGCGACGGCTGGCCCCGGCTGGCGATCGAGACCGAGAAAGGCCTGTGCGCCGGCCTGGTGGCCGGTCCTACGCCCGGCGCCTTCGCCGACCGTCAGCTGCGCCTGCCCCGCACCCTGGTCCAGTTGGACGCCCAGACTTGGCTGGTCGCCGACCTGGCCGACTGGACCCGTCCGCGCGGCGTGGTCTGGAGACTGACCGCCGTCCCCGGCCAGCCCGTGCAGCTGCAGCCGCTGCTGACCGGCCTGTCCCTGCCGCACGGCCTGGCGATCGGCCCCGACGGCCTGGTCTATGTCGGCGAGATGAGCCGGATCTTCCGCTTCGACCCGCGCGCCGCCGACCCGGCCGCCACGGTGCAGGACGTGATCACCGGCCTGCCCGACAACAAGTTGCACGACAATCGCCATCCGTTGTCGCAGTTCGTGTTCGCGACCGACAGCGCCCTGCTGGTCAATGTCGGCGCGCCCTCGGACCAATGCCTGGACGCCAATGGCGCGCGGGTCGGAACCGACCGTTGCGACCAGTCCGAGGGCGAGGAGGCCACGGCCGGGATCCGCCGCTACGCCCGCCTGGCGCCCGGCCGCTGGGACCCGAAGTTCACGATGCTGGCGCGCGGCCTGCGCAATTCGGTGGCCCTGGCCGTGCATCCGTCGGGAACGGTGCTGCAGGCCGAGAACAGCTACGATTTCGACGACCGCTGGAGCCCGTTCGAGGAGGTCAACCGCATCGAGGCCGGCCGGCACTATGGCTGGCCCTACTGCCAGGACATGGCCACGCCGACACCCGGCTGGGCCGGCGCCATGGACTGCGCCTCCGGCGACCACGCCCCGCCCGTAGCCCTGCTGCCGCCCCACGTCGCCCCGCTGGCCATGACCTGGTACCAGGGCGCGATGTTCCCCCGGCTGAAGGGCAAGCTGCTGATGAGCTGGCACGGCTATCGCTCGACCGGCGGCCGGCTGGTCGCCTTCGAGGTCGACGCCGGCGGCGTTCCGCTGACCCGCGCCAGGGCGACGTATCCGATCTATCCCAGCGGTTCGCGGCCGTTCGGGGCCGGCCCCGCCGCCCAGGCCGAAGTGCTGACCCCGGGCTGGGGCCGGGTCGAGGGCGCGCGGCCGCAGGGGACGCCGGTCGGGATCACCGTCGCCGCCGACGGGGCCATCTGGGTCGCCGACGACAAGAACGCCAGCATCATCCGCTTCGCCGTCGATCGACCGTAAAGCGGACCGAGCCGGAACGGGCCGCCTCCCGCCGCGTTCGGGCCGCATGGCCGCGACGGGAACCCACAGCAGCTCGACCACCGTGGTCTACGCGGCCCTGGCCGGCAACCTGGCCATCGCCGCCACCAAGTTCGCCGCCTTCGCCCTGACGGGCTCCTCGGCCATGCTGACCGAGGCCATCCACTCCGGCGTCGACACCGGCAACCAGGGCCTGCTGTTGCTGGGCCTGGCCAGGGCCCGCAAGCCGCCCAGCCAGACCCATCCGTTCGGCTATGGGATGGAGGTCTATTTCTGGGCCTTCGTCGTGGCCCTGCTGATCTTCGCCCTGGGCGGCGCCTTTTCGATCTACGAGGGCGTGCTGAAGATCCGACGGCCCGAGCCGATCGAACAGGCCTGGATCAACTTCCTGGTGATCGGCCTGGCCGTGCTGTTCGAGGGCGGCTCGTTTCTGGTGGCTTGGAAGGAATTCAAGGTCGTCCGCAAGGGCGCGCCGTTCTTCCGCGCCATCCGTCGCAGCAAGGACCCGTCGATCTTCGCCGTGCTGCTGGAAGACGGCGCGGCCCTGGCCGGGCTGGCGATCGCCGCCCTGGGCGTGGCCGGCTCGGCGATGGTCGGCCTTCCCTGGGCCGACGGCGCGGCCTCGGCGGCCATCGGCGTGCTGCTGGTCGGTGTGGCGATCTTCCTGGCCAACGAGACCCGCAGCCTGCTGACCGGCGAGTCGGCCTCGCCCCGCATCGTCGAAGCGGTGCGCGCGATGCTGGCCGCCGATCCGCGCATCGACACCGTGGCCGAGGTGCTGAGCATGCATCTGGGACCGCAGGAGATCCTGCTGGGCGTGACCCTGGACTTCCACGACACGCTGACCGCCGGCGAGATCGAAGACGCCGCCGATGATTTCGCGGTGCGGATCCGCGCGATCGACGAGCGGATCACCCGGGTGTTCGTGCGCTCGGGCCGGGCCCGGGCGGCCTATGCCCGACCGTTGAAGGCCTGAGCCCGCCGCTCCTTCCACTCTTCCGCGGTCTGCCCCCACAGGTGCACCTCGACCTCGTGATAGGGCTCGGGCAGGCGGCCGACCTCCAGGAAGCGCGAGCCGATCCGCTGGGCCACCTTGATCGAGGCCAGGTTGGCCGGGTCGATGCAGTGGACCAGCCGCGTCCAGCCCAGGTGATCAACGGCCCAGTCCATGGTCGCCGTCGCCGCCTCGACCGCATAGCCCTTGCCGTGGGCGCGGGGATGCAGGCTCCAGCCCACCTCGCTCCCCGGCCAGCCTTCGGGGCGCCACGGCCCGATCCGGCCGACCCACTGGCCGGTGTCCTTCTCGATCAGCGAGAACATACCAAAGCCGTTCATCGCCCAGGAGCCGGCCATGGTCGCCATCATCCGCCAGGCCTGTGACCGGCTCATCTGGCCGCCGATGAAGCGAGCGGCCTCGGCGTCGGCCATCAGCTCGGCCCAACCGTCCAGGTCCTCGGCGGCCGGCGGCCGCAGGATCAGGCGAGCGCTTTCCAGGGTCGGACCGGGCGCGATCATCGGGATTCTCCTAGGCCACGCAGGCCGCCAGGCCGTCGCGGCGCACGGCGCCCGAGGCCCTGCCGATCCGGCTGGAGCGCTTCTTGACGTAGCGCCCCGGATTGACCGCCTTCCACTTCAGCGGGCTGGGCAGGATGGCCGCCAGCCGGGCCGCCTGCTGCTGCGTCAGCCCATCGGCCCCGACCTTGAAATAGGCCTGCGACGCGGCTTCCGCGCCATAGATCCCCGGGCCGTATTCGATAGAGTTCAGATAGACCTCCATGATCCGCTTCTTACCCCACAGGGTCTCGATCAGCACCGTGAAATAGGCCTCCAGCCCCTTGCGGACATAGGATCGGCCCGGCCACAGGAAGACGTTCTTGGCGGTCTGCTGGCTGATGGTCGAACCGCCACGGATCTTCCTGCCCTTGCCGTTGTTCTCGTAGGCCTTCTGCAGGGCGTCGAAGTCGAAGCCGTGATGGTCGCAGAACCGGGCGTCCTCGGCGGCGATCAGGGCGCGCGGCAGGGCCGGCGAGACCTCGCCGATCGGCCGCCAATGGTGGTTCCAGCCCTTGCCCTCGGCCAGGCGGATGACCATCAGGGGCGTCGCCGGCGGCGGCACGAAGCGGTAGACGATCACCGTCAGCACCGGCCCGGCGACCAGCACGATGAACAGGGCCACCAGGATGTTACGCACCAGCACCTTCACCGATCGCCCCTCGCCTTTCGCCGCCGGCCCCGCCGCACTTGCCTTGACCTTGCGGCCGGATGCTAGCCAAGCCTTTGTCGCGGGGATAGCCGCCCACCCGTTAGCGAGGCCTTGATGATCCCGTTCAAGACCGTTTCCGAAGCTGTCGAACGGCGGATGTCGGTCCGCGCCTTCAGGCCCGACCCGGTGCCGGGCGCCGTGGTCCGCGAGCTGCTGGAGGCCGCCGCCCGCGCGCCCTCGGGCGGGAACCTCCAGCCCTGGGTGGTGCACGCCCTGGCCGGCGAACCGCTGGCCGAGTTCAAGGCCCTGGTCGCCGCCCGGCTGATGGACCGCGACGAGCCGGAATACCACGTCTATCCGCCCAACCTCTGGGAGCCGCTGCGCACCCGCCGCTACCAGGTCGGCGAGGATCTCTACGGCGCCCTGAACATCCCGCGCGAGGACAAGCTGGGCCGGCTCCAGCAGTTCGCCAAGAACGCCGAGTTCTTCGGCGCGCCGGTCGCCCTGTTCTTCTCGGTCAACCGCGACTGCGGCCCGCCACAGTGGTCGGACATCGGCATGTACATGCAGACCCTGATGCTGCTGGCCGTCGAGCGAGGCCTGGACACCTGCGCCCAGGAGTTCTGGTCGGCCTATGGCCGGCTGACGGCGACCTTCCTGGACCTGCCCGCCGACCACATGCTGTTCTGCGGCATGGCGCTGGGCTATCGCGACGAGACGGCGGCGGTGAACAGCTGGCGCTCGCGACGGGAGCCGTTCGAGGAATGGGCCGTGATGCGCGGGTTCGACCAGGACGCGCCATAACCTCCCAGGTCATTGCCATCATAACCCGGTCCGTCGATAGCGGACGGCCATGAACGAACTCAGCGTCACCCTGCTGCTGCAAACGCCCACGGTCGGCGTCCGCGACGTGGCCTGCGACGGCGCCTGCCGGCACAGGAGCCCCAGCGAGTGCGCCGCCGCGACCCATCTCGTCTTTCCCTATCGCGGTGCCTATGTCCGCCACGTCGGGCGCCAGGACATGGTGGCCGAGGCCAATCAGGTCGTGTTCTTCAACCAAGACCAGGAATATGCGATCAGCCATCCGGTCGGCGGCGGCGACGCCTGTCTGTCGGTGTCGATCGGCGACGACCTACTGGCCGAACTGTCGCCCGCCGAACAGTTGGAGGACGGCGGCCTGGCGGTGTTCCGGCGACCGGCGCGGGGCGTCGATCCGGGGGTCCAGGCCCTGGCCGCCCAGCTGCGGCGCGGCCTGGCGCGCGGCGCCCTTGAGCCGCTGCAGGCCGAGAGCCTGACCCTGGACTTGGTCCGCCGCGCCCTGGGCGAGCGCGCCTCCCCTGCTCGGGCGGCCAGCTACGGCCGCCACAAGCTGGCCGACCGCGCCAAGCTGGCGCTGGCCTCCGATCCGGCCCGTCGCTGGACGCTGGGCGAGATCGCCGGCGAGGTCGGCGTCTCGCCGGTCTACCTGACCCAGGTCTTCGCCAAGGCGGAAGGCCAGCCGCTCTATCGCTACCAGTTGCGGCTACGGCTGGCCTGCGCTCTGGACCGGCTGGGCGATTGCGAGGATCTGACCGACCTGGCCCTGGACCTCGGCTTCTCCAGCCACAGTCACTTCGGCGCGGCGTTTCGCCAACACTACGGCCAGAGCCCGGGCGACTTCCGACGCACCGTCGCGCCGCCGCGCCGCTATGCCTGATCGACGAACCCGCCGGCCGGGGCCGGATGGGGCAGCGACCAACCGAAATAGACCTCGACCTCCACGACCTGATCACCCCGCAGGGTGAACATCTCCGTGTTGCGAAATCGCTTCCCCGCCCGCCACGCGGCCCTCGTAGGTCACCGCGACCTGGTCGTCGCCTGTCATCAAGCGGACGAAATCAAAACCCTCGATCCCCCCGCTGTTGGGCCAGCACCTCTCGAAATTAGGTCGCGCGATCGATGCGATTGTCGAGCGGGCTGGTGAAATGAAAGTCCGACGCGATTAATCGCTCGATGGCGGCCCGATCTTTGGCGGCATAGGCCGCGAACACCGCGCGGACGATCGCGTCGCTGTCTCTACCTGGCATGAGTCCATCTCCTGTTGGCGTGGGCCCCAGCGATTGTCGAAACGCGCCGCCGGTGGTTCGGGGTGACGAGCCTCAGCGCGTTCGAACGGGAACACCGAAGCTCAGGCTCGAAAACACGGTCTCGAAGTCGACGCCCTCGTCGACCAGCGGCTTGGTCCAGACCACGTCCATCATCCAGGCCCCGCCGTCTGGCATAGCGAAGCCGGCGCGACCCTCGGCGTCGGTGCGATGCTGCTCCAGCGGCGCGGCGTCGTGTGCCAGGTCGGTGAGCTTGACCAGCGCGCCCGCCAGGGGCCGCCCCTCGTAGAGCACCCGCACCGGCAGGGCGGCCGGACGCGGCCGGGCGTAGGGGCTGACCTCGGGCACGATCTCCAGGGTCAGGCCCACCGGCCGGGTGACCGCCGCCTGGGCGCCGCCTTCGCCGACCTGGACCAGGGCCTTGGTCTGGCGGCTGTAGCGCTCGGACGCGTCGATAGCCTGTTGTCCCCGCGCGGCGCGCGCCTCCAGGGCCGGGGTCAGGCCCTCCTCCCGGGCATAGGCGTCGAAGCGAGCGGCCGACAGGTGGCTCTGGGCGCCGGCGTCGCTGCGCAGGGTGACGACATAGGCTCCCGGCCGCGAGAAGCTCAAGGCGCCGTCGGCGGTCGGGGCGCCCAGGGTCAGGGCCGGGCGAAGGTCCTGGATCGCGCCGTCCGGCGCGGCGGCGTCGAACCGCAGCACGCGGCGCGGCGGCAGCTGCGAGCGTTGACGCTCGGTCCCCGTGCCGACCTGCAGGGTCATGGGTGTGGCCGCCCCGACGGGCAGCTGGAACCGCTCGGGCTGAATCCAGAACTCGTGGGCCGCGGCGACCCGGGGGCCGCACGCCAGGGCCAGGGCGCCGGCGGCCAGCAGGGCGCGACGCAGCGAAGTGATGAGACGGGCCACGGTCAGGACTCCTTGCGCGCGGGATAGACCGCGCCGTCGGGCGCGGCCAGGAACGGGAACACGGTGTCGGAATGGACGTGGTCGTCATGGTCGACCCCGTCATCGACGCCGGTCAGGCCGCCGGTGGCCAGCAGCGAGCGGTAGACGTCGACGGCGTCGTAGTTCGGCGTCCGCCCGCCGCAGTCCCCGGCCAGGTCGCGGCGTCCGGCCAGGGCGGCCAGCTCCACCGCGAACAGGGTCGTGCATCGCGTTCCGGCGCTGTCGATCCACAGTCGGTCGTCGGCCAGCAGCACCGCCAGGTTCAGGTAGCGCGACGCCCCGGCCGGGCGGTCGGCCAGCACGGCGTTGCCGCATTCGCCATCGAAGGCGTCGTAGAGACCCAGGGTCTTCTCGATCTCGGGGATGAAGGCGTCCGAGGTCGCGGGCGTGGCGTGGTTGTAGGCTTCCTTCAGAGCGTCGCTGACCGCGTCGGGCTCCAGCGTGGCCAGCAGGGCGTTGCCGGTCAACGGCCGGCCCATCCGGTCGATGCGCCCCTTGGGATCGACCGTTTCGCCCCAGACCGCCAGCAGCCCGCCGCCGCGCGACACGGCGGGCAGGTCGATCGACACGACCAGCGAGGCGGGGGTCCAGCCCGCCAGCAGGTTCTGGGCCGGTCCGCCCCGCGTGTGGCGCCAGCGGTCCAGGATCCTCGCCGAGGTCGCCTGGTCAAAGGCCGGGCAACCCGCCTCGTCCCGCGGCGCCCCGGCCTTCAGCGCCGCGGCGGCGGCGTCGTAGGCCTCGCGCGTGCCCTTGACGTTGTTGAAGAACGGGTCGTCGCGCAGGCCGGCGAAGACGCGGAAACCGTGGCGGCGCGAGACCAGGCCCTCGGGTCGGCTGGCGTCGCCCAGGGCCTCGTCCCCGCCCGCCTCGCAGCGGATCCCTGCCCCGGCGAACCGGCACGAGATCGTCGTCGTCGCGGTCGTCCTGCCGAACCGCGCGCCGCTGTCGACGTGGAAGACATAGGCCAGGTCCTTGGAAAAGCCGTGGCCGACGATCGCCATCACCAGGTTCAGCTTGCGGCGGTCCGGCGAGGTCCAGGCGAAGATGTCGCCGATGTCGGCCCGGGGATCGGCGATGACGCTGGGCGTGTCCAGGTGGTCGGACGCCCGCGCCGGTCCGGCGGCGGCCAGCAGCAAGGCCGCCGCGCCTCCCAGGCCGGCCGCCAGCGCGCGGCGGGTGTTGATGGTGCGGGTCATGGGGGGCTCCTGAGGATTGGAGCCGCAGAAGGCCTTGGAACGGCGGTCGCCCGCTGTCGAAATCTTTAGCGATTTAGGGACCCGGGCCGGCCGTCAGATCGGCTCGCCCACGTCGATGCGGTTGCCATCCGGATCGGCGAAGACGAAGGCGCGCTGGCCGTAGTCCTTGTCCTGCAGAGACTTGATGATTCGCACCCCGGCCGCCTGGCAGATGGCGTAGAGGGCGGCCACGTCGTCCACGTACATGTGGAAGACATTGACCGTCGTCGGACGGTGCTCGCGCGCCTGGCTGAGATGGATCTCGGCCGCGTCCTTCTCCAGCACCATGAAGCCGACGGGGTCGCCGTTCTCGAACACCTTCGTGAACCCCAGGACGCCGGCATAGAAGGCGTGGGCCGCCTGGATGTCGCGCACCACGACGCCGGGCGCGGCGCGGCCGTAGGTGATGGTCTTGGGGGTGGGCTGGGTCATCGCTTGAACCGTGAAGGGCTGGCAGGGGCGGCGGTGCGCGTGCCGGGCTGAGGAGCGGTGTCCCTGACGTGAAGATTACAGGCTTGGGCGTGGGAGGAAAGGGTCTTCGACGTGCGTCGAGACCCCCACGCCGTCACGTCGCCTCCCCTCAGTAAAAGCTCTCCCCCGCCACCAGTCGGTCCTGCCGCGCCCCGTCGCACAGGGCGTAGGTGAAGCCCTTCTGGATCGCCCAAGCCCCGACCTGGCCCTGCTTGTTGACCGCCAGGAAGCCCACCTGGATGTCCTTGGCCTGCGGCTTCTTCTTCAGGATCCGCGCCACCGCCTCCTTGCAGGCGTCCTGCGGCGAGCGGCCCTGGCGCATCAGTTCGACCACCAGGAACGAGCCGACGTTGCGGATCACCTCCTCGCCGACGCCGGTCGAGGTGGCCCCGCCCACGTCGTTGTCGACATAGAGCCCCGCCCCGACGATGGGCGAATCACCGACCCGTCCGCGCAGCTTCCAGGCCATGCCGCTGGTGGTGCAGGCGCCCGACAGGTTTCCCTTCGCGTCCAGGGCCAGCATGCCGATGGTGTCGTGGTTGCCCGCCCCGCCCGGCGTGCCCAGCCGGCCTGAGGTCTTGCCGTAGTCGCCGACCTCGCTGTTGGCCTTGGGCGCGTACTTGGCGTCCTTCTTCCAGGCCTCCCAAGCGGCGCGGGACTCGGGGGTCAGCAGTTCCTCGCGCGGGAAGCCCTGCTCCTGGGCGAACTGCAGGGCCCCGGCCCCGACCAGCAGGACGTGCGGGGTCTTCTCCATCACCGCCCGGGCCACCGAGATCGGGTGGGCGATGTGCTCCAGGGCGGCGACGGCGCCGCAATTGCCTTGCTCGTCCATGATGCTGGCGTCCAGCGACACGTGGCCGTCGCGGTCGGGATAGCCGGCCCGGCCGACGCTGTGGTTCTTCAGATCCTGCTCGGGGACGCGGGCCCCGGCCTCGACCGCGTCCAGAGCCCGGCCGCCCTTGCTGAGGATCGCCCAGGCCGCCTGGTTGGCCGGCACGCCGAAGTCCCAGGTGGAGATCACGCAGGGCCGGGTCAGCTGGATGCCTGTCCCACCGCCGGCCGCCGCGGCCGCGCCGGCCCCCATCAGGCTCGATCCAACGAGGGAGGCGCCGATTAGGCCTCTGCGATTCAGCATGGGTGTGCTCCAAGACGTCGTTTCGCGAATCCTAGAGCGTGACGGCCGAAGGTGGATACCGGTTTCGGCGCCCGTCACGCGTCTAGCTGAAGCCTGAGCATCGAAGAGGCGAAGATGTCCGACCGCGTGATCCTGGAAGTCTGTGTCGACACGCCCGCCGGACTGGCGGCGGCGATCGCCGGCGGCGCGGACCGCATCGAGCTGTGCTCGGCCCTGGCCCTGCAGGGCCTGACCCCGACGCCCGGGCTGATGGCGCTCGCGGCGGAGGCGCCGATTCCAATCTATCCGATGATCCGGCCGCGCAACGGCGACTTCGTCTATGACGCCGGCGACCTGGACGCCATGTTCCGCGACATCGACGCCGTGCGGGCGGCGGGCCTGGCCGGGGTGGTGATCGGCGCCAACCGGCCCGCCGGAGACCTGGACGTCGAGGCCTTGGCGATGCTGGTCGCCCACGCCGAGGACCTGGGCGTGACCCTGCACCGGGCCTTCGACCTGACCCCCGATCCGTTCGCGGCGCTGGAGACCGCCATCGACCTGGGCTTCGAGCGGATCCTGACCTCCGGCCAAGCCCTGAACGCCATGGCCGGGGCCGAGACGATCGCGGTGCTGGTCGAGCGGGCGGCCGGCCGCATCGCCATCCTGGCCGGCGGCGGGGTCAATCCGTCGAACGTCGCCGAACTGGTGGCGCGGACCGGCGTGCGCGAGGTGCACGGCTCGTGCAGCGGCCCGATGGCCTATGGCCTTGGCCAGGGCCACGAGGATCGGGCCTACAAACTGGGCTTCGTGCAGGACGGCCTGCGGGATACCGACCAGGCGGTGGTGGCTCAGGTGGCGAAGGTGCTGCGGGGGCTCGAGTAGCGACCATTTGCCCCCTACGGACCGCTGCGCCGTCGTCTTCCCCCAAAAAGGGGGAAGAGCGCTAGAGGCTCCGCCCCTACGGGGGCGGACAGACGGCGAAGCCGTCAGGTGGGGGCAAGTATTGAGCCTAGAACTGCGTGTCCATCGCCGGGATCGCGATCACCCCCGCCTCGCCGTCCTCGTCGCCCCAGGCCAGGCGCGCGCCGTCCGCCGAGACCGACAGGGCGCTGATCGCCGCGCCCTTCTCGGCCTTGAGGGTCTCGATGCGGCCCGAGCGCATGTGGGCGGCCCAGATCTTGCCGTTGTCCTGGCCGGCGACAGCCACCGGCAGGGCCTCGACGCCGGCGACCTGGACGACCATCGAGTCGCGCGAGAAGCCGATCTCGGCGGCTTCCTTGCCCATCGGGCCGTTGGCGCCGGCGAACGGCCAGACCACCGCGCCGTTGGCGCCGGCCGTGACCATCAGATTGCCCTTGTCGAAGAAGGCCAGGCTCTTGATCTTGGCCGGATAGCCGCCCATCCGCATGTCCTTGGCGTCCGACAGCCGCCAGCCGTGCAGCTGGTTCTCCTGCATCGACGAGACCAGGAACTTGCCGTCGGGGCTGAACACGGCGGCGATGTGGCTGCCGGCCCACTTCATCGCCTGCGGCTTCTGGCCGTCGATCCTGGCCCACCATAGCCAGACCCCGCCATAGCCCGCCGTCGCCAGGCGGCGGCCTTTCGGATCGAAGGCCAGGCCCGAGACGGTCTTGTCGTGAGCGAACACGCGCAGGAACGTCGGGTCGGCGCTGTCGCGGACGTGGGCTTCCTTGCCGGCGGAAAAGGCGATCAGGCCCGAGGCGGCGCTGGCGGCGACATGCTCGATCCAGCGGCCCTTGACCTCGGCGATCAGGGTGGCGGCCACCTCGTCGCCCTCGACCCGGCTCCACACCACGCGGCCGTCGTCGCCGCCGGTGACGATCCCGCGGCCCGACGGGTGGACGGCGGCGGCCAGGACCGCGCCCTGGTGGGCCTCGACGGTGACGAATCCGCCCTCGTTCTCGAATCGGACCGTGCCGTCGCCCAGGGCGAAGGCGGCCCGGCCAGCGCGGTCGAACAGGGCGGCGGTGACGTAGGCGTCGAAGGAATAGATCATCCGCGCGCCATACCGCGCCTCGATCCGGGCGCCTAGTCGCGCGTCACGCGAGCCGCCCCCGGAGAACCCGCCGTTTGAACGCCGTTCCGTCAAAAAGAGTCACAAAAGGGGTTGCCATCGCGCCGCGTCGTCGGGCTTTACTTCCGCGCCCGTCTGCGCCAGACGTGGCGATCTAACATTTTCGGGACCGCGACAGACGCGGCCCTTGGGAGACAGTCAGGCTATGGCGGCTAAACTTGCTGGCGGTGGGGGCGGTCGTTATTCGCTCGGCCAGAACTCCGAAATCAACGTCACGCCCTTCGTCGACATCCTGCTCGTGCTGCTGATCATCTTCATGGTCGCCGTGCCGATGGCGACCGTGGCGATCAAGGTCGACCTGCCGCCGGCCACCCCGCCGCCGCCGAACGCCCCCAAGCCGAAGGAGCCGGTGTTCATCTCGATCCAGAAGTCGGGCGCGCTGTACGTCGCTGAAAAGCAGACCAGCCTGGACAACCTGCAATTCGACCTGGACGCCAAGTTCGCCGCGACCGGCCAGGCCGGCCCGAAAGACGACCAGCGCGTCATGGTCCGCGCCGACGCCGACGTGACCTATGCCGACTTCATGGGCGTGCTGAACGCTCTGCAGACCGCCGGCTGGTACAAGGTCGGCCTGATCAACGAAGACATCCACTAAGGATTTCTTCCGCGATCGACGGAAATCAGGGGCCGGGCGCCACGTCCGGCCCCTTTTTCGTGCCTGGAATCTAGCGCTTTACAAATGTAAGAAGTTGATCAAACTACACCTGTAACTTCAATGAACCCCAAGCGGGGCATGGGGAGGAGACAGGTTATGGCGGCGAAACTCGCAGGCGGCGGCGGGGCCTATGCGATCCGGCAGAACGCGGACATCAACGTCACGCCGTTCGTCGACATCCTGCTGGTGCTGCTGATCATCTTCATGGTCGCCGTGCCGATGGCGACGACCTCGATCAAGCTGGACATGCCGCCGGCCCGGAAGACCGCAACGCCACCCAAGCCGCCGGCGGTGATCACCATCCAGAATTCAGGCGCGCTCTATCTGGCGGGCCAGCCCACCAGCCTGCAGACCCTGGCCCAGGACCTGAGCGCCAGGTTCGCCGCCGACGGCCAGCAGGGCCCGCGCAAGGACCAGCGCCTGATGGTCAGCGCCCAGGCAGACGTGCCCTACGAGGCGCTGATGGGCGTGATCGACCGGATCCATACCGAGGGCTGGACCCAGATCGGGATCGTCAACGAGGATCTGCATTGAGGTTTGGGCGGAGGGGCGAACCCTTGCCCCCTCCGCGCCTGCGGCGCTCCTCCCCCAAAGGGGAAAGAGCCTAAGCGTGAAAGCTCCGCCCCCTCGCCGCGACAGACCGCGTAGCGGTCAGGTGGGGGCAAGTGCGTCCGCACCGCCCCTATTCTAAGCCGTCGTCGCCTCGAAACCGGCCTTCAGTTCGGCCTCGTCCAGGTCCCGGCCGATGAACACCATGCGGCTGTAGCGGTTGTCCTTGTCGGTCCACGGGCGCTGGAAGTCGCCCTCCAGGATCATGTGCACGGCCTGGAAGACCAGGCGGCGCTCCTCGCCCTTGACGTCGATGATGCCCTTGGCGCGCAGGATGTCCGGGCCGCGGCGCGCCAGCAGGTCGTTGAGCCAGGTGGTGATCTTCTGGCCGTCGACGGGCTTGTCCAGCGTCAGGGAGATCCCCTTCACGCCGTCGTCGTGGATGTCGCTCTTGGAGTCGTGGTGGTGATGGTGGTCGTGACCATGGTGGTGGTCATGGTCATGATGATGATGATCGTGGCCGCAGTGCTCGTCGTGCACATGGCCGTCCTCGCCGTGGGCCGGGTTCAGGAACTCCGGCTCCAGCTCGGTGATCCGCTCCAGATCGAAGCTGTGCTTGCCGATGATCGCCTCGAGCGGGACGTTCGAGCGCTGGGCGCGGTGGATCGGGGCCAGCGGGTTGATCCGCTTGATGCGGGCCTCGACGTGGCGCAGGTCGTCCTCCGAAACCAGGTCGGTCTTGTTGAGCACGATCTGGTCGGCGAAGGCGATCTGCTCGACCGCTTCCTTGGAATCGCCGAGGCGCAGCAGGATGTGCTTGGCGTCGACCACCGCGGTGACCGAGTCGAGATAGGTGCGGGCCTTGACGTCGTCGTCGACGAAGAAGGTCTGGGCCACCGGGCCCGGATCGGCCAGGCCGGTGGTCTCCACCACGATGGCGTCAAAGCCGCCCTTGCGCTTCATCAGGCCTTGCAGCACCCGGATCAGGTCGCCACGCACCGTGCAGCAGACGCAGCCGTTGTTCATCTCGAACACTTCTTCATCCGCCCCGACCACCAGGTCGTTGTCGATGCCGACCTCGCCGAACTCGTTGACGATCACGGCGTAGCGCTTGCCGTGCTCCTCGGTGAGGATGCGGTTGAGCAGGGTGGTCTTGCCGGCGCCGAGATAGCCGGTCAGCACGGTGACGGGGATCTTGCCGGTTTGGGCGGGAGTCTGGGTCATGCGCGCTATTTAGGAGTGAAGGACGCGCGGGGGAAGCGGGGCCTCCACTGCATTCCTCCAAACCGCCGGCATGAGCGGATCAAAAAATCAGGTCTTCAGGAACGCCACCGCCGCGCCGATCACGATCAGGGCGGCGCCGAGGATCAGCTCTTCATACTGCTCCAGCCGCTCCAGGCCCAGGCGGTTGAAGCCGGCCAGGCTGAGGCCCGTGAAAACCAGCATGCCCGCCGCGGTGGCGGCCATCAGCACCGCGCTCAGGATCACGAAGCCGACCACGCCGTGCTCCATCCCCGCCAGATAATAGGGCAGGAACGCCTCGCACGGCGACAGGGTCAGCAGCACCACCAGGGCGGTGATCGCCGCGCGGTCCGAGGTGAACTTGCGGCTCGTGTCCATCGTGGCGTGCCGGTGACGGCCCCGGACCAGATAGAAGACGCCGATCGCCGCCATCAGCCCTCCGACGATCCAGTGAAAGGAGTCCCCCAGGTGCGGCTGGGCCACCAGGCCCGCGGCCACCACCGCCAGGCCCAGCAGGATCGTCAGGCCCACATGGCCGAGGCCCGCCAGCAGGGTGACGCCCAAGGTGCGCCCCGTCGTCCACCTCTGGGCGCGGCCGACCAGCACGAACGGCAGCCAGTGCGTGGGCAGGGCGGCGTGCAGGAAGGCCACGGCGAAACCGGTAGCGGCGACGGAGGCGAAGAAGGTCGTGTTCACGCCCCGACCTTTAGATTGTTATATTGTAACACGCCAGCCCGATCTGACTCGTGATGGTTGCCGGAAAGCCGCATCCGGCCGTTGACTCACCGGGCTTGGCCTGTATAAGTCCGCCCCCTCGCCCGCTGGGTTTCCTCGCGGGCGTTCCCTATTTTGCGAACGCACGTTTCTTAAGGCGCTAACCTATGTACGCGGTGATCAAAACCGGCGGCAAGCAGTACCGGGTCCAAGCCGGCGACCTGCTGGTTGTCGAAAAGCTCGACGGTGAACCGGGCGCGGAAGTCGCTTTCGGCGAAGTCCTGATGCTTGGCGAAGGCGAGGCCGTGACGGTCGGCGCCCCCACGGTGGACGGCGCTGTCGTCTCCGGAACCCTGCTCGAAACCCGCAAGGGCGAGAAGGTGAAGATCTTCAAGAAGATCCGCCGCCAGGGCTATCGCCGCACTCGCGGCCACCGCCAGACCGAGTCGGTCATCCGCGTGACCTCGGTCGCCGGCGCCGGCAAGGAAAGCAAGTGGGACGGCGCGATCGACCTGACCCCGAAGGTGATCCTGAACGCCCGCGCCCGCGGCCTGGGTGACGCCGCCGTCCCGGCGACCATCCCGACCGCTCCGGTGAAGGCCGAAGCCGCCCCCGCTCCGAAGAAGAAGGCCGCGCCGAAGAAGGCCGCCGCCGAGACCGCTCCGGAAGCCGAAGCCTGAGACCCTCGCGGGGCTCAATGAACGATTAGCTTGGTCCAGGTCTCTTCTGAGGGAAACCGGACCAAAGGAACTAGGAGGCCGCTATGGCTCACAAGAAATCTGGTGGTTCGTCCAGCAACGGCCGCGACTCGGCTGGCCGTCGTCTTGGCGTGAAGAAGTTCGGCGGCCAGAAGGTCGCCGCCGGCAACATCATCATCCGTCAACGCGGCACCAAGTTCTACCCGGGCGTCAATGTCGGCATGGGCAAGGACCATACCCTGTTCGCCCTTATCGAGGGCGCGGTGGCGTTCGTCACCAAGCGCAACAATCGGACCTACGTGAACGTGGCTCCGGCGGCTCAAGCCGCCGAATAGCGCGAACCGCGTAGAGACCGGGTCGCGCTTTCCTCCAGAAAGACGATCCGGACAGACAAGACCCAAGCGGGGAGTCCGGACGCCGGGCTCCCCGCTTTTGTTTTGTCCGCGCTCGAAATTTCTTGGCCGCAAAAGCACCCCAGGCCTGAAATCCGAGCGTCACGGTCCCCACCTAGAAGGACCGAGAACGGGAGACGCGCCATGTGCGTGATCGAGAAAGCTCCGACCATCGAGACGCGGCGGCTGACGCTGCGGACTCCCCGGATCGACGACGCGAGCCGGATCGCGGCGCTGTGCGGCGACTATGCGATCGCCAAGATGACCACCCGCATGCCCTGGCCCTACAGCCAGGGCGACGCCGACGGCTTCGTGGCCCGCTGCCAGATCCAGGACCGGCGCAAGGACGCCACCTTCGTGATCGACCTCGAGGACGAGGGCGTGGTCGGGGTGCTGGGCTTCTTCACCCCGCCGGTCGGCCACCTGGAAATCGGCTACTGGATCGGCCGGCCCTATTGGGGCCGCGGCCTGGCGACGGAGGCGACCCAGGGCGCCCTGGCCTGGGCCAAGCGCGACTGGCGCAGGAAGCTGGTCGTCGCCGGCCACTTCGCCGACAACCCGGCGTCCGGCCAGGTGCTGGTCAAGGCGGGGTTCCTCTATACGGGCGTCGTCGAGGCCAAGCCGTCGACGGCGCGGGGCGAGCCCGTGCCGACGCGGATGATGGTGTGGCTGGCCTGAACCGAGCCGGGGCCGCCGAGCTGCGGCCCAGAGCCGCGTCTAGTCGATGAAGAAGCTGGTGATGACGCAGGCGTTGCCGGTCCCCGAATAACTGAGGCCGACCTTGCGGTTGCTCAGCTTGGCCGACAGCACCAGCGACCACAGACGGCTGCGGTCTTGCGCGCTCATGGCGCTGTCCGGCGCCAGGCGCCCGTTCGTGCATCCGACGGCCGACGCCCCGGTGAACCAGATCACGATGTTCTCGTTGGCGTAGTTCTCCAACCGCCAGGCGGTGGGGAGCTCAATCAGCATATCGGCCGACGCCGGCGAGGACACGGCGGCGGTCGCGAGGACCGCGAGGATGGCGCGAGACAGAAAACCCAAACGCATGGAGAATGCCCCCCGAAAAAGTGGTGAAGCTTCCTTGCAGCATGAAAGGTCGCAGACCGCGAGCGCTATCTAGGATTAAGCGTCCTAAGCCGCCCGGTGCGTCGCCACGACCTTTTGCGGGCCTTCGCGGAAGCGTTTCTCGGCGACGACGATCCGCTCGCACAGGGCGTCCAGGTCGCTGAGCAGGGAATAGGTGGCGTAGATGGGGATTTCCATCATCGCCACCTGGGCGCGGGGCATGAACTCGCAGTACTTCTTCCAGGCCACGTGGCTGTCGCGGGCGTTCATGGCCCGCTGGCCCAGCGGGTTCCACAGGTTCAGGGCCATCAGCTCGTCCCGGCACTCCTTCATCACCGGCAGGGCGATGTAGAGGAACAGGAAGGTCGGGGTGGCGGCGCGGGCGAACTGCGGCTGCACCTGCATGTGCCAGATGCGGAAGGCCTCGAAGAAATTGGCCTTGCGGGTCGGGTCCGGCGGCAGCCATTGCAGCTCCGGATTGATCAGTTCCTGGGCCGAGCCCGAGCGCTTGACCAGCTCGTCCGCCGTGCGGCCGTCGGCCATGGTCTTGTTCAGGGCGTTGATCGGAATCGCCAGGCGCTTGGCGACCTCGGTATAGGCCACCTGGCGGCCGGCCATCGGGGTCCACTGGCCGAAGTTGGCCGCGTTGGGCGCGCTGGCCCGCTTCATCGCCGCGGCCTGGTGCATCAGCTGGTGGGCTTCGCGGCTCTTGGCCGCCTGCTGGCGGTCGAACTCTTCCTCGTGGGCGGCCTGTTCCTCGGCCGTCATCCACCGCGCCCGTCCGGGGCCATAGGTGCGTTCGTTGCGATTGAGCAGGATGAAGTTGTGCGCCTCGCTCGGCCGACGGCCGACGGCGATCAGGAAGGCGCGGAAGTCGCGCCATTCGGGCGCCAGGCCCGTGCCCCGGCTCATCAGCATGTTCCGGTGGAGCGACGCCTCGTGGGTGTACTTGCGACACAGGGTCGGCAGCGTCAGATCCTGCAGGTCGTGCGCAAATTCGGCGTCGGAAATCGTCGTCAACGCCAGCCCTCCCCGCGCCATGGTCCCGTCGGCTTGCTCATAGGACCGTATGTCGCATGATCTGTTTTAACATTTCGTCACGATGCCGAACGCGGTTCGACCTGGAAAGCAGGGCCAAAACGACCAGATTTCGGCCTCCAAACGCTTTCCAGGCTTGGCTGTGGGCGGGTTTCGGCTCGACGGACAAGCCGCCTTGCGACAAAAGACGCTCATGAAATTCTTGGACCAGTGCAAAATCTATGTCCGCTCCGGCAACGGCGGCGGCGGCGCGGTCTCGTTCCGACGCGAGAAGTACATCGAATACGGCGGCCCCGACGGCGGGGACGGCGGCCGAGGCGGCGACGTGTGGATCGAGGCGGTCGAGGGCCTCAACACCCTGATCGACTACCGCTACCAGCAACACTTCAAGGCCGGGACCGGCGTCCATGGCATGGGTCGGGCGCGTCACGGCGCGGCCGGCGAGGACGTGATCCTGAAAGTTCCCGTCGGCACCCAGGTGCTGGAGGAGGACAAGGAGACCCTGATCGCCGACCTCGACACCGCCGGCATGACCCTGCGCCTGGCCAAGGGCGGCAATGGCGGCTGGGGCAACCTGCACTTCAAGGGCCCGGTCAACCAGGCGCCGAAGTACGCCAATCCCGGCCAGGAGGGCGAGGAGCTGTGGGTCTGGCTGCGGCTGAAGCTGATCGCCGACGTCGGCCTGGTCGGCCTGCCCAACGCCGGCAAGTCGACCTTCCTGGCCGCCGCCAGCGCCGCCAAGCCGAAGATCGCCGACTATCCGTTCACCACCCTGACTCCGAACCTGGGCATGGTCGACCTGTCGACCAGCGAGCGCTTCGTGATGGCCGACATTCCCGGCCTGATCGAGGGCGCCAGCGAGGGCGCGGGCCTGGGCACGCGGTTCCTGGGCCACGTCGAGCGCTCGGCCGTGTTGATCCACCTGGTCGACGCCACCCAGGAGGACATCGCCGGCGCCTGGACCACGATCCGCGGCGAGCTGGAAGCCTATGGCGACGAGCTGGCCGACAAGTCCGAGATCCTTGCCCTGAACAAGATCGACGCCCTGGACGAGGAGACTCGCGCCGCCAAGGCCGCCGAGCTGGAAGCCGTGTCCGGTACGAAGCCGATGCTGGTCTCCGGCGTTTCCGGCGAGGGCGTCACCGAGCTGCTGCGCGCCGCCTACACCCAGGTGCGCATCCGCCGGGGCGACGCGATCGAGGAGATCGAGGACGACGAGGATCACGTCGAGGAGACCCCCGGGGGCTGGACGCCGTAATGAGCTCGTCGGGGGGAGCGCTCAGTCGCGCCAAGCGCATCGTCTTCAAGGTCGGCTCGGCCCTGCTGGTCGACGCCGCCACCGGCGCGGCCGACCGCGCCTGGCTTGACGCCTTCTGCGCCGACCTGGCCCGGCTGCGGGCCCGCGGCCAGCAGGTGGTGGTGGTGTCGTCCGGGGCCGTGGCCCTGGGCCGCCGGCGCCTGGGACTGACGGGCCGCAAGTCCCTGACCCTGCCCGAGAAACAGGCCGCGGCCGCCGCCGGCCAGTCGGTGCTGATGCGGGCCTGGGAGGAGGCGCTGGAGCCGCACGGGGTCGGGGCCGCCCAGATCCTGCTGACCCGCGACGACACCGAGGTCCGCCGCCGCTGGCTGAACGCCCGCGCCACGGCCGAGACCCTGATCGCCCTGAACGTCGTGCCCGTGGTCAACGAGAACGACACGGTGGTGACCGAGGAGATCCGCTACGGCGACAATGACCGGCTGGCGGCCCGCGTGGCCCAGATGGTCGGCGCCGACCTGCTGGTGCTGCTGTCCGACATCGACGGTCTCTACACCGCCGACCCGCGCCGCGACCCGTCGGCCGCCCACATCGCTCGGGTCAGCGAGATCACGCCCGAGATCGCCGGCATGGCCGAGGGGGCCAACGCCTCGGCCGGGGTCGGCACCGGCGGCATGGCCACCAAGATCGCCGCCGCCCGCATCGCCCGCGCCGCCGGCTGCGCCACCCTGATCACCCTGGGCTCGCGCCCCGCGCCGCTGCAGGCCATCGAGGACGGGGCCCCGGCCACGGTGATCGAGGCCGGGGCCTCGCCCGCCGCCGCCTACAAGGCCTGGATCGCCGGCTCGCTGGCCCCCCAGGGCTGGCTGACCGTCGACGCCGGGGCCGCCGCCGCCCTGGCCGGCGGCAAGAGCCTGCTCTGCGCCGGGGTGCGCGCGGTCGAGGGCCCGTTCGACAAGGGCGACGCCGTCCGGGTGCGCGACGAGACCGGCCGCGAGGTGGCCCGCGGCCTGGTCCGCTACGACAGCGCCGACGCCCACCGCATCGCCGGCCTGCGCTCCGACGCCATCGAGGCCGAGCTGGGCTTCACCGAAGGCCCGATGATCCACGCCGACGACCTGGCGGTGGGAGGCTAGATGCGGATCGCGCTGGCGCTCCTGCTGGCCGGCGCGACGCTGCTCTGCGGCTGCGCCAGCCTGGCGCCGGCGACCTGCCCGGCTGGCCTGAGCCCCGGCCGCACCGCCCAGCTGTTCTTCGGCCGCGACATCGGCGACCAGGTCGGCGTCTCGGACGCCGACTTCGCCCGCTTCGTCGACGAGGAACTGACCCCGCGTTTCCCCGACGGCCTGACTATCCTGGACGCCGCCGGCCAGTGGCGCGGCGCCGACGGCGTCGTCGGTCGCGAGCCGTCGAAGGTGGTGGTCCTGGCCCTGCCCGGTCGTACGGGCGGCGAGGACAAGCTCGACGCCGTGCGGCGCGCCTACGAGACGCGGTTTTCCCAGGAAGCCGTCCTGGTGACGGTGCAGCCGGTTTGCATGGGCTTCTAGGGCCCGACTGCTGGCGAAAGGGGGTTGCAATCTGGACCATGTGACCACTTATAATATCCCCTAAGGTTGAGCGCGCCGATCAAGCTGTTCCATTCGACCGCTGAACCGTGGTTCTGATTCATACCGGAGCTTAGCCATGGGACGGGGAACTCACGACGCCATCGGATTGGCGGAAATCGCACGCTCCGAAGCGGGCGGCAGGACGGATATGGCTGGCGGCATGGTCGTTCGCGCGGGCGGACAGACGATTTGGGCGCGCCGCAGATCGTTCAGCCTCAGCGCCGGCTACTGCATCGAGTCCCTGCTGTTTCAGCAATTCCTGGCTTCGAAACAAAGTGATCCGGCGCTGGGTGACGACCGGACGATCAAAATCGTCACCTTCTGCAAGTATAGTCCCTGCAAGAACTGTACAGGCAACATCGCCAATCTGTGGGGACAGATCATCCCGACGGGCGGCCGATCGACGCTGAAATTCGTATATGATCTCTACTATACGCGGGCCAATCATCCGCAGGGCGGGGCCGAAGACGCGCATTGGGAAAGCGACCAGGCCGCCAAGCTCCGCTATGAGCAAATCTCCCGTGCGAGCGGCGAAGTCCTCGTCGGCGCCTCTCGAGGCGGCGTCGACGTCGTGAAGTTCCGGCCGCGCGTGACCTTCAAGTCACGAGGCGCGCCAGGCCCGGCCTGGATCAACATGGCCGACCTGGACTACTAGACGGTTTCGAGCAAAAGCAACGCCCTGGCGGTCTGATCCGGAGCCTTTTCCCCTCCTGCAAGGGCCCTTCAAGGACCTCCACGCTCAGGGCGTTTCGACGCGCCATCACCGTCCGTACCCCGTCATCGACATCGGCCGGTCCTTCGCCCCCGTCGCCCAGGCCTTGTTCGGCTTGGCGCTCATGGTGAAGACCAGCTCGCCCCCGGCCCGGATCTCGGCGTCGCGCAGGAAGCTGCGCGTCAGCGGCCGGCCGTTCAGGGTCACCGCGCCGACATAGGGCGCGGCGTCCGACAGGCCCACGGCCCGCACCGTGAACCGCTTGCCGTTCGGCAGGTTCAGCGCCGCCCGCTCCACGAACGGCCGGCCGATCACATATTCGTTCGAGCCCGGCGCCACCGGATAGAAGCCCAGCGCGGTGAACACCAGCCAGGCCGACATCTGGCCCAGGTCGTCATTGCCCGACAGGCCGTCGGGCGTGGGCCTGTACTGCGATTTCACGATCTGGGTCAGCCGGGCCTGGGTGCGCCACGGCGCGCCGGCGTAGTCGTAGAGATAGGCCACGTGGTGGCTGGGCTCGTTGCCGTGGATGTACTGGCCGATCAGGCCGGCGATGTCCTCGGCGTGCGAGTAGTCGAGCTTGGAATTGTCGAAGTCGAACATGGCGTCCAGCTTCTTCACGGTCGCAGCGTCGCCGCCCATCAGCCCCACCAGCCCGCCCAGGTCCTGCGGCGCGAACCACGAATATTGCCAGGCGTTGCCCTCGGTGTAGTCCGAGCCGTAGTTGATCGCGGTCGGGTCGAACGGCGTGCGGAAGCTCCCGTCGCTCTTCCTGGCCCGCAGGAAGCCGGTCTTGGCGTCGAAGCTGTTCCTCCAGTTGCCCGCGCGTTTCTCGAAGGTCGCGGCCACGTCGTCGCGGCCCATGGCCTTGGCCATGCGGGCGATGGTCCAGTCGTCATAGGCGTATTCGACGGTCTTGGAGGCGGCCTCCGGCTCCTTGTCGATCGGCACGTAGCCGAGGGTCATGTAGTCGCCCAGGCCGCCATAGGGGGCGTAGGTGGCGCTCTTGACCATGGCGTCCAGGGCCGCCTTCTCGTCGAAGCCCCGGATCCCCTTCAGGTACGCGTCGGCGATCACCGGCACGGCGTGGTAGCCGATCATCGTCCAGGTCTCCTGGCCGTGGAATTGCCAGACCGGCAGGATCCCGTACGGGCTCTCCTGCTGGGACGCGATCAACGAATTGACCACGTCGCGGGTGCGCTGCTCCGGTTGGACCAGGGTCAGCAGCGGATGCTCGGCGCGGAAGGTGTCCCACAGCGAGAAGGTCGAGTGGAAGGTGAAGCCTTTCGCCTGATGCACTTCGTTGTCCGGCCCGCGATAGCGGCCGTCGACGTCGCTGAACACGCTGGGGGCCAGCAGCGTGTGATAGAGGGCGGTGTAGACATTGGTCCGCATCTCGGCCGGGGCGGCGATCTCGACCGCGCCCAGGGCCTTCTCCCAATCGGCCCGGGTGTGGGCCCGCAGGCCGTCGAAGTCGAAGCCTTTCTCGTCGCTGTCGAGGTTGAGGACGGCGTTGTCCTCGCTGACCGAGGAAAGGGCCGCCTTGACCACCAGCGGCCCGTCGATCGTCCCGAAGTCGAAGACCCCGACCAGGGCCCGGCCCTCCATCTGGGCGCGGTCGTTAGGCGTGCGGCCCGGCTGGGCGAAGCCCTTGTAGGGGACGTCGGCCTCGGTGTTGTACAGCGCCTTGCCGACCAGCGGCTTGCTGAAGCGCAGGGCGAAATAGAGCTGGCGGCCCGGCGCCCAGCCGCGCGTCTCGCGCATCCCGGTCACCGTGCCGTCCTCGGCGACGCGGATCCGCGACCAGCTGACCTTGCCCGGATAGTTGTAGATCGAGGTGCGCAGGTCCAGCAGCACCTGGGCCCGCGCGCCCTTGGCGTAGCTGTAGCGGTGCAGGCCGGTGCGCGGGCCGGCCGTCAGCTCGGCTCGCACCTGGCTGTCGGTCAGGGTGACGGCGTAGTAGCCGGGCTGGGCGACCTCGCCGTCGTGGGTGAAGCGCGAGCGGTAGCCCGAGCCCGGCTTGTCGGCCTGGCCTGGCTCCAGCCGGGCCTCGCCCGAGACCGGGGCCAGCAGGATGTCGCCCAGGTCCGAATGGCCCGAGCCCGAGAAGTGGGTGTGCGAGAAGCCCAGGATCGTCGGGTCGCTGTAGCGGTAGCCAGCGGCGCGGGCGTAGCTCTGCTTGAACGGCAGGATGTCGGTGTCGGGGCTGAGCTGGACCATGCCGAACGGGGCCACCGCGCCGGGGAAGGTATGGCCGTCGCCGCCCGTGCCGATGAACGGGTCGACGGCCTGGTAGGGCGTCTTGTCCTGGGCGAAGGCCGAAGGGGCGGCGAGCGCGGCGACCGCGGCCAGCAGCAGTCCAGGACGCATGGGATTCTCCTCCGAGGCTGGCGGGACCTTAGGGGGTGAAGGCGGCGGGCGTCATCCGGTTTACGCGGCCCACGCCGCGGTCCCCCTCCGGCCCTCCGGGCCACCTCCCCCAGAGGGGGAGGATCTAGCGCGGCATAGCTGCTCCCCCTCTGGGGGAGCTGTCGCGAAGCGACTGAGGGGGCTTCGTGGCACGGCTTCTCGTCCTCACGCGGAAACCCGCTGAGCTATCGGAAAGGGACGCGGAGCGCCGGACGACGTCCGGAGTTCTTTGATAAATACCGTTTCGACGAAGCCCGATCGCTCCGCGCGGTCGTTTTCCGCCAGCGTCCGGTGGGCAGCCCTGTTGAGGCTTAGCCGGACCCGGTCTCGATCCCTTTCGGGAGAAACCGGACGCCGGGGGCGCGGGCCTATGGGCAATTCACGCGCTTTGTCCCCGGTCGACGCCGACGGCGGGCGGGCTTCCCAACGATGGAAGGCCCCGGACACGCTGGAGTAACCCCCTCCAGCCCAGTCCCGCTCGATCGCCCCCCGCCGCCGCATCGGTCGCTGGCCATGCGCCCTTTCCCCGCGTCGAGGTGAGATCAGGATACG
>NZ_FORN01000012.1 GCF_900114015.1 Caulobacter sp. UNC279MFTsu5.1 | reverse complement strand
AGTAACCGTTTCGACGAAGCCCGAACGCTCCGCGCGACCGTTATCCGCAAGGCCGGGGCGCGCGGGCCTTTTCCGCCCTTCACCCCACCCGGTGTGTTCCCCGCTGGATCTGTGCACCGCTTGATTTTCAGAGGCGGGAGTGAGCCGAACCAGGACCGGAGCGAACCCCACGACGGGCGGAGCCTTCCAGCGAAGACCCCGATGGGCGAGCTTACGTCCCTCGCCCTCTGTTTCAGTCTCTCTCCAGCCAAAGCCGGAAAGGACCCCGCTCGATCGCCCCTCGCCGCCGCAACTGGTCGCTGGCCATGCGCCCTTTCCCTGCGTCGAGGTGAGTCAAGGATACGGGTGGTCTGGAAGGCGGGGACAGATTGAGGTCGAGAAAGTTCAGGGCGTTGAAATTCCGAGACCTTGTCCGCTATCCGCCGAGCATAAAACCTCAAACTCCGCTCATCCCGGCGAACGCCGGGACCCAGATGGAATGGCGGTGTGGCTGACGCCAAGAGCTCTGAGCGCATCCAATCCACCACCCAGCTTTGGGATCTGGGTCCCGGCGTTCGCCGGGATGAGCGGGTCAAAAATCGAGGATCTCACCTCCCCCCTCGCCCGCCCCGACCGCCCCTCGGCGGCCAGGCCGCGCCCTGAAATCCATGGTGGCGAGCCTGCTCTGGGGTCTGACCGTGTCAAGGACGACGCTCCGCGTCGCCGCGACGCGGTCGCCGGAGGCGATCCTTGACACGGTCAGACCCCAGAGCTCCCCTTCCACCAAGGGTTTCAGGACGTGGCGTCATCCGCTGAGGGGCGGATGGCTATCCTTTAAAAGTCCGCCCACCTACTCGTCGGCGGCTTCAGCTCGGCGCCGCAAGGCGCGTAGTCCAGGGCGATTGAATTTAAGCTTCGTCCCTCCAGGGCCAAGCTCTGCTTCGGCAGCAAAATTAAACAGAGACCCGACTGCGGCTAGCGAACTTTCCTGAGGATCCTTAGCTTCCGACCGCGCAAAGAGGCTCCGAGTTACGCCCTGGACCCATTCAGCCGGTATTTCCACCGGCTCCTGTTCACCATCTCTGCGTTGGGCCTCTAGGACGGTTTCGATGACCCAGCTAGCGCGATCCACGTCGTATAGATACCGCTCCAAATCGCGCTCGGCCCGCAGATCATCGTCATGCATTTGGCGCAGGAAGTTGAGCAGATAGGCGGCGCTACCGACAGCCCCAAGCGTCAGAAGGGCTAACCGCCCCACAATTGTATAGAATGCAGGCCCAAAGGGTTGGGCTTGACGGATCATTGTCGAAACTTCTTGACTGTTGACAACGGTCAGCCATGCGAGCAGCAAGAATAGAGTGACCGAGACCGTTAGAATCGTGCCCCGATAGAGGCTGGTGTTACGAGATACTGGCGGTCGTCCCTGTCGAGCCTTAACCTCAGTAGTAATCGCGACGCGTGTTTCGCGACGCGCGTGGGTGTGGCTACGATCGTCGATCTCCTTCTTGCGTGCTGCAAGTTCGGCCTCTTGGTCGGACAGCTGCCGTCTTACCTCGTCAGCCTGTGCTTCCAAAGATGCCTTCTGAGCTATAGCGCGCTCATCATTAGCACGCGCTTGAGCTGCGAGCTCATCCTCACGTTTCTGTCTAGCTGCTTCAGCTTCGAGTATAATTTTATGATGAAGCTGTGATAGGTCCGCTAGTTGTCTAGCATAAATGTCAGAAAAATCTCTAGGTGCTTTAGAGGGTTTTTCGACTTTCAATATCTCTTGGCGATATGATTCGACCACATCGGCGATAATCAGTGCAATTTTGGCGGAAACTTGTTGATGATCATGTCGAAAAACAAATACCTCAGCTTCGAAGTTCGATACTTCGACGAGATTCTGCTGGCCGAACCGCGTGATGGCCCGATGAAAGCCCACACGTGCGTTGTCAACGTTCAGATATGCGGAGGTGATGATCCTCCCGCTTCCCCAATCGCGTTCTGTCCCATTGCGGGCGTCTTGTGCAGTTCGAAAACTGCCAAGAGACGGTCCGCCTACATGGATCGAGAAGTTCGTATCGAACTTGCCGGCTAACGCTTCAAGCAAGACCAACAAGCGTTGATCGTCCGGCGAAGCAATTCTGTAGGTGTTGATCGCTTGCTGCTGCGACATGAGGCCCTCCGCGACTCAACCGATAAGGCAAAGCTTGTTCGATGCAAGTGCGATGGTGAGCGTAAGGGTAAGTCCCCACGACCATACAGTCTCGGTTGGCTTTGTTTCTGGAGCGGGTCAGCCTCGGAATTACGAACCCCCTACTCCGCCGCCCCGGCCTCCCCCGCCCCCTCGTACGCCGCCATCATCGCCATATTCAGGATCTTCGACACCGACGCGCTCAACGGTGCGATCTGCACCGACTTGCTCAGCCCCAGCAGCACCGGCCCGATCACCGTCGCGCCGCCCAGCGACTGCACCAGCTTGGTGGCGATCGAGGCCGAGTGGATGGCCGGCATGACCAGGATGTTGGCGCTGTCGGTCAGGCGCATGAACGGGTAGTTGGCGCGCTTTTCCGGGTCCAGGGCCAGTTCGGGCGGCATTTCGCCTTCGTATTCGAAGTCGACGTCCATCTCGTCGAGCATGGCCACCGCCTCGCGCACCTTGTCGGAGCGCTCGCCCATCGGGTTGCCGAAGGTGGAATAGCTCATGAAGGCCACGCGCGGCTTGAAGCCCAGGCGCTTGACGGCGCGGGCCGCCTCGCAGGCGATCTCGACCAGCTCGTCGGCGTCGGGCAGCTCGGTGACGTTGGTGTCGGCCACGAAGACCGTGCGGCCCTTGGCCAGGACGACGGACATGCCCATGATCCGGCCGCCGGGGGCCGGGTCGACGACGCGCAGCACCTCCTCCAGGGCCTGGTCGAAGGCGCGGGTGACGCCGGTGACCATGCCGTCGGCCTCGCCCAGGGTGACCATCGAGGCGGCGAAGCTGTTGCGGTCCTGGTTGATCAGCCGCTGGACGTCGCGCTTCAGATAGCCCTGGCGCTGCAGGCGCTTGTAGAGGGCGTCGACATAGTCGGGGTTGCGGTCGCTGAGCCGGGCGTTGTGAATCTCCAGCTCGACGGTCTCGGGATCGAGGCCGACGACGCGCATGTTCTCCTTCACCAGGTGCTCGCGGCCGCAGAGGATGGCCTTGCCGTAGCCGCCGGTCTGGAAGGCGTAGGCGGCGCGGATCACCGACGGCTCCTCGCCCTCGGCGAACACGATGGTCTTGGGGTTGGCCAGGACCGCGCCGCTGATCTTCTGCAGGAAGCCGGCGGTGGGGTCCAGGCGTTGGGCCAGGCTGGCGCGGTAGGCGTCCATGTCGGCGATGGGCCGGCGGGCCACGCCGGTGTCCATGGCCGCCTGGGCCACGAACGGCGGCACGTACCAGATCAGCCGCGGGTCGAAGGCCGAGGGGATGATGTACTGCGGGCCGAACTTCAGCTGGCGGCCGTGATAGGCGGCGGCGACCTCGTCGGGCACGTCCTCGCGGGCCAGCATGGCCAGGGCGTTGGCGCAGGCGATCTTCATCTCGTAATTGACCCGCCGGGCCCGCACGTCCAGGGCGCCGCGGAAGATGTAGGGGAAGCCCAGGACGTTGTTGACCTGGTTGGGATAGTCGCTGCGGCCGGTGCCCATGATCGCGTCCTTGCGGATGCGGTGCACCTCCTCCGGGGTGATCTCCGGGTCGGGATTGGCCATGGCGAAGATCACCGGGTTGGGGGCCATGCTGGCGATCATCTCGGGCGTGAAGGCGCCCTTGGCCGAGAGGCCCAGCAGCACGTCGGCGCCGGCCACGGCCTCGGCCAGGGTGCGCTTGTCGGTCTTGACCGCGTGGGCGCTCTTCCACTGGTTCATGCCCTCGGTGCGGCCCTCGTAGAGCACGCCCTTGCTGTCGACGGCGATGACGTTGTCGGGCCGCACGCCCATGGCCTTGATCAGCTCCAGCGAGGCGATGCCGGCCGCGCCGGGGCCGTTGAGCACGACCTTGACGTCCTCGATCTTCTTGCCGGTGATGTGGCAGGCGTTGATCAGGCCGGCGGCGCAGATGATCGCCGTGCCGTGCTGGTCGTCGTGGAACACCGGGATGTCGAGCAGCTCCTGCAGCTCGGTCTCGATGCGGAAGCATTCGGGGCTCTTGATGTCCTCCAGATTGATGCCGCCGAACGTGACGCCGATGTTCTTGACCACCGTGATGATCTCGTCGGCGTCCTTGGAGCTGATCTCGATGTCGATGGAGTCGACGTCGCCGAAGCGCTTGAACAGGACGGACTTGCCCTCCATCACCGGCTTGGAGGCCAGGGCGCCCAGGTCGCCGAGGCCGAGGATCGCGGTGCCGTTGCTGATCACCGCCACCAGGTTGCCCTTGGAGGTGTAGTCGTAGGCGGCGTCCGGGTCCTTGGCGATGGCGTGGACCGGCACGGCGACGCCGGGGGAGTAGGCCAGGGAAAGGTCGCGCTGGGTGGCCATCGGCTTGGTGGCGACGACGCCGATCTTCCCGGGGGTCGGATAGCGGTGGAAGTTCAGCGCTTCCTCGTCCGTGAAGGTCTTCTTTTCCGCGTCGCTCATGGCGCGTTTCCCCTGTCCTGCTGTCTTGCAAGTCACACGTGATGGAGGCGCCGAACGATGCGACGCGTCCTTATGGGGCGCACCGTAGCGACCGGGCGGGGTCGTCACAACCTCGGGCGCCTGAAGTTTTTCGACGCAAACGCTTGTTCTGCTTGGGATTGGACCTGTCCAGCGTTGTCATTGGGCCGCTGTTTTCCTTGACCTGAGGGGGCGGGTCGGGAGACTACCGCCCGCGCCGTCCCCGGGAGATCGCCTTGAGCCAGAACGACTTAGCCGCGCCGCCGAGCGTTGAGAAAGGTACCGTTACCATCGCCCTGGCCGGCGCCTTGGGCCGCATGGGCCAGGCCCTGGCCAAGACCCTGGCCGGGCGGACCGACGCGGTGGTCGTGGCGCGGTTCGACCGGCCGGGCGCGGTCGGCGAGGGCCTGGTCGAGCGCGACGCGGCGCTGAAGGCCGCCGACGTGGCCATCGACTTCACGATTCCCGAGGCCTCCGTGGCCCTGGCCGAGGCCGCCGCCGCCAACGGCGGCCCCGCCCTGGTGATCGGCTCGACCGGCTTTTCCGACGAGCAGAACGCCCGCATCGCCGCGGCGGCGACCAAGGTGGCGATCGTCAAGTCGGGCAACTATTCGCTGGGCGTCAACATGCTGATGGGCCTGGTGCGCCAGACCGCCGCCGCCTTGCCCGCCGCCGACTGGGACGTCGAGGTCTACGAGGCCCACCACAAGCGCAAGATCGACGCCCCGTCCGGCACCGCCCTGATGCTGGGCCAGGCGGCGGCCGACGGGCGCGGCGTGGGCCTGGGCCAGGTGGCCGACCGCGGCCGCGACGGCATGACCGGCCCGCGCAAGGCAGGGGCCATCGGCTTCTCGGTGGTGCGCGGCGGCGGGATCATCGGCGAGCACAGCGTGATCTTCGCCGGCGAGGAGGAGGTGCTGACCCTGTCGCACTCGGCCACCGACCGGGGGCTGTTCGCGCGGGGGGCCGTCGCCGCCGCCTTGTGGGTCAAGGGCCGGCCGCCGGGGCTCTACGACATGCAGGACGTGCTGGGTTTCGAAAACTAAGGCCTAACAATCGCCGCAGCTTGCGGCATTGTGCCCCCCGATGGCCGAGCCCACACCGCCAGAGCCCCAGAACGACGCCAAGCCGTCCGCACCCGCCCGGCCCCGCCGCGCGGCGCTGGTCGACGCCGGCCTGGAGGCGATGAGCCTGGCCGCCCTGGCCTTCGTGGCCATCGGCTTTTCGGCCTATGCCGGCCGCCGCGAGATCAGCCGCGAGCTGGCCCTGGCGTGGTTGAACGACCAGGGGATCGAGGCGACCCTGGACCTGGACGACCTGGACGCCACCGGCTTCGCCGGCGCGATCCGCCTGGGCCCGAAGAACGCCCCGGTGTTCTCGGCCGAGCGGATCGAGGTGGCCTACGACCTGGCCTCCCCCTGGACCGGCGGCAAGTTCGCGCTGAACACCCGGGCCGTGCGGCTGGTGCGGCCGCGGGTCAACGCCCGGCTGGACGCGAACGGCCTGAACTTCGGGACCCTGCAGCCGCTGATCGACCGGGCGCTGAAGTCGCCGACCGAACCGGCCGCGCCGGGGCCGGCGATCCTGATCGAGGACGCCCGGGTGCTGCTGCGCACCCCCGGCGGCCCGGCCCGGATGACCGGCGACGCCAGCCTGGACGACGGCAAGCTGCTGCGCTTCGACGGCCGGCTGGCGGCCATGCGCTACGCGACGCCGGGCCTGTCGTTCGAGGCCGACGGCGCCCTGGTCAAGGCCCGCAAGCGCGGCGACCGCCTGACCGTCGACGTCCAGCTGGGCCTGAAGACCTTCAGCGCCGGCCAGCTGGACCTGACCGAGGCGCAGGGGACCCTGCAGGCCGACCTGACCTATCCGGACCTCAAGCAGCTGTCGATGGTCGGCCCGGCCGAGGCCCGGCTGGCCCTGAAGGCCCGGGGCGCCGAGGTCGAGGCCGCCAGCCTGGGCGGGCTGGAGGCCAATCTGGCGGTGTCGGGCCTGCTGAGCGGCGATTTCCAGCGCGGCGGCCTGACCGGCAAGACGACGCTGCAGGCGCGCGGCGAGCGCCTGACCGCCCAGGGGCTGGACAGCCGCGACGTGGTCGCCGACCTGGACCTGTCGAACCTGGCCCTGACCTATGATCCCGGCGGCGTGCGCGGCTCGGCCCGCACGCGGCTGGCCGCCAACGCCGACCGGGCGGTGGCCGGCGGGGCGGCCCTGTCGCGCGCGGCGCTGGAGGTCCGGTCCTCCAGCCTGACCCTGGTCTCGGACAAGGCGCGAAGCTCGATCAGCGGGCCGCTGTCGGTGGCGGCGGGCAGCGGCCGCGCGGCGATGGGCGGGGTGGTGCTGTCCAGCCTGGCCGCCGACGGCAAGGGCCGGTTCTCGGCCGGGACCGACGGGATCGCCCTGGCCCTGGACGCCCGGGCCGACGCCGACGGGGCCATGACCGGGCCGGACGCCCAGCGCGTGGCCCAGGCCCTGCCCAATCCGGACTACGCCCAGGCCGCCGCCCGGGCCCTGTCGCGGTTCGCGCTCAGCGTCCCGGCCCTGAAGCTGGGGATCACCGGCGGCCAGACGACCCTGTCCCTGCCCCGCCCGGTCGCCCTGACCGCCGCCGACGGCGCCAGGGTCGCGCTGGACGCGCCCGGCGGCCCGCTGGTGGCGGCGCGGGACGGAACGGCCAGTGGCCGGGCGAGCGTCGCCCTGGGCGGCGGCGGCCTGCCCGACATCACCCTGAAGGTCCCCAGCTGGCGCTCGGACGCCTCGGGCCTGACCAGCGACGTGGTCGTGGCCGGGGCCGTGGACGTGCCGCCGTTCCTCGGCGTGGCGGGAACCCTGGCCGGTCGGGTCCAGCTGGCCGGCGGCGGGCTGACGGCGCGCCTGAACGGCTGCACGCCGATGACCGCCCGGGCCATCGCCATGGGCGAGCCGCCGATCAGCCACGTGACCTTCCGGCTGTGCCCGAGCGCCCAGCCCCTGGTCGTCGCCCATGACGGGATCTGGCGGGCCTCGGCCCTGGTCCGGGACGGCGCGGCGCGGGTCAATGTCGCCCAGGCGCGGCTTGAGGGCGTCGAGGCCAGCTTCGTCGGCGGCGGGCGCGGCTTCGACGTCGCCCAGGTCAAGGTCACCGGCGGCCGGGTGGTCGAGGCCTCGACCGAGGGCAAGCGCTTCGAGACCCTGGCCGCGACCGGCGAGGTCGACCTGGCGCGCGGCCAGTGGACCGGCGCCCTGGACGGCAAGACCCTGAACGGCCGCCCGCTGGGCCGGGTCACGATCCGCCACGACGTGGCCAGCGGCCGGGGCCAGGCCGACATCGACGCCTCGAACCTGGTCTTCGCCAAGGGCGGGCTGCAGCCGCTGGAGCTGACGCCGCTGGCCACGGTCGCCCGCGACGCCGAGGGCCCCGCCGCCTTCAC
Organism: Caulobacter sp. UNC279MFTsu5.1; assembly: GCF_900114015.1. Classification (GTDB taxonomy): domain Bacteria; phylum Pseudomonadota; class Alphaproteobacteria; order Caulobacterales; family Caulobacteraceae; genus Caulobacter. The sequence goes on along the minus strand of NZ_FORN01000012.1, from coordinate 127,586 downwards.
CGGCCGCTTCGCCTGGCGCGACGAGGTCATGACCAGCGAGGGCCGGGTCTCGACCCCCGGCCTGGACTTCAAGAGCCCGCTGGGTCCGGCCCACCGGCTGAAGGGCCAGATCGTCTTCGACAGCCTGGCCCCGCTGACCGCCCCGCCCGGCCAGGTCCTGACCCTCGACAGCATCGACGCCGTCGTGCCGATCCAGTCGATCCGGGCCAGTTTCGGCCTCGGCGCCGAGGCCGTGCACCTGCAGGCCACCACCTTCGAGACCTCGGAGGGCAAGATCAGCATCGAGCCGTTCGACGTGCCGCTGGACGGCAAGGGCGCGATGAAGGGCGTGGTCAACATCGCCGGCCTGGACCTGGGCCTGCTGGTCTCCGGCTCGTCCCTGGCCGACAAGGTCAAGGTCGAGGCGACCATCGACGGCCGCCTGCCGTTCGAGGCCAGCCCGGCCGGCTTCCGCTTCGTCGACGGCCGGATCTACGCCACCGGCCCGGGTCGTCTGTCGATCGCCCGCGAGGCGCTGACCGGCGTCGAGGCCGGCCAGGGAACGATCGATCCGAACGACCCGCTGACCGCACCGAAGGCCGTGCCGGTCAACGCCATCCAGGACTTCGCCTACCAGGCCATGGAAAACCTCCATTTCGACACCCTGGAGGCCGGGGTCAGCAGCACCGACAAGGGTCGCCTGGGGATCCTGTTCCACATCAAGGGCGAGCACGACCCCAAGGTCGCCGAAAAGGCCAAGGTCGGCTTGGTGGAGCTGCTGCGCGGCACCGCCTTCCAGCGCCGCATCCCGCTGCCCGCCAAGACGCCGGTCGACCTGACCCTGGATACGTCGCTAAACTTCGACGAGCTTATCGCGGCGGCCAAGCGCGCCTGGGAAGAGGCCCAGGCCCGCGCGGCCGCGTCCCCCGCGACGCCCCCGCCGGCCGCGCCGCGTTCAGATGCGGTTCAGCCTTGAAACCGCAGATTTCCTAAAGAACTGGAGACACCCGCCATGAAGCGCGCCCTGATCCTTCCCCTCCTCGCGGCGGGCGCCCTCGCGGCGTGCACCCCGACGGTGCGGGTCAAGGTCGACCCGATCAACATCTACGCCAAGCTGGACGCCAATGTGCGCGTGCAACTGGACAAGGAAGTCCAGTCCGCGATCCAGCAGAACCCCAACCTGTTCTAAGAGAGGAACCGACATGATCCGCAAGACTATGACGGTCCTGGCCCTGGCCGCTTCGCTGGGCGCCGCGGCCCTTCCCCTGCTGGCCTCTCCCGCCTTCGCCCAGTCGGCCGCCGCCAAGGCCGCCGTCGACGCCGGCAAGGCCGCCGGCACGGTGGGCGAGCAGGCCGACGGCTTCCTGGGCGTGGTTTCGGGCGGCGACGCCGAGACCCGCGCCGCCGTGGCCGAGATCAACGCCGGCCGCGCGGCCGTCTACAAGGACACCGCCGCCAAGACCGGCGTCACCGCCGAGGCCGCCGGCCAGGCCACCGCCAAGCAGCTCTACGCCCGCCTGGCCCCCGGCCAGTACTGGAAGCCGCTGAACGGCGGCTGGGTGAAGAAGTAGCGGGCTCGCGCCCGCTGTCGGGGACATGCGCATGCGCATGTCCCCATCTGTCCCATTGGGGGGAGGGACCTGAACCCTTGAACCCGTCCCCCCGCATCGCCACCTAGTCCTCACGTCGTCAGGCGCGATGCCGATCCCGGGTCGTGTCGGACGAACGAAGTCGCTTGAGCGAGGACTTCGCGATGACCCGGACGATCCTGTTCGACAGCCCCTTCCTGCTGGGCTTCGAACACACCCGAGACCTGATCGAGCGCGCGGCCAAGGCCGCCGCCGAAAGCTATCCGCCCTACAATGTCGAGCAGGCCGAGGACGGCGGGGTGCGCATCACCCTGGCGGTGGCCGGCTTCTCGCCCGACCAGCTGCAGGTGACCGTCGAAGGCGGCCAGCTGGTGGTGGCCGGGCGGCGCGAGGCGGAAGGCAAGCCCGAGGCCGACAAGGCCTATCTGCATCGCGGCATCGCGGCCCGCGGCTTCCTGCGGACCTTCGTGCTGGCCGACGGCATGGAAGTCACCGCCGCCACGCTCGAGCATGGCCTGCTGCACGTGGACCTGGCCCGTCCGGAACCCGAACGGCTGGTCCGCCGCATCCCGATCCGCTCGGTGGGCTGAGCGCCCGGACAGCCCGACGACAGCCCGACGACAGTCCCCGGGGCCGCGGTCTGAACCCGGACGCGGCATGGGGCGTTCCCCTTTTTAGGAGGTGGTCTTATGACACCGAACCCCGCTACCCCGTTCTTCTCCGCCGAGGCCTTCGCGGCCCTGGGCGCCCCGGACCTGGTCTATGTCCGCCCGATCAAGGCGGCCGAGATCCTGGCCGACGTGCCGGTGGGCGTGACCGACGAGGTCGAGCTGTCTCCTGACCAGACCCTGTACGCGGTGTGTCGCGCCGACGGCGCCCGCCTGGCCGTGCTGACCGACAAGGACGCGGCCGTCGCCGCCGCCCTCGCCCACGAACTGGCGCCGGTCTCGGTGCACTAGGAGGCGCGACCTTCGACTGGTCTTGGCGGACAGGCCATCCTCTGTAGTCCGTCATTCCCGCCCTTGTGGCGGGAATCCCTGCTTCAGCTGACGGGCAAACGCCTTGGCGCGCTGGCGCGCCACTCTCCCACACCTGCGGCGGATCGAGGGATTCTCGCCACGAGGGCGAGAATGACGGAGTTTGTGGAGAGCGCGCGGCTGAAGCTCGATCCGCGCCCGCGCCGTCGCCGCCCTGTCGACGCGCCCGTCCTCGCCGCGCTAAGGAGTCGCGAGCATCAGGCGAGGAATGGCGAGCATGAACACCTGGATCGGACGTCGCACCGTGCTGGGAGCCGCCGGGCTCCTGGCGGCCAGCCCCCTTCCCGTCCTGGCGGCCGCGCCGAAGCCCCGGGTGGCGATCCAGACCGATCACGGGACGATCGTCGTCGAGCTGGAAAGCGGCAAGGCGCCGATCACCTCGGCCAATTTCCTGCGCTATGTCGATGCTCATAAATACGACGGCGGGACCTTCTACCGCGCCTCGAGGACCAAGGGCGTCAAGGGGGCCGGCTCGATCCAGGGCGGGCCGCCCGACCGGGTGCGCCGCTTCGCGCCCATCGCCCACGAAAGCACCCGGCAGACGGGGATCAAGCACCGGGCCGGGACCATTTCCATGGCCCGCAACGCCCCCGGCACGGCCACTTGCGATTTCTTCATCTGCGCCAGCCCCCAGCCCTATCTGGACGCCCATCCCGGCGCGGCGGGCGACAACCAGGGCTTCGCGGCGTTCGGCGGCGTGGTCCAGGGCCTGGACGTCGTCAAGACGATCCTGGCCCTGAAGGCCGACGGCCCGGCCCTCTATCCGGCCATGAAGGGCCAGATGCTGAACCCGCCGGTGAAGATCATCGGCATGAAGCGGGTCTGACGGCGATGACTCGACCCTGGCGGGCGAGGCCGATCCTGGCCGCGGTCTTGGTGACGCTGGCCGCCGCGCCCTCGGCCGCGTTCGCCCGCGAAAGCCTGCTGGCCCGCGCCCTGTCCTGCCGGATCGACGACGGCGCCGTCGCGACCCTGATGACCGCGCTCGCCGCCGAGGACGCCGGGATGAAGGCGCCGACCCAGGTCTTCGCCGCGCCGTCGGGCAACCTCTACCGCCTGACCGCGCCGGTCGGCGCGCTGGGCTATTCCACGGACGCCGTCTACGTCTCGCCGGGCCGGATCGCCATGGTCGTTGCGGGCCAGGCGTCGGCCGCGGTCGTCGACCGGCTGCAATTGGCGCCCGAATCCTATGGACCGGCCGAGCGGCGGATCGACGACGGGCGCAGGATCATCGCCTACCAGCTCCACCAGGGCGCCCTGGACGGCAAGGTTCTTGTCGGCTGCGCGTATGACGATCCCGCCGCCCTGGCGTGGTTCGCCGACGACATGGCGGGGTTCTGATCGAAGCCCTGTAGCCCCGCGCGGTCAGGCCGCCGTGGGCTTGCTCTCGTGGGCCTGGGTCAGCATCACGTGCACGGCGTCGGCCGAGCGGGCCTTGCGCAGCTGCTCGCGCAGCTCGGGCTGACGCATCATCCGCGAGATGCGGGCCAGGGCCCGCAGGTGGCTGGAATCGGCGTCGCGGGGCGCGAACAGCGCCACCAGCAGGTCCACGGGCTTGTCGTCGACCGACCCGAACGCCACCGGGGTCTCCAGGCGCATGAACACCACGCGCACCCGGTCTATGCCCGACAGCCGCGCGTGGGGAATCGCCACGCCCTGGCCCACGCCGGTAGACCCGGCGCTCTCGCGCTCGACCAGGCCTTCCAGCGCCTCGTTGGCGTCGACGCCGAACACGCGGGCGGCGACGTCGGCGATGACGCCGAGAACCTGACGCTTGTTGGCGGCGCTGACTCTGAGGGTGACCGCGCCGGGCTCCAGTAGATCGCCGATGGTCATGGTGTGGAAACTCGCTCGCAGTCGGTCGTCGCGCTTCGTCGCCGCCTCTGGCCGAGACGGGGGCCTACCGAAACGCGTCGACCGATCCGAGGTTCGATCAGCTAGCGGCCGGTGCGTGCCCGTTCAGCGACTTGGTGCGTTCGGGGTCGATCCAACCGATATTTCCGTCAGGCCGCCTGTAGACCACCGACAAACCGTCGTGGGCGGCGTTCCTAAACACGATTGCCTGGGACTCGGTCAAGTCCAGTTCCATGACCGCCATGGAAACGGTCATGATCTTCAGCGAGGCCTGGGTCTCGGCGATGATCATGCCCGCGGGGGCGCCGGCGGGGTGCTCGTCCTCGACGCTCCAGTCGTCGGTGTCGATCTCGTCGCTGTCAGGCGCGCGCAGCACGTACATGGCCGCGTTTTCCGCCTGCTTGGCCGTGGCGGCGATCGAGTGACTCTTCAGCCGCCGCTTGTAGCGCCGGATGCGCGTCTCGATCTTGGCCAGGGCGGCGTCGAAGGCCGCGTGGGCGTCGCCGCCCGCACCGTGGCTGATCAGCTGCTGGCCCGAAGCCAGCTTGACCGAGCAATCGACCCGGAAGGCGAAGCCCTCCTTGCTGATCACGACATCGGCGTCGCCGCCGCGGTCGAAATACTTGCCGATGCTCAGGGCGATTTCGTCGGAGACTCGCGCTCGCAGAGCCTCGCCAACGTCGACATGCTTGCCGGAGATTTGGACTTGCATGCCGTATCAACGCGCCCGTCTGGGTCTGGTGTCAAGCGTTGCGGAAGCGCCTTAGAACAGCCCCGGAATCAGATGCAGCAGCCGGTCGACCGCGGCGGCCACCACGCCGGCGCTCAGCACCAGCAGGCCCACGCTGGTCGCCGCCATCAGGTAGCCCAGCAGGGCCAGCAGGCCGTCGCGCTGCAGCAGGGCCAGGGCCAGGACGGCCACGGTCGCGCCCGGCGCCAGGTTGCCCAGCGGGATCGGCAGCACCAGCACCAGGGCCAGCAGGGTGCAGACCACGCCGATCAGCCGCTCGCCGACCGGGCCGAACAGGATCCTCAGCCGGGGGCGGGTGACCAGCTCCATTCGCCGGACGATCGGCGTCAGCCTACGGAACAGTCCGCGCAGGTCGTCGCGCTTGAGGGGGTGCTCGACCAGCTTGCGCGGCAGCCAGGGGATGTCGGAACCCCAGGCGATCTGCGGGGCCAGCAGCAAGATCGGCAGGCTGAGGATCGTCGACGAGCCCGGGGGCAGGGGCAGGCAGTTCAGCAGGCCGAACACCAGCAGCATGGCCCCGAAGGCGCGGCTGTCGAACTGCTCAAGCATCTGGCCGACGGTCAGGACGGGACGCGCGTCCTCGCCGAACCCTTCGATGACGTCGGACAGTTTCTGGGTGGTCATGACTCGCCTTCAGCCGCCTTCACAAAACGCGGAACACGGCTGTCGGGGCGCATGAGGTCAGGCGGTTTCCTTGATCAAGCGACGCCGCTCGACCGAGGACGGGATCCGCAGCGCTTCGCGGTACTTGGCCACCGTGCGGCGGGCGATGTCGACGCCGCTTTCCTTGAGGATCTCGACGATGCGGTCGTCGGAATGGACGTCGGCCTCGGTGCGCTCGGCCTCGACCAGGCCCTTGATCTTGTGGCGCACGCTGGCGGCCGAGTGGGCCTCGCCGCCCTCGGTGGCCTGGATCGCCGAGGTGAAGAAGTATTTCAGCTCGAACACCCCGCGCGGGGTGGCGATGTACTTGTTGGAGGTCACCCGGCTGACGGTCGATTCGTGCATGCCGATGGCGTCGGCCACGGTCTTCAGGTTCAGCGGCCGCAGGTGCTCGACGCCGTAGGCCAGGAAGCCGTCCTGCTGGCGGACGATCTCGCTGGAGACCTTCAGGATGGTCTTGGCCCGCTGGTCGAGGCTTTTGACCAGCCAGTTGGCGGTGGCGAAGCTGTCGGAGACGAAGGTCTTCTCCTGCTCGGTCCGCGCGCCCTTGCTGACGCGGGCGTGGTAGCGCTGGTCGACCAGCACCTTGGGCAGGGTGTCGGTGTTCAACTCCACGTGCCACAGGCCGCCGGGCGTCTCGCGCACGTGGACGTCGGGCACCAGGGTCTGGGGCGGATCGCTGTGGAAGGCCGAGCCGGGGCGAGGGGTCAGGGCGCGGATCTCGGCGACCATCTCGCGCAGGTCCTCGTCATCGACGCCGCAGGCCTTGCGCAGGGCGGTCATGTCGCGGCGGGCCAGCAGGTCCAGGTTGTCCAGCAGGGCCGCCATGCACGGGTCGTAGCGGTTGACGTCCTTCAGCTGCAGGGCCAGGCACTCGCGGACGTCGCGGGCCATGACGCCGGCCGGCTCGAAGCCTTGCAGCACGGTCAGCACGTCCTCGACGAAGACCAGGTCGCAGCCCAGGCGCTGGGCCACCTCCGGGAGGTCGGCGCGCAGGTAGCCGGTGTCGTCGACCGCGTCGATCAGCACCCCGGCCACCACGGTCTGGGCGGGCGACAGGCCGGCCACGGCCAGCTGCTCGGTCAGGTGCTCGACCAGGGTGGGGGCGCGGGCCAGGGCCTCTTCGTAGTGGCCGTCGCCCTCGAAATTGCCGCCGCCGCCGGCGCGCGACCAGTCGATCTGGCCGCCGGCCTGCTCGGCCCCGGGTTCGACCCCGTCGCCGGTGGCGCGCTCGCCGGGCGAGACGTCGTCGGGCGCGGCGTCCATCTGCTGGCTGGCGGCGCTGTCGGACACCGCGTCCAGGCCGAGGTTCTCGGTGGCGCGTTCGGCGATCTCTTCGGGCGCGCGTTCGGTCTCGGCCGGGCCGTCGTCGCGCTGGAGCAGGGGGTTGCGCTCGAGTTCGGCCTCGACGAAGGCGTCGAGTTCGAGATTGGACAGCTGCAGCAGCTTGATCGCCTGCTGAAGCTGCGGCGTAATGACAAGGCCCTGGCCTTGCCGAAGCTCCAATCTGTGGCCGAGAGCCAATGCGCCCTCCTGGGCAAATCAACGAACCTGTTGATCGCCATTGAAGGGCAGTCTGGTTAACGGGGCGCGAACGCCAGCAAAAAGCGGGCCAGTGCGACCATCCGCCCAAGGAGATGGCCGTTTTTCTCGTCTTCCGACGCCAAGTTCCTGATCACATTCGAGTTTATTTCAGAAGGGTCGACCGGAAAACGCCCTCCACGGCGACGCTTGAGGCCAGACACGCAACATTTTGCCTAGGTTTCGCCCAGCAAATTAAAATTTGCGTGGGCCGAAAGGCCCCTCCGTCAGGGGTCCATCCCAACGGTTGTCATCCCGGAAGCGCGCAGCGCTGTCCGGGGCCCAGGGCAACCGCACCGCCTTCGCCCGGTCTCCTGGATCCCGGACAGCCTCCGCGAGGCTTCCGGGATGACAACGGGCGGGGCCCTTTGGCCCTAAACCGAGCTCGGTTCCTCAGCGTTCGTCGAAGCTGTCGCCCAGATAGACGCGGCGCACCTCGGGATTGTCGACGATCTCCTGGGGCGAGCCCTCGAACAACACCTCGCCGGCGTGGATGATCGAGGCCCGATCGACCATCTGCAGCGTCTCGCGGACGTTGTGGTCGGTGATCAGGATGCCGATGCCGCGGTTCTTCAGGTAGCTGACCACTTCGCGGATGTCGGAGATCGCCAGCGGGTCGATGCCGGCGAACGGCTCGTCCAGCAGCATGAACGACGGCTCGCTGGCCAGGGCGCGGGCGATTTCCACCCGCCGCCGCTCGCCGCCCGACAGCGCCACGGCCGGCGACTTGCGGATGTGGGTGATGCGCAGCTCTTCCAGGATCTCGGTGACGTGCTCGCGCGCCCGGCGTTGGTCCTTCTGGCGCATCTCGACCACGGCCATGACGTTCTGCTCGACCGTCATGCCCCGGAAGATCGAGGCTTCCTGTGGCAGGTAGCCCACGCCCATGCGGGCGCGCTGGAACATCGGCTGGCCGGTGATGTCCTCGCCGTCCAGATAGATCGAGCCGTAGTCGGCGGCGACCAGGCCGGTGATCATGTAGAAGCAGGTGGTCTTGCCGGCCCCGTTGGGGCCCAGCAGGCCGGCGACCTCGCCGCGCTTGAGGCGCAGGGAGACGCTCTTGACGACGGGGCGGTCGCCGAACGACTTGCCGATCGCGTCGACGAACAGGCCGTCGGTGGCCACGTCGCGGTTGACGCCCAGGGATTGCATCGAAAACGCCATGGGTTCCTACGGCTTGCCGGCGGGCTTCTTGTCTTTGTTCTGGTCGGGATAGAGCACCGCCCGCACACGGGTCTTGCCGCGACCCGTGGCGTTGGATTCCATCTTCACGTCGTTGGTCTTGGTCTTGATCGTCATGCGGTCGCCGCGGGCCACGTCCTGGCCCTGGACGGCCACGACGTCACCGGTCACCACGATGGTGTCGGTGGCGTAGTCGTAGACGGCGTGGTCGCCGCGTACGGTCTGCTCGGGCGTCACGTAGAAGACGTTGCCGTCGGCCTCGACGCGGTCGACGTCGCCGCAGTCGTTGTTGCCGGTCGGCGAAGAGTTTTTACCGGGCGTCTTGCGACGGTTGTAGACAGTCATGGTCGCGGCCCGCATGCGGGCCTTGTCCTGCAACACTTCGACCGCGCCGCGGAAGATGGTCTTGCACTGGCTGTTGATGACCTCCTGCTCGTCGGCGGAGATGTCCACCGGCGCGCTGGAATTGTTGCCGCCGCCGGCGGTCGTCTGGGCCATGGCCGCGCCCCCGAAGCCTGCCAGGAGGGCCGGGCCGCTCAACAGGCTGAGGGCGATCGCCGTCGGCGCCATCCATCGATTCATCAACCAGGTCCTCATGTCTATTCGGGAGCCGTCCCTTGTTCCGGGACCGGTTGGCCCGTCTTCCGGTCGATCCGTGTCTTGACGCCGCCCCGGAAGATGATGCGGTCGCCCTTGTCATATACGGAGTATGCGTTGGATTGCACCTGTCCAGTAGGACCTTCGCCTTGCAGCTCGGTTTCGCCGGTGGTGTTGCCGTTGCGGGTGTCGACCAGGGCCTCGTCCGAGGCGAAGCGATAGCCGGCCCCGTCGTCCATGCGGACATTGCCGTACAGCTGAAGCTTCAGGGTGTCTTCGCGATAGACGCCGCGGTCGGCGGTCGAGCGGGTCGGGGCCGGGCTGCCCACGCCCAGGGTCAGGGTCGGGGCGTCCAGGAACACCCGCTTGAGGTCGTTTTCGTCGCGCACCGCCGAGCGGGCGGTGATGATGAACGGCCGCCCGTCGCTGGACTGGCCGTAGAAGCGCGGCGTGACCATGCGGATCTGGGCCTTGCTCTCGGCCGGCCGGCGATCGCCGGCGGTGATGGAGCGCCACGCCACCTGACCGCCGACCGTCGAGAGGAGGGCGACCATGGCGATCGGCAGCACCACGCGCGCCAGGCGGACGCGACGCGAGCGACGGCGCCACCGGCGCAAGTCCCGCCTGTATCCCGCCCGGTCCGCCTCGAGGGTGGTCATGCCTCCGGCCTTCAGCTGTGCGCGAAGATGTCGACGTCTTCCCAGCCGGCCAGGTCGAGGGCCGCGCGGTGGGGAAGGTAGTCGAAGGCGGCCTTCGCCAGGTCCATGCGGCCTTCGCGGACCAGCATGGCGTCCAAACGCTCGCGCAGGGCGTGCAGATGCAGCACGTCGGAGGCCGCGTAGGCCAGCTGTTCGGGCGACAGCGTCTGCGCGCCCCAGTCCGAGCTCTGCTGGACCTTCGACAGCTCGACGCCGACCAGTTCGCGCGTCACGTCCTTCAGGCCGTGGCGGTCGGTATAGGTGCGGGCCAGCTTGCTGGCGATCTTGGTGCAGTACACGGGGGCCGTCATGACGCCCAGATGCAACAGGAACATGGCGATATCGAAGCGGCCGAAGTGAAAAAGCTTCACCACGGCCGGATCGGTCAGCAGGCGCTTGAGGTTGGGGGCGTCATAGGTCGAGCGGTCCAGGCGCACCACGTGGGCGTCGCCGTCGCCCGACGACAGCTGGACCACGCACAGCGGGTCGCGCCCCAGGCGCAGGCCCATGGTCTCGGAATCGATGGCGACCGCGGTCGCGCCGGCGAAAGCGCCGTCCGGAAGATCGCCTTCATGCAGAAAGTTGGCCAAGTCTCTTCGTCTCCGCGCCTCGGTCTCGTCGCACGGGACGTTGCGAATTCCGACACGCCTGATGATGGGCGCCGACACTATAGGCCGGATGAACAGGATATCTATCCGTTGGCCACGACCATCGCCAGCCCCTGGTTGAGCTTACGGGGTTTCTATTGTCGGGAAACTTTCCGAAGTCGGGCCCCAGCCTGGAAACTTGAAGCCCGGACACTTTCGGCGCCACCCCGACCTTCTTTCGAAGGTTGGTAGGGGGTGGTGCCCAGGAGAGGACTCGAACCTCCACGACCTTTCAGTCACTGGCACCTGAAGCCAGCGCGTCTACCAATTCCGCCACCTGGGCCTGCGAAGCGATCCGTGGACCGCCGCGAGGCCGGGACGTTTATGCAAAGGTTTTGACCGCGTCAATCGCTTAGTTGCGCATTTCGTTGCGAATGATCGCCGGCTCGTCTATCCCCCGGCTCACGGGTTTAGGACGAGGTTGATTATGCAAGGTCTGGTCACGGTGTTCGGCGGCTCCGGCTTCGTCGGCGGCCAGGTCGTACGGGCGCTCGCCAAGGCGGGCCATCGCGTGCGGGTGGCGGTGCGCAATCCCAACCTGGCCTACCGCATGCGGATGCTGGGCGACGTCGGCCAGATCGAGGTGGTGCAGGCCAATGTCCGCAACGCCCCGTCGGTGGCCCGCGCCGTCGATGGCGCCGAGGCGGTGGTCAACCTGGTCGGGATCCTGTGGGAAAGCGGCCGGCAGAAGTTCCAGACCCTGCACGTGATGGGCGCCAAGACCGTCGCCGAGCAGGCCAAGGCGGCCGGCGCCAAGCGCCTGGTGCAGGTCTCGGCCATCGGCGCCGACCTCGATTCGTCCTCGAAGTACCAGCGCACCAAGGCCCAGGGCGAGGCGGCCGTCCGCGCCGCCTTCCCGGGCGCGGTGGTGATCCGCCCGTCGATCATCTTCGGCGCCGAGGACAAGTTCTTCAACAAGTTCGGCCAGATGGCCGCCCTGTTCCCCGCCCTGCCGCTGATCGGCGGCGGCGAGACGAAATTCCAGCCGGTCTATGTCGCCGACGTCGCCGCGGTGATCGCCAAGGCCGTGGCCCATCCGGCCGCAGAGGGCCTGACCTACGAGCTGGGCGGTCCGGCCGTCTACAGCTTCAAGGCGCTGATGGAGCTGATCCTGCGCGAGACCGGCCGCAACCGCGTGCTGGCCTCGATCCCGTTCTTCGCGGCCGGCCTGATCGGCAAGGTCGGCGACCTGTCGCCGATCGCCCCGCCGCTGACCTCGGACCAGGTCGAGAGTCTGAAGACCGACAACGTCGCCGACCACGGCCTGCCGGGCCTGGCCGAGGCCGGCGTCGTCCCGACCGCCGTCGAGGCGGTGGTCCCGTCCTACCTCTACCGCTACCGCAAGGGCGGCCAGTACGCCGAGGTCCCGGCGGGGGCGTTCTAGGTCCGCGCGAAAAACGATCTCGGCGACAACTTTTCCAACTTCCACTTTCGCGTGCGCCTCCTTAAGCTTTACCGCATCCAAGGGGGCTCCATGCTGAAGAAGATATTGGTCGCGGCTTGCCTGGCGACCTGCGGGATTGCGGCGCCGGCCGCCGCGACCGACGCCGCGGAAGGCTACATCGTCGGCGTCATGCCGATGCGCAACGGCGTGGTGATCTTCTCCCAAACCGGGGTGCGCACGGGAACGCCGCCGGCTTGTCACGGCGTTGGCTATGGCTGGTCGTTGAACGCCGGCACCGTCGCCGGCCAAGCCCAGCTTGCGGCCTTGTTGAGCGCCCAGGCCCGAGGCAAGAAGATCGTCATCATCGGCATGGGAAGCTGCGCGGACTGGCCCGACACCGAGGCCATCAACTATTTCCGCATCGTCGACTAAAGCGTCCGACCCGACATCAGGTCGGACGCCCCAGATCTTTGTTTCGGCGCATTTTCTTCACGCGAACCGGTGTGTCCGCTTCGCTCGAAAACGCTCCAAGCGCCTGAGCGGCGCCGGCTCGGGGCCGGCGCTCGCCCTCAGCGCGGCATGTAGATCAGCCCCAGGCCGATCACCCCCACCACGATCCGCCACCAGGCGAACGGGGTGAAGCCGCGCTTGCCGATGAAGGCGATCATGGTCTTGACCACCACCAGGCCCGACAGGAACGACACCACGAAGCCGATGGCGATGGTCCCGGCGTGGCTGGGGTCGATGTCCTTGTAGCTTTTGAGCAGGTCCAGGGCGAAGGCCCCGACCATGATCGGGATGGCCATGAAGAAGCTGAACTCGGCCGCCGCCTTGCGCTCCACGCGGATCAGCATCGAACCGACGATGGTCGAGCCCGAGCGCGACACGCCGGGCAGCAGCGACAGGCACTGGAACAGGCCGATCAGGAAGGCGGTCTTCAGGCTCAGCGCCATGCCGTCCATTTCCCTGGGGGCGGGGGCCTTCTTGTCGACGATCAGCAGCAGGATCCCGCCGACGATCAGCGACACGCAGATCACCTGCGGCAGCCACGGGTTCTCGAAGAAGTGCTTGATCACCCCGTGCAGCAGCAGGCCGGCGGCGAAGGCGGGGATGCAGCCGATGATCACGCTCAGCGCGAAGCGGCGGGCTTCCGGCTTGGTCGGCAGGCCGACCACCACCTGCCACAGGCGCTGGAAATAGACCGCGACCACGGCCAGCACCGCGCCCAGCTGGATCAGGACGATGAAGGTGTCCCAGGTCGGATCGGTCAGGCCCAGGGCGATCTTGGCCAGCAGCAGGTGTCCCGTCGACGAGACGGGAATGAATTCGGTCAGGCCTTCGACCAGGCCCAGCACGATCGCGATCAGCCAATCCGGCATCGTCAGTCCTTCTCAAGGGCCGGGCCTCCAGGCGCGCGACCGTACAAAAAGTCCCGCGCCGGGCGTGCGCCCGGCGGGGTGAACACTGGGTTTATCCCCGAGGCCGCGCCGCGGTCGCCGCGGAGACGGCGCCGGCGGTCGTCCAAGACCGTCCTGCCCCGATTTCGTGTCGATCCTTCGGCGCGGCCGGCCGGTCCGCTCGAAAAGCGGGCGGCGGCCTGGCCAGGGCGCGTCAGATTTCCTGGTTGTACTTGCCGACCCGGTCGCCCAGGCGCGGTTTGACCTCCTGGCGGAACAGGGCCCGCATGTCGTCCGCCGATCGCGTGCTCTCCACGACCACGACGATTTCGGGCTTGTTGGACGAGGCGCGGACCAGCACCCACGAGCCGTCCTCCAGGTGGACCCGCACGCCGTTGACGGTGATCACCTCGGTGATCCTGCGGCCCAGGATCGAACCGCCGGCCGCGAACAGGTCCTCGTATTCCTTCACCACCTCGGCGACGACGCCGTACTTCACCTCGTCGCCGCAGTGCGGGCTCATGGTCAGGGAGGTGAAGGCCACGGGCAGGGCCTTGCGCATGTCCGACAGCTTCACGCCGGGATTGCGGTCCAGCATGGCCAGGATGGCGGCCGCCGCGGTCAGGCCGCAGTCGTAGCCGTAGCCCAGGTCGCCGTTCATGAAGAAGTGGCCGCTCTTCTCGAAGCCGGCCAGGGCGCCCAGCTCGGCGCTCTTGCGCTTGATGTAGCTGTGGCCGGTCTTCCAGTAGATCACCTTGCAGCCGTGGGCGGCCAGGATCGGGTCGGTGGCGAACAGGCCCGTGGACTTGACGTCGACCACGAAGGTCGCGCCCGGGTTCAGCGGGGCCAGGTCGCGGGCCAGCATCAGGCCGATCTTGTCGGCGAAGATCTCCTCGCCCTCGTCGTCGACCACGCCGCAGCGGTCGCCGTCGCCGTCGAAGCCGAACGCCAGGTCCGCGCCGTGCTCGCGGACGGCGTTGGCCATCGCGTGCAGCATCTCGGCGTCTTCCGGGTTCGGATTGTATTTGGGGAAGGTGTAGTCCAGCTCGACGTCCATGCCGATCACCTCGGAGACGCCCATGCGCTGCAGGCCGTCGACCGCGAAGGCGCCGGCCGTGCCGTTGCCGCAGGCGGCGATCACCTTCAGCGGCCGGGTGATCCGGGCGCGCTTGGCGACGTCGGCGATGTAGCGCTCGGCCTCGCCCGCGACGCGGATCAGCTTGCCGCCGTCGCGCTCGACGAAGGCGCCGCCCAGCACGATGTCCTTCAGCCGGCCCATCTCGTCGGGACCGAAGGTCAGGGGCTTCTGAGCGCCCATCTTCACCCCGGTCCAGCCGTTTTCATTATGGCTGGCGGTGACCATGGCCACGCAGGGGATGTCCAGGTCGAACTGGGCGAAATAGGCGGTGGGCGACAGGGCCAGGCCGATGTCGTGCACCTCGCAGCCGGCGGCCAGCAGGCCCAGGGTCAGGGCCTGCTTGATCGACAGCGAATAGCCGCGGAAGTCGTGGCCGACCACGATCCTCGACTGGCCCAGCTCGTGGATGTAGGTCCCCAGGCCCAGGCCCAGGGCCTGCACGCCCAGCAGGTTGATCTCCGGCCCGAACAGCCAGCGCGCGTCGTATTCCCGAAAGCCCGTGGCCTTGACCAGGGGTTCGTTTTCATAGGCGGCGGTATTGGGAACCAGATCGGCGCGGGGCTTGGAGAACATCAATCGCGTTTCTGTCGTTGAAGAGGTCTGGGCGGTGGTGTCGCGGCGGGCGCGGCCCCGGGCCGATTTGCCGAACGCAAGGCCTGGGCCGAGATCCCGGGATGACTATCCGGAGCTTGTGACGATTTGCCAATTCCCGAGGAGAGGGCTCGGCCGATACGAGGCGAAGGGCCGTGTTAGAGCGGCCTTCCAAGCAAGGCAATGCCGCGACCGGCGCAGCCGCCCGAGAGTCCGGGGAATTTGGCCTCTGTCCATAAAGTGGACCAATAACCCCCATCGCTGCGAGTCGCTCGCAATAGCCCTACCAGCGTCGCGGATAAATTTGTCTACAATTTTGACTTATGCATTCTTCTTGCCGCGAAGAGTCCGTAAGAGGCTCGCGCACGCAAATTTTTCCCCGGCAGCGGGGACGAGGGAAGTCGCATGGCCGAGCGCATGCTGAAATTCACGACCGTCGCCCGCACGACGCCCGAAAAGCGGGCGGCCAGCGCGCGCAATGGCGACTTCCACGAGATCTACGCCGACTTCATCGACGCGAAAGCCTCAGAGCAGGCCTCGCGTTGCTCGCAATGCGGCGTGCCGTTCTGCCAGACCCACTGTCCGCTGCACAACAACATCCCCGACTGGCTGCGGATGACCGCCGAGGGCCGGATCCAGGAAGCCTACGAGCTGTCGCAGGCGACCAACTCCATGCCGGAGGTCTGCGGTAGAATCTGCCCTCAGGACCGGCTGTGCGAAGGCAACTGCGTCATCGAGCAGTCGGGCCACGGCACGGTGACCATCGGTTCGGTCGAGCGTTACCTGACCGACAAGGCCTGGGAGATGGGTTGGGTCAAGCCGCTGGCCGCCAAGGCCGACCGCGGCCAGTCGGTGGGGATCGTCGGCGCTGGCCCGGCCGGCCTGGCCGCCGCCGAAAAGCTGCGCGAGGAAGGCTACGCCGTCACCGTCTACGACCGCCACGACCGGGCCGGCGGCCTGCTGATCTACGGCATTCCCGGCTTCAAGCTGGAGAAGGACGTGGTCGAGCGCCGCACCCAGCGCCTGGCCGACGGCGGCGTGGTGTTCAAGCTGGGCTTCGAGGTCGGCCGCGACGCCACCCTGCAGCAGCTGCGCGACCAGCACGACGCGGTGCTGATCGCCGTCGGCGTCTACGCCGCGCGCGACCTGACCGCCCCGGGCTCGGGCTCGCAGGGCGTGGTGCCGGCCCTGGACTATCTGATCGCCTCCAACAAGAAGACCCTGGGCGACGAGGTCCCGGCCTATGACAGCGGCGAGCTGAACGCCGAGGGCAAGGACGTGGTCGTGGTCGGCGGCGGCGACACCGCCATGGACTGCGTGCGCACCGCCATCCGCCAGGGCGCCACCTCGGTCACCTGCCTCTATCGCCGCGACAAGGCCAACATGCCCGGCTCGTTGCGCGAAGTGGCCAACGCCGAGGAAGAAGGCGTGACCTTCGAATGGCTGGCCGCCCCTCGCGCCGTGATGGGCGAGGCTTCGGGCGTCACCGGCGTGCGGGCCATCCGCATGCGCCTGGGCGCCCCGGACGCCTCGGGCCGCCAGACCCCGGAAGAGATCGACGGCGGCGACTTCGACCGTCCGGCCCAGCTGGTGGTCAAGGCCCTGGGCTTCGAACCCGAGAACCTGCCGGAACTGTGGTCCGCGCCCGACCTGAAGACCACCCGCTGGGGCACGGTCAAGGCCGACGTCCGCCACCAGATGACCAATCTGGACGGGGTGTTCGCGGCCGGCGACATCGTGCGCGGCGCCTCGCTGGTGGTGTGGGCGATCAAGGACGGCCGCGACGCCGCCGACGCCATGCACCGCTACCTGCAGGCCAAGGCCTCGCCGGCCTTGATCGCGGCGGAGTAGGGGCGATGCCCGCCTCGCCCTCCGGCGCCCTGATCGCCATCCTGCCCTGCAACGACCTCGACGCGTCGGAGGCCTTCTACGCGCGCCTGGGCTTCCGCCAGCCGGAGGACGAAAAGGGCGCGCACGAAGGCTACCGCATGCTGGCCAACGGCCAGGGCGGCTTCCTGCACCTGACCGACGCGGTCGAGGGCTGGCTGGTCCCGGGCCAGAACCCGTTCGGCCTCTATCTCTACGCCGAGAACGTCGACGACCTGGCCAAGGCTTTCGTCGGCGAGACCATCGAAAAGCACGGCCCCGGCGACAAGCCCTGGGGCATGTACGAATTTTCCCTGTCCGATCCGGACCAGACCCTGGTCCGCGTCGGATGGCCGAGCCGGTTGAGGGCCCAACAATGACCGATCAAGCGCTGACCGATAAAGCCATGACCCAGGCCGAGCTCTATCTGAAGAACCGCCAGGCCCTGATCGACGGCCACGCCTACGACCCCTCGACCGAGCGCGACGCGTGCGGCGTGGGCCTGGTCTGCGCCATCGACGGCCAGCCGCGCCGCGAGGTCGTCGAGCTGGCGATCAAGGCCCTCAAGGCCCTCTGGCACCGGGGGGCGGTCGACGCCGACGGCAAGACCGGCGACGGCGCCGGGGTGCTGGTCAGCGTCCCGCAGGACTTCTTCGTCGACCAGGTGCGCCGCACGGGTCACGCCCTGCGCCAGGGCCCGATCGCCGTCGGCCAGGTCTTCCTGCCGCGCACCGACCTGGGCGCCCAGGAGGCCTGCCGCACGATCGTCGAGGCCGAGGCCCTGCGCTTCGGCTTCTACATCTACGGCTGGCGCCAGGTGCCGGTCGACACCTCGGTGATCGGCGAGAAGGCCAACGCCACCCGTCCCGAGATCGAGCAGATCATGCTGGCCGCCCCGGCCGGCCTGGAGGGCGAGGCGCTGGAGCGGGCCCTGTTCCTGTGCCGCAAGCGCATCGAAAAGCGCGTCCACGCCCAGAACATCAGCGACTTCTACATCTGCTCGTTCTCGGCCAAGTCCTTGATCTACAAGGGCATGTTCCTGGCCGAGCACATCGACGAGTTCTATCCGGACCTGAAGGACGAGCGCTTCGCCGCGGCGGTGGCGATCTTCCACCAGCGCTATTCGACCAACACCTTCCCGCAATGGCGCCTGGCCCAGCCGTTCCGGATGCTGGCCCACAATGGTGAGATCAACACCATCAAGGGCAACATCAACTGGATGAAGTCCCACGAGATCAAGATGGCGGCCGACGCCTTCGGCGAGTTCGGGGACGACGTGAAGCCGGTGATCCAGCCGGGCGGCTCGGACTCGGCCAACCTGGACAACACCTTCGAGGTGCTGGTCCGGGCCGGCCGCGACGCGCCGATGGCCAAGACCCTGCTGGTGCCGGAAGCCAACAGCCCGCACATGAAGCCGGCCCACAAGGCCCTCTACAGCTACTGCAACGCGGTGATGGAGCCGTGGGACGGCCCGGCCGCCCTGTGCGCCACCGACGGCCGCTGGGTGGTGGCCGGCAAGGACCGCTCGGGCCTGCGCCCGCTGCGCGTGGCCTATACTGACGACGGCCTGGTGATCATGGGCTCGGAGGCGGGCATGTGCGGCGTCGAGGAAAGCCGCATCACCCGCAAGCTGGCGATCTCGCCGGGCCGGATGATCGCCATCGACCTGGTGGGCGGCAAGCTCTATGGCGAGGACGCCATCATCGACGAGCTGGCCGGCCGCCACCCCTATACCGACTGGCTGGGCAACATGGTCGATCTCGAAAAGGAGATTGGCCCGGGTCCCGAGCCGCGCAAGTACGGCCGCGAGGAGCTGACCCGCCGCCAGGCCGCCGCCGGCTTCTCGCTGGAAGACCTGGAAATGGTCCTGGCCCCGATGGTCGAGGAGGGCAAGGAAGCCGTCGGCTCGATGGGCGACGACGCGCCCCTGGCCGTGCTGTCGGAAAAGTACCGGCCGCTCAGCCACTTCTTCCGCCAGAACTTCAGCCAGGTGACCAACCCGCCGATCGACCCGCTGCGGGAGACCGGCGTCATGAGCCTGAAGACCCGGTTCAAGAACCTCGGCAACATCCTGGCCCAGGACGCCGCGCAAGCGGATGTGTACGTGCTGGAAAGCCCGGTCCTGACCACCGGCATGTACGAGCGCATCCACGGCCTGCTGGGCCAGAAGAATGTCGCCGTCATCGACTGCACCATGCCGCTGCCGGCTTCCGAGGCGCGTCCGGGCGACGCCCTGCGGGCCAATCTCGACCGCATCCGGGCCGAGGCCGAGGACGCGGTGCTGCGCGGCTGCGGCGCCATCGTCCTGACCGACGAGGGCTCGCAAGCCGATCGCGTCGCCCTGCCGATGATCCTGGCCACCGGCGGCGTCCACGCCCACCTGGTCGCCAAGGGCCTGCGCTCGTACGTCTCGATCATCGTCCGCTCGGCCGAGTGCCTGGACACCCACTATTTCGCGGTGCTGGTCGGGGTCGGGGCCACGGCGGTCAACGCCTACCTGGCCCAGGAAAGCTTCCAGGACCGCCTGGAGCGCGGCCTGGTCGGCGACAAGTCGCTGCGCGACGTTTGCATCAACTTCAAGACGGCCATCGAGGGCGGCCTGCTGAAGATCATCTCCAAGATGGGCATCAGCGTCATCTCCTCGTACCGCGGCGGCTACAACTTCGAAGCCGTCGGCCTGTCGCGCGCCCTGGCGGCCGAGTTCTTCCCCGGCATGCCCTCGCGCATCTCGGGCATCGGCCTGGCCGGCCTGGAGAGCAAGGCGGTCGAGCTGCACCGCAAGGCCTGGGGCGAGCCGGCCGTGACCCTGCCGGTCGGCGGGCTCTACAAGCTGCGCCGCTCGGGCGAGGCCCACGCTTTCGAGGCGCGGCTGATCCACACCCTGCAGAGCGCCTGCGACACCGGCGACTTCGAGCTCTATCGCCGCTGGTCCAACGGCCTGCGGACACAGAAGCCGATCCAGCTGCGCGACCTGCTGGACTGGCGATCGGACCGTAACCCGATCTCGACCGACGACGTCGAGAGCGTCAACGAGATCCGCAAGCGCTTCGTCACCCCCGGCATGAGCCTGGGCGCCCTGGGCCCCGAGGCGCACGGCGTGCTGAACATCGCCATGAACCGGATCGGCGCCAAGTCGGTGTCGGGCGAGGGCGGCGAGGACGCCGCGCGCTACAAGCCCCTGCCGAACGGCGACAACCCCAACAGCGCCATCAAGCAGGTGGCCTCGGGCCGGTTCGGCGTCACCGCCGAATATCTGAACCAGTGCCGCGAGATCGAGATCAAGGTCGCCCAGGGCGCCAAGCCCGGCGAGGGCGGCCAGCTGCCCGGCTTCAAGGTCACCGAGATGATCGCGCGGCTGCGCCACGCCACGCCCGGCGTGATGCTGATCAGCCCGCCGCCGCACCACGACATCTATTCGATCGAGGACCTGGCCCAGCTCATCTATGATCTGAAGCAGATCAACCCGATCGCCCGGGTCACGGTCAAGCTGGTCGCCGCCACCGGCATCGGCGCGATCGCGGCCGGCGTCGCCAAGGCCAAGGCCGACGTGATCCTGGTGGCCGGCAACGTCGGCGGCACCGGCGCCTCGTCCCAGACCTCGGTGAAGTACGCCGGCGGCCCGTGGGAGATGGGCCTGTCGGAGGCCAACCAGGTCCTGACCCTCAACAACCTGCGCCACTCGGTGGTGCTGCGCACGGACGGCGGCATCCGCACCGGCCGCGACGTGGTGATCGCCGCCATGCTGGGGGCCGAGGAGTTCGGCATCGGCACGGCCTCGCTGGTCGCCATGGGCTGCATCATGGTCCGCCAGTGCCACTCCAACACCTGCCCGGTCGGGGTCTGCACCCAGGACGAGGCCCTGCGCGCCAAGTTCACCGGCACGCCGGAGAAGGTGATCAACCTGTTCAGCTTCGTCGCCGAGGAGGTCCGCGAGATCCTGGCGGGCCTGGGCTTCAAGTCGCTGCAGGAAATCGTCGGCCGCACCGACCTGCTGGCTCAGGTGTCGCGCGGCGGCGAGCACCTGGACGATCTCGACCTGAACCCGCTGCTGGTTCGCGCCGATCCCGGCCAGAACAAGCCCTACTGCACCGTCGAGGGCGGCCGCAACGCCGTGCCCGACACCCTGGACGCCCAGATCGTCCGCGACGCGGCGCCCCTGCTGGAGCGCGGCGAGAAGATGCAGCTGACCTACACGGTCCGCAGCACGGCCCGGTCGATCGGCTCGCGGACCTCGAGCCACATCGTGCGCAAGTTCGGCATGAAGGGCCTGCCCGCCGGCCACCTGACCGTCCAGCTCAAGGGCTCGGCCGGCCAGAGCCTGGGGGCCTTCGCGGTCCAGGGCCTGCGCATCGAGCTGACCGGCGAGGCCAACGACTATGTCGGCAAGGGCCTGTCGGGCGCGACGATCGTGATCAAGCCGGCCCGCGGCCTGGCCGCGCCCGAGACCAACACCCTGATCGGCAACACCGTGCTGTTCGGGGCCACCTCGGGCCGGCTGTTCGCGGCCGGCCAGGCCGGCGAGCGCTTCGCGGTCCGCAACTCGGGCGCCACCACGGTGGTCGAGGGCTGCGGCGCCAATGGCTGCGAGTACATGACCGGCGGCCAGGTGGTGATCCTGGGCCCGACGGGCGGCAACTTCGGGGCCGGCATGACCGGCGGCATGGCCTTCGTCCTCGACCAGCACGACCGGTTCGAGACCCTGGTCAATCCGGAGAGCATCCTGGTTCAACGCCTGGCCTCGCCCTATTGGGAAGGCGTGCTGCGCTCGCTGCTGGCCGAGCACGCCCGCGAGACCGACTCGGCCTTCGCCGCGAGCCTGATCCGCGATTGGGACCGCGTGCGCGACCTGTTCTGGCAGGTCTGCCCGAAGGAAATGGTCTCTCGCCTGCCCCAGCCGCTGACCGCGGAAGAGGCGGTGAACGAGCGGGCTTGAAAGCGGGCCCGCCGACAATCCAGGGCGCGACCCAAAGCCCGACCATGAGCGTCTTCGCGGCGCTCATGGTCGGGCGCTCGCGCCCTATTTCGGCGTGATCGTCGAGGTCGGAGCGCCATCGACGGAGTTTCCGTTGACGCTGTTGTTCGAATAGCTCTGGATGAGACCCCCGCTGACCACCTGCAGACCGGTATTGTTTCCGAAGAAGCTGCTGCGGTTGATGGTCACCACGGAACCGGCGCCGATCGAGTTCAGGCCGCCTGAATTATTGGCCGAGATCGTGTCGGAGATGTAGGTGCTCGCCACGGAGCCGTTGCTGACATTGTGAATGCCGGCAAGGGTGTTGCTGGAAATATTGCTGTTGGTGATGGTGGTTTTGACCGATCCCGAAGTGCCCGAGGCGTCGAGGCGAACGCCCCGCGAGTTGTCGATGGCGATGACGCGCTCGAGATTGACGATCGCCCCGCCCGTGCCCGTCGGAATCACGACGATGCCGCCCCCGTCCGTCGAGGCGCTGCCGTTCTCCGACACCAGGGTGTCGGTGACGTTGAGCCGCACGGTGCCCGAGGTGTTTTGCACGACGATGCCGTTGCCGTTCGGCGCTAAGGCCCGGTTGCCGTAGATGTAGCTGTTCTCGATGTTGACGGTGGCGGCGTTCAGGATGCGGACGCCGTTGAGTCCGGTTGAGGCGCCGGCGGGAGCCGAGATCACCAGTCCACGCAACGTTACGACATCGGTAGCCGCCGCGTTGACGATGACCCCGTTGCTGGCGGCGTTCAGAATGCCGCCCATGGCGGGATCGGTGCCGATGGTGATCGATTTAGTGATCGTGACGGTGCCGAAGCCCCCGGGATCCAGCACGTTGATTTCACCACCGGCCGCGGTTTTGGAAATCGCCCCGGCGAACGTCTTGCACGGCGCGGTGCGGCTACATGGGTTGACGTCATCGCCCACGCCGGACACCCAGGTTCGCGTTGCCTGGGCGCTCACCACGCCGGGAGAAGCCGCGAGCGCCAGAACGGCGCCGACCAATATCATGAGGTTTTTCATTGTTCCTGCCCCTTTTAGCCAAAACGCATGCGTTCAGGCTTGGCCAAGCTACATCAATAGTAGAAAAGCTAGAAGGTTGAATTAGGGGCTATATTTCGATCTGAGATTGCATGGATGCGATCGTGGCCGTTTCCGGGCGCGCGTGGATCGAAACTGGGCTCATGCGCCGGGCGCGTTCGGCCTCTGGCCCACATAGCGCGCCCTGGGGCGGATCAGGCGCCCCGTCTGCAATTGTTCGATGGCATGGGCGTGCCAGCCCGCCATGCGGCCCACGGCGAACAGGCTGAAGGGCGCGTCCGCCGGCAGGGCCAGGGTCCGGGCCAGGGCCACCAAGGCGAAGTCGATATTGGGGGCCAAGCCCGTGGCCGCCTCGGTCTCGCGGCGCAACGCCTCCAGCGGGGGCGGAACTTCGAACGCGTCGAGCAGGGCCGCGGCTCGGGGGTCGCCGTCGGGATAGAGCGGGTGGCCGAAGCCGGGCATGGCCGAACCCTGGGCCAGGCGTTCGGCCACCGCCCTGACCGGTCCACGCCGTTCGGCCTCGTCGACGAACATCTCCACCCGTGCGGCCATGCCGCCGTGCAGCGGTCCCGCCAGCGCCGCCAGCCCGGCCAGGGACGCCGCCGCCAGCGACGATCCGGTCGAGGCCGCGACCCGCACCGCGAAGGTCGAGGCGTTCAACTCGTGGTCGGCCAGCAGCACCAAGGCCCGGCGGACCAGATCGGCGCCGGACGCGTCCAGGCCCCAGGCCTCGGCCAGGCGCTGGTGGATCGGACCCGCGCCGATCGACCCGGCCACGGCGTCGGCGGCGGCCTCCAGCAGGCCGGCCGCCTCCATGGCCAGGGCCAGGGGCGCGCGGCCCCGGGCCGGCGGGTCGATCCCGGCGCGGGCGGCCAGGGTCGAGAACAGTCGGGCGCGGGGCGTCTCGCCCTTCTTCGGCTTCTTCGGTTCGGGACCCGTCAATGGCGCGCCGTGGCCGCCGCGCAGCAGGCGGGCGACCTGCTCCAGGCCGTGCATGCGGGTCAGGTCCACGGCGTCCTGGCCACGATAATAGAGGCGACCCTCGATGATCGTGGTGATCGCCGAGGGCAGCACCGGCTCGCCCCAGGCGATGGCCTCGGCCGCCACGTCGGCGGCGCGCCGGCCGCGAGCCTTCTTCGCCGCTAGCGCCGCCACATCGGAGGCTCGATAGAGGCTGCGGCGCGGATCGTCGGGATGGGCGGCCGCGCCTACCCGGCCCCGGCTGACATAGGCGTACAGCGTCTGGGCCCGCACTCCCAGCGCCGCCATCGCTTGTTCCGTGTCGATCCATTCGGCCATTTATATTGATTATATTGATCAAGATTGACGATCAAGCACTAGGGGCGTGGATTGGCGGCGAAAGGAGACCTAAATCCATGTCGCAAGGTCCTTCCGTCGCGGTCCCCGAAAGCCTCGAAGGCGTCGTGGCCGCTCATACCGTGCTCTCCGACGTCGACGGCCTGGCCGGCCGCCTGACCATCCGGGGCTACGCCGTCGAGGACCTGGCCCATCGCGCCGGGTTCGAGGACGTCGCCCACCTGTTGCTGGACGGCTTCTTCGACGCCATGCCGTCGGACCTGGCCCCGGCGCTCGGGGCGGCCCGGGTCCGCGCCTTCGCCGAGATCGCCGCCCTGGACGAGGGCCTGGCCCGGCGCGATCCGGTCGAGGCCGTCCGCGCCCTGATCGCCCGCCTGCCGGACGGCGACGGCCTCGACACGGCCCTGGTGCTGATCGCCGCCCCGGCGGTCTTCACCCCCGCCGTGCTGCGGGTCGCCGCCGGCCAGTCGCCGGTCGCCCCGGACCCGGCCCTGTCGCACGCCGCCGACGTGCTGGCGATGACGCGCGGCGTTCCGGCCACGGACGGCGAGGCCCGGGCGTTGGACGCCTATCTGGTCACGGTCTGCGACCATGGCCTGAACGCCTCGACCTTCGCCGCCCGGGTGGTGGCCTCCACCCGCGCCGGCCTGACCTCGGCGGTGCTGGCCGGGCTCTCGGCCCTGAAGGGCCCGCTGCACGGCGGCGCGCCCGGGCCGGTGATCGAGATGCTGGACGCCATCGGGACGCCCGACAACGCCCAGGCCTGGATCCTGGCGGCCCTGGCGCGGGGCGACCGGCTGATGGGCTTCGGCCACCGCATCTACCGGGTCCGCGATCCACGCGCCGACGCCCTGAAGGCCGCGATCCGCCAGCTGGCCCAATCTCAGACTAATTTGGCCTCGACGACCGTGCCCGGCCGCCTGGCCTTCGCCGAGGCGGTGGAACAGGCCGCCCTGCGGATCCTGCGCGACCACAAGCCCGGCCGGCCGCTGGACACTAATGTCGAATTCTACACCGCCGTGCTGCTGGAGGCCCTGGGCCTGCCGCCGGCCAGCTTCACCTGCGTGTTCGCCATGGGCCGCACGGCCGGCTGGATCGCCCACGCGCGGGAGCAGCTTGCGACGGGCAAGCTGGTGCGGCCGCAATCGGTCTATGTCGGGCCGAGGACCAAGGCGGCGGCCTAGGCTCTCCTCCTCCGCATTGCGGGGGAGGCGGCGCGATGCGAATACGCATCGTGGCGGAGGGGGGGCGTGCGGCGGCCAGGCCCCCTCCGTCCGCTGCGCGGCCACCTCCCCCGTTTCACGGGGGAGGAAGGCGCGAGTCGTTCTCGCTGGGGGCGCATCGCCGCCCTTGCTACACAGACGAAATGTCGACCTCCGCCCCCGCCCTGACCGCCGCCGAGTCCCTGGTGCTGACCCGCCGGGTCACGACCCTGTCGGTCGCCTGCGCGGCCGTGCTGATCGTGATCAAGGGCGCGGCCTGGCTGGCCGGCCATTCGGTGGCCATGCTGGCCTCGCTGGCCGACAGCGGCCTGGACCTGATCGCCTCGCTGATCACCTTCTACGCCGTGCGCTACGCCGCCGAGCCGCCCGACGCCGAACACCGGTTCGGCCACGGCAAGGCCGAGGCGTTCGCCAGCCTGACCCAGGCCGGCCTGGTGTTCGCCTCGGCGGCCCTGATCGGCCAGGAAGCCGTCCGCGCCTTCGCCCGCACCGAGCCGCCCGAACACGGCGCCTTGGGCGTGGGGGTGATGGCCGCCTCGATCGTCCTGACCCTGATGCTGATCCGGGCCCAGACCGAGGTGACCCGGAAGACGCGCTCGGTGGCGGTGTCGGGCGACCGCGCCCACTACGCCGCCGACCTGGCCTCGAACGCCGTGTCGCTGGTCGGCGTCGGCGCGGCCAGCCTGCTGCACCTGGCCTGGGTGGACGCCGCCGCCGGCCTGATCGTGGCGCTGTGGCTGCTGTGGGGCGCGATCGGCGTGTTCCGCGAGGCGTCCCACCAGCTGATGGACCACGAGCTGCCGCTGGAGGATCGCGAGCGGATCATCGCCCTGCTGACCGCCGATCCCAGGGTGCTGGGCGTCCATCAGGTGCGCACGCGCGCCTCGGGGCCCTACATGCACGTCCAGGCCCACATGGACCTGGATCCGACGCTGGTCCTGAGCGTCGCCCACGCTGTGATGGTCGCGGCCGAGAACCGGGTCCTGGAGGCGTTTCCGGCCGCCGACATCCTGCTCCACCCCGATCCGCGCGGCATGGCCGAGCCGCATGGCGGGGCGTTCGGCGAGGCGCCGCCGCGCTGAACGCGCATCGCCGGGCTTGCCGACCGCGTGCGACGGGGCCAAATGGCGCTTCTTCCGACGTTTAGAGCGACCGACCCGATGGACGACACCCTGGCCAAGCTGCCGCGAGCCTTTTCGGGCGCCACCGTGCTGGTGCTGGGCGACGTGATGCTGGACCGCTTCGTCTATGGGGCCGTCGACCGCATCTCGCCCGAGGCGCCGGTTCCGGTGATCGCCGTCGAGCGCGAGACGGTGATGCTGGGCGGGGCCGGCAATGTGGCCCGCAACGTCGCGGCCCTGGGCGGCCGGGCGGTGCTGGTGGGCGTGGTCGGCGACGACGACGCCGGCCGGGTGTTGACGGGCCTGATCGACCGCGAGCCGAGCCTCGACTCGGCCCTGATCATCGACGCCCGTCGCCGCACCACCGAGAAGACCCGCTACATCTCCGGCTCGCACCAGATGCTGCGCGCCGACCGCGAGGACCGGGGCGAGGCCGACGGCCAGGCCCTGCTGGCCGCGTTCAACGCCCACCTGCGCGAGGTCGACGTGGTGGTGCTGTCCGACTACGCCAAGGGCGTGCTGACGCCGCTGGTGCTGCGCGCCGCCATCGCCGCCGCCAACGCCGCCGGCAAGCCGGTGATCGTCGATCCCAAGGATCGCGACCTTTCGCGTTACGACGGCGCGACCTTGATCAAGCCGAACCGCCGCGAGGCCGCCGAGGCCACCGGCGTGACCGGGGCCGGCGACGAGGCCGCCGCCGAGGCCGCCGACGCCATCCTGGCCGCCGCGCCCAACCTGGGCGCCGCCCTGATCACCCGGGGCGGGGCGGGCATGACCCTGGCGGTGCGTGGCGAGGCGAGCGTCCACCTGCCGGCCACGGCCCTGGAGGTGTTCGACGTCTCGGGGGCCGGCGACACCGTGGCCGCGACCCTGGCGCTGGCGCTGGCGAGGGGCGCGAGTCCGCTGGACGCGGCCCGACTGGCCAACCTGGCGGCCGGCCTGGTGGTGGCCAAGCTGGGCACCGACGTGGTCACCGCCGACGAGCTGGTCGGCCTGGCCCATGGCGAGCACGCCGATCCGGTCGCCGACAAGATCGCCGACCTGGACGGCGCGCTGGCCGTCGTCGCCGGCTGGCGGGCGCGGGGCCTGAAGGTGGGCTTCACCAACGGCTGCTTCGACCTGCTGCATCCGGGCCACGTCTCGCTGCTGGCCCAGGCGAAAGCGGCCTGCGACCGGCTGATCGTCGGCCTCAACACCGACGCCTCGGTGCAGCGCCTGAAGGGTCCGACCCGGCCGGTGCAGAAGGAGACCGGCCGGGCCACGGTGCTGGCCTCGCTGTCGGCGGTGGACCTGGTGGTGCTGTTCGACGAGCAGACCCCGCTGAACCTGATCCGGGCCTTCCGCCCCGACGTGCTGGTCAAGGGCGCCGACTATACGGTCGCGACCGTGGTCGGCTCCGACGTCGTGCTGGGCTATGGCGGCAAGGTGGTGCTGGCGCAGCTGAAGGCGGGCCAGAGCACCACCAACCTGATCGGCCGGATGAACGCCAAGGCCTGATCGATCGGCTCGATCGGGCCGGGCGCCGACAAACCTTACGAATTCCCTTAATTCAGCCCCGAAGTCGGACGATGACCGGCGTTCGGCAAGTTCTTGTTAAACAAAACGGCGCATCGATCGAACGATGCAGCCTGAATGCGCGTGGGCATGAGCGTCGAACGAACCCTTCACCACTTCCCCCTGGACCCGGCCTCGCGCCAGGTGCGTCTCGCCCTGGGCGAGAAGCGCCTGCCGTTCGTCGAGGTGCAGGTGCGCTACTGGGAAGGGCCGGAGGAGTTCCTCAAGCTCAACCCGTCGGGCGTGCCGCCGGTGCTGGTCGAGACCCGGCATCAGCGCACCACCGTGGTCGCCGAGACCCGCGCCATCCTCGAGCACATCGAGGAGCAGGAGCCCGAGCCGGCCCTGCTGGGCCGCGAGCCGGGCGAGCGGGCCGAGGCGCGCCGCCTGCTGCAATGGTTCGACCGCAAGTTCGACAACGAGGTCAACGGCTTCCTGCTGCACGAGAAGATGGAGAAGCGCCTGCTGCGGCTGGGCGCGCCGGACCTGTCGTCGCTGCGCCGGGGCCGCGACGCCCTGCGTGCGCACCTGGACTATGTCGAGGGCCTGCTGAACACCCGCGACTGGCTGGCCGGCCGGCGGATGAGCCTGGCCGACTTCGCCGCCGCCGCCCACCTGTCGGTGATCGACTATTTCGGCGACGTGCCGTGGAAGGACTTCCCGACGACCAAGACCTGGTACATGAAGTTGAAGTCCAGGCCCGCCTTCCGACCCATCCTGGCCGATCGCTGGCCGGGCCTGGCGCCGGTCGCGCACTATGACGATCTCGATTTCTGATCATCCCAACGTCGCGCTGAGGGACGAAATCCGCGCAGAGGCCCTGCGGTTGGGCTTCGATGCGTGCGGTTTCGCCAGCGCCTCGGACGCCTGGCCCAACGGCGGCTGGCTGCGCGAGTTCGTGGCCGAAGGCTTCCACGGGGCCATGGGCTGGATGGAGGAGACGCTGGACCGGCGCGCCCACCCCACGGCCATGTGGACCGACGCGAAGACGGCGGTGGTGCTGGGCGTCAATTACGGCCCCGCGCATGACCCGCTGCTGGCGCTTGAGGACGGCTCGCGCGCGGCGATCAGCGTCTACGCCCAGGGCGACGACTATCACGAGGTGATCAAGAAGCGGTTGAAGGCCCTGGCCCGCTGGATGCACGGCCGGTTCGGCGGCGAGGTGAAGGTGTTCGTCGACACCGCGCCGCTGATGGAAAAGCCCCTGGCCCAACGCGCGGGCCTGGGCTGGCAGGGCAAGCACACCAACCTGGTCTCGCGCCAGTTCGGCTCGTGGCTGTTCCTGGGCAGCGTGCTGACCACCCTGGACCTGCCGGCCGACCCGCCCGAGCGCGACCATTGCGGCACGTGCCGCGCGTGTCTCGACATCTGCCCGACGGGGGCCTTCCCGGCGCCGCATCGGTTGGACGCGCGGCGCTGCATCTCGTACCTGACCATAGAGCTGTCGGGGCCGATCCCGGTCGAGTTCCGGCAAGCCCTGGGCAACCGCATCTATGGCTGCGACGACTGCCTGGCCGTTTGTCCGTGGAACAAGTTCGCCAGCCTGTCGGCCGAGATGGCCTTCCACGCCCGCGAGACCCTCAAGGGCCCGTCGCTGGCGGAGTTGGCCGGGTTGGACGACCCGGCCTTTCGAGCCCTGTTCAGCAAGAGCCCCGTCAAGCGCATCGGCCGCGACCGCTTCGTGCGCAACGTGCTCTATGCGATCGGCAACAGCGGCGACGCCGCGCTGATGGCGGCGGTCGAGCCGCGGCTAACCGATCCTTCGCCGGTGGTGCGCGGCGCGGCCGCGTGGGCGGCGTGGCGGCTGGCGCCCAAGCGGCTCGAGAGCCTCGCGGTCGCCAGCGCCGAGGTCGCGCCCGCTATCCTCGATGAGTGGCGCGCGGCCTTGGCCTAGGCCTGGGCGGCCAGGAACCACCTATAGGCGTCGGCGATGCCGTCGCGAAGCGCGATCGAGGGTTCCCATCCCATCCCGCGAAGCTTGTCGGCGCTCATCAGCTTGCGGGGCGTGCCGTCCGGCTTGGACGGATCGGTAACGACGCCGCCCCCAAATCCAACGACATCGCAGACCAGCTGCGCCAGCTCCAGGATCGTGATGTCGTCGCCCGAGCCGACATTGACGTGCTCGGAGCCCGAATAGGCCTTCATCAGGAAGACGCAGGCGTCGGCGCAATCGTCGGCGTTGAGGAACTCGCGTCGAGGCGTGCCGGTGCCCCAGATCGTGATGTTGTCGGCGCCGGCCAGCTTGGCCTCGTGGGCCTTGCGGATCAGGGCGGGCATGACGTGGCTGGAGTTGAGATCGAAGTTGTCGCCCTGGCCATAGAGGTTGGTGGGCATGGCGCTGATGAAGTCGGCGCCATGCTGCTTTCTATAGGCCTGGGCCAGCTTGATGCCGGCGATCTTGGCGATCGCGTACCACTCGTTGGTCGGTTCCAGCGCGCCGGTCAGCAGGCTGTCTTCGCGGATCGGCTGCTGGGCGAACTTGGGATAGATGCATGACGAGCCCAGGAATAGCAGCTTGGCCACGCCGTTGGCGTGGGCGGCCTGGATGATGTTCGTCTCGATCATCAGGTTGTCGTACAGGAAGTCGGCCGGATAGCTGTCGTTGGCCATGATGCCGCCGACCTTAGCCGCGGCCAGGAAGATGGCGTCGGGCTTTTCCCGCGCCATCCAAGCCTCGACCTGATCCTGGCGCTTGAGATCAACGACCTCGCGCCCGGCCGTGATCACCTCGCACCTTTCCGAGACCAGTCGCCGGACGATGGCCGAGCCGACCATGCCGCGATGACCGGCCACCCAGATGCGCTTGCCCTCAAGGGGAAAGATCACCTCATTCGGCATTGCGGCGCTGCTCCCGGGCGACCGTGATCATGTCGGCGGCGACCATCTCGGCGCACAGCTGTTCCCACTTGGTTTCGTGGACCCAGCCGAGCTTTTCTTTCGCCTTGGTCGGATCGCCGATCAGCAGTTCCACCTCCGTAGGGCGGAAATAGCGGGGATCGACCTCAACCAGGACCTTGCCGGTTTCCGTGCAGATTCCCTTTTCCTCGATCCCCTCCCCTGACCAGCGAATCGAGACGCCGGTTTCGAAGAAGGCTTTGGTGACGAAGTCGCGAACGATCGTCGTTTCGCCGGTGGCCAGCACGTAATCGTCGCCTTGTTCCTGCTGCAGCATCAACCACATGCCGCGAACATATTCCCGGGCATGGCCCCAATCGCGCTTGGCGTCCAGGTTGCCGAGATAGAGCTTCTCCTGAAAGCCCTGTTTGATGGCCGCAACCGCGCGGGTGATCTTGCGCGTGACAAAGGTCTCGCCGCGCAGCGGGCTCTCGTGATTGAACAGGATGCCGTTACTGGCGTGGATGCCATAGGCTTCGCGATAGTTCACCACGATCCAGTAGCCGTACAGCTTGGCCGCGGCGTAGGGGCTGCGCGGATAGAACGGGGTCTTCTCGCTCTGGGGCACCTCCTGCACCAGGCCGTACAGTTCCGAGGTCGAGGCCTGGTAGAACTTGGTCTTTTTCTCCAGGCCCAGGATCCGAATGGCCTCCAGCAGGCGCAGCGTGCCTACGGCGTCGGCGTTGCCAGTATATTCCGGGGTCTCGAAGCTGACCGCCACGTGGCTCTGGGCCGCCAGGTTGTAGATCTCGTCCGGCTGGGTCTGCTGCACGATCCGGATCAGGTTCGTGCTGTCGGTCATGTCGCCATAGTGAAGGATGAAGCGCGGATCCTTTTCGTGCGGATCCTGGTAGAGGTGCTCGATCCGTCCGGTGTTGAACGACGACGAGCGCCGCTTCACCCCGTGCACCGTATAGCCCTTCGAAAGCAAGAGCTCCGATAGATAGGCCCCATCCTGGCCGGTCACGCCGGTAATCAACGCGACTTTGCCGTTACTTGCAACGCTCATGCTATCTCCCAAGGCCGCGTCGATGCTTGACGGGTGCCTAATACAATTGCGTCGCTCAAGCGAGCCCCTTGCCACCGACACGTGGTCCTAAAGTGGGCGAGCTAGGCCGAAGAGGGTCGATCTTGTGCGTCCTGGCGCGGTCCGACCCTCGTTGCCAAGAACGGACCCCTCATGCTAGCTGCGGCCCACGTAGGAGATGCTCGACTAATGAGGCAGGCCGTAATTCGACAGCAAGGCGATGAGCAGGGCATCGTCGAAGCTTGGCGTGCAGTTCCCGACCAGCCCGTGAAGCTTGTTTGGGCGTCCTCTTCCGGCGAAGACTACTGTTTGGCCAACCTTCATTCCTTCGAGCAAGGTCAGGTCGATCACCTCAATGAATGGTGTGTGATCTCGCCCGACCCACTTCGCGATGACAGTGTCTTTCATACTGCTCCCGATGGGCCGGCGATCAAGACCTGGCGCGATATTCACCTGGGCGAGGGCTACATCTATCTGCGCTCGGAGATCATGCTGAACTCCGAGACTTGGACACGCCCGGCGACAGTGATCATCACCCTGGTCCAGGGCGAGCGGACCGTTTCGAAGATGTTCGTCGTTGAGCAGCGGCAACCCGCGCACATGGGCTTTTATTCCGACGGCGGGCCGATCTCCGTCCGCGTCGACGTTCTGCGGGCGCCAGATTCGCCCTTCGAGGGATCTTCGGTCAAGATTTTGGCTTTTTGGCCCTATCAGCCCGTGGTCGGCGTGGTCGGCGAGCCGCGTCTTTTCGACCTCAGCACCTCGCGGAGCGTCTCGAGCGCGCTGATCAACTGCAATCAGGGCGGCTTCATGAACCGCATGATCGGCCTGCTGGGCGTCATGCATACGGCCGAGCGCTCTGGTCGTCGCGCATTGGCGTGGTGGGGTCCCAACCAGCACTGCGCGTCGCACCTGTCCGACATCATCGACATCGAGGCCAGCGGCTTCGCGCGAGTCGATGGCGACGATTTTGGCGAACGGGCCGAAACCTTCACATTTTACGCCGAAGACCCGGCTGGCGCGTCGGTCTTGCCGCTCGAGGCGCTTCCCCAGAACGCGAACATCCATTCGATCACGCCGTTCGAGGCCAGCGATGGGATCACGCCCACCCATGCGGAATTGGGTGCGATCTTCCGGCGCTTCGTGCTGCACCCGTCCATCCGGGAAAAGTTGGAGAGGCACCAGGGCACCGATTTCAAGAAGGTTATCGGCCTGCATATCCGCCGGCCCTATCCCAGCGGTGCCTTCGCAGAGCAAGAGCAAGCCAAGTTCAAACTTGGCGAGCAGGTATTTTCGAACCTGATCAGCGACCTGCGCTCATCGATGCCGCAGTTCGAGCATGTGTTGCTGTGCACCAACAGCTTCGAGACGGAAGCTTCGCTCAAGCGTGAGTTTCCAGGCTATGTGATCACCAACGACAAGGATTCGATCGACAACACCAGCGACCACGTCGCGGTTCAGGACGCCGTCGTCGATCAAATCCTGATGTCGCGCTGCGCCTTCATGTTCTCCCAAAGCACCTCGATCTTCGGCATGTTCGCAAGCGCGATCGGCAGGACCAACATGTTCAGCCTGACGCCGCAGAGCGACCTGGACCACTACGAGTTCTGGAAGTTTGAAGAGGGCCGCCATAGCGATACGTTCAGCAGCGACCGGACGTTGTCGCAGCTGATCGCCCGCAACGCGAACCTCTGAGCCCAGATCACGGGAAGCGAGCCTCCCATGCTTTTCGCCTATCTGGTTCAGACGGAAGGGGTTCTGCCGCGCGTCTTTCGTGAGCTTGTGGGGCGGACGAACGTGGACGTCCACCACCTCACCTTCCGCGATCCGCAGCCGGGCGCCATCCATCTTCCGGGCAGCACCTGGACCGAAGGCCGCAACGCCCTGCTGCAAGCGGCGCGAGCCGCGGGCCGGGACTATGACTACTTCATCTTCTGCGATGACGACGTGGTCTTCACTCGCGGTTCGTGGGACGCTCTGGAAGAGGCCTTGACGCGATGGCGGCCCGCGGTCGGCCTTCCGTCTCACCCTCATCCCCATGACCATCGGGAAATCCACGCGGTCTATGACTTCGACGCCATCGTCAACGCGTTCCACCGCGATGTCGTCGAAGACCAGGTTCTTCTGCCCTACATCGCGACCTACGACGCCGCGACTTGGTGGTTGAGCCAGTTCTTCGTCATTCACCTGGCGGGCGCGCTCTATCCTCGGCAGGTTGTCAAATTCCCCGACATCGCCATCGAAAACCCGGAGCATCGCGCTTATCCGCGAATCTCAGCGGAGGCGTTCGGCGCTTATCGCGATATCTACCTGGGACTGTGGCGCGACCGCGATTTTGCCGCGGACGCATTCCGTGTCCATTACGAGACGCGGGACGACCCTCCCTTCGCACCCGTATTCAGCCAAGCCTACACGCTCGCACCGGCCCTCCGCTCCAAGCTCGCGAATCGCTAGGCGAAAGCAGAACCTGGGGCGAGCTGCGCGAATCCCATGTCGCGCGGCCTGCTCTAGAAATCGTAATTTCCTAACTGGATATCTTCAGCGAACAGGTCGCCAACGATGTTTCGCGTCCTGGCCGTGTAGACAGAACGATAGTCCGTCGGAACGTCGGCCGGATTGTAGTGCGGCAAGTCAAAGGGCAGAATGCGGACGGTGTCGGTGATGTGCCTCCAGTCTCTCTGGCAGGTTTCAACGCGGCCGAGAATATCGACGCGACACTGTCCCGCGGCGTCGCGCGGCAGAAAATAGCTGGCGGGTTTGAAGTGAGCGTTTTCCTGGTCCGCCACCGGCGTGGCGTGGCGTTCGGGCAAGCTCTCGATAAGAGCCTCGAACGAATATTGATCGGCGACATGCCGTGAGCCGCCGACATTGCCATAGGCCGACGCCATGCGCGCCCACGGGTTTCTGATAAAGGCGAACTTCACCAGCTTCGGATCCACGAGATCAGCCGGCGTCACGATGCTGCGAGGATACAGAACGTCTCGTTTGGCGCTGTCGGTCAGGATGTTGGCGGCCCACTGCGGGAGGTTGTATTCCCGCATGAACATCGACACCTTGATAGATGTCGAAAGGCATTTGGGCACTTCAATAAAAATCAACCCACTGTTTCGAAACGCCATGCGATAGTTATATATCGACCCAACTTCTTCTCTATTTATCAAGTCGCAAGCGCACGAGGAAACTTTTTCTACGCTACAGGGTGTCGGTTTTTGGGCGCTCTTTACTATTGTTTTTTTGCTATCAGGATCGATGGGCGGCTGATCATTTCTCATTATTGAGTATTCTCACCCTAACTTCCTTCGAAGGACGACGATTCCGTCTTAGTCTAATGCCATCTTGGGTTTATCTCAACGACGCGTTCGGACGATCGATGAGGCCGCCGGGCCGCCGGGGGGAGCGGGTTCCAGGTCCATCTTGGCCGCTTGGCGACGGGACTTCGGCGGATCCTAATCCGCCAAGGGATGGCGGTGTTGGCGTGGACCCGCGCCACGGAACCGCCCGATGTGCTTTAGAACGCTTGATCTGGATATTCAAAGGTATCGAAATCTTGACGATAGATTTGACGCATAAGTTCAAGCGCCCGGGGTGTCAGGAATTTCCGGAGGTCCTTTTCGCCTGTAAAGTGATGATCTATTCGGGCTGAAAATCTGGAAATATCTATACCGATGCCCGCACTGATGTCCGCAAAGGCGCGTTCCAGATCCTCGAAACGACCGACAAGATCATACTGAATATGATCGCAACACAGGTGGTCATGCTGAACGGCGTAGTGTGGGTCGCGCTCGACGGGGTCTTCCAGGGCGATCATTTCCAGGAAGGATTCAAAGCTCACAGGTTCGGGAACGCCGAGACGCGTGGCGACGCGCCCGCCAAGCCCGCCCTGGGGCGGCAGCACCTTGTCGAGATAGGCTGAGATCGCCCGTTCAAAGGGGTCGCGCACGATGCAGAATTTGAACAAGTCTCGGTCAAGCGTTCTCCAGAAATCCTCGACCTGATAGGGCGTGAACAGGGGTGAAAGCGCTCGAGTGTGGACGTTGGAGATTGGTGTGTGACTGAACGCCGGATCGTCACGCTCAACCCTTTGCAGGGTCATCAACAGGGATGACGACGCGACCTTCGGCGTCGACATGTAGAAGTACTTGTTGGCCAGCGAAATGTTCGCGAAGTGAATAAACACTCCCTCGCTGACGCGAGCGGATTGCGCGAAGGGTTCGCCGAATTGGAGCTGTTTCACGATCGGGCCGTAGATTGGAAAGAAAGGGCAAGATTGGTTCGGGCCAAGCCCCGCTTATCGCCGTGATCCGCCGGTGTGATAAGCAGGACCTCCGGAACGGCTAGAGATGCAATGCCCATAATCCAACCTCAACTGGGAAACAGACCACGCATGGCCCGCTCGAATGAGATTGGCAAGCCCGCCAAGGAGGCCAGCCCGCTAATCAGCGTACTGATCGTCGCCTATCAGAGCGGGCCCACCCTGGCGCGCTGTCTAGCGGGTCTTGAGGCGCAGACCTTCCGGGATTTCGAGATCATTCTGATCGATAATGCGTCGGTCGACGGGGCCCCCCAGAAGGCGGCGGCCAATAGCGCGGTTCAATTGATCGAGCCGGGCGGCAATCTAGGTTTCGCGGCGGGCAATAATCTGGCGGCCCGACACGCCCGCGGACGTTGGCTGGCGTTGCTCAATCCCGACGCCTATCCCGATCCGCGTTGGCTGGAGATGCTGGTCGCCGCCGCCGCGCGTCATGCCGATGTGTCCTGCTTTGCGTCATTGCAGATGGTGGCCGACGAGCCGGGCCTGATGGACGGCGCTGGCGACGTCATGACCTCGGCGGGAATTCCCTTCCGCGGCGGCTACCGTCGCCGTCTGCCCAAGGACATGCTCGAGGGAGAGGTGTTTTCGGCCTGCGGGGCGGCGACCCTGATCGACCGCCGGATATTTCTTCGTCTGGGCGGCTTCGACGACCGGTTCTTCTGCTACTGCGAGGACGTCGATCTGGGCTATCGCATGCGGCTGGCTGGCGAGCGCACGCTGCTGATCCCGGAGGCTCGCGTGGAGCACGTCGGCTCGGCGAGTACGGGGGTGCGCTCGGACTTCGCGCTCTTTCATGGTTCGCGAAACCGCATCTGGACGTTCCTGAAGAACACGCCGCCGTTGATGTTATGGCTGACCCTGCCGCTTCATGTGGCGGTGACCGCCGGGTTGCTTTTGCTCCATCTACGTCGCGGCGACGCCAAGGCGGTGATCCGAGGAATCCGGGCGGCGTTTGCGCGCGACGATCTAAGCTCGATCCTGGAGTCACGACGCGCGATCCAGGCCGATCGCAAAGCAGGGTCGGCCAGCATCCTGCGGATAATGGCCCTTGATCCGGTGGCGTTCCTTGGCCGACGAGTGGTTATCCGCCGATGGAAAGGTCTTCAATCAGCCGGCGCATGAAAGCTGCGCCGCGTTCCATCTGGGCGACTTCGACAAACTCGTCTGGCTGGTGGGCTTGGTCGATAGAGCCTGGACCGCAGATGACGGTGGAGAAGCCCGCGCGCTGGAACTGGCCAGCCTCGGCGGCGTAGGGAACGACACGAGGCGGGCCATTGTCGCCGGCGATGCGCCGGGCGAAGGCCTCGGCCGCGCCGTTCTCTTCGGGTGCGAAGGGCGGGGTCATGGAGCGGGTCTCGACCACCACTCCGCCCTCGGGGGCCCTGGCCTTGATCTCGGAGTCCAGGGCTTGGGCCAAGGCGAAAAAATCGGCCAGGAGCGCTTGGGCGTCCAGGCCGGACGGTGTGCGCAGGTCGAAGACAAACACGCATTCCCGAGCCAGTATGTTGACCGCCGTGCCGCCGGTCACTTGGCCGATGGTCAGGGTCGCGCCCTTGGGGATGAACGGCGAGGTGGGATCGGCCTCTCGCTCCAACTGCTCCGCTAGGTTGACCAAGTGGCTCATGAGCTTGACGGCGACCATATTGGCCGAGACTCCCAGGTGGGTCAGGCTGGAATGAGCTTCGCGGCCGGTGACGGTGACGCGGAAGCTGGCGATACCCTTGTGACCGTGCACGGCGACCATGTTGGTGGGTTCACCCACCACGACCAGCGCCGGGCAAGGCAGCTCGTTGGCGATCACCGCGATCATGTCCGGCGCGCCCAGGCAACCGATCTCCTCGTCATAGGAGAAGGCCAGGTGGACGGGGCGGCCGAGGGGGGCCTTGACCAGGTCGGGGACGGCGGCCAGGGCCAGGGCGAGGAAGCCCTTCATGTCGCAGGTTCCCCGGCCGTAGAGCCGGCCGTCGCGCGTGGCCAGGACGAACGGATCGCTTGTCCAGGGTTGGCCGTCGACCGGCACCACGTCGGTATGGCCCGACAGCACGACGCCGCCTGGGGTCGCCGGACCGATGCTGGCCAGCAGGTTGCTCTTGGTTCCGTCGTGGTTGGGAACCCGTCGCGACGCGATACCAAACTTGGCGAGATAGGTTTCGACCCATTCGATCAAGGCCAGGTTGGATCGTCGCGAGGTGGTGTCGAACGCCACCAGTCGACCCAGCAGATCGACCGCGCGGAGCGCGAGCGCTTCAGAAGATAACATGGCGCCAGCTTAGCGCGGCATTGACGGTTCGCCTACCGCGATCGGCGAGCCTGCGATGGAGACCGCCGACGGCTCGATATGGGAGGCTCGCCCGTCCTATTCGTCGCCGCGCTCGCAATACAACGTGATCGAGGGACCTGGCGAGGGCGTGGCGTATTCAGCGCCCACGGTCACCTTATAACCCAGGATCTCGAGCGCCGAGAGCAGGCCGTCTCGTGTCAGCCAGCGACTGCTTTCCTCCATGCCGCCCGCGAAGTCGGGCCGGTCGAGGGCCTCCTCGTAATATTGCGGCCAGAGATCGAACTCCCGGCCGTGAAAGCTGACGCGCTCCGGCTCGGGCGCGAAATGCCGAGCCAGGTGGCCGCCCGAGTTCATCAGCTCACCATCATAGAAGTGCGTCCAGATTCCCAGCCGCGGCGCCCGCGCCGCCATGGCGCTCAGCAGTCGAAGCGGATCGGTCATGTGATAGATCACACCGGAACAGAGCAGAAAATCGAAGGAATGGTCATTCCCTTCGAGATAGGCCACCCCATCGCCCAGTAGAAAGTCGGCGTTGAATTTCAGGGTTTCCTTGACCACGAGGCACTTCAGATAGGCGCGGGCGTTGTTCTCGATGGCGAGGATGTTCGAGGCCCCGTCTCGCGCCATCATGAAGGTATGGGCGCCTTCGAGCGGGCCCATTTCCAGGATCGACTTGCCCTTGAAACCGCCGCATTGCTGCCCCAGCCAGCGAATGCGATGGTCTTCGAACAGGTCGGCGTGGCCATGTCGATAGCCAGGGATCTTCGAGATCCACTGGCCGTCGAAAAGGTCAAGAGCATTCTCCGGATCTGCACGACGCTGTTCGAAAAGCGCCAATGTTTCGATCTTGGCCATCAACTCTTCCTATAAGTCAAAAAGGGACAGTTACGATGCGGACGCCTTGGTGGCGGGCCTGGCTGGCGGCGTTCGCGCCTTCGAGGGCAGGACGTCGATCAGCTCGATGCGGAAGATCATCACGCTGTTGCCCGGGATCGGGCCCTTGTCCTCGGCGCCGTAGCCCAGTTCCGGCGGCACATAGAGCGTCCACTCGTCGCCCGGCCGCATCATGACCAGGGCCTCCTTCCAGGCCGGCACCAGGCCCTGCAACGGGAACGAGGCCGGCACGCCGCGCTCGTAGGAGCTGTCGAACACCGTGCCGTCGACCAGCTTGCCTTCGTAATTGACCTTGACCTCGTCGGTGGGCGCCGGCTTCGCGCCGCCGGCCGGACCCGAGCGCACGACCTTGTACTGCAGGCCGTCGGCCAGGGTGACGACGCCGGGCTGCTTGGCGTTCTGGGCCAGGAAGGTCTGGGCGGCGGCCAGGCTTTCCTGCTGCTTCTTGCTGGGGCCACAGGCGGACAGGGCCAGGGCCGCGCCGAGGACGGCGGCGAGGAGGAGCTTGGGGGCGAGGGCGAAACCGAGGGGGCGGACCATGGGGCGACGGGCTCCGGCGACTATTCGTCCGTGCTAGCCCAATTCGCGCGTGGCCGCGCGGCGATTTTCAGCAGTCTTGGGTTTGAGCTGGGTTTGACGCGGACGGTCACAGAACAGTGGTGGCGCCGGATCGCGGCGCGCCCTAGAAACCGTCCCCACCAGTGACCGCTCACGAGGCCTTCATGAAACCCGTCCGCAAAGCCGTCCTTCCCGTCGCGGGCTTCGGCACCCGGGTCCTGCCCGGCACCAAGACGACCCCGAAGGAACTGCTGAACGTCGTCGACAGGCCGATCCTGTCGTACATCGTCGAGGAAGGCCGCGCCGCGGGCATCGAGCACTTCGTCTTCGTGACGGGGCGCAACAAGGGCGCGATCGAGGACTATTTCGACCACCAGGTCGAGCTGGAAGCCGCCCTGGCCGCCAAGGGCAAGACCGCTCTGCTCGAAGAGCTGCTGGGCGAGCTGCCCAAGCCTGGCGAGATGAGCTTCGTGCGGCAGATGGCCCCGCTGGGCCTGGGCCACGCGGTGTGGTGCGCCCGCGACATCGTCGGCGACGAGCCGTTCGCCGTGATGCTGCCCGACATGGTGATGTCGGCCAGCAAGCCGGCCCTGGCCCAGGCCATCGAAGCCTACGACCAGAAGGGCGGCAACATCGTCGTCGTCGAGCCCGCGCCCGAGGGCATGGCCCACCAGTACGGCATCGTGGCCCTGGACGGCCAGGACGGCCGCCTGAACCGCATGACCGGCATGGTCGAGAAGCCGCCGAAGGGTACGGAGCCCTCGAACCTATTCATCTCGGGCCGCTACATCCTGCAGCCGGAAATCTTCGACCTGCTGGAAAAGCAGGGCAAGGGCGCGGGCGGCGAGATCCAGCTGACCGACTCGATGCTGACCCTGCTGGAGAGCCAGGACTTCCACGCCCTGGAATACGAGGGCGAGACCTATGACTGCGGCGACAAGATCGGTCTGCTGCGCGCCAACGTAGCCCTGGCGCTGAAGCGCCCCGACCTGGCCGACGCGGCCCGGGCGATGATCAAGGGGCTGCTGTAGGTCGAGGGGCCGGGCGAGCCCGGTCCCTGAGTCCGATCACGACAGCAGATAGTCCGACGACGCCAGCGACCAGTTCGACGACACCGTGCCGTCGATCAGCGCGTTGACGGCGAAGCTGTCGCCGGTCGATTGCCAGACCGTGAACGTGCCGCCGTCGTGGCGCCACATCAGGTCGGCCTTGCCGTCGCCGTTGAAGTCGCCGGTGCTTTCCAGCGTCCAGTCGACGCCGACGCCGCCGTTCACATAGACGTTCTTGTCGAAGCCATGGCCGGTCGAGCGCCATTCGCTGACGACGCCGGTCTCGTGGCGCCAGATCAGATCGTCCTTGCCGTCGCCGTTGAAGTCGCCGATGGCCGCCACGCTCCAGTCGGCCGAGACCGAATCGTCGACCAACGTGTTGGCCGCGAAGCCGGTCCCGGTCGACTGCCAGAGGGTGAAGACGCCGGCGGGGTTGCGCCAGATCAGATCGTCCTTGCCGTCGCCGTTGAAATCGCCGGCGCTCTGGAGCGCCCAGGACGCGTCGACGCCGCCGTTCACATAGACGTTCCGCGTGAAGTCGCCCGGGCTCGTGGGTTTGGACGTCCATTCGCTGAACGTGCCGCTTACGTGCCGCCAGATCAGATCCGCCTTGCCGTCGCCGTTGAAATCCCCTGTCGCGGCCAGGCCCCAGTCGTTCGTCACCGAGGCGTCGGCCAACAATCTCTGGAAGCCCACGCCGCCCGAGATCCAGACGCTGAAGGCGCCGTCGGCGTCGCGCCACAACAGATCCGACTTGCCGTCGCCGGTGAAATCGGCGGCGGCCGCGAGGCGCTGGTCGATATCGATCGTGCTGGTCACATACTGGTTGGGCGTCATGGCGAGGCCGCCATGGTTCAACGCCGAACGCCAGGTCGTGAATAATCCGCCCGCCTCGCGCCAGGCCAGGTCGCTGCGTCCATCGCCGTCGAAATCGGCGTTGAACGGTGCGACGATCTGCGCCTTGGGCGAATCGGCCAGCATCAACAGGATCGAACCGGACCCGCCGTCCGCCGCGATCAGGGAGCCGTGCGGGTTGTTGGCCAGGACCAGGGTGGCGCCGGTCGAGAAGGTGAGCACCGCGCCGTGCCGGTCGAAGCTGAAATGGGCGGGGTCGACGTTCGTGATCTTGAGAACGTCTCCGCGCTCGAAGTCGAGGATCGCGTCGCCGGCCAGATCGGCCAGCGCGCCCTCGAACAGGTCGGCGCCCGCGCCGCCTTCGAGCAGGTCGCTCCCCTGGCCGCCGATCAGGATGTCGCCGCCGGCGCCCCCGTGAAGATGGTCGGCGCCGGTTTCCCCCAGCAACCTGTCGGCCCCAGTCCCGCCGTAGAGCAAGTCGCTCGACCGTCCGCCGAACAGGAAGTCGTCGCCCGCATCGCCGTTCAGGGTGTCGTTCCCGTCGCCGCCCTCGAGTCGGTCGCCGCCGTCGCCGCCGCTGAAGGTGACGCTGTTAAGGTAGCCGGTCAGCAGGTCGGCGGCGTCGCCGCCCGCGAAGGAGCCCCCGGTCGGGAAGAACTTCACGAGGCCGCCATACATTCCGTTCGGCCCGAGGCCGCCGAGGTTGAACGGGTTGAGGCTGGCGAGCTGGATATTGTCCAGGACGATCGTGGTGTTCCAGCTCGTCCCGCCATTGGTGGCGAGCTTGATCACCGTGTCGGCGCCGGACTGGACGATGGAGATGTAGCCGCCGGCGACGAGGTCGCTCTGGCCGTTCCAGCCCGTGAAGTCGACATAGCTCTGCATGTCCAACCGATCGCCCGCCGATCCGGCCTGGAAATCGGTGATGTGAATGATGTGCGTGCCCGCCGTGACCTGGGTGTCCTTGGGCATGTAGGCCTGGACGACGTCGCGGCCCTCGCCCAGGGTGACCGTCCAGGCGCCCGAACGGGTGATGAACACCCGGTCCGCGCCAGCGCCGGCGTCGACCGTGGTTGTGGCCGCCCCGTGGATCGAAATCACGTCGTCGCCCGCTCCGCCGAGGGCGACGGCCGTCGCGCCGGTGTCGTTCCGGGTCTGATAATAGAGGCGATCATTGCCAGAGCCGCCGTCGATATAGGCTTCGCGTCCAGCGGGACCGTTCGTCGTGCTGTTGGCCGTCACCTGCAGGATATCGTCGCCAGCGCCGCCAAGAAGGCGATCGGCGCCGCCGTAGTCGTCCTGGAGCCAGTCGTTCCCATCGCCGCCGTCCAGCTTGTCGTCGCCCATGCCGGCCGAAAGGTTGTCGTCACCGGCGCCGCCGTACATCCAGTCGTCGCCGTAGCCGTCGTGCAGCACGTCGTCGCCGGCCGAGCCCTGCACGACGAGGTTGGGGGGCGCTGAGCCATCGGGCGCGACGCCGCCGAAGTTCTCGGCGGTGAAGCTGGTCGCAACGGTGTTCTTGAACACCATCCAGTCGGTCCAGGTTCCGGCCTGGCCGAAGTTGTGCTTGTCGATCTGAAGGATGGTGTCGGCGCCGACCTGGACCAGACGGAAATAGCCGCCGGCCTGGAAGGGATTGCCGTGACCGTTCCACCCGTTGACCCACTGGTCGAGCGTGTAGCGGAAGTCCACGACGTCGCCGCTGGCGCCGGGCGTGAAGTCGGTCACGAC
This sequence comes from Caulobacter sp. UNC279MFTsu5.1, assembly GCF_900114015.1. GTDB lineage: Bacteria > Pseudomonadota > Alphaproteobacteria > Caulobacterales > Caulobacteraceae > Caulobacter. Next base: position 83,814 of record NZ_FORN01000012.1, on the reverse strand, counting down.
GACGGGCTTCTGGAGCTGGAAGGCTTCGATCTTATCCCGCCCACCGCCCAGGGTGAGGGTGATCTCGGTCGGGGCGGCGTTGTAGGGCAGTTGGATGGCGACGTAGTCGTCGCCCTCGCCCGTGTCGATCATCTGAACGTCGCCGTTCGAGACCCACACCCAAACCTGGTCGTCGCCGCCGAACGTCTGGACGGTCTGGGTGGTCTCTGTCGTATTGATCGTATCGGGACCAGACGTTCCAGTAACATTCTCGGGCATGCCACACTCCAGCTTGGGTTGTGCGGGATAAGGCCCTGTTCCCAGGAAGATGTCCATGAAATCTCCACCGCAAACCCGTGAAGATTGTTCCGAGCCGCCCACCAGCGCCGTTCCAGCGCCGACGGGCGGCAGGACGGCGCGTTACACCGCGCGCGGCGGGTAGCCCTTCTCGCGCAGGGCGTTCATGACGTCTTGGGTATGCTGGGCGTCGCGCGTCTCGATGGTGATGTCGAACTCCGCGCCCTTCGCCGGCACGTCCAGGGCCAGGCGGTTGTGGTTCACCTCGATGATGTTGGCGCCCATCGTGCCGATGACATTGGCCACGGTGGACAGCAGGCCTGGGCGGTCGTCGCCGACGATGCGCAGGGACACCAGGCGCTGGGCGCGGACAAGCTCGCGGGTCAGGACCGAGGCCAGCAGGCGGGTGTCGATGTTGCCCCCGCACAGGATCAGGCCGCACTTCTTGCCGCGGAACCGTTCGGGATAGGCCAGCAGGGCCGCCAGGGAGGCCGCGCCGGCGCCCTCGGCGATGGTCTTCTCGACATTGCAGTACAGGGCCACGGCCTGCTCGATGTGCGGCTCTTCCAGCAGCAGCACGTCGTCGATCAGCGGCCGGGCGACGCCGTAGGTCAACTCGCCGACCTGTTTGACCGCCACGCCCTCGGCGATGGTCTGGCCGCCGCAATGGGCGGCGACGCCGCGCATCTTGGCGGTGAAGGAGGGATACATGGCCGGCTCGCAGCCGATGATGTGGATGTCCGGCTTGACGGCCTTGGCCGCGGTGGCCACGCCGCTGATCAGCCCGCCGCCGCCGATCGGCACCGGCAGGACCTCCAGGTCGGGCGCATCCTCCAGCATCTCCAGGGCGATCGTGCCCTGGCCGGCCATGATGTCGTAGTCGTCGAACGGGTGGACGAAGGTCAGGTCCTGTTCGGCCTGTAGCTTGCGGGCATAGGCGGAGGCGTCATCATAGGTTTCGCCTTCGATCACCACATTGGCCCCGAAGTCGCGGGTGTGCTGGACCTTCACGAACGGCGTGGTCTTGGGCATGACGATAGTCACCGGCACGCCGAGGCGCGCGCCGTGATAGGCCAGACCCTGGGCGTGGTTGCCGGCGCTGGCGGCGATGACGCCCTTGGCCTTCTCGGAGTTCGACAGCAGCATCAGCTTGTTGAGCGCGCCGCGCTCCTTGTAAGCGGCGGTGAACTGCAGGTTCTCGAACTTCACCCAGACTTCGGCGCCCGTGATCTTGGATAGGGTACGGGAGTAGCGGCACGGTGTCCGTTCGATCTGGCCGGCCAAGCGGGCGGCAGCGGCGCGGATGGCGGTGATGTCGAGTGTCATTGAAGCAGCCTTGAAGCGCACGACGAGTCGCGGGCGACCCTTGTGGTGCTAGTCACGTTTCGCTGTTCGCGAGTTGCTTTGCCCGAGCCAGCTTGGCCAATTGCGACCAGAGTGCTTCGACAACGAACGGCGGGTCGATGTGATAGTCGCAATAGGCGCCGACGCCTTGGTCTCGGATTTCCGCAAGGGGCGCGGTTAAGGGAGGGGGCACGTCCGGCCTGACCTCCGACCAGAACTCCATCTGGTTCATGTGCGCCCGTTCGGAGTGTGCGACGCCTGGACGGCCCGCGATCCAGGTCGTCATCGTCAGGCCGGAACCGATGGTGGCTACGTAGGCGTCGCAGGCAAAGGCCCAGCAGACGCTTTGGTGAAAGGGCATGTCGAAGCCGTCGACCACCAGAACGCCTTGTGGAATCCTTCCGCGAATTTCAGCGGCCAAAGCCTCGCAATCGGCCATGCCGTCAAGAACGAGCGAGAGGGTATGGCCTTCGCGGGTGACCCGCTCGGCCAGGGCCACAGCGGCTTCCACCTGATCCAGCCACACCTTGTTGTGGGCGCGAAGGTTGAACCATACCAAAAAGTCAGATTTCCGAGCGGCCGCCACGCGCGCCCGCTGCTCGGGCTCGAAACGTTTTTCAGCGTGATTGCGAACCTTGGCCGCCGTTTCAGCGGTAATCCGCAATGCGGTGGGGCGGACGCAGTAGAAACCATTGCTTAGAGTCGTCTGAAACAGGTCCTGCGCGTCCCGCGCACGCGCGATCTTCAGCCCAGAGCTTTCCTCCAAGCCCAATTCAGGGCCTAGGAAGGCAAATCTGTAGGTGAGCACGTGATTGACCGCCTGGAGCAGTCCGGCCCGCGCATGGCGAACTAAGCCGGCAATATCGTTCCAGAAATAGTGCCCAAGATTATTGATCGTGCCCGCCAGTATAGCCTTACGCGTATCCCCAGCGAGATAGTCGAAATAGGCCAGGGCGTCGCGTGTCACGGCGATTCGTAGCAGGTCGATGAAGGGCTGATGGGTCCCCCAGTCGAACTGCGGCTGTCCGATTTGCAGGATGACTTCGAGGTCAGGCACATAGATGTAGGCCTTGCGGCCGCCAAAACCGCCCACCACCAGGTAGAACGGCGTGCCGCCGTCGAAATAGTGGAAGATGTGGCTTTGCTTGGCGTCGTCGCACGCGATTGGCACGGCGTGCCGCGAAACCAGGACAGCGCCCGTAAACGGGCATGGGCACAAAGCCAGTCCGGCGGTCAGGCCCGTGAACTGGATGGCTCCGTGGCCTTGGGCGAGGCTCTGGAGGAACGGGCTGATGAAGTCCGTCTCCGGGAAATCCGCATGCTGAAGCAGTTCGGCCGCCAATTTGGCCTGCCCCGCGCGGCTGGCGAAAGCGGCCTCGGAAACGAAATCGTCCTTGGCGCAATCGCGTAAGGCGTCGATATCCAGACCCAGGTTCGCCACCTCGGCGGCGGACGCCGTCAATGACGCATCGTTCCACGCCTCGATGACGCGAGCTCGAGGCGTTTTCATGCTCCAGGCCGCAAGGTCGGCCTCGTCCACGGCATGGACGAGCTGCTTCACCGCCTCGCGTGAGCGACCGTGAATCGCCTTCCAGAGCTTTGTCAGCTTGCGCGCTCTGACGGTCTCGGCCGACACTGGAAGATCCACGACGGCGACGGCCTGCGGGTCATGATCGGCGTCCGGGGCTTCGACGCCGCGAAGTTCCAAGCCGCGGAACGTCAGGGCGCCGCCCCGCACGCTCAAGCGGAACTCGAGTTTCTCGACGGGCTGGCGGATGTGGATCCACACGGCGGTGGATGCTGCCGGCCGCTCTATGAAGACCTGTCCCGCAGCATAGACGTCGAACACGACACCGGGCCCCGCATCGATGTCGAGGATCGCGTGATACCAGCCCGTCGCCAGTTCGATATAAGGACCATAGAGAATATGGCCGACATGGCCCGGAGGCACGCGCAGGACGCCGTCCGGCCTAAGAAACTGCGCGAACTCCGAGATGATACAAAGATCGCTCGGTCCGAATTTCTTCGTCTGGAAATCCGTGCTGTCGACGTTAATCAAACTGGCCTCCACTAGGCGCCGCGCCCGCGCCCGAGGGGAACGCATAACTACAAAACCGCGGAACCTGAAGCCCCTAGCGAAAAAGGCGCCGACGCAAGATTTCCCTTAAGAGGCGAGTGGTTGCGAGTAGTGCCGCTCGCCAGCCTGCAACTGCGCGATCATCATCTTGACCCCTTCGCTCAGCGAAAGGCGAGGGCTCCAGCCCAGATGCTGTCGCGCACGCTCAACGCACAGTACGCTGACGGGAATGTCGATACTGCGGGCAGGAAGGTTGGTGACGTCGAGCGGATGGCCCAGATGGTCCTCGATCACGCTGATCACCTGGTTGATCGACGCGCCCACGCCGCTGGCGACATTGAAGATCGGCAGGTCGTCAATGTCGTCGAGCTGCGCGTTCGACAAGGCCACCAAGGCGCTGATGGCGTCGCTGATGTGGATATAGTCGCGTACGATGCGTCCATCGCCCCAAACGGTCAGGGGCTGATTTTCCAATGCGCGAGCCACGAAGGTGCTGACCAGGCCCTGGCGGCGTTCGAGATTTTGTCCAACGCCGTAGGGATTGGACAGCCGGGCGACCCGGCAATCGACCGCGCCGCTGGCGTGATAGATCCGCATGTAGTTCTCGACCGCGAGCTTTGTGGCCCCATAGATGCTGAGCGGTCTTGGCGAGGAGTCTTCCGCGGCCTTCTCCCCGGACTGGCGTCCATAGACAGTGCCGCCGGAAGAAACGAATACGACGCGCTTGCCACCCAGACGACTGGCGGTCTCGAGGAGATCGATCGCCGTGCGGATATGGACGTCGGCGTCCCAGATAGGATCTTGCGCGGCGGTTTGTGGAATGCTGGCCCACGCGTAATGGTGCACCACGTCGACATCGGCGAGCGCTGTCGTCCAGTCGCATTTGGTTATGTCGAGCGGCAGAAAGCGCGCCCGAGACCCGTCGAAGCGTTCAAACTCCGGAGGCGGTCGCCGGCCGGCCACGACGACTTCGTCGCCTTGGGTGCTCAGGGCCATGGCGACATGCCTGCCCAGGAAGCCCCCGCCCCCCAGAATCAGGTGGCGTTTCCCCCCCACGATCATTCTTTCCGTTCACTTTCAAGTTTTGGTGGCAATTAGGATTTCAAAAGCTATTCCGTGCGGAAGCTCTTCCGAAATAGCCACGTTTACTGGGGGTTGCCAAGAGCTGCAGCCTTCTGAGGGCGTCCTGGCCGGCTACCAGCCGGAGCCTCGCTTGAAGAGGGTGCTCCAGTGGTGTCCCGTCGATTCGCAGATGGCTGGAAGCATGCGTTCGACGGCGTGCAGGATCGTACCGTCGAATGGAGCGGGCTCCGCTGGATATTCGTCCCATTGCAACCCCGCACGCCATAGCGGCGCGACCGCTTCGGGTTTAGCCCAAAACATGTTGCCTATGGGGAAAATCGGAAATCCCGGAAGGTTCGGGCGCGGGGAGAGGCGGTCGGCGAGAGCTTCCGCAATCGCGCGGTTCGCCGACCAGCTTATGGCGTGGCGGTCCTCGGGAAAGACTAGGCCCAGTCGCGGGTCGTCGGCGAACATGTCGAAGATCTGGGCGATTTCGGCAGGCGTCCCGAGAAGGGTGTCGAGGAGGTAGGTCCGCCAACGATCACCCAGCGATCCGCCCGCCGCCAGGCTCTTCTTGCCATGAAGGTGACCGATCACCGCATAGCCGCCCGCCAGCACCGCGTCGCCGATGGTCGTCATGAACGGACCGATGTCGCGGCCAAGGTTTGGACCGTCAAACACCTCGACGCGTCCGCGGCGATAGTTGATGAAGGCGGCCTGAATCTGGATCTGTTTCGTGCGACTGGTGGTTGTGATGAAGAGGTCTATTTCGGTTTTGACGCTTTTGAGTCGCTCAAGGAAGTCCTTCGCGAGTTCTGGATAGTGCATGTGAACGTGCAGGGCGACGCCGCCTTCGGGCACGCGACGAGCGCTTACACCGGTCAGTATTCGACAATCATGCGTTGTGGGCGCGCCGTCTCCATTACGGGAGGCGACATCCAGCGCAACGGTCAAGGGCGGCATGCCGGAACCCTGCGTCGCCATCCAAAGCCCGTTGCTGAAACCTGGCCGCGGATCCGCCGATGTGAGGCCCTTGGAGGCGTGCGCGACGAAACTGGTGAGCGAAGCCTCGGCGGTGTTGTTTTCTGACGCGCCAAGATGAAAGGCCGCGTCGAAGACTCCGTTGCTGGCGATACGATCACGGGCCGCAGTCGCTATACGGCGGACTTGGTGGGCCTTCTCCAGTTCCCCTTTCAGGAAATCGACATAGGCCTCGAACCCGAGAGTTTCGGTGAAAGCCGCATTGGCGTCGGCAAGCGGGGGGGCGGCCGCGAACTGATCGACGATCGCTTGGGCCGCTTTCGTGGTGTCACAATAATCGACCACCGAGCCGATAACCTTGCCGGTCTCGATCAATTCCGCCAGGCCTGTCGAGTCCTTGAAGCAGATCAGGGGTTTGCCCAGGGCTATCGCATCGACCCCGACATTGGGGTAGGGGTCGAGGCGCGAGGGCAGGTAGAACGCGTCCGCCACCTCGAAAAAGGCGTCTAGGCTGCTCTGCGCGGGGAACATGAAAACCCGGTCCGCCAGCCCGGACCGTTCGATCAGTTCCCTCAGCCAGATCGAAAGGCCGAGGTCATGTTCGGGGTCGTACCCGTCTCCAACCCATGCGAAACAGACGTCGTCGCTCAATTTTGCGACCTCGCGAGCCGTCTCGACGAAAAGATCGACACCCTTGCGAATCTGTACATAGCCAGCGCCAAGAACGATGCGGCGCGCTTGGTTTGGATTCGGCTTCAAGACACGCAAAATCTCGGCGACTGAAAGATCCGTGTCGTCAGGTTCGCTGTCTTGCTTCAGCAGACCTTGGGCCCGCACCACGATGTTCGAGCTTTCGGCTCCGAAATAAGCGCGGAGTTCCTTTTGGGCCGACGCCATGACGATGCTGGCGGGCACGACGGCGCGATCCGCTGCGGCTATGACGTCGGCCACCTTGCCGTGCGGCAGCGAGTACTCCGCGAACTCATGGACCAGCACAACAGAGGGAAGATCAACCTGAAGCGCGGCCTTGACGATCGCGTGAGTCTCGACGGAATTGGCCAGGACCGCGTTCAGTCCAAATTGCCGCCGCATGTCCTGCAGCATGAACTCCGCGTCGACTGCTGAAACCTCGCCTTCGCCGATCGCCACCAGCATGCTGGATTCCAGAAACGGGTCGACCAGGCCTCGGTCGCGACCAAGGTAGGTGATGACGTTGTGGGTCGCTGCGAAGGCCTTCGCCAGGGCGAGCCCGACCAAGGGTGCGCCCGTGCGCGATCCTTCGTGGTTGGCGATCAGAAGGGTCGGCTTGCTGCGGTCGAACTCGAGCTCGCCGTTACGATAGAAGCTCTTGTACGAGGGCTTCCCCTGACGACCTTCCGCGCGACCGTATTTCACATAGTGTCCGAACGGCTCCACGCCGATCAGGTCAAGGTCGGGGTAGCGGCGCCTGTAGTACGCCGCGGAAAAGTCCGGGGCAGGCTCCAGCCCGACGAGCACGCCGCGTACCAGGTAGTGCCGCGGGAGGTTGTCTTCGTCGTTCTTGCTCAGCTTGGGGTTTTGACGTCGATAGTAAGCTTCGTCGAATTGGAGCTTGATGCGCTCGACGGCCGCGTGGAGCGCCACGCCGTTCGTGAATCGCCCCTCTCGGCGACCGATGCGCGCGTAATGAACCAGGGGGTTCTCACGAGTCGCCGAAACGTCGGGATAGACGCCTCTATAGAAGAGGCTGTCGAAGTCGGCGTTTGGCCAGGCGCCTTGAAAGCCGCCGAACAATAGGTAGTGCTCGGCGTCCGTCAGAGCCAGATCAAGGCCGTCATCCCCCTGACGAGCGTATCCGTTCGCATCGAAGAGCCCTCGCTCGGCAATCATCTGGGCGTCTTCGGCCAGACGCTCGCGGCTGGGGTAGCGGCGCTCTTTCGCGCCGTGCTCGACGAAATGGGCCAGTGCATTGAGACCTGCGGCGGCCACGTCGTCGTACGCCGCGAGATAGAATGCCGGATCGAACGTCGCAGACGGCTTCAACCCCGCGAGCTCGCCGCGCGTCAGGTAGTCATGGACAGCCTCGGCGACATCGCGGCCCAAGCCGGTCTGCGCCCTGTAGAACGCATGATCAAAATACGCCGAAGCCTGGATCAGGCCCGGGATATCGACGACATCATTCGTACGCTCTTCAGCCGACAAGCTCTTACCCCACAACATGCCACACCGCTGGCCGACGGCCGGAGCTTTCCCGTGCCGGCCTCGTCGTTACCCGCCCGACGCGATCAGAGCCCGTACAGAATCGAATAGCCTCGCCGCGGCTCTTCTTCATCTCGTAAAATAGCCCAGCGATCTCGAAGGTCGCCGGCGGCCTGGGCGACGATCGCCATCCAATCGCTTGGCGCGGCGCGCGGATCAAGGGTCTTGATCAACTCGTGGGCGACCGCCTTGCGAACGCGGGCGTCGCTCGTGCGGATCCATGCCGTTCGCGAGTCAACCAGACCTCGGGGCGGGAGGGCCGGATCCGAGAGGCCCGCGGGCGTGGGCGGGACGCGATAGTCGACGGCGTGCCGCGCCGGTTGCACGATAAGTAACAGATCGGAATAGTCCTCGAACAGCGTGGCGACGTCGACGGGGGGCTGGTCTTCGTCGCCGGCGCGCGAGCGGTCGCACTCGAAGGGACCGTCGCCCAGCCAGTCGGCGATCGCATCCGCTGCGGTGTTCACGTCCGTGGGCAGGCGAGTAATGCTCACCGCGGCCGGATTCAGGACGGACTTCAAAACATCGAAGTCGGCGCCGCGGAGCTCCTTCGTGACGATGTGGACCTGGAACCCTTCCGGATTGGCATAAGCCCGGCGGGCGAGAGCCTCGATCCGCGCGGGCTCGTCCGTGGCGAGCAGGATCTTGGGAACCCGGTCCGCGTGGCCGCGGCGCAATGCGACATGGCTAGGCTGGCGCCAGCCATCGTCCGGTTGGGGCAAATTCAGGCGATCGGGTCGCAAGAAGGCGAGGGGGACGCCAGCGCGACCGGCTCGGACCGCCTTATCCGCTATTTCCTTCACGAGCGGACCTGGGCCAAACACGCTCCGCCCCAGCCATGGCGGCGCAGACCGGGTGAACAAGGCGGCGTCGAACTCGCCGCTCGACACCAGGCTGGCGACCTGCGCCTCACGCTCGGGGGCGCTGGCGATCACGCCACGGATTTCACCCGCCAGATCCTTGGCGTACCTGGAGAAACTCAAAAGGTCCTTTAGGCCGTCAGGCAGGTCGAGCGATTGCCGCGACTTCGCGATTTCGCGCATCTCCAGGGCCGCGCCGCGAGCGTCACCATAGGTGATGGCCTTGACGTGGTCTGGCCATTGCTCGGCGATTTCGGCGATTCCGCATCCGCCCTTGAAGCACAGGACAGGCATGCCTTCGGCGATTGCATCCAGCGCCACGTTTGGGAATGGGTCGAGGCGCGAGGACATGAAGAAAGCGTCGGCGGCGTCCCAGAATCGCGCGAGGGAGGCTTGCTCCTCGACCATGATCACGACGTCCTCAAGTCCGCTCTTGATGATCTGGTCGGCCAGATAGACGGACAGGCCCATGTCTTCGAAGGGCTTGTAATTGGCGCCAACCCAGATGAACCGACAGTCGACGCCAAGATCGTGCTTGAGAACACGAGCCGCCTCAATGAAAAGGTCGAGACCCTTTCGCATTTGCACCCAGCCCGCGCCCAATACGACAAAGGGGCGATTCCCGTCGGTGTCGGACCCTATGAGCTGCGCGACATCGGCGACTTCGTGTTCCTCACGCTGCACCAGCGGAACGATGGAGCGGCCTTGATTGCGGACGCGGATGTTTGAAGGGGTGAGATCGAAACCAAGGCGCCGAAGTTCCAGCAGCGCAGAGTCCCGGACCAGATCCGCCGGAAAAATCACGCGGTCCGAAAGACATATGGCTGAGGCGGTCGTTCCTATCGGCTGAACATATTGGGCGAATTCGTGGATCAGCGAGACGAGGCCGATCCCAAAGCGCGCCAGTGGTGCGGCGAACTTGGTGGTCTCCATCGAATTGAGGACCGCGCAACTCGGGCTGAAATCCCGGGCGACACGCTCCGCCGCCACTTCGATCTCGCCAGGTCCGCCGCCGGTGATCACCGACGCGATGGAGAACTCGGAGAAGAGTTCGGCCAAGACGCCGCCGCGCATCAGCATCGCCACGACGTTAAACTCACTGCAGAGCTCGCGCACCAGGTTGAGGCCAACCAGAGGCGCTCCGGTGCGGCTCGCTTCGTGGCAACACACCACGATCGTAGGCAGGTTCGCGCGGAGCGCGCGTCGACCGGCGGTGACCCTCACCCGGTTCGCGCCAAAGGCGCGTCGCCCTTCAGACCGTCCATGATTCGCGTAGTGACGGAACGCATTGATGCGGTTCGAGGCGATATCGGGGTATTCCGTGAGGTAGGCTCGAGTGGAAAAGCCCGCAGACGGGTCAACCATCGACCGCGCGCCTTCGGTCACAAAATATGCGTCCGGCTTTCGCGTATCAGAGCTCTGCATCTGGCTCCAGATGTAAGCTCTGTCGAAGAGTGGGTCTTGTTCGAGGATATTGACGACTTTCTCGACGTCTTGAAGGTTTGGAAAACACCAGTCCGAATTATGGTGTTTACAATAGAATGCAAATGCACATTCGTTGTGGCCCAAGCTATCCTTGTAATACTCAAGGAAAAACTTCGGGTCGAAGCTTTCATTCGGCTTCAGGTCTGGCGACCCAGAATTAATGAGATAATGACGCAAAGGGTCATCCAAAACCCCATGGTAGGACTGATAATAGGTCGGATCAAATAAGCCGCTATCACGAACCGTGACGTAATCTTCTAATAGCAATTGTGCATTTTTGTAGCGACGCTCAAAAAAACCATATCTTCGATAATGGTCGAAAGGATCAGCATTCGCTGCAGCAACGTCGGGGTAGTTTCTTAGATAAAATTCCGGATCCAAGCCTTCGGAAACATCCTTTAAGGGAAATTTATTTGCTCTCCCCTCAACACCTTCGACTTCATCAACGGTATGCTCGTGAAGCGAGGAGTTCATTGTATCTCGTAGGGTTTGCGGAAGGGTTGAGCATCATTCTAGGGGGAGCCCTGCCGCGCCGCTAGACCAAACTGAGGGAATATCGCTAGATTGCCTCCCGCCAGGCCCCGGGGCCCAAGAGGAAGATCACCCAGCAAATGAGCAAAGTCGTTTTGGGCGGTGGGTCGCGCCCGGTCTGCGCGTATCTCGTTCAGGGGGCGGTCGCCAATCTTGCACGCCAAGCCTTTCCGGCCGACGCGCGCGTCTACCAGTTGTCGTACGACGTGCCCGCGCCGCTCGGTGCGGCGGCCCGCTCCTTGTTCTCAAACACAGCTTCCTGGGCGGAAGGCCGCAACATGCTTCTCGCTGCGGCGATCGAGCACGCCGGCGATGCGATCGACTATTATATCTTTTGCGACGACGACGTGGTCTTCACCGCAGGCGGGTTTGAGGCTTTCGAGCGCATGTTAGGCGAGACGCGGCCGTTGGTTGGCTTCCCCTTGATGCCGAAGGCGCAGCAGAGCGCGACCTTCGATCCCGCTTTGCGAACCCAACGCGCCCTAGCGATAGACGAACAGATCGTCGCCGTGAACCGGCGTCTGGTCGGCGAGGTGGGCGTGGCCCCGCTGGTCGCCGAACATGACGACGTGTCATGGTACGTCGCCTCGTTGATCTTCGAGTACCTCTGTCTTACGCGATACGGCGCGCTAAGCCATCAGTACAACGAGATCGTTGTGGAGAATAACGGCCACATCTGGGAGACTGGCGGAACGCTCTATCATCGAGGCGATACCGCCCAAATGCTTTCAACGGTCGAGGCGGCGCTGACCGCCATGACCGGTCGTTACGATACCGCGGTGATCGAACAATTCGATCCGGCCCGAGCTGCGAACCACGCGGCGCGGATCGAGCATCGATCCCAGCTTGAGCACATCTTGGTGGACGGACGCGCGTCGGCGGATTTGCTCGCCGGCCAGGATAAGGTGTGTGCTGGATTGAAACCTGCCTTGCCCTGTCCCTAGAGCTTGGACCAGTTTGTCGCTCGCCCTTGGGCGGCCAGAATTTTGCGAGTATCGGAGAGAAATTCTTGTCAGATCAATACGCGGTCGTTCTTACGACGATCAATCACCCGACTTTTGCGGTAAAGGAGATCGCCAGGCGCGCACCGGAGCTGGACGCGCAGTTCTACCTGATTGGCGACAGCAAGAGCCCCGCCAACTTCCATCAGGACGGCGCGCACTATCTGGACATCCAGGCCCAGAAGGACACGGGTTTCAAGTTTGCCGAACTGTGCCCGACCAAGCACTATGCGCGAAAGAACATCGGCTATCTGGCGGCGATGAAGGCCGGAGCGAACATTATTGTCGAGACCGACGACGACAACATCCCCCTCGACGGTTTTTGGGCCCCGCGGGAGCGGTCGGTGCGCGGAAAGCTGGTCGACGCCAAGGGCTGGTGCAACGTCTACGGATACTATGCCGATGGCGTGATCTGGCCGCGCGGCTTGCCGCTGGAGCGCATCCAGGACTCGCTTCCGGCTCGCTCCACTCTGAGCGACATCGTCGCCGATTGTCCCATTCAGCAAGGCTTGGCCGATGACAACCCCGATGTCGACGCCATTTACCGGCTGATACTGCCTCTGCCGCTGAAGTTTAAGCCCGAAGGGCCTGTGGTGCTGAACAAGGGGGTCTGGTGCCCTTTCAACAGTCAGAACACGACGTTCTGGCGTGATGCCTTCCCGCTGCTTTACCTGCCGTACCACTGCTCGTTCCGCATGACCGACATCTGGCGTAGTTTCGTTGCGCAACGCCTGATCTGGGAGTGTGGCTGGACGCTCTCCTTCCATCAGTCGACGGTCTATCAGGAGCGCAACGAGCATGACCTACTGCACGACTTCAAGGATGAGGTTCCCGGCTACCTGAACAATGAGCGGATCAAGAAAACCCTCGAGGATCTCGCTCTTGGTTCGGGCAAGGGCGCCATGCTTGACAATTTGGTGAAGGCTTACGACGCCTTAATTGACCTGGGCGTGGTGGGCGCGGAGGAGGCGCAGCTGGTGGCGGCGTGGGTCTCGGATCTGGAACGTATGGGCTGATCGCGCGGCGGCTGGAGTCAATCGCCGAGACGGCGAACTCCGGCCGCACCACCACCAAAGTTATTGGAACTGGACTTGGAGAAGACCTGGCCGATCATTAGTTCCGAATACCTCGCCGACCGCAGGACGGTGGAAACTTGTCTTGTGGAAATACCCGTGGGCACGAGCTCCATGGATAAGATCGTGGTGTTCGGTTTCGACGGCCATCTGTTCGTCTATTCGGGCGCCAACGATATCTGCGCGCAGTATCTGATGGATGAGGAGGAGGCTCAGCGGCTCGCGGCGCAATGGATATCGAAAATCGAGGCGCGCCGGGCGTTCCTCCAGGCGCGAAACATCCAGTTCCTGCAGATCATGATCCCTGAAAAGTCCTCGCTTCTGCCGGCTAAGGCCCCTTTTCCCGCGTTCGCCGGAACGCCGCTGCAGCGGGCGATCACCGCATCTCAGGGGCACAGGATGGACTATCTCGACGCGCGAGACGTTTTTGACGACGAAGAGGCGCTGAGCGCTTTCCCGAAAGCCAACGGCCACCTTTCCCCGTCCGGTAATCTGAAGATTTTCCAGGTCGCGTTGGAGAGGCTGGGTTTTGGCGCGCCGATCATCGAATTCGGGCCGGCGCAGATAATGCGATCCGACCTGGGCGACCATTTCAGCGGCATGGTGTTCTACAATCGCGTCTCCCAGCCGACATCGCCCGAACTCTGGCATTATCAGGACGGCATGCGCCTGCTGCACTGCGTGGACCCGGACGGCCACCTGGGTCAGCAAAGGACCTGGAGCAACGCCAACGCGCCGATTAAGAAGCGGGTCTTGGCATTTGGGAATTCGTTTTTCGAGCGGGGTGGATCGCCGACCGGACTTTCATGGTGGTTCGGCCGTTGGTTCGTTTTGATCCAGATCTCGTTGAAGAGTATCAGCCGGACATCGTCATCTGTCAGTCGATTGAGCGGTTCCTCGTAGACGTTCCCAGGCTCTAGATCCAAGAGTTTTGGAAGCGCAACCGTTCACACTTTCGTCCAACGCGCCCTGGGATCCGTCGTCTCAAGCCAGCCGGCCGAGGGCTTGGTCGATGGCTGGGAGGTTCGGTCGAATTGATCCATCTGTGGACGGGTGGATGATCGGCGTATAGCGCAGTCCGTTGACGGCCGCCTGCCTTGAGAACCAAACATCCGTGACGGTTTCGGGGGTCAATTCCAGAACGCGCCGCGCGCCGCCCAGCAGGGGCGCCAGGGCCAGGCCCGATCCCCAACTGGATAGCAGAAGGTCGGCGCCCGCGATCCGTTGGGCCTGGCGACTGACAGATTCGGCGTGCGGGTCCAGAATCTCGAAACCCCGGCCGCGTAGAAATCCCTCCAGTTGATCTTGGTCATGGACCGGCCGGCGCCCCCCGGCCCGGCGCCGAATATAGAGTCGCTTGAAGCTGGTCGGGACAGTGCGGGTCCCGACCAGGCGTTCACGCAGCCAGTCGAAGAATTTCAGTGAGTAGGCTGCCGGAAAATAGACTCCATGTCCCGCCAGGGCAGACGAAAGGCGAGCCGTCTCCAGGAGCGCGGCGTCTTTCCGCAGAACACGCCGCGCCGTCCGAGGCAGGTCGAGTTGGGCGATCAGGTCACTCATCCAGGCTTCCTCGAAAGGCCAGTGGACGAGGATGGCTTCGCCCGACGTCAGGGCGCGATGATTGAGATAGATCTGGAGCAGGCCGTCGAGCACGAAGTGACCGAACGCGGCCAGGCCGTAGTGGCAAAACGGCACGCTAACTCCGGGCACGTACTCGACCCGCGCGCGTCCAGCGCTCTTCCAATCCGCCAAGCCATGCCGGAAATCATGGCTAAGCAATTCGCGCGGCCAGGCTTCGCGTGATCCGACGTTGAATTCCTCGATGAGGCCTCGTCCGGGTGCGACGACGGCCTTCGCGGCGCGGGTCAACAAGACGTTCGACGCCGTGCAGTCGATGAAGGGGCGGGATTCGTACGATCGTGGCGCAAGGCAGTGATCCGGACCTAGCGCCGCCAAGCCCGCGGAACCGTCCAGAGCCGGCTCCAGATCGAAGAGCTCGGCGAGACCTACGTCCAGGGTGTGAACGGTCGTGCTGGGACGGGTTAGGCGTGAACGCACGGACCACAAACGCCGTGGCGTGGGCCAGGCGGCGGTCCTGGGCAAGTCGCCTGCCGAGACGCTGGGGATCTTCACTGCGCCGCCACGGCGTCATCGCGCGCGATGCCGCGGTCGATCCAGTCGAGAACCTCCGACGGAGTGATCCGCCAGCGGAACGCCGCGCCCGGGCGCGCAATTCCCTCGATGTTGATCTCTGTTTCGGAAAGCGGGGACGGCGCGAAGAAGCCATGCCAGTGGGCGTCGATCAGATGGCAGACGCCGCGGGTCCAGATACTTGTGAAATTGGTCGGCTGAATCTCGAAGACCTTGGCGCCCGGCTTGCAGAACAAGGTGTTGGCCAAGGCCGCGCCGGTCGGGGCCACGATCACATCGGCGTCGCGGAAGAGGGCGATCTGTCGGGCAAGCGGCAGTGTCTCTGGGGCGACGGAGGTAAAGCCCCGAGCGATCAGCGCGGCTTCCAGCTCCGACTCGTTCACCAATGGACGCTTTGTGTCTTTCAGCCGATTGACGTAGAGCCTTGAAACGCCTGTCGGGGCGGCGTCGACCGACGCGATGATCCTGGCTCGGACCTCGTCCAGGGGGCGATTCGGGGCGTGGAGAAAGTGATCCATTGGACTGGCGAAGACCAGGTCGTCGACATGGATCACCGGCGCGGCGATCTCTCGAACTTCGCGGGCGCGATCGGCGCCCAGCAACAAGGCGACCATTTCGCGCTGCCAGTCGTTCAGCGGCGGCGCGATGAGTGTGAAGTCGGCCGTCAGACCACTTTGTTCCAGCGCAGTCAGGGTCGTCATGCAATCCAGAAGAAAGTGACCGTAGTTGAAGCGTCCGCCCCAGGCCGTGAAGACCGCCGCCTTGTCCAGCACGGGCGCACCGCGCGGCACGGTGATCAGGGGGCGACCCTCGACGAGTTGGACCCCGGGCAAGCCCGCCAAGCTGGGCGTCAGGTAAAGCGCTTCCCCCACGGAGGCCTTGAGCACCGACCCGCTGGCGGTGATAACGGCGCCGTAGCTAGGCATGTGGAGCGCCTGCCTTACGCGACAGACCCTAACGCCGGCCATGGGCGCGCCGCCGGTTCCGTCATGCCATTCGGGCAGATCCTGGCCGGCGCTGCGGCCATCCAGCCGCGCTTTCATGACTTCCTCGGGAATGTGTTCCGCAGCCTGCAGTTCGGCGAACACGCCGGGCGCGGCAACCTCGTCCGTGACCACCTGCGACACCGTGGGAACACGTGTCAGTACTTCCGGCTCGGATTCGAGGCGCAAGGGCATCCGTTTGATTGTCCTGAGGACGCCCAGAGCCCGTTCGGCTCCGCGGTGGAGCAAATCGCGGGGTCGCCGCATGGCTACAGGTCCCACGAGACGCGCCGACCCGAAGTCGTGACGATGGCTCCCATGGCTCGTTCCAGCGCGTGGGCGAGTGTTCCGTCGATCCTGCCCATCTCCGGCTCGAAAGCGAGCGGTGCGGCTGTCGCCAGAGCGTCGAACGCCGCGGTGCGGCCCCAGAACATCGTGCCGGCGGGGAATGCGGTCTGGGCGTTCACAACGAAGCCAAGACTGGTCGAAAGGGTCGCCATGGCTTTGGCGTTGTTGTGCATCACGCCGTGCGTCCCCAGGGGTGTCCGCGCGGCCGCCGTCGCGAGAAGACCAAGGTCCTGTTCGGCCTCGAACCGCTCGATAACGGCGCTGGCCTGATCGAGCAAAGGGGACACCAGGGCCTCGCGCCAGGCGTCGCCCCGCGCCATGTGTGGCGAACGCTTGGAGTGAATCTTGCAGAAGATGGAATATCCGACGGTCCGAGCCCAGCCCAGTTCGGAGATGAAGGGGGCGACGTCGCGTCCACGATTGGGAACCGGGGTCAGCCTAGCTAGAGGGAACGCCGCCTTCAGGCGCTCCAGTTCCTGTGACGACCAGGTCTCGGGAAAGGTGATCGATGTGTCCATCACCCCCCGCAAGGGCGCGAGTCGGCCGGCGAACTCCTCGATGAGCTCCGCGTAGTGGAGATGCAATAGCACGACAGCGCGTGCGCGACCGGCGGAGCCGCAGACTACATCCGACCGACCTTGGTCAACGCCCAGGCGTGGGGCGTCGGCCTCGAGCGCCGAGCGAAGGGCCTGGGCGAAGGCGTGGCCATACCAGCGATCCGGTTCCAGATAGGCCCCTTCGGCCCACTCGTTCCAAGCGTTTATGAAGACCAGGCGCTCGTCAGGCCGCGGCGCCCTGGCCGCAGCCGTCAACGCGCTACGCATCCAGTAGTGGAATCGTTCGGGGGTCGCGTTGTGGAACACGTGTCCCGCTCCGGGCTTGCGCGCCTCGTTGTCCCAACTGGGCATCACGCCTGGTTTACGTTGGGTGTCACGCAGTTCGGCCAAGTCAACGGCCTTGGCCGCGACTACCTGACCATAGTCATAGACCCGACCAGAAAAGTCGCTGTTCAGGGGAAGAATCTGATCGGTCATCTCTCCTTGGGCCAAAGCGTGGGGCGGGAACTCCACGAGGCTGTCGAAGTCGGACGCTTTGTAGTCACTGAAGCCGAAGGCGTTGGTGCAGGCCACGTAGATTTCGCCGATACCGATCGCTCGCGCCCGTTCTCTCCACCGGACCACGGTGGCCCTGGCGTCGGGCAGAGCGTCAGGCCGATAGACGATCAGCAGCGGTCGATCACCGACCCTCAGATAACGCGGGGAGCGCATGTAGCGGGCGAGATCATCAAGAACGGCGTAGTCATCCTCGGGCGAATGCTTTTGCCCGATCAAGATCTGGCCTTCGTCGCCGTCCCATCGCCGCGTCCAGTTCTCGTTCGCCCAACAGAGAGCGAACGGCAAGGTGATCTCCGGATCATCGACGAAGGCGTCCAGGGGCTTCTCCAGCAGGCGCTTGCCGGCGAACCAGTAGTAATGGAAGCAGAAGGCGTCGACGCCCGATCTTCGGGCGAGATCGGCTTGGGCGCGTTGGACGTCCCGGACGCGAAGATCATAATAACCCAAGTCGGCGGGGAGGCGCGGCTGGAGGTGGCCCACGAACTGCGGCACGGCCTTGGCCACGTTGGCCCACTCCGTGAACCCCTGGCCCCACCAGGCGTCGTTCTCCGCGATGGGGTGGAACTGGGGAAGATAGAAAGCGACCGTGCGCGGGCCGTCGATCGCCCGGCGAGGCGGTTCCAGGGGCGGCGCCGCGAAGTCGGGGCTACGGAGGTTGCGCGCAACCTCGGAAGCGCGGACATAGGTCGTGCGCCAGGGACGGCCGTTCAGCCGCAGGAACTGGGCCTTGATCGCCCGCGCATGAAAGTCGCCGCGCAGCAGGCTCAGTCCAGCACGCACCCAGCCCCGCAATCCGGCCGGCATGAAGCGTAGGGCGGCGCGCAAGCCGCGACGCGCGGCCGAGAGGTGCGGCACCCGGTGGCTGGCCTCGGCGGCCGGCTCCACGGTGAAGGCCTCCAAGCGAAAGCGGCAACTGGTGGTGGAGGGGTCAAACCGCAGGCGACGAAGATCCCCAGCGTCGGAATAGACGGCGCCGGTGTAGGTGCCGTCCGAGACCAGCGATAAAGGCTTGTGCGTCTGCGGAGAAAAGCCGTCGCCCCAGTCCGCGTAAACGCAGGGATCGACGATCTGGCCTTCCAGCACTTCGAAGGTCGCCGTTACGCGAACCGCGGCGCGTTCGCGCAGGTCGACCCGGTCTTTCGGCGTTTTCCAGAGCATCTGGGGATCGTCGCCGGTCGCCACGAAGACCCCCGGCTGATCACCCGCAATGACATCCTTCAAGGGCGCCGGGATCGACGACATCATGTGGTCAGCCGGATCCATTCCTCAGTCGAACCGAAGAAGGTCGCCTGTCCGCCTTCCATAACCATGACCTTGTTGCAGACACGCTTGATAAGACTCATGTCGTGGCTGGCGATCACGACGATCTTGGCCTCATCGACCAGGCTGGCCATGCGTGCCGCGGCCTTTTGCTGGAACTCGGCGTCGCCGGCGCTGATCCACTCGTCCATGATCAGGATGTCGGCGTTCAGCGCTGTTGCGACCGAGAAGGTCAGGCGCGCCATCATCCCGGCCGAATAGGTCTTGAACGGCATGTGGATGTAGGCGCCCAGCTCCGAGAACGAGATGATTTCGGGAAGGCGTCGCTCGATCTCCTTCTTGGGGATCTGCTGCATCATCGCAAGGTTTCGGATGTTCTGGATGCCAGATGCGTCGTGGTCCAGGCCGATGCTCATCGAGATCATCGAGCTGACGCGACCATCGACGCGGATCCTGCCGCCGGTTGGCTCGTAGACGCCGGCGAGCACCTTCAGCATCGAGGTCTTGCCCGAACCATTGTGGCCCACAAGGCCAAGGCGATCGCCTTCCCGCAGGGTGAAGCTGACATTGTTGAGCGCGCGCACGACGGTGACGTCGTTCGAGCCCTTCATCAATTTGCCGCCCACGGCCATGTTCAGAACGGCGTTCCGCAGGGATTGCGCGCGCACGCTATAGATCGCGTAGTCCAGCGTGACGCCGTTGAGCGAAATGGAGATCGTCATCGTTGCAATCCTAGAGCCAGAACACGACGCGGCGGCGATAGAGGGTCAGGCTAAGCACCGCCACGACGCCGGCGACGACGAAGAAGCCGAGCGAAGCGAGCCAATCAGTCAAAGCGGCCGGGTGCCCAAGCAGGGGCTGCCTGACGATCTCAAGGAGGTGGGCGAAGGGATTGAGGTCGGCGATCCAGTGCAGCTTCGGAGACATCTGGCCCTTGCGCCAGAACACCGGCGTCAACATGAACAGGGCTTGGGAGATGAAGCCGATCATGTAGTTGATGTCGCGGTATCGGGTGGCGAGCATGCCAACGGGAATGCTGAACAGCAGAGCGGTGGCGGCCGCCAGCGGCAGCGAGAGAATTAGTTGCCAGTGCGGCAGGGGAAACATCCGGAGCAGCGCCATCACGGCCCAGAACGCGACGACTTGGTGCAGGAAATTGATCATCATGCGGTTGACCTGCAGGAAGGCGTGGAAGCTGAGTGGCAGCTTCTGAACCTGCATGATGCCGGCGCCGAGCATGAAGGTGTTCGCGCTCTCACCCAGCATGCCGCCCGTCACGGACCAGGCCACGACGCCCGCCATGATGAAGGGAAAGCTTTGGGCTAGGCTTGCGCCGAAGATCGAACCAAAGACGATCGCCAAAGAAAACGCCGTCGCCAAGGTGGAGCTTGCAAGCCAGAATGGGCCAAGCAATGTCCGGCGATAGCGGGCTACCGTTTGTTCAAGTCCCACGCGCCACCAAAGAGGAGCCAGCCGGGCGCCAGCCCCCAAGTCTTGGGTGGCGGCTGCAAAGTCCCGCGCAATATCCATTTAGTCATCCTTTGGTCGCATGGCCATGATCAAGCGATGGCAAAACAGTCGTGGCTTCTAGCAGTCTGATTCGGGTGGAGAAAGTGGGCCCGCGATATACCTCACGATTGACGCATTCTCGCCGTATTTGCCTCTGTCCGCCGCCATGGTAGCGGCGATCTAGGAGCGTCGGCGAGACTGAAGTCGTCGCGGTCCAGCGTGAGGTTCGGATTGTAGTAGGGGTCGTTGGCCAATTGCTTGTTCCAACGGGCGCGCATCGTTCGCGCTTCCATTTCCAAGCGCTCGGCCTTTAGGTTGTCGGTGTCGGCCCCTCGAGTTTTGGACTCTTTGTGGATCAGGACGATGTCCGGGTCACACAGGATTTTCTTGCCCAGGGCTCGCACTTTTAGGCAGAAATCGACGTCGTTGTAGGCCACGCGCAGTTCCGGGTCCAGCCCTCCGACGGCCTCGTAAAGCGGTCGCTTCACAAATAAGCAAGCAGCTGTAACGGCTGAGAATTCTTGGATCAGCCGCGCCTTGCCGAACGGACCGAAGTCGCTCATCGGCAGACCACGATGGGGCGTGCCCGCCACGCCGTGCGCGCCCATGCCCAGATAGAGGCCAAAATGCTGGATCGATCGGTCCGGATAGATAAGTCGCGCGCCGACGATACCGACATCGGGCATCGAAAGCAGGGCTCTGGCCCGAGTCAGCCAGTCCTGAGTTTCCAATTCCGTATCGTTGTTCAGCAAGCAGATGATTTCGCCGCTAGAGGCCGCGACGCCAAGGTTGCATATCGCCGAAAAGTTGAAGGCGCCGGGCGCGGCGACAACCTTGAAACCAGGCTCGAGGGCCAGCTCCGCCAGATAGGCGTGGGTCTCCGGCTCGACGGAATCATTGTCGACGATAACCACTTCGACGGCGTCATCGATGCTGCCGCGCAGGGATTCCAGACACGGACGCAGAAGGTCCAAGCCGTCGCGGGTGGGGATCACGATCGATACGGTTCGTCGCTCGGGGTCTCCGACGACGGCAAGCCGCGTCAGTCCCGGCGCGACGCCATCGACCACTTCGAACGGAAGTTGATTGCGCCGCATGAAGTCATTGATCGACTTCTGCGCGGCGACGATGGCGTAGCTCTTCTGGTCCGCCGAGACCGCCGTTGATCCGGGAATCATCCGCCAATGGTAGAGCACGTGCGGGATGTGCACGATCTCGCTATCCGAGCAGTGGTCCAGGCAGCGGAGGAAAAGATCGTAGTCCTGGCTGCCCTCGTAGCCCTTGCGAAAGCCGCCGATGGTTTCGAGCAGCGTGCGCTGATAGACGCCCAGATGGCTGACCATGTTATGGCCAAACATCAGGAAGCGGTTGAAGTCGGACTTGAAGTATGGATCGCAACGTTGGCCGGACGGGGCAAGCTTGTCCTCGTCCGAATATAGGATTCTGGTGCCGGGGTTGCGGTTCAAGGCGTCAGCGACGACCAGCAGGGCATAGTCGGGAAGGATGTCGTCGTGATCAACCAGAACCACGAAATCGCCGGTCGCCAAGGCCAGGGCGCTGTTTGAGGCCTCCGAGATATGGCCGTTGGTCTCGCGGTAGGTGACCCTGATCTGCGGGTATCGGGCGGCTAGGGCCTCCAGCAGCGTGCGAACGCGCGGATCCGACGAATGGTCGTCGGCGATGCAGATCTCGAAATCCGGATAGACCTGATCAAGCATGGACTGGATGCAGGTCTCCAGGAGATCCGGCGGCGTATTGTAGGTGGGCATCACGAAGGAAAATCGCGGCCGCCAGTCCATAGCCGCGATGATGTCTGGCATGCGTAGACGGTCGGCTTGCGACGGCTGTTCCGTGGCCTTGATCCAGCGGCCGTAGTCGTAGGCCAAGGCGGCGGCCGAATTATAGCGCAGCTCGTTGAGTTCGAAGCTTCGGACGACAGCTTGGGCGCGACGCTCAGATAGGCTCGCCGCCATGTCGTCGGGCGGGGATTCGACGTCCGTCTCGGCCGGGTCGGATAGGGCCGACACATCCTCAGGCTGAACACTGACGGAGACGAGTCTCACCTTACCGCGGCGGTCGGAGGGATCCCAGCGGACGGTGGGCTTTAGGTCGGGCCTGGCGACGAGGGCGTGGTAGAGGCCGTCCGGCTGTCTGGCCAGGGCGAAGGATGCATCTTGCGAAAAACCCTTGCCGTCATAGTCGATATAGAGGCGCGGGGCCGCCACGACGCCTTCGACCTCTTCGATCTCGAACGTGTAGCGGCAGGCCTGAGCCTTGGCGTGCTCCGGGACGGCGCGTAGGATCACCTGCGGATCGCCGTCGGTCAGGACAAAAACGCCAGCTTCGTCTGTGGCTTCGATCGCCCTAACCGCTACGACCTCCACTCCGTCCAGCCGCAGGTGTGGAAGCAGCGGCGAATGGGAGCCGAACCAGCGCGGTCGCCTTCGCCAACCCGATCCGGGTCTGCCGTCGGTTGTGAGCGCGAGATCGGTCTCTCCAGCTCGCGATCGTCGCAGGCGGATTTCGCCCAAAGTGATGTCGACGGGGCCCTCGCTCGGATCGAACCGCAAGGTGCGGGCGCCCCTCAGGCTCGGCACCACGCCCACCAGGCGTTCTGCTTCTGCGGGGAGGAGCGGTATCTTGTCGGCTTCGTTGAATCCGCAGCCGCGGTCCAGATAAAGAAACGGATGGGCCAGAAGTCCCGATTCGACGCGTAGGGCGATTTCGATGATCGCCGGGCCAAACTGAAGGTGTGTCCGCGGCAAGCCCGCCAGCCGCACCTGAGGGTCCCCGCCGACGCTCCGAAGGCGCCCGCGCTCGTGGGAACTGGGCTCGAGATTGATCGTTTCAGCCGGCCAAAGCGGAGCTCCGCCGGGGCGCCAGAACTTGATGAAGTGCTTCCAGGCTCGCAATTCAGCGGTAATGCGCTCAAGACCCTTGATCAAAACCCACCCGTCATCTGAACTTCCTGCCGGGCGGCCCGCCGCGATCAAGGTCGCGGTCTGAGTACAAGTGTCGACGCTCCGGGTCCATGATTGTTGTTCGCTGCGGCTAAGCGTCGGTCAGGCCTGACAGGTCGCCGTCGATGATCCGGAGCAGATCTTCGGCGGCGCCTTTGGGATCGGGGAGGTGAAAGGTGGCCATGAAATGCGGGTCCACGCCCTGGGTCATGACCGCGCTCTGGTGGACATAGAGAGCGGAATTGGCCGTCAATCTGTCGATCATCGTGAAGGTGCTCATGATGTTGGTGTCGTGGTTGAGGGCCACGAAACGAACGCGTTCCGACAACAGAATCGTGGTGTGGAAGGCCGAACTGAGGGAGCCGAGCACGATAGGAGCCGTTCGGAAGATATCGAGTTGCTGCGCCGGGGTCATGGTCTCGGGGTAGACGATGGCCACGCCCCCTGCGCGCAGGCGTTCAACCATCTGGGATTCGTTGTCAAATCGCTTGACGCCGGCTGGCAGCCTTTCCTTGGAAAGATAGACCGGCGCCGTCATCGGCGGCGCGCCCTCGACCGCGAGGGCGTCGCCAATTCGCAGGGCGGTTTCGCGGAAGACCGGGTGAAAGGCGCGAGTTTCCTCAAAACTGGGTTCGGGAACCAACAGCGTCTCAAATCGCATCGCACGGTCTAGCGGAATGATGTCATCCCGAAAGATGCCCAGGGATTCGAGGCATGCGGCCACGAAGGGCAGGGCGAACCATTCCGCCGGACTCTGATCCATGTGAAACACATATTTGGAGCCGGGTGGAGCGTGCGGCGTGCCTGCGACCCAGAGCCGGGCCAGGGTCGAGACCAGGAAATGGCCGAAATGAGTATGGGCCACGCCTCCATAGATCGCCTTGCCGCAAGGGGCGGCGATAATGTCTGGTTCAGCAAAGACCAGATGGGGGCTTTGACCCACGTAGTTGACGCCGGGGCCGCGTCGATAGGCGGCCGCCTCGACGCGCGCGCCATCCGCGTCATAGACGCCCCAACCCGCGTCGAAGTCGTAGGCGCCGCCGGGAACGAGCTTGGGAGCGCAGACCGCGGCGTCGATTCGGTGGATCGACGGAGGCGACGGCAGCAGCAACTCGTCGCCCCACACGTTGGCGCATCGGTGAAGGGTCATGCCAAGGTGTGTTCTCGAAAAGGGGCCTTGGTGGCGTCGCGAGAGGTCCGGGACGGGGTTGGGATAGTCTCGTCCATTGACCGATGCTTCGTCTGGCCGTCAGGCGTCGCCGATCGAATGACCGACGCGCGATTCAGCGGCTAGGTGCATGACGGCGGTCGGCTTGAAACGGGCCGGGGCGTCGGTGATGTCGCCCCGCTCAAAGGAATGGAGCTCGGAATCCTCGACGCCGGCTAGCGAAATCAGGAAGGCGGCGTGGGTCAGCTTGTCGAAATTCGGAACGGGCGCCGCGTCAGTGGAAACCAGATGCCTGCAGAGGGCCGAACCAATGAACCCGGCCCTACCGGACACCAGAATTCTTTGCTGAGCGGCGCGCATCTGACCTCTTGGGCAGGTTTGAATGTGGAGGCCGCCATCTATAGGCAAGTGTATGCGCCATTGGAAGTCGCATCATCATCTGCTCGCGGGTGCTATGGCGCCAACGTCGAACGAGGATTTTCGCTGCTGTCCAGCGCAGCACGATGACTGGTGGGCGAGCCGTTGAAGAACACCCATGCGCCTCCCAGGACGATGATCAGCAGCGCGGCGATCACGATCAGCCGAATCTCGAACCGCCCCCGTTTGCCGCCGTCTGATGACCTGAAATTGGAATTCTCCAAACTCTTCATCATGATTGCCTCCCTGCCGCCGGATCGCGTTTTTTTGTCTCCGGCGCCCTAGGGCAATGCATCCAACCAGGTCTCGTTCCGACAGAGCTGAGCGGCGCTTCGTCGCATGCGCCGACTTCGCAGGACATCCAAAGATCTTTATACCGGCGGTGAGCGACGCACGTCGCTCCGCACTCAATTCGAACGAGGCTGGCTTGGCTGTTCCGGTTTTTCCTCCCGAGTTTTCGCCTGAATTCCTGCGTCGACTTTACCCCGATCTAGCGGGTTTCAACGACGAGCAGATGCGCGAGCACTATCAAAGGCATGGCCGGGCGGAAGGGCGAACGTCATCGCCCGGCGCGCTGCGCGAAGATTTGCTGGGCCTGATTGATCCCACGTGCGAGATTTTGGAGATCGGGCCCTCATGGTCCCCTGCTTTCAAGGGGCCGAATGTTCGTTATCTCGACATTCTGACGACCGAGGGCCTCAAGGCGCGTGCGCGCGAGCACGGGGTGGATGAGGCTCTTTGTCCGAGCATTCATTACAGTCAGGGCCTGACTGCCGTTGATCGTCAATTCGAAATGGTGTTCAGCAGCCACAACCTTGAACATCAGCCCGATCTTATTCGGCATCTGCAGGAAGTGGCTGAGATCCTGCGCCCGGGCGGCGTTTATGTGATGCTGGTGCCCGACAAGCGCTTCTGTTTCGACCACTTCCTGCCGGAATCCACGATCGCCGAAGTGCTCGAGGCCTTCTTGGAGCGGCGCACGCGCCACGCGCCGCGCCATGTGCTTGAGCATCTCGCGCTCACTGCGCACAACGAGACCGGCGGTCATTGGGCGGAGCTTCACGGCGAGTCGCCCTTCAATGATCCCGCGGGCCGCCTGCAACTGGCTCTCGATATGATGGAACGGGAGAACGACCGCTACATCGATGTCCACGCCTGGAAATTCACGCCGGATGTCTTCCGCCGGATATTCGCGGTTCTGGAGGCCATGAACCTCATGTCCCTCGAGACATGGCGCGTGTATGACACGCCGAAAAACCGGAACGAGTTCGGCGTGGTGCTGCGCAAGGCCTAGGGTGATCGACCTTCGGCCGCTTGGCTCTGGTCGACCTCGCCCTGAAGGTCGTCGTGGCGTCAGGCGGCCGCAGCCGCCACCGCCTCGGCCGTGATCCCGAATTCCTTGTACAGCCGCTCGTACGGCGCGCTGGCGCCGAAGCCCGTCATGCCGACGAACCTGCCATCCTCGCCGATGAAGCGCTCCCAGCCCATGCGGACGGCGGCCTCGACGGCGACGCGGACCGGGGCGGTCCCGATGACCGAGGCCTTGTAGGCGGCGTCCTGCCGTTCGAAGAGCTCCCAGCAGGGGGTCGAGACCACGCGGGTCGGCTTGCCCTGGGCCTGCAGGATGTCGCGGGCCGCCACGGCGACCGAGACTTCCGTGCCCGAGGCGAAGATCGTCACCGCCGCCGCGCCGCCCTCGGCGGCCAGCAGTTCGTAGGCGCCCTTGGCCGACAGGTTGGCGTCGGCCGTACCGCGGACACCGGGGACCTTCTGGCGTGACAGGCACATCACCGACGGGGTGGCCGTCTGCTCCAGCGCGATCTTCCAGCACTCGGCGGTCTCGACCGCGTCGGCCGGACGGAAGACCAGCAGGTTGGGAATGGCGCGCAAGCTGGCCACATGCTCGACCGGCTGGTGGGTGGGACCGTCCTCGCCCAGGCCGATGGAGTCGTGGGTCATCACGTGGACGACCTTGGCCCCCATCAAGGCCCCCAGGCGGATGGCCGGGCGGCTGTAGTCGGCGAAGGCCAGGAAGGTGCCCGAATAGGGGATCACGCCGCCGTGCAGAGCCATGCCGTTCATGGCCGCGGCCATGCCGAACTCGCGCACGCCGTAGTGGACGTAGCGGCCGGCGTAGTCGGGGGCGTCGAACGGCTTCATGCCCTTGACGAAGGTGTTGTTCGATCCGGTCAGGTCGGCCGAGCCGCCGATCATGTCGGTGATCGTCGGGATCAACTGGTCCAGGGCCGCGCCGGAATGGACGCGGGTGGCGTTGCCCGGCTTGGTCTTCGCCGCCTCAGCGATGTGGACGTCCAGCGCCTTGAAGGCGTCGGCCGGCAGCTCGCCCTTGACGGCGCGGTTGAAGTCCGCGCCCAGCGGCGAGGCCTTGACGGCCGCTTCCCAGGCCTTGCGGACCTTGGCGCCGCGGCGGCCGACGCTCTTCCAGGCCTTGGCGATGTCGTCCGGCACGGTGAAAGGCGCGGCGTCCCAGCCCATGGCCAGGCGCGCGTCGCGGATCTGGTCGTCGAACAGGGTGTAGCCATGACTGTGGGGGTCGCCTTCCTTAGGACCCGCGCCCTTGGAGATCAGCGTCTTGCAGGCGATCAGAGTCGGGCGGTCCTGCTTGGTCGCCCAGCGCAGGGCGGCGGCGATCTTGCCGTGGTCGTGGCCGTCGATGGCCTTGACCGCCCAGCCGGCGGCCTTGAAGCGGGCCAGCTGGTCGCCGGTCTCGGCGATGGTGGCCTCGCCGTCGATGGTGGTGTTGTTGTCGTCGAACAGCACGGTCAGCTTGCTGAGCTTCAGGCGGCCGGCCAGGCTGATTGCCTCATGGCTGACGCCCTCCATCAGGCAGCCGTCGCCGGCGATCACCCAGGTGCGGTGGTCGACGATATCCCGGCCGAAGCGGGCGGCCAGGTGGGCCTCGGCCATGGCCATGCCGACGGCGGTGGCCAGGCCCTGGCCGAGCGGTCCGGTGGTGGTCTCCACGCCAGGCGTGTGGTGCACTTCGGGGTGGCCCGGGGTCAGCGAGCCCCACTGCCGGAAATTCTCGATCTCCTGCATCGTCACGGCCTTGAAGCCGGTCAGGTGCAGCAGGGAATAGAGCAGCATCGAGCCGTGGCCGGCCGACAGCACGAAGCGGTCGCGGTCGGCCCAGTCGGGTTTGCTGGCGTCGAACTTCAGGAACTTGCCCCACAGCACCGTGGCGACGTCGGCCATGCCCATCGGCATGCCCTGATGGCCGGACTTGGCCTTGTGGACGGCGTCCATGGAAAGGACGCGGATCGCGTCGGCCATCTTGACGGGCGAAACGGGCATGAGAGTTCCGGGTTGTTCTTGTTCGGCGGGGCTGCGCGAGGCCGCGAGTCGCACGATGACCCCCTGGGGTCAACCCGCGAGCCGGCCGGCAAGCGCCGCCGGGGCGCTCGCGTGGGCGCTATGCAACAACGTCCGCACGCGTTATAGCTGGAGGCGGACTTATGCTCATTTTTAGCATAACCTCGAAAGGCCGGGTCTCTTGAGCTCTCCGTCGTTCTTCTCGCCCTATCGCCACGGCTTCGTTCGGGTTGCCACGGCGGTCCCCAAGGTCAAGCTGGCCGATCCGGCCGCCAACGCCCAGAGCGTGCTGGCCCTCGTGCGCCAAGCCCATGACGCGGGCGTCGCGGTGCTGGTCCTGCCCGAGCTGGGCCTGACCGGTTACACGGTCGACGACCTGCTGCAGCAGGACGCGCTGCTCGACGCGGTCGAGGCGGCGATCGCGACTCTGGCCCAGGAGAGCAAGGCGCTCGCGCCCCTGTTCGTGGTGGGGGCGCCCCTGCGCGACAACGGCCGGCTCTACAACACCGCCGTGGCCATCCAGGGCGGTCGGGTGCGGGCGGTGGTCCCCAAGAGCTTCCTGCCCAACTATCGCGAGTTCTACGAGCGCCGCTGGTTCACGCCGGGCTCGGGCGTGGTCGGCCGCACCCTGGACCTGGCCGGCCAGGCCGTGCCGTTCGGGACCGACATCCTGCTGCGCAATCTCCCCGGTACCGGGGGCGAGGCCGCCTTCACCGTCGGGATCGAGATCTGCGAGGACGTCTGGACCCCCGCGCCGCCCAGCACCGCCCAGGCCATGGCCGGGGCCGAAATCCTGGCGAACCTGTCGGCCAGCAACATCACCATCGGCAAGTCCGAGACCCGTCGCCTGCTGTGCGCCAGCCAGTCGGCACGGGCCATCGCCGCCTATGTCTACTCGGCCGCCGGGGCGGGCGAGAGCTCCACCGACCTGGCCTGGGACGGTCATGTCGACATCCACGAGATGGGAAACCTGCTGGCTCAGAGCCCGCGGTTCTCGACCGGGCCGGTGATGGCCCTGGCCGATGTCGACGTCGCCCGGCTGCGGCAGGAGCGCATGCGGGTCGGCAGCTTCGGCGACTCCATGGCGCTGAGCCTGCCGGCCGCGCCCTTCCGGGTCGTCCCGCTCGACTTCGCGCCGCCGGCCGGCGACCTGGCCCTGGTCCGACCGATCGAGCGCTTCCCGTTCACCCCGTCCGATCCCGCCAAGCTGGCCGAGAACTGCTACGAGGCCTACAACATCCAGGTCCAGGGCCTGGCGCGCCGCGTCGAGGCCACGGGCTCCCAGAGCCTGGTGATCGGCGTTTCGGGCGGACTGGACTCGACCCACGCCCTGATCGTCGCCGCCAAGGCGATGGACCAGCTGGGCCGGCCGCGTTCCGATATCCTGGCCTACACCTTGCCGGGCTTCGCGACCTCGGACCGCACCAAGTCCAACGCCTGGGCGCTGATGAAGGCGATCGGCGTCACCGCCGACGAGATCGACATCCGACCCGCCGCCCGGCAGATGCTGGCCGACCTGGGCCACCCGTTCGCCAAGGGCGAGCCGGTCTATGACGTGACCTTCGAGAACGTCCAGGCGGGCCTGCGCACCGACTACCTGTTCCGCCTGGCCAATCACCATAAGGGCATGGTGGTCGGCACCGGCGACCTGTCCGAGCTGGCCCTGGGCTGGTGCACCTATGGGGTCGGCGACCAGATGAGCCACTACAACCCCAATTCCGGCGTGCCCAAGACCCTGATCCAGCACCTGATCCGCTTCGTGGCGGCCTCGGGCGACGTGGACGCGGCGACCAGCGACCTGCTGGAAGACATCCTGGCCACCGAAATCTCGCCGGAGCTGGTGCCGGGCGAAACGGTCCAGGCCACCGAGAGCTTCGTGGGTCCCTACGCCCTGCAGGATTTCAACCTCTATTACCTGACCCGCTACGGCATGGCGCCGTCGAAGATCGCTTTCCTGGCCTGGAGCGCCTGGCATGACGCCGCCGCCGGCGCCTGGCCGACCGGGATCCCCGACGCCGCGCGACGTGCCTACGACCTGCCGGAAATCAAGCGCTGGCTGGAGCTTTTCCTGAAGCGGTTCTTCGCCAACCAGTTCAAGCGCTCGGCCATGCCCAACGGGCCGAAGATCTCGTCCGGCGGCGCGCTGTCGCCCCGTGGCGACTGGCGCATGCCGTCGGATGCGACCGCCGACGCCTGGCTGGCCGAACTTGAGGCGGCGCTGTCAGCCTAGCGCCAAAGAGCGCGTCATCTTCGATAGGCCTGTGGTCAGACGGGCGATATGCTACCTCACGGTTTGTGAGACCACAGAGTTTGGTGTTGGGGGAAATCTTGGGTGCCATTTATCCGGTGATCCTTTGCGGAGGGTCGGGAACCCGTCTTTGGCCAGCCTCGCGCGCAGACCGTCCCAAGCAGTTCCTGAAGCTGATCGGTGATCGCTCCAGCTTCCAGGATACGATCCTGCGGGTAATGGATCTGCCGGGCGCCGACGAGATCGTGGTGGTCACCGGTAAGACCATGGCCGAGATTGTCGAGCGACAGGCGCTGGAACTCGGCGCCAACCTGACCGTAATCATCGAGCCCGAGGCGCGCGACTCCGCGCCGGCCATCGCCGCCGCGGCGGCCTATGTGCAGTCGGTGTCGCCCCACGGGGTGATGCTGATGCTGGCCGCCGATCACCATATCGGCGAACCGGACATGTTCCGCGAGGCGGCGTTGGTGGCCATCGAGGCGGCCAGGACCGGCCTGATCGTGACCTTCGGCGTGCAGCCCACTTCGCCCGCGACGGGCTTCGGCTACATCAAGCCCGGTGACGCGCTGCCGGGCGGCGTCAAGGCGGTGGCGGCGTTCGTCGAGAAACCTGACCTGACGGCGGCCCAAGGTTATATTGACGACGGCTATTACTGGAACAGCGGCAACTTCGCCTTCACGGCCCAAACGCTGCTGGATGAGCTGGCGGTCTTCGAACCGGCGATTCGGGAGGGCGCGGTCGAGTCGGTGCGGGACGGCCGACGCGACGGCGTGCGGCTGCACCTCGACCGCGAGGCGTTCGCGACGACCACCAAGAAGTCGCTCGACTATGCGGTCATGGAACGCACCAATCGCGCCGCCGTGGCGCCGGCCGCCTTCACTTGGTCCGACCTGGGGGCCTGGGACGCGATCTGGGAAGCCTCGATCCGTGACGCCGAGGGAAACGCCGCCAGCGGCGACGTCCATCTGATCCGGTCCAGGGGCGTGTTGGTGCGGTCCACCGGGCCCTTTGTCGGAGCGATCGGGGTCGAGGATCTGGTGATCGTCGCCGAGCAAGACGCGGTGCTGGTCTGTCGGCGCGACAACGCTCAGGACGTCAAGACGCTGGTCGACGTGCTCAAGGCCAGCGGCCGCGACATCGCCCATCGCCACGCTATCGCCATCAGCGGCGGCGTCGAGCGTCAACCGGTGACGAAGTCGGCCAGGGCCGAGGTTCAGATCTGGCGCATGGAAGCCGGCGCCGTGGCCAGCCTGCCGTCCAGCTCCATCCAGGTTCTGGACGGCGAGCTGATCGCAGAGGGCGCGACCTACGCAGCGGGCGCCCGCGAGGATCTGCACTCGCCGACCCTGGTCAGGGCGACGGTGATCAGCGCGGTGCTGGTTACGACGTGGCTTTGACCGCTCGGTCCAGCTCCAGGATCGCGCAGACGATGTGGTAGAACGAGCTGGCGGGGGCGGCCTCATCGACAAAGGTCCCATCGGCTTGCAGCTTGTCGCGCCACAGGCCCTTCACCGGCACGTCGAAATACTTCAGCAGCGCCTCGGCGCCGTCGGCGGCCGTGGCCCACCAGCGCGCGTCGCCGGTCGCCTGAGCCGCCAGCACCCCGGCCTTGACCTGTTCGGTTTGGGCCCAAAGGCGGGCGACGTCGTCGTGCACGCTCATGTCGTCGAGCAGGGCGAAGATCGCCACGCCGCGTTTGGGATCGACGCCAGGGCCCCCGCCGATTTCGATCATCCGCAGGGCGGCCCGGATCGCGTCGTCGCGACCGGCCAGCTCGCCCCAGCGCAGCAGCAACCAGGCCCATTCGAACTGGTGGCCCGGCTCGATGATCCGGCCCTGGACGCCGGGCGCGGGATTCCAGTCGCCGTCGTAATATTCACGCAGGCCGCCGCTCTCGGGGTCGATGAACTTGGCCAGGGCCAGTTCGGCGATCTCGTCGGCCATGGCCCGCCACTGGGCGTCCCCGCCCGCCTCGACCCAGGCCAGGCTGGCCTCGAACAGGTGCATGTGCGGGTTGGACAGCAAAGGCAGGGTGCGCGGGACGCTTTCCTCGAAGCCGGCGACGGGATGCTTGAGCGTGGCGTAGAGCGCGTCGCGCAGGCCCGTCGCCAAGGCCGGAAGGTCGGCGCGTTCGGGCAGCACCGAGCTGGCCATGGCCAGGCCGAACAGCCCGAAGGCCTGGTCGTAGAGGTCGACCTTATCGTCGAGGGGCGAGCCGTCGCTGGCCACCAGGGTGCGCATGAAGCCGTCGGGACGGCGATACTTGCTCAGATAGAAGTCCAAGCCGTGCTCCAGGGCCTGCTTCCAGGGACCGTCCCAGCCCAGCAGGCCGGCCGCCGCGTAGGAATAGATCTGCCGGGGCTGCACCCGCGCCCGGCGCGGCGCCTCGACCGGCGTTCCGTCCAGGGCGATCTTCTCGAAGAAGCCGCCATTGACCTTGTCGGCGCCGATCTCCCACCAGATCGGGAAGGCGTGCTCCAGGGCCCAGGCCTTGAGCGCGTCGCGCAGGCGGACAAGGCGGGCGAAGTCGTCGGTCATCTGCGATCCTTGGAGCGGTAGGGGGCCGGGTCTGGAGGTTCGCCGTTCTAGGCCGTCCCGCCACGGTTCGCCAAGCCTGCCCCGCCGCTTGTCGCGCCGCGAGGCCTGGCGTAAGGCGGGAACATGTCCGGAAAAGCGCCGCTGAAAGCCGTCTTCTTCGATCGCGACGGAGTGCTGAACCTCGATCACGGCTATGTCTGCGAGCCCGACCGTCTCGACTGGATCGAAGGCGCTCGGGAGGCGGTCGCGACGCTGAACGCGGCCGGCGTCAAGGTGCTGGTGGTCACCAACCAGTCGGGCGTGGCCCGCGGCTATTTCACCGAGGTCCAGGTCGATGTCTTTCACGCCGCCCTGCAGGCGGGCCTGGCCGAGGTCGGCGGGCGGATCGACGCCTTCTATGTCGCGCCCCATCACGAGGACGCCGTCGAGGATCGCTATCGCCATCCCGACCATCCCGACCGCAAACCCAATCCGGGCATGATCTTGCGCGGCCTGGCTGACTGGTCGCTGGCGCCCGAGGAGACCGTGCTGATCGGCGACAAGGGTTCGGACGTCGAGGCCGCGCG
Source organism: Caulobacter sp. UNC279MFTsu5.1 (assembly GCF_900114015.1). GTDB lineage: Bacteria > Pseudomonadota > Alphaproteobacteria > Caulobacterales > Caulobacteraceae > Caulobacter. Next base: position 50,290 of record NZ_FORN01000012.1, on the reverse strand, counting down.
CCGGGCCGGCGTCGAGGGCTTGCGGTTCCCCGGCGGCGACCTGCTGGCCTTCCTGCGCGAGCGCCTGGGCGAGCGTTTTCCGTCGAGCGGCCTTGGCGCGGAACCCCTGGGCGGATAAACGAGCCTGAACCCCAAAAGAAAAAGCGCAGACCCATGCAGATCTTTCTCGACAGCACCGACACCAAGGTCATCGCCGACCTGGCCTCCACCGGCCTGGTGGACGGGGTGACCACCAACCCGACCCTGATCGCCAAGGCGGGCCGACCGATGCTCGAGGTGATCGCCGAGATCTGCGACCTTGTGCCGGGTCCGATCAGCGCCGAAGTCGCCGCCACGACCCACGAGGCGATGGTTGCCGAGGGCAAGAAGCTGGCCGCGATCGCGCCGAACGTCGTCGTCAAGATCCCGCTGACCCGCGACGGCCTGATCGCCTGCGCGGCCTTCGCCGGCGAAGGCATCTCGACCAACGTCACCCTGTGCTTCTCGCCGACCCAGGCCCTGCTGGCCGCCAAGGCCGGCGCGACCTACGTCTCGCCGTTCATCGGCCGCCTGGACGACTACGGCTTCGACGGCATGGACCTGATCCGTGACATCCGCGCGATCTACGACAACTACGGCTACGAGACCGAGATCCTGGCCGCGTCGGTGCGCAACGTCGCCCACGTCAAGGACGCGGCCATCGTCGGCGCCGACGTGGTGACCATCCCGCCGGCCGTGTTCGCTGACCTGTTCAAGCACCCCCTGACCGACAAGGGCCTGGAGCAGTTCCTGAAGGACTGGGCCGGGACCGGGCAATCGATCCTCTAGATCGACCTCCTTCGCTGAATTATCGGGCGACCCCGGATTGATCCGGGGTCGTTTTATTGTGCAGCTGCGAAGATTGTTCGCATTTGCGAATTCGTGCGTTAGGGTCCTGGCGACCATCCGGGAGCGCGCCCATGAACGCCGCCGACATCGCCGTCGAAATCTGCATCGCCTCGGCCGAGGAAGCCCTGCGCTTCTCGGGATTCGTCCAGGCCTTCCTGTCGCGCAACGGCTTCCCTTTCGTGATGATTCACAACGCGCCGGACCTCTCCGGCGAGCGCCGCAAGGTGGTGTTCGAGGACGCCGGGATCGGGCGCAAGTTCGCCCGCGAATGGCGGATGGACCGGCTCGCGGCTTGCGGGGGCTGAGGTCGGGCAAGGGCTTGCGGTCAAGTTCGCGTAACGCTGTTGGCGCTTTCGTGAAACGGGCATAGATAGGGAGATCATTTCTCTCTGTCGCCGAGTTGCGCCATGAACGACCCCAAATCCGCCCTTCCTCCGGTCGTCGGTTCCGCGCTCGATCTGATCGGCCGCACGCCGATGATCGAGGTTCGCAACCTCGACACCGGTCCGTGCCGGCTGTTCCTGAAGCTGGAAAACCAGAACCCCGGCGGCTCGATCAAGGATCGGGTGGCCCGCTCGATGATCGAGGCGGCCGAGGCCGATGGCAGCCTCAAACCGGGCGGGACGATCATCGAGGCGACGGCCGGGAATACGGGCCTGGGCCTGGCCCAGGTGGCGACCCTGAAGGGCTACAAGCTGATCCTGGTGGTGCCCGACAAGATGGCGCGGGAGAAGATCCTGCACCTGCGGGCCATGGGCGTGGACGTGCGCCTGACCCGCAGCGACGTCGGCAAGGGCCATCCCGAATACTACCAGGACATGGCCCAGACCCTGGCCCAGTCGATCCCGGGCGCGATCTATGTCAATCAGTTTGAGAACCCGGCCAATCCGCACGCTCACGAGACCACGACCGCGCCCGAGATCTTCGAGCAGATGGGCGGCGACATCGACGCGGTGGTGGTCGGCGTCGGTTCGGGCGGCACCCTGACCGGCATCGGCCGGTTCATGGCCAGACACTCGCCGAAGACCCAGATGGTGCTGGCCGACCCGGTCGGCTCGATCCTCTGCGACTACGTGGCGACCGGGACTTATGGCGAGGCCGGGTCGTGGATCGTCGAGGGCATCGGCGAGGACTTCATCCCGGCCAACGCCCAGATGGACCTGGTCAGCAAGGCCTATTCGATCAGCGACCGCGAGAGCGTCGACACCGCCCGCCTGCTGCTGCGCAAGGAGGGCGTCCTGGCCGGCTCGTCCTCGGGCACCCTGCTGGCGGCGGCGCTGCGCTGGTGCCAGGCCCAGACCGAGCCCAAGCGGGTGGTCACCCTGGTCTGCGACACCGGCGCCAAGTACCTGACCAAGATGTTCAACGACATGTGGCTGGCCGCCCATGGCTTCGACCACCGCGAACTGCACGGCGACCTGCGCGACCTGATCGCCAAGCGCTACGCCGACGGCGGGGTGGTGGCGATCGGGCCGGACGACACCCTGCTGACCGCCTACAACCGCATGCGCGGCAGCGACATCAGCCAGTTGCCGGTGGTCGACCACGGCAAGCTGGTCGGCATCCTCGACGAAAGCGACATCCTGGCCGCGGTCGAGGGCGCGGACGACGATCGCGGGCCCAAGTTCAAGACCCTGGTCGGCAAGGCCATGACCAAGGCGGTCAATACGCTGCAGTCGACCCAGGGCGTCGACGCCCTGCCGGAAGTGTTCGACCGCGACGAGGTGGCGCTGGTCTGCGACGGCGACGAGTTCGTGGGGGTGATCACCCGCGTGGACCTGATCAACCACCTGCGCCTGGCGAGCTGAGATTCTCCGCGTCCTTCGAGGCTCGCTGTGCGGGCGCCTCGGGATGAGGATTTCACATGACGAAGAAGCACTGAACCCCTCATCCTGAGGCGCCCGCACAGCGGGCCTCGAAGGACGCAGGGCGCGCCAAGGACAATCAATGACCCAAGACATCCCCGGCAAGAACCGCCTGGCCTTCGCCACCCGCACGATCCACGGCGGCCAGTTCCCCGATCCCACGACCGGGGCGGTGATGGTGCCGATCTACGCGACCTCGACCTATGTCCAGTCCAGCCCGGGCGAGCACAAGGGCTTCGAGTACAGCCGCAGCCACAACCCGACCCGCTTCGCCTTCGAGCGCTGCATCGCCGACCTGGAGAGCGGTACGGCCGGCTTCGCCTTCGCCTCGGGCCTGGCGGCGGCCTCGACGATCCTGGAGATCCTCGACAGCGGCGCCCATGTGATCGCCAGCGACGACCTCTATGGCGGTTCGTTCCGGCTGTTCGACAAGGTGCGCAAGCGCTCGGCGGGCCTGACCTTCAGCTTCGTCGACATGGGCGATCTAGCGGCCATCGAGGCGGCGATCACGCCCGAAACCAGGATGATCTGGGTCGAGACCCCGACCAATCCGATGCTGCGCCTGGCCGACCTGTCCGGCATCGCGGCGCTCGCCAGAAAGCACGGCCTGATCACCGTGGCCGACAACACCTTCGCCAGCCCGTTCGTCCAGCGGCCGCTGGAGCTGGGCTTCGACATCGTCATGCACTCGGCCACCAAGTACCTGAACGGCCATTCCGACGTGGTGGCGGGCGTGGCGGTGGTCGGCGACAACGCCGAGATCGCCGAGAAGCTGAAGTTCCTGCAGAACGCCGTCGGGGCGGTTCTGGGGCCGTTCGACAGTTTCCTGGCCCTGCGTGGCGTCAAGACCCTGGCCCTGCGCATGCAGCGGGCCTGCGACAGCGCTCTGACGATCGCCAGGTGGCTGTCGACGCGCAAGGACGTCGCCCGGGTGATCTATCCCGGCCTGCCCAGCCACCCGCAGCACGAGCTGGCCCGGCGCCAAATGCAGGGCGGGTTCGGCGGGATCATCTCGGTGGAGCTGAAGGGCGACGTGAACACCGCCAGGCGAATGCTGGAGCGCACGCGCCTGTTCACGCTCGCGGAAAGCCTGGGCGGGGTCGAGAGCCTGATCGAGCATCCGGCCATCATGACCCACGCTTCGATCCCGGCCGATCAGCGCGCCGCCCTGGGCATCTCCGACACCCTGATCAGGCTGTCGGTGGGGATCGAGGACTGCGAGGACCTGATTGCCGACCTCTCCGAGGCCTTGGCAGTCTGAACAGGTGATGTTCGGCGTCGCCGGGCATGGCCGGCGACGGATCGGGGGCCTTCGACGGGCGCGGCGGCGGCAGGACCCGCGTCGGATCCTCGGCCCACAGGTGGGCGGCCAGCATCAGGTCGGTCCTGACCGGGCCGTAGTCCTCCTTCGCCGTCCAGACGCGGATGGCGGCCTGGGCGAAGGCTTCGCTGAGGTCGACCACCTCGATCATCGGGGCCGGCTCCTTGCGCACCCGCGGATCGCCCTCGGCCCGCTCGCGCATCTTCTGCAGCACCGTCACAAGGTCGGTCTTCAGCGGGACCTTGAACACCACGTCGGCCCGGCGGCTGCGGTGGGTCGAGTAGTTGAGGATGACGTCGCCGAACACCTTGCTGTTGGGGATCATCACCTTGACGTTGTCGGGGGTGGCGATCTCGGTGAACAGCAGGTCCAGCGACTTGACGGTGCCGTTGCGGGTCGAGGTCTCGATGACGTCGCCGACCTTGTAGGGCCGAAACAGCAGGATCATCACCCCGGCGGCGACGTTCGACAGCGCGCCTTGCAGGGCCAGGCCGATGGCCAGGGAGGCCGCGCCCAGCACGGCGATGATCGACGTGGCCTGGACGCCCAGCTGCTGCAGCACCGCCACCAGGCCGACGGCGACGATCGCGTAGCGCACCAGGGACGAGACGAAGCTCTCCAGGGTCGGGTCGGGGTTCTTGCGGTGCATGCGGCCCAGGCCGCGCCTGGCCACCCCCGCCAGCCAGCCGGCCACCCAGAAGGTGGCGACCAGGATCAGGGCGGCGACCACCAGGTTCACCGCCAGCTTGCCCAGCCAGTCGAGGAAATGGCCGAGCATGGTCTCGTCGGCCTTCACGTTGGCCAGGGACGGAAGGCTGGCGTCGGCGGGGATCAGGCTGGGCTTGGTCTGCATGGATCTCTCGATGGCGCCCCCGCCCCAAGCCGTCAACGAAGACCCGTCAACGAACCAGGTCCCGGCCCGTTCCCGCCAAGGCGCCGCTTCGTTCCGTGGAAACACTCGGTTACATCAATTGGCTCGAACCCGAGCCGATCCGCCTCTAAGAGCGCCGCCCATGAGCATGTCCTTCATCGACCTCGCCGCGCAGCAGCGCCGGATCCGCGGGAAAATCGACGCCGCGATCGCCGCCGTCCTCGACAGCGGCGCCTATGTCATGGGGCCGCAGGTCCGCGAATTCGAGGCCAAGCTGGCGGCGTTCGGCCAGGCCAGGCTGGCCCTGTCGTGCGCCAACGGCACCGACGCCATCGCCTTGCCGTTGATGGCCTGGGGCGTGGGTCCCGGCGACGCGGTGTTCTGCCCGTCCTTCACCTTCGCCGCCACGCCCGAAGTCGTGCCGTGGGTCGGCGCCACCCCGGTGTTCGTGGACGTGCTGCCCGACACGTTCAACCTCGATCCCGCCCGGCTGGACGCCGCCATCGCCGGCGTGAAGGCCGAGGGCAAGCTGACGCCCAGGGTGGTGATCGCCGTCGACCTGTTCGGCCAGCCGGCCGACTATCCGGCCATCAAGGCCATCTGCGATCGCGAGGGCCTGAAGCTGATCGCCGACAGCGCCCAGGGCTTCGGATGCACCCTGGACGGCAAGCACCCGCTGCACTGGGCCGACGTGGCCACCACCAGCTTCTTCCCGGCCAAGCCGCTGGGCTGCTACGGCGACGGCGGGGCGGTGTTGACCAACGACCAGGAGCTCTGGGACCTGATGGACAGCTTCCGGGTGCACGGCAAGGCCGTGGCCCCGGATCTGGTCGGCCGCACGTTCGACCACGACACCAAGTATCTGAACACCCGCATCGGCATGAACTCGCGGCTGGACACGATCCAGGCGGCGATCCTGATCGAGAAGCTGGCCATCTTCCAGGAGGAGATCGACCTGCGGCAAGGGGTGGCCGACCGCTACGCCGAGGGCCTGAAGGGCGCGGTGATCGCCACGCCCAAGGTCATCGACGGCGGCGTGTCGGTCTGGGCCCAGTACGTGATCGAGCACGAGAACCGCGACGGCCTGGCCGCCCACCTGAAGACGCAGGGGATTCCGACGGCCGTCTATTATCCGGTGCCGATGCACGTGCAGGCCCCCTACGCCCACTTCCCGCGCGCGGCCGACGGCCTGCCGGTGACCGAGGCCAAGGCCGAGACGGTGCTGGCCCTGCCGATGCATCCGTATCTGGCGGAGGCCGACCAGCAGCGGATCATCGACGCGATCCGGGCGTTCAACGGCTAAGCTGCGCCCCATTCGCGCCTCACCCTGGGGTATTGTGGCCTCCAAGTTGATTCGAAGGTTCAGATGCACGATCCGGTAACGTCGTTCGTGGTCGCGGTGTTCAGCATGCCTGGCGCCGCCCTGATGATGGCGGCGGCCATCCTGGTCTTCGCCGTTGGGCTGATCCTTCAATCGGGCCATTTCGAATACGTGCCGCTGATGGACGACCTGCGTCGTCGCGCCGACCTGCTGGACGAACTACGTGGCGATCGGCAGAAAGCGTTCGCCGAGGCCTTCGAAGCGATCGACAAGCGCCTAAGCGGCGTGGCCCATCCCGTTCTGGAACTCGGCTGGGCGCACTATCGCAGTCAGCTGACTCCGACCGAGGATGGACGCCTGGCGGCTTCGGTCCACGCCTCCGACGCCTTCGACCTCGCCGACACGCCGGCCCGCACCCTGGAGTGGTGGGCCAACATCATGGTCGCCATCGGCCTGGTCATCACGTTCATGGGCATCGTGGCGGCCTTGACCGAGGCGACGTCGGCCATGAGCGGCGGGGGCGCAGCCATGCAGGGCGCCCTGATCAACCTGCTGACGATCGCCGCCACCAAGTTCTGGACTTCGATCGCCGGGGTTCTGGCTTCGATCGTCCTGCGCCTGGCCGCGCGGCGTCGCCGTCAGGCCATCGAAGCCCAGGAAGCCCACTTCTTCGCGCTGCTGGACGCCTGCGTCCGCTTTGCGCCGCCCGAAAAGGTGATGCTGGAGCAACTGGCGATGCTGGGCCGTATCGAGGCGACCTTGGCCGGCAAGGCCGCGGCGCCCCGGGGCGTAGCTTGATGCGACGCAAGCGCGGCAGGACGGCCGATGTCGAAGAGGGCGAAAGCTACTATGTCTCGATGACCGACATGATGGTGGGGGTGATCTTCATCTTCATCATCATGCTCAGCTATTTCGCGTTCGAGTTCCGCTCGACCACCGCCAAGCTGACCACGGCCAAGCATCCGGAGACGGCGGCCCTGCTGCAGACCGCCGCCAATCTCACGCCCAAGACCGCCGACATCGAGGTCGACTACAAGGCCCAGGTGCTGTGCGTGCCCGAAGCCGCCCTGTCGGAGACCGGCCAAGGCGCGGCGGGCCAGCGCCGCTGCTTCGCCTATTCGCCGCCGACCCAGGCCACGGCCCAGACCGCTTCGGCGGTCGACGCCCAAAAGCTGCTGATGCAGTCGCTGGACGCTGACCTGCGGGACATCCACGTGCCGATCACCGGCGATCCGTCGAGCGGCGCGCTCAACTTCCGGGCCGATCAGCTGTTTGTCGCGGGGACGGCCACGCTTTCGCCGGACGGCCAGCGGATCGCCGGCGACGTCGCCCAGATCCTGATGCGGCGCCTGCCCTGCCTGGGTTACGGCGTGACAGCCGGCGCCAACTGCGAATCCGACGGACCTAAGCTGGCCGTGGCCAACGTCATCAGCCAGACCAATTTCGACGTCTCCAGCGCCGAGGGCCAGCGCGCGGCCGCCCTGGCTCTGCAGCGCGCCGCGGTCTTCCACCAGGCCCTGACCGTCGCCCAGCCCGATCTCGCGACCTTGCGCAACGCGCCGGCCGGTCAACCCGGTTCTCAGCCCTTGTTGCGGGTCGCCAGCGTGGGTCAATCGCAAGAAGGCGCTTCAAAGGTCGGCGATGACCAAACCGTGAGCATTCAGTTCCAGATGGCGCCCTGACGGCCCGCCCGCCCGGGTTTGTTTGGCGGACGGGCCAGCCTGACCTATATCGCGGCCATCGCGTCTCGCGCCTGCCGGCGCTTCGGCGTTCCGGCCTGTGAAAGAGCGTCATGTCGTCCACTCCCATCGCCGCTTCGGTTCGCCCCGCGCCCGGACCCCATCCCGGCATGGGCTTTGGCCAGTTCGTCGCCCTGATCGCGGCGATGATGGCCACCAACGCCCTCGCCATCGACTCGATGCTGCCGGCCATGCCGCAGATCGGCCACGCCCTCGGCGTGGCCAGCGACAACGAGCGCCAGTGGATCCTGACCGCCTATCTGCTGGGCTTCGGGGCGGCCCAGATCGTCTACGGTCCGCTGGCCGACCGCTTCGGCCGCAAGCCGGTGCTGCTGGCGGGGTTGTCGCTGTACGTCGTCTTCGCCGCGCTCTGCGCCTTCTCCAACTCGTTCGAGATGCTGCTGATCGCCCGCGCCCTGTGCGGCGTCGGAGCGGCGGCCACCCGCGTGCTGGCGGTGTCGATCGTCCGCGACTGTTACAGCGGCCGCCAGATGGCGCGGGTGATGTCGCTGTCGTTCATCGTCTTCCTGGGCGTGCCGATCGTCGCCCCATCCGTGGGCCAGGCCATCCTGCTGGTCGCGCCCTGGCCGTGGGTGTTCGGCGTCCTGTCGATCTTCGGCCTGGCGGTGATCGTCTGGTCGGGAATCAAGCTGCCCGAGACCCTGCATCCGGAGGACCGCACGCCCCTGGCCGCCGGCCCGGTGCTGGCCGCGTTCAGGGAATGCCTGACCAACCGGATCGCCGTCGGCTACACCCTGGCCGCCACCCTGGTGCTGGGCGGGCTGTTCGGCTTCCTCAACTCGGCCCAGCAGGTGTTCGTCGACGTGCTGGGAGCGGGCCGTTCGTTCCCCCTGATCTTTGCGGGGATCGCCGGCGGCATCGCCGTCTCGTCGCTGCTCAATTCCCGCATCGTCGGCCGCCTGGGCATGCGGCTGGTCTCGCACGTGGCGCTGTGCGGCTACATCGTCTTCGCAGCGGCCCATGCCGTGGTCGCCCTGAGCGGCCACGAGACCCTGTGGACCTTCTCGCTGCTGCAGGCGGGGATGATGTTCTGTTTCGGCCTGGTGATGTCGAACTTCGGTTCGATCGCCATGGAGCCGCTGGGCCACCTGGCCGGCACGGCGGCCTCGGTGCAGGGCTTCATCACCACCATCTTCGGGGCGCTGTTCGGCTTCTGGATCGGTCAGCTGTTCGACGGCACGACCGTGCCTCTGACCCTGGGCTTCACGGGCTTTGGCGTGGCGGGTCTGCTGGCGGTGCTGATCACCGAGAAGGGCCGGATGTTCCATGCGGGGGCTGGGGCGATGGCCGCCGAGGGGGCGGGCATCCACTAACCCTCTCTAGTCCAGCATCCGCTCCAGCGTCGAAAGCTCGTCCGCCTCGCGCGCGGGCTTGTCCCAGCGGATGCGGTTGATGCGCGGAAAGCGCATGGCAACGCCCGACTTGTGGCGGGTTGAGCGCTGCAGGCCCTCGAACGCCACCTCGAACACCAGGCCGAACTCCAGGTCGGCGCGCACCGAGCGCACGGGGCCGAAGCGCTCGACGGTGTGGTCGCGCACGAACTTGTCGATCCGTTTCAGCTCCTCGTCGGTGAAGCCGAAATAGGCCTTGCCCACCGGCGTCAGATGACGTGTCCCGGTCTCGTCCTCGCGCCAGACTCCGAAGGTGTAGTCGGAATAGAAGCTGGACCGCTTGCCGTGGCCGCGCTGGGCGTACATCAGCACCGCATCGATCAGACGGGGGTCGCGCTTCCACTTGAACCACGGACCCTTGGGCCGGCCGGGCTCATAGACGCTATCCCAGCGCTTGAGCATCAGACCCTCGGCGATCGTCGGATCGCCGGGCGGCGGCTCGGCGCGCAGGGCGGTCAGCCCCTCCCAGGTCGCGAACGGCTGGATCGGCGACAGGTCGATGCGCGGGCTGTTTGCCTGGATTACAAAAGCCTCCAGCCGTTTCCGCCGTTCGGCGAACGGCAGGCCGCGCAGGTCGGTCTCGCCGTCCAGCAGCAGGTCGTAGGCGCGGATCCCGGCCGGGAAGGCCGCCAGCTGCCTGGCGTCGACCGTCTTGCGGTTCAGCCGCTGCTGCAGGTCGCCGAAGCTGGCCACGGCGCCGTCGCGCATCACCAGCAGCTCGCCGTCGATCGCCCCCTCGAAGGCCAGGGCCTCGACCACGTCGGGGAAGGTCGCCGAGATGTCGTCGCCGGTGCGGGTGTAGAGCCGTCGCTCGCCGCGCTCGCTGACCGCCTGGACGCGGATGCCGTCCCACTTCCATTCGGCGGCGTAGTCGGCCGGGTCCAGTTTGGCGAAGTCGACCGCTTCGTCGATCGCCTGGGCCAGCATCACCGGTCGGAACCGCCCAGGGGCGTCGGGCGAGGGTTGTTCCGAGCGGCCCTCCAGCCAGGCGAACAGGTCGCCATAGGGCGGGGTCATGGCGTGCCAGACCTCCTCGACCTGGCCGATCTCCACCTGGCCGAAGTCGGCGCAGGCCTGCTTGGCCAGCCGCGCCGACACGCCGACCCTCAGGCCGCCGGTCATCAGTTTCAGCAGCGCCCAGCGACCGTCGGCGTCCAGGGCGTCCAGCCAGCCTTCGATCAGCCGCTGCACTTCCGTGCGCGAGGCCGTGCGCAGGCTCTCGACCACTTCGGAAAGATCAGGTTCGCGATTGGCGCCGGGCCTTTCCGGCCAGACCAGGGCGACGGTCTCGGCCAAGTCGCCGACATAGTCGTAGGACCAGGCGAACAGCTGAGGGTCCATCCGGCTCTCGACCGCCTTGCGGATGAAGGCCGGCTTGGCGGCGTTGAACGACAGCGCCCCGGTCAAGGCCGCCAGCACCCAGCCGCGCTCGGGATCGGGGGTCTGCGCCAGGAAATCCTTGATCAGGGTCAGCTTGGCGTTGCGCGAGCTGGTCAGGGACAGCCGGTCGAGAAGGTGGGCGAAGGCGCGCATGGCAATGAAATGTCGCGCCTTGGCTTAGGTTCAACCTGCCCGGCTCTCGTCCAGCTGGCCCAGGATCATGATCTTCTGCCATATCTTGCGGCCGAGGTCGGAGGTCAGGGTCTCGATGTCGTTGACGGCGGCGACCACCACCGGGTCGTCGCTCTCGCCGGCGTAGAGCGCCGCCAGCTTGGCGGTCAGGGCCAGCATCTCGGCGCAGTAGTCCAGATAGCGGGCCAGCTGGAAGCGGCTCATCTCGCGGGCGGGCGACGAGGCGGTGCGCGGACCCAGCACCAGGGTCGGGTCCTTGGTCAGCTGGTGCATGTCGATCACGTGGGCGAACGACCGCAGCTCGTGCAGCGACTTCTGGACCCGCGAGCGCTTCCACCGCGATTCCAGCGAGACCAGGAACCAGATGGCCGCGCCCGACAGCAGCAGCAGGTTGACGGCCGGCTCCAGGCTGGTGGCCAGGGTGAGGGCGCCGGCGTTCCGTAGGTTCGCCAGCCAGTCCAGCCGGCCGATCAGCGCCGCCTCCAGCCCGATCGCCGCGATCGCGATCACGGCCACCAGGGCGCGCAGGCCCAGATAGGGTCGCGACAGCCGCCGCGCCCGCCGGGCGGTGACCCGGGCGACGGCGGTCAGCTGGTCACAGACCTGCGACAGGCCGGACGCCGGAAACCGCTCCGACACCCGGGCCTGCAGGTGGTCAAGCGTCTGCACCACCTCGTCGGCGTCCAGTTTCAGCGCGCCATTGCTCTTGGCCATACGGGTCCCCCGATCCGGGGCCGACGCTAGCATGGCGGCGAGGCTTGCAGTCAATTCGAACATCTGTTTGAATTGATCCGTCCGGAGCCCGGACCTGGAGGCGACCATGAGCCCGCCCGAGCCCTTCGTCCCCCATCCCCGCAAGAGCCCGCTGACCACGCCGTGGGAGCCCATCTTCGCCGATATCCGCGACGATCGCTGGGTGCTGGCCGTGGAGCTGCGCGAGCCGCACACCAATTCCCGCGGCGGTGCGCACGGCGGCCTGATCGCGGCCCTGGCCGACAACGCCATGGGCCTGTCGTGCGGGATGGTGCTGGCGCGGCTGGAGATTCCCAGCCAGGGCCTAGTCACCGTTTCCCTGGGTCTGGACTACATCGCCGCCGCCGAGCTCGGGCAATGGCTGGTGTTCGACACCGACTTCATCAAGCCCGGCAAGAGCCTGTGCTACGCCGAGGCCACGGTGTCGGCGGATGGCAAGCCGGTGGCGCGGGCGAGAGCGACGTTCAAGGTGGGGTAAGGGCGTCCTGCAACGCTTACTCCCCCTCCTCCTCGTCATAACCCACCAGCCGTAGCGCCCGAGCCGGTATGCCCTGGAGTTCGCACCAGCGCTCCAGGGCCTCCTCGCGGCCGTGGGTGATCCACACCTCGCCGGGGCGCAGCTCGTCGAGGGTGGCGGTCAGTTCGTCCCAGTCGGCATGGTCGGAGATGATCAGCGGAAGCTCCACGCCCCGCTGGCGGGCCCGCGCCCGCACCCGCATCCAGCCACTGGCGAAGCAGTCGACCGGGTCGGGGAAGCGCCGCGACCAGCGGTCGGCCAGGGCCGAGGGCGGGGCGACGATGATCGCGCCTTCGAAGTCTTTCCTGGTCCCCGTGGTGGCGGGCGCCAGCAGGCCCAGGTCGACGCCGTGACGGCCGTAAAGCCGGTTCAGCCGTTCCATCGCCCCGTGCACATGGATCGTCCGGTCCCAGCCAGCCTCGCGCAGCAATCTGATCACCCGCTGGGCCTTGCCCAGGGCGTAGGCCCCGACGATGTGCGAGCGTTCGGGAAACTGCGCGACCGACTTCAGCAGGGCGGCCACCTCGCCCTTGTCGTCGGGATGGCGGAAGACCGGCAGGCCGAAGGTCGCCTCGGTCACGAACACGTCGCAGGGCACGGGCTCGAAGGCCGGGCAGGTGGGATCGCGGCGGCGCTTGTAGTCGCCGGAGACGACGATGGTCATGCCCTTCCAGCGCACCACGGCCTGGGCCGAGCCCAGTACGTGGCCGGCCGGGACCAGCCCGACCTCGACGCCGTTGTGGGTGAAGGTCTGGTCGTAGGCCACGGGATGGCGGCGGCCGGCGAAGTCCTCGCCGTAGCGCTCGGCCATGATCGCCAGGGTCTCGGGGGTGGCGGCCACCACGCCGTGGCCGGCCCGGGCGTGGTCGGCGTGGCCATGGGTGACTACCGCCCGGTCCACGGGGCGGACGGGGTCGATGTAGAAGTCTCCGGGCGGGCAGTAGAGCCCGTCGGGCTTCGGACAGATCAGGTCCTGCGGCTTCATCACGATGGATATGGCAACGCGCGCGGCTATAAACCTATCCATGAGCACAGATAACAGCATGGGCGAACAGCATCGGTTCATCGCCGACGCCATGAACGAAGGCAGCCCGCAGGCGCGCGCCCTGGGCCTGGTGACCCTGGAGATCGGCGACGCGGTCGCCATCCTCAGGGCGCCCTATCGCCCCGAGATCGTCGGCGACCCGGAGACCGGGGTGATCGCCGGCGGGGTGGTGACCACCCTGCTGGACCACGCCAGCGGCCAGGCGGTGCACGCGGCCATGAGCGAATGGACCTCGATCGCCACCCTGGACCTGCGCATCGACTACATGCGGCCGGCCCAGCCGGGCCGCGACGTGCTGGCCCGCGCCCATTGCTACAAGGCCACCCGTTCGGTCGCCTTCGTGCGGGCCGTGGCCTACGAGGACGATCCCGACGATCCGGTGGCCGCCGCCCAGGCCGCCTTCATGCTGGACTCCAGCGCCGGCAAGAAGCCCGGCGCCAATCTCAAGCCGCCCCGCTCCAAGGCCTTGGGCAGGGGAGACGCCGCATGAGCGACGCCGACACCCGCCTCAGCGCCGTGCTGGGCTCGATCCCCTACGCCCGGTTCATCGGCATGCGGGCCGAGTTGGCCGGCGACGAGATGACCGCCGTCCTGCCGTTCTCCGACCATATCGTCGGCAACCCGCTGCTGCCGGCCATCCATGGCGGGGTGCTGGGCGCCTTCATGGAGATGACCGCCCTGGCCCAGCTGTCGGTGGCCGAGCCTCTGAAGCGCCAGCCGCGCACCATCGACATCTCGATCGAGTACCTGCGCTCGGGCCGCCCCCTGACCACCTTCGCCCGCGCCAAGATCAACAAGGTCGGCCGGCGGATCGCCAACGTCCATGTCGAGGCCTGGCAGGAGCAGCGCGCCGCCCCGATCGCCGCCCTGCGCGGCCATTTCCTGCTGACGGCGGCGGAGGATTGATCCGAATGGAGAACGTTGGTCTCTAAGGTAAAAGTTTCCATTGTAACGGTTTCAGTCGACAACATTACACCTCTGTAATGCCGATTATCGCCGTCAACGTTTCTTAAAAACGCTTCATGAAGCAAAGGTAACGGGCATTCATCATCCCGCGGGCCTATATCCCTGATCACCGGACGCGGACGGCGCGCCGGATCAACAGGGAACCAAGACAATGACCTTCTCGAACAACGCCTTCTCGGGTTTCGCCAGCATCGTTCTGGCCATGCTGCCCCTCGTCGTGATCGCCGGTTCGCTCGTCACGAGCTTCTAAGTGATCGCCGCGTAGCTCCACCGGGTTCGCGACCCTCAGGCGCCCAGCGCCTCGCGGGCCGCCCGGTGGAGAAGGGCGTGACGATGCGCCAGACGATCGATGTCGGCGTCGTATCCGCCGCCGATCACCCCCGCCACGGGGATCTCCCTTTCCAGACATGAGCCCAGGACGAACGCCTCGCGCCGCGCGAGCCCCTCGTCGCTCAGAGACAGGCGCCCCAGCTTGTCGTCCGCGTGCGGATCGACCCCGGCGTTGAAGAACACCAGGTCCGGCGCCACCCGCGCCAGCAGGTCCGGCAGGATCTCTCCCAGCTTTTCCAGATAGGCCCCGTCGTCCATGCCGTCCGGCAGGTCGACGTCCAAGTCGCTCGTCGCCTTGCGGGCCGGGAAGTTCTTCTCGGCGTGCATCGAGAAGGTAAAGACGCTGGGATCGCCTTCGAAGATCCGGGCCGTGCCGTCGCCCTGGTGGACGTCGAGGTCGACGACCAGCACCTGGCCGACCCTGCCCTCCGCCAGCAGCCGCCGCGCCGCCACCGCCACGTCGTTGAACACGCAGAAGCCCGCTCCGGTGTCGGCCTGGGCGTGGTGGCTGCCGCCGGCGGTGTTGCAGGCGATCCCGTGCGCCAGAGCCAGGCGCGCCGCCGCCAGGGTGCCGCCGACCGCGGCCTGGGCCCGCCTGGCCACGGACTCGGTATTAGGCAGGCCGACCCGACGGGCGACGTCGGCCGGCAAGGTCAGGTCGATGACGCCGCGCACATAGGCCTGATCATGGACCAGCAGCAGGCTCTCCAGGTCGATCGGCTCGGGCCGCACGAAACCGGCCGGTCCCGCCACGCCTTCGGCCTCCAGCACCGCGGCAAGGCGCGCGAACTTGTCCATCGGAAAACGATGGCCGGCCGGCATCTCGGCGCGGAAGGCGGGGTGGTGGACGATCGGAGGGAAGGGCGTGGCCATCACGCCACGATGGGAAAGGCGTCGCGCTGACGCAAGGTCACGTCTTGCCCCGCCCGTTCCACACGCCTAACCAACCGCCATGCGCACGCCCGAGAACCTCGCCGAGATCCTGACCCTCGAACCGATCGAGGTGAACCTGTTCCGGGGCGTCAGCCCCAATGACGGCTTTCCCCGCATCTTCGGCGGGCTGGTCATCGCCCAGGCCCTGACCGCGGCCTACAAGACCGTGCCCGACCGCATCTGCCATTCGCTGCACGCCTATTTCATCCGGCCCGGCGACGTGAACGCGCCGGTGCTCTACGAGGTCGAGCGGGCCCGCGACGGCGGCACCTTCACCACCCGGCGGGTGGCGGCCATCCAGCACGGCGAGCAGATCTTCAACCTGGCCTGTTCCTTCCAGACCCCGGAAGAGGGCCTGGAGCATCAGATGGGCATGCCCGACGCCCCCGATCCGGAAAGCCTGCCGACCGAGGCCGAATATCTGCGCTCGCTGGGCGACGACCTGCATCCGCGCTTCGTGAAGATGGCCGAGCATCCCCGACCGGTGGATCTGCGCTGGGTCGATCCGCAGCATCCGACCAGGCCTACGCCCAAGCCGTCGACCAAGCAGGTGTGGATGCGGGCTCGCGCGGTGATCGGCGACGACATCCGCCTGCAGCAGTGCGCCCTGGCCTACGCCTCGGACATGGCCTTCATGGAAAGCGCCCTGCGCCCGCACGGCCTGATCTGGACCACGCCCGGCCTGCAGGCCGCCAGCCTGGACCACGCCATGTGGTTCCACCATCCGTTCGACTTCAACGACTGGATACTGTTCGCCCAGGACAGCCCCTCGGCTTCGCAGGGCCGCGGCCTGGTGCGCGGCCAGATGTTCACCCGCGACGGCAAGCTGGTGGCCTCGGTGGCCCAGGAATGCCTGATGCGGGTGCGGAAGTAGGCTAGACGGTCACCGCGAACTTGATGTCGCAAAATGCGACATCAAGCTGAACAACCTATTCTTCCCATGAGCGGGAGGAAGAGGAGCAACTCAGTCGTCGTGGCGCTCGGCGTCGTCTTCGTCCTCGACCGGTCCTTCCGGCTCGCCCACCATCGTCGGCGGATCGGCCAGGACCAGGCCCTCGGCGATTTTCACCTCGGGCACGGCGGCGCGGGTGAAGGGCAGGTACCAGGTCTGGCCGCCCAGGGCGGGGCTGATCTCCAGCAGGTCGTCGGCGCCGAAGTTCTGGACGCTCTTGATCTTGCCGATCAGCTCTTTGGTCGCCACGTGGCGGACGGTCAGGCCGATCAGGTCGGCCAGGTAGAATTCGTCCTCGTCGGGCTCCGGCAGAGCCGAGCGCGGCACGTAGAGGCGCAGGCCGCGCAGGGCGTCGGCGGCTTCCTTGGTGTCGATCCCGACGCAACGGGCGACGACGCCGTCCTTGGCCACGCGGGCGGTGGTCAGGGTCAGGGCGGGCGAGCCGTCCTGGCGCGTCAGCACCTTGAACTTGGTCAGGGTCAGCGGGTCTTCGGTATAGGTCGCGATGCGCACCTCGCCGCGCACGCCGAAGCCGCCGGCGACGCGGCCGACCAGGATCAGGGTCTGAGCGGGGGGCGAGGTCATGAGAGCGCGCAAAAGAAAACGCCGCCGCCGAACGGGTGTCCGGCGGCGGCGCGTCCGAAAGCCTTAGCCTTCGGTGGTTTCTTCCGAAGCCGGGGCTTCTTCGGCGGCCGGAGCCTCTTCGGCGACGACTTCCGGCTCCGGAGCCGGAGCGGCGGCGGCTTCGGCGGCCGCGGCGGCGGCGGCTTCAGCGGCGGCCTTAGCGTCTTCCTTGGCCTGGGCTTCGGCGGCGGCGCGCTCTTCTTCGCGCTGGGCGCGTTCGGCGATGCGCTCCTGAGCCTTCTTGCCCGGGGCGCCCTTCTGCGGGTTGTTGCCGTGGGCCCAGGTGGTCAGGCCTTGGGCGGCCAGGAAGCGGGCGACGCGGTCGGTCGGCTGGGCGCCCTTCTTGAGCCACTCCTGGATGGACTCGACCTTCAGGGTCACGCGCGCGGCGTCGTCCTTCTTGAGCAGCGGGTTGTAGGTGCCGACCTTCTCGATGAAGCGGCCGTCGCGGGGCGAGTGGCTGTCGGCGACGACGATCGAGTAGTAGGGGCGCTTCTTGGCGCCGCCACGGGCGAGACGGATCTTCAGCATAGTCTTAGTCCTTGGTCTAAAGTTCTATTTCTTGAACGGGTTGAAGCCGGGGGGCAGGCCGCCCAGTCCGGACAGGAGGTTGGGCTTGGCGTCGCCGCCGCCCCCGGATCCCGGAAGACCGGGGAGCCCCGGAAGGCCGCCAAGGCCCCCCGCGGAAGTCTGGTCGGGCGCGGCCATCTTGCCGCCGCCCATGGCTTTGAGCCGGGACATGTCGCCGCCGCCCATCATGGCGGCCATGCGGGCCATGCCCTTGCCGCCGTCCTTGCTCATGGCCTTGAACATGTCGGCCATCTGGCGGTGCTGCTTGAGCAGGCGGTTGACCTCGGCCACATCGACGCCGGCCCCGGCCGCGATGCGGCGCTTGCGGGAGGCGGCCAGGATGTCGGGCTTCTTGCGCTCAAGCTTGGTCATCGACGAGATGATCGCCTGCTGGCGGCGGAAGATGCTGTCGTCGATGCCGCTCTCGGCGATCTGCTTCTTGACCTTCTGGACTCCCGGCAGCAGGCCCATGATGCCCTGCATGCCGCCCATCTTCTGCATCTGCGACAGCTGGGCCGACAGGTCGTTGAGGTCGAACTGGCCCTTGGCCAGCTTCTTGGCCATGCGCTCGGCTTCGGCCACGTCGAGGTCCTGGGCGGCCTTCTCGACCAGGGCGACGACGTCGCCCTGACCCAGGATCCGGCCGGCCACGCGGCGGGCGTCGAACACGTCCAGGGCGTCGATCTTCTCGCCGGCGCCCAGGAACTTGATCGGCAGGCCGGTGACGTGGCGCATCGACAGCGCCGCCCCGCCGCGGCCGTCGCCGTCGGCGCGGGTCAGGATCAGGCCGGTCAGCGGCAGGCGCTCGTGGAAGGCCTTGGCCGTGCGCACCGCGTCCTGGCCGGTCAGGCTGTCGGCGACCAACAGGGTCTCGGTCGGCGTGGCGATGCGGGCGATTTCCGCCGCCTCGCTCATCATCGCCTCGTCCAGCGTGGTGCGGCCGGCGGTGTCGAGGATCAGGACGTCGTAGCCGCCCAGCTTGGCGGCGGTCAGGGCGCGCTTGGCGATGTCGGCGGCGCTCTGGCCGGCGACGATCGGCAGGCTCTCGACCTCGACCTGCTTGGCCAGCATGGCCAGCTGTTCCATGGCGGCCGGGCGGCGGGTGTCGAGCGAGGCGACCAGCACCTTCTTGCGCTCGACCTTATTCAGCCGCAGGGCCAGCTTGCCGGTGGTGGTGGTTTTGCCGGAGCCCTGCAGGCCGGCCATCAGGATCACCGACGGCGGGTTCAGGGCCAGGTTCAGGCCGGTCGCGACCTCGCCGCCCAGCATGTCGACCAGGCCGTCATAGACGATCTTGACCACCTGGTCGGCCGGCTTGACCGAGCGGATGACCGCTTCGCCCGAAGCGCTTTCCTTGGCCTTGCTGATGAAGTCCTTGACCACCGGCAGGGCGACGTCGGCTTCCAGAAGGGCGACGCGGACCTCGCGCAGCGCCTCGTCGATGTCCTTCTCGGACAGCACGCCGCGACCGCCGAGGCGGTCGAAGACCCCTGAAAGTCGCTCTGTAAGGCCGTCGAACATGTCGAACCCTGGATCCCGAACTCAAGACCAAACGCAATCAGCCCCCGTGGACGATCGCGTCGACGGGGGTCCTCGCCGTCCTCGTCCGGATGGATCCTGCGCTAACAGGCCGGGGTCGTGACGGTGGAGGCGCTGCTGATATAGCGCCGGAAGGGCGCGCTTATGCACGAAAGGGAGCCGGGAGTCAAAACGCCGGATAGGCCCGCGACAGCCGCCAGGCCGTTTCAGGTGGCAGGCGGCGTCCGTAGCGCTCGATCGCCGCCGAAACGTCGGGTCGAGCGAGCAGGGCGTTCCAGCGTCGGCGATAGTCTTCGTCAGTCTTGCCGAGCGGCGGATGCATCGGCGGCAGGTTGACGGCTTGAAGCATTTCGTTGCGGCGTCCGGGACCACTCAACGCTTGGATCAGCAGGGCCGCCGTTCGGTCTTCGGGATCATTGCAGGTTAAGCTGACGCGCCAGTTGATGGGGTCAAGCCGAGCGACATGGTCGCCTTTCAGGCAGGCTTGCAGCGCGCGCAGCGGCCAGAGGGTTACATCATCATCTCGGGAATAGCCGACATATTCGGTCTTGTCCTGCTTCTGCGCCACGTTCCACCAGTCCAGCAGTCGGTTGGCCTCGTCCGGGCGATCCGAGCGGATCAGGCCTTCGATCACCCCAGTCAGGCCTGGGACGAAAAGCATGTCGCCCGACTTGCCGGCCTTGCCGACCGCTTCGGCATCCAGAACCTCGCGCGCCTCGTCGACACGGCCGTCCTCAAGGAGCCGCTGCACGAGCCAGGCCCGCTGGCCATCGCCGCCAGTCCCAGTTTTGCCGAACGCCAGTCCGAAAGGCTGGGTGTTTTCGATATCGGCGCGCATGAACCGGCGCGCGGCGGAGAGCACTGCCGCCTCGTCGCCTTCACGGCTCAAGCTGGCCAGCTCCCGTGTCCAGTCCTCGCCCAAGGGCGGCGCTGGCGATTTGAGCGGCCGGTCGATGGCGGCGGTCAGTTCGGGCGGTCTCAGCCAGGCGGTGGCGAAGCGGCGGTCCGTCTGGATCGAGAGGGATCCCTGCCGGTCAATTTGAGTCAGGCGCTCCAGGCCTTCGATGTCGCGGCTCGCCGCGAACATCGCCATGACGCCAATCTCGGTGGATCCGATCGTCCGATTCGGAAAACGATCAAGCTTGTTTATGGCCTCGGCGGCGCGGGCGGCGGATGCTCCGGCGCCTGGAATGTCCGTCAGTCGCTCGATCAGGTAGTAGAACGCGAAGCGCACCTGCACTTCGGTTCCCGACAACGGAGCCAGGGACGCCTGCACGATTAGGCGGTCTGTTAGATCGAATCGTCCCTCTCGAGCGGCGCAGATCGCGGTCGCCACCGCCAGGCGCGCGCCGTGAAATCTGTCCAGACGGTCGGACAGCGCCAAGTCCGCCATGGCCGGAGAGCCCGTACAGTCGCCAGCGTTCGCCACCTGGATGAAGGCTTCAATCCGAGCACTGTCGCTCGTCTGGGCCACAGCCTGCGTGGCCAGGCAACAGGCGATCAGGCTGGCGACGAAAGAAAGAACTGATGCGCGCATGGGCTCCCCGGAAGTCCGGGATAGCTTAGCCGAAGGAAACAACCAAGGGCCTAGCCCCGCAGCTCCAGCCCGTTGCCTTCAGGGTCGGACAGGTAGAGCGACACCGCCTCGCCGGTCGAGCCGTAGCGTTCGCCGATGTCGCCGATCGCCACGCCGTGGGCTTCCAGGTGGGCGCGGACCACATCGACGTCGAAGTCGACCACCCGCAGGCACAGGTGGTCCATGTTGTGGCCGTCCGGCCCCGGTGCGGGACCGCCCATTCGGCCCAGGCGGCCGGCGACGTCGACCAGGTCGATCAAGTGGGCGCCGGCCCGCAGCTGCACCAGGCCGATGGCGTCCTGCCGCCGCTCGACCACGCAGCCCAGCACCTCGACATAGAACCGCTCCATGGCGACGGGGTCGCGGGCGCGGATCACCACGTGGTCGATGCCGAGCAGGCGCATGACGAGGTCCTCGGGTTCGGTGTCGCGGTCGAGGTATTCATGGCCGGCCGGTCAGGCAAGACCGGCCGGCCGGGCGGCCTTAAAGCAGCCAGCCGCTGGTCGACAGCCCGCCGCCCGAGACCAGCAGGGCGAAGTCCGAATGGGCGTCGCCGTCCAGGTCGCCCCAGATGATCGAGGCCTGGCTGAACAGTCCGCCCAGTCCGAACAGCCCCAGGTCGACGCCGCCCAGGGCGCCGACCGCCGAGAAGATGCTGGCATAGGTGCTGACCATGAGCTGGCCCAAGCCGCTGGCGGTGAGGTGGGAGACCAGCGAGAAGGCCTGGTCGCCGTCCAGCGCGCCGTTGGCGTCCAGCGCGCTGAAATCGAACAGGTCGCCCCGGCCGTAATCGCTGATGTAGTCGATCGACAGGCCGTCCTTGTCGAACGAAGCGCTGTCGAACACGAAGACGTCGTTCCCGGCGCCGCCAGCCAGGATGTCGAAATCGGCTCCGCCGTTCAGCCGGTCATTGCCCGACCCGCCAAGCAGGATGTCCTTGCCGCCCGCCCCGAACAGGCTGTCGGCGCCCCCTTCGCCGCTCAGCAGGTTGAAGGCGTCGTTGCCCTCGATGAGGTTGGCCGAGCCGTTGCCCGTGCCCAGGGCGGCGGCGCCGGTCAGTCGCAGGTTCTCTAGGTTGGCGGAGAGACTGTAGCTGATCGAGCTCCAGACGGTGTCGATCCCGCCGCCGGCCAGTTCGGTCACCGTGTCGCGCCAGTTGTCGACGATGTAGCGGTCGTCGCCGGCCCCACCGGTCATCCTGTCGACGCCCGTTCCGCCGTCCAGCACGTCATTGCCCAGGCCGCCGATCAGGATGTCAGCCCCGTCGCGGCCTTCCAGCGTATCGTTCCCGGCGTTGCCGGTCAGGGTGTTGGCCGCCGTATTGCCGATCAACCAGTCCGAACCCGAGCCGCCCACCGCGTTCTCGATCGTCGCGCCATAGGCGATGGCGACGTTGTCGGTGAGCCGGCCGACCACCGGATTGGCGGCCAGCAGGGCCATGTTGGACGTGTAGGTCGACAGGGCCACCGGGGCGTAGCCGGCCGCCGCCCGGTTGGCGTTGACCTGCTCGAACGACGGGGCGGTGTCGTAGGTCACTCCGCCGACGCTGCTGAGCGCGCCGGGGGTCAGGTCGATGACCTGGTCGGTCGCGTAGCCCGAGGCGTCCAGGGTGTCGATCCCGCCGGCGTCCCAGATGGCCATGACCGGGGCCGGGGTCTTGGTGAAGTCGTAGGAATCGCGGCCGGCGTTGCTGTTGAAGCCGTAGGTCGTGTCGCCCGTGCGGGTGGTCATGTCGGCGCCATAGATCGCCTGGATGGCGGCGATGTCGTGCACCAGCGGGGTCGAGGCGTAGACCGTGGCCGAGAGGTTGAAGTCGAAGTGCCGCGCCCCGGTCTCGGAGGCGGGGAAGTAGGACATGATGCTGTAGGCGCGGCTGTCCTGGTAATACTCGGCGTTGGCCGCGTAGGTGATGCTGACGCCAGGGGCGGCGTTGTAGTCGCCGGGGTGCTCCAGCCCCAGGGCGTGGCCGCTTTCGTGGGTCAGGGTGTGGATGCCGTAGAGGCCCTCGTCCAGCTGGAAGTTGCTGGGCTGGTTGGCGCTGACCCAGACGTCGCCGGCGATCAGGTCGGCGTTGTCGGGCGTGTAGTCGTGCGGCAGGTAGGCATAGGCCTGGGTGCCGGGCCGGTTGGTGTAGTTGGCGAAGGTGATGTCGGCCTGTTCGGGGGCGGTCTCCACTAGGGTGGGGGCGATCAGGTCGTCCCAGCTGGCCATGGCCTCGCGGGCCGCGGCCTTCTGGGCTTCGGTGAACGGCGCGAAGCCGAAATATTCGGGACGGCCGTACAGTTGCCCGCCCTCTTCGTAGACATAGGGTTCGGCGAACATGCTTTCGGCGGTGTGGAAGCCGAAGTTGAGCACGCTGACGTCGCCGTCGCGCGGTGTGGCGTGGGCAATGTCGCCGGGTGTCCAGCCGGCGTCGCCCCGGTGCAACTGCGCGGTCGCCTGCTCGATCGTGAACACCGGCTTGCCGCGGATCGCGCCGCCTTGGCCGTCCACCGAGGCGTTGACGGGTTCGACCGAGACGTCCGGCGCCGGCGCGACCACGTCGATCGGCCCCTGGAAGACCGGGAAGTCGATGTCGCGATGGAGGTCCTGGTCCAGGCTTTCGTCGTGAAGGCGCATCGGGTCTTTCCGTTGGCTGGTGTTGCGGTCATTCCGCCGAGGTCAGGGGGCCGGCCGTGATCGCCACGGCAGGGTCTCGGCGAGCGCGGCGTTCACGGCCGCGTCGAACTGGGGAGTTGGATTGGTCCCCTTGGCGGGAAGGCGCGTCGCGCGGGGCGCGGCGCCGAACAGCTCGGACGGCGCGGCCGTGGCGCGGAAGACGCGCAGGCTGAAGACCAGCAGCGGGGCGCTCCCAGCGCCGCCGTCGGCGGGCTGAACGTTGGCGTGGAACAGCAGGACGGCGGTGTCGGCGGCGATCAGGCCGGGATCGCCCGGCGCCAGCAGGACGACCGGGATCGGCGCCTTGTCGGCGGCCAGGACCCTGACCCGGTCGCAGAGCGCGGCCTGGAGCCGGCGGCGGTCCGGCGTCCGGTCGGGATCGACCAAGCATTGGACGCCCAGCCGCTTCGCGCCGTCCCAGGTCAGGACGGGAGTCGAGGCCATCGTCGCGTCAGCGCAAATCATGGCCCCGATCAGGGGCAGGGCGCAGGCCCATGCCATGAATTGTCGGATTGGCGACATGGATCTCCCGCAGCCGATCCGTCTCCGGGATCTTCGGCCCCATGACCTTCGCGAGGAAATCCGTGTTGTGCAAGCGTAAGGTGTATTGTGAAGCTTAGATATTTCGCCGTGCGCTCAAGCTTGCGGGGGCGGGTCTCAGTCGGCGGGCGAGGTGATGGTCGCGCCGGAAGCCTTCAGGCGATCGAGGACACCGTTGGCCGGAAGCAGGAAGGCCAGGTCGACGACGGCGACGGTCACGCCCGGCCGGTTCAGGGCCTCGTTCAAGGCGTCGGCCGACTGGCTAATCTGCTGGGCCAGCAGGGCCGGGCCGCCGGGCGCGCGCATCACGCAACGCTGCGCGGCCGAGGCCGAATAGCGGGTCCGCACGCTGGCCAGGTCGCCGTTGGCCCAGTCGGTCCCGATGTCGGTCGGATGGGCGCCGTCATATTCGAGCTCGGTCAGGGCGTCGCGCAGGCAGGCCAGGTTGGCGTCGTCCGACAGCTTGCCGGCGCTGGCGAGGATCGGGCCCAGCCGGTACTGGCTCATCGCCTTGACCTTGACGCCCTTGGCCTTGGCCATCCGCTCGATGGTGCTGACCGGCTTGGCCTCGGACAGGCCCGCCGCCTGGCGGAAGTCCGACAGCAGGACGAAGCCGGCCACGGCGGGCTTCCAGTCCTTGTAGGGCACGCCGGTGCGGCCGGCGCGCTCGCGGGCGCTGACGAACCGGGCCAGCAGGTCGGGAGGCAGGCGGTTCTCCAGCTTCTTGCCGAACGGTTGGCGCACCCCGCCGCCGCCGGTCAGGAAGAACTTGGTGATCTGCAGCGGGCCGACCGAGGCCTCGGGCGGGACCAGCACTAGGCTGGCCTGATCCATCGCGCGGTCCAGTCGGGGACTGTCCCATTTCAGCTGGTGCGGCAGGGGCGGGGCCGAGCCGACGACGTAGAGTTTGGCGCCGCCCTTCTCGACCAGCCACAGGGCCGGGCCGGGCGGCCGGGCGACCACCTGCAGCTCCTCGACCACGGCGCTGCCGGGATCTTGCGGGAACAGTTCGACCGACTGCGGCGGCGGAGTCTGAGCAAGGGCCGCGGCCGCCGTCAGGGCCAGAACCGTTCCGCCGATCAGCGCCGATAGGGTTCGAACCATGGCCGTCCTCGTTCGTGGGTCACCGGGGCAGATGGGTATCGGAATGCCGTGGCGAAAGCGCGGCGGGGGGCAGGTCGCGCAGGGTCTGGGCCAGCAGCCGCCCCTCGGCGCCCCGGCTGGAGCCCGCCCGCCAGGCGACGACGATCTCGCGCGTGGAATGGTCGGAGTCCAGCGGCCGGATGGTGACCGGCGCGTTGTGGGCCAGGCCCGCGGCCACCGCCATCGACGGCAGGAACGACACGCCCAGGCCCGAGCCGATCATCTGCACCAGGGTGGGCAGGGAGGTGGCCGCAAAGCTTTCCTCGTCGCCCAGGCCGGCGCCGCGCGGCGGCTCCAGCCCGCAGGCGGCCAGGGCGTGGTCGCGCAGGCAATGGCCGTCTTCGAGCAGGATCATGTCGTCGCCGCGCAGGCTGTCGGGGTCGACCCGGTCGAAGGCCGCCATGCGGTGGTTGGCCGGGGCGGCGGCCAGCAGTTCGTCATCCTCGACATGGGCCCAGTCCAGGCCGGTCATGTCGTAGGGCAGGGCGATCAGGGCCGCGTCCAGTGCGCCGGACTTGAGGGCGGCGATCAGCCGGTGGGTCAGGTCCTCGCGCAGGTACAGTTTCAGCTTCGGGAACTGGTCGCGCAGGGCCGGCAGGGCGCGCGGCAGCAGATAGGGGGCGACGGTTGGGATCACGCCCAGGCGGAACCGGCCGGCCAGGGGCTGGCCCGCCCCGCGCGCGGCCTGCACCAGGTCCTCGGCCTGGGCCAGGATCGCCTCGGCCCGGCGCACGGCCTCCTGGCCGGCGGCGGTCAGGATCACGCCCGAGCGGGCGCGGTCGACGACCGGCGCGCCCAGGATCTTCTCCAGCTCCTGGATGCCGGCCGACAGGGTCGGCTGGGTGACGTGGCAGGCCTCGGCCGCCCGGCTGAATGAACCGTGCTCCGACAGGAGCTTCAGATATTGCAGCTGGCGGAGGGTGGGAAGCATCGGCCCTACATAGGGTGGATCTATTGGAAATCCAAAAGCAATCGACCGCATCTTGGCCTGGCGGCTCAGGCGCCTACAGGATGGGCGCATAGATTGGAGCTATCGCCAAGCATGAAACAATCGATTGGCCCTATCGATTTCCCTTCCGTACAAGGCTCCTCGCAATTCCTGCAGGAGAACTTCATGTCCTTGATCAACACCCAGATCAAACCCTTCACTGCCCAGGCCTACAAGGGCGGCAAGTTCGTCGAGGTCAGCGACGCCGACCTGAAGGGCAAGTGGTCCGTCGTGTTCTTCTACCCGGCCGACTTCACCTTCGTCTGCCCGACGGAACTGGAAGACCTGGCCGACAACTACGCCACGTTCCAGCGCCTGGGCGTCGAGATCTACGCGGTGTCGACCGACACCCACTTCTCGCACAAGGCTTGGCACGACAGCTCGCCGGCGATCGGCAAGATCCAGTACGTCATGGTCGGCGACCCGTCGGGCCAGATCACCAACAACTTCGGCGTCATGCGCGAAGGCGTGGGCCTGGCCGACCGCGGCACCTTCCTGGTCGACCCGGAAGGCGTGATCCAGTTCACCGAAGTGACGGCCGAAGGCATCGGCCGCAACGCCATCGAACTGCTGCGCAAGATCAAGGCCGCCCAGTACGTCGCCAGCCACCCGGGCGAAGTTTGCCCGGCCAAGTGGGAAGAGGGTGAAAAGACCCTCGCCCCGTCGCTCGACCTGGTCGGCAAGATCTAGGCCGACTTACGGCTCGCCGCGGCCCTCGGGTCGCGGCGACGCCCCCCATAGTCTGAAACTCGAAATTCCCGCGTCGCGTCTCTCCTCCCCCTCGGGAGACCCGCCGCCCCGCAGTCGGAGCCCGCCATGTTGGACGATGGTCTGAAGACCCAGCTGAAAGCCTATCTGCAGAACCTGCGCCAGCCGATCGAGCTGGTCGCCTCGCTGGGCGAGGGCGCGGGGTCCAAGGACATGCTCGCGCTGCTCGAGGACGTGGCCGGAACCTCCGACAAGGTCAGCCTGAACCTGGCCGGCGACGACGCCCGCAAGCCGTCCTTCGCCATCACCCGCGCGGCGGGCGACGCGGACGTCCGCTTCGCCGGCCTGCCCCTGGGTCACGAGTTCACTTCGCTGGTGCTGGCCCTGCTGCATGTCGGCGGCCACCCGCCGAAGTTCGACGCCGAGGCGCTGGACCAGGTCCGCGCCCTGGAGGGCGAGTTCCGCTTCGAGACCTATTTCTCGCAGAGCTGCCAGAACTGCCCGGATGTGGTCCAGGCGCTGAACACCATGGCGGCCCTGAACCCCAACATCACCCACGTCGCCATCGACGGCGCGTTGTTCCAGGCCGAGGTCGAGGAACGCCAGGTGATGGCCGTCCCGACCATCCTGCTGAACGGCCAGCCGTTCGGCCAGGGCCGCATGAGCCTGGAGCAGATCCTGGCCAAGCTGGACACCGGCGCGACGGCCCGCGAAGCCGAGAAGATCAAGGCCAAGGACGCCTTCGACGTTCTGGTCGTCGGCGGCGGCCCCGCCGGCGCCGCGGCGGCGATCTACGCCGCCCGCAAGGGCATCCGCACCGGCGTGGCGGCCGAGCGCTTCGGCGGCCAGGTGCTGGACACCATGGCCATCGAGAACTTCATCTCGGTGTCGCACACCGAAGGCCCGCGCCTGGCCGCCAATCTCGAGCAGCACGTCAAGGACTACGACGTCGACATCATGAACCTGCAGAAGGCGGTCGGCCTGGTTCCCGCCAAGACGCCGGGCGGGCTGATCGAGGTCAAGCTCGAGAACGGCGCCAGCCTGACGTCGCGGAGCGTGATCCTGGCCACCGGCGCCCGGTGGCGGAACATCAACGTGCCCGGCGAGGCCGAGTACAAGAACAAGGGCGTGGCCTATTGCCCGCACTGTGACGGCCCGCTGTTCAAGGGCAAGCGCGTGGCGGTGATCGGCGGCGGCAACAGCGGCGTCGAGGCGGCCATCGACCTGGCCGGCATCGTCGCCCACGTGACCCTGATCGAGTTCGACAGCCAGCTGCGCGCCGACGCCGTCCTGCAACGCAAGCTGGCCAGCCTGCCGAACGTGCGCATCGTCACTTCGGCCCTGACCACCCAGGTGTTGGGCGACGGCGCAAAGGTCACCGGCCTGACCTACAAGGACCGCAACCACGATCAGGTTCATCAGGTCGACCTGGAGGGCGTATTCGTGCAGATCGGCCTAGTGCCCAACACCGAGTGGCTGAAGGACGCCGGCGTGGCCCTGAGCCCGCGGGGCGAAATCGAGGTCGACCATCGCGGCGAGACCTCGCTGCCCGGCGTGTTCGCCGCCGGCGACGCCACGACCACGCCCTACAAGCAGATCATCATCGCCATGGGTGAGGGCTCGAAGGCGGCTCTGTCGGCCTTCGACTACATGATCCGTCTGGAGCCGGCCGTTCCGGCCGAACAAGAGGCCGCCTGACGTCTCCCCGACGGGGCCGAAGCGCCGCCGATCGGCCGTGCAAAGCCGCCGCGACCGCCCTTCGAGGCCGTCGCGGCGGCTTTCGCGTTTCGGCTTCGTCTATCTGGCGATGCGGCGTTGCGCCTCTCGCCGGGCGCGCGATCTTGATCTCGACAGCAATCTTGAGCGCGGGCTATCCTGTTAACGAATGGGCAAATGATTCTGCGCGGCTGAGGGGCCGAATCGGCGCGATGGGCGTCGAGTCGCGGGGCGTTAGAGGGTGGGCAAGATGAGGCTGCTGTCGAAGGGCGATCGCAACACCAAGGGCGGCGTCAAGCCCGTGATGCTGGCCGCCGAGAACGATCGGCCCGAAGCCGACGGCGGCGGCGACCGCCTGGTCGAGGCCACCCAGGCCATCGGCGTCCGCTACGAGACCATCCACGGCGGGCTGGACAGCATCAGCCGGGTGATCGAGCATCTGCGGGCCATCGAGCCGCTGATTTCCGAGATCCGCGGCCCGGTCGCCGAGGAGTTCGAGGCCCGTCGCGCCGAGCATGCCGAGCTGATCGCCCTGCGCGCCGCCCACGACCAGGCCGCCCGCCAGCTGGCCGCCGCCCAGGCCGAGGAGCGCGAGCTTTCGGCTCGGCTGGCGACCGCCGACGCCGCCCTGACCGAATCCGAGGCGCGCCGCCAGTCGCTGGACGTCGCCCTGGAAGACAGCGCGCTGGAAATCGACCGCCTGCGCAACGGCTTGCAGCAGTCCGAGCTCAAGGTCGGCGGGCTGGAGGCCGCGCTGCGCGACGCCACCGCCCGCGCCGAGCACTTGGCGCAGGACGTCGAGACCCTGCGGATCCAGACCCAGGACATCGACGCCCGCCGCGGCGAGTCGGAGGCCGCCCTGTCGGCCGCCAAGCAGCAGTCGGCCCTGCAGGCCGAAGAACTGGGCACGGTGAAGAAGCGCCTGGAGCAGGCCGGCGCCGACGTGGCCCGCCTGTCGCGCATCGAGACCGAACTGGAAGCCCAGGTCGCCGCCGAGCGCGCCCGCCTGCTGGCCGCCGACAACGCCCTGACCACGGTCCAGGCCGACAGCGCCCGCACGATCCGCGGGCTGGAAGCCCAGGTCGAGGCCGGTCGCGCCGAGGCGCTGGCCCTGCAGACCCGCCTGGAGACCGCCACTGGCCGCGCCGACAAGCTGGAGGAAATGAACGGCCAGATCTCGGCCCGCCTCAACGAGAGCAGCGCCCAGCAGCAGGCCGTCGAACGCCGGGCCGGCGATCTCAACGTCGCCCTGGAACGCGCCCTGGAACGGGTCCGCAATCTGGAGGACGAGGTCGAGGACCTGCGTGGCCGCCATGCCGGCGTCGACACCGCCCGCGCCGCCGCGATCGAGCGCGCCGACCAGCTGGCCAAGACCGTCGGGGCCCACGAGAAGGCGCTCAAGCGCGCCGAGGAACGCGCCGCCCAGTTGCGCACCCGCTTCGAGGCCCTGCAGGCCTCGGAAGACGAGACCCGCCGCGCCCACGACGACAAGGTCGCCGAGATGCAGGCCGAGATCGAACGGATCCGCTCGGAGGCCGCCCTGGCCGAAGGCGCCCTGGAATCGGCCCGCCGCGACCGCTCGCGCTTGCAGATGGCCCTGCTGGGCGCCACCAGCGACGACATGCAGGCCGTCGGCTAGATACTTTCGGTCAAGGGCTGACGACATCGACCCCGGGCCGCGCGCCCGGGGTTTTTGTTTGGCTTCTTGTTTGCATGATTCTACCATGACGATCATATATTGACGGTTCTCCCATAGAATGATCACCCTTGCGGCAAGGCTTGGGCGATCGACGCAGGCGAGGCCTCGCGCGACTCCCGAGCCAACAGGGCGGAGGGCGCGATGAAGATCTCGAAACCGGGACGGAAGATCGGCTGGCGGGCGCTGACCGCGGCCCTGGTGTGCCTGGTCGGCGGAGGCGGGCTGTTCGCCGCCCAGGCGATCGACGCCGCCGCGCCGGTCAAGCCGGCCTATCTGGCCGCCTTCCCCAACTTCGCGCCCAGCCTGACCCCGCAGATGCCGGGCGACGTCGACATCGCGCTGAAGACCCAGCTGGAGAACGCCAAGAAGTTCTCCGAGGTGCAGCGCGAGTTCGACCTCTATTCCTGGCAGATGTTCCTGGCGCTGAACTGGCCCACCAACAGCCAGGGCGCGGCCGCGCCCAAGCTAACCGACACCCGGTTCGGCCCGCCGCACTGGACGCTGTGGCACAATTCCAGTTCGATCTTTCAGACCGACGGCGCGAAGCCGGCGGCCTGCGGCGTCTCGCCGAAGGCCCGGACCCTGACGCTGTTCCGCGGCGACCTGGTAAAGCCGGTCAGCAAGGGGCTGGCGCCGTTCTCGGCCCAGGCCACGGCCAACGCCGACCCGCGCGCCACCCGCTTCCTGGGCGTGCTGTCGGCGGTGGGCGAGCTGAACGCGGCCAATCTCGGCGACGACATCAACCAGGCCTTCTCCGGGCCGATGATCGATCAGAACGGCGAGTTCGTCTATTACGAGATCATGATCGACCCCAACGAGGTCGGCTATCTCTGCGACAACAGCCTCTACAACATCAACGGCCAGGTCGCCTTCACCAAGGGCGGCGGCAAGGTGGCCATGCCGATCGGAACGCCCGACAAGGACTGGAGCGGATCGTTCGAGCTGAAGTTCGCCTGGCGGATCCTCAAGCCCGGCAAGGACGACTTCACGCGGTTCTACACCAGCACCGCGGTGGTCATCGACCAGGGTCCGGACGGCAGGCAGCTGGAGCGCAAGGTGACGGTCGGCCTGGTCGGCATGCACATCGGCCACAAGACCCAGACCTCGCCGCAGTGGATCTGGTCGACCTTCGAGCATGTCGATAATCTGGACGTCGACGCGGTGGCCCACCCCAAGCTGAACCCGTCGTTCGTCGATCCCAATTGCCCGATGTGCGCGGTCAACCAGCTGCCGCAGAAGGTGAAGGGCGTCTATCCTCGCATCCCGACCCAGGCCTGGCGCGGCATCCCGATCCCCGGCGACAAGGTCGCCCTGAACCGCCAGGCCCAGGCGGTCTTGAAGGCCCAGGGGTCGGTCTGGCAGTACTACCAACTGATCGACACCCAGTGGCCGACCGACCCGACGGCGGCGCCCGCGCCCTGGAACGGCGGCCTGCCGGGCGCCATCGGCAACAAGCCGGGCGGCGCCCCGACCCCGGTGTTCTTGACCAACATCACCATGGAAACCTACTTCCAGAAGGGCAACCAGGTGGCCTGCAACGGCGAGGAATTGCCCAGCGGCCAGGACTGCCTCGCCTCCGGCCCGGCCCAGCCGCCGGTCTGGAACTCGGCGCTCAACAATCTGGGCAAGCCGGTGACGCCGGGGATCAACACCCTGACCTTCCAGACCGAAAGCTGCCTGGGCTGCCACTCATCGGCCGGAGTCTGGACCGCGTACGATCCCAAGAGCGGCAAGGGAAAACAATCGGGCCAACTGACGGCCGACTTCTCCTGGCTGCTCAGCCAGAAGGCGGCTTACGAGAAGTAGTCCGAGCGGCATTCAGCGTTCATCCCGGGAAGCGCGCAGCGCTTGTCCAGGATGACAACGTTTTGAGGGGATCTACGGCGCCTTGCCCGTCTCGACATAGGCTGTCAGGCGGTCGAACTGTTCGCCTAGAACCCGGTCGACGATCGGCGCGATCTTGTCGAGCCCGCCTTTCATGTAGCCGCCGGCGTCATAGGTCTGGGTCAGGGTGGTCTTGCCGTCCTTCTCCGTCAGGGTCCAGCCCAGGTGGCCGGCCGCGCCGGACATCTGCAGCGGTCCCAGGCCCCCGAACAGCCGTAGGCCCTGGCCCGGTTGGGCGTAGACCACGGTCATGTGCAGGATGGAGCCGCCGTTCGGCAGTTTCTCGCAGAAGCAGCCGCCGGCCATCGGGGCCAGGGACAGGTTGGCCGCCGAGCCCGACCAGGTGTGGTCCTTGCTCCACCATTGCGAGGGCTGGGCCAGCGCCGCGTAGACCTTGTCGGCGGGGGCGTTCAGCACGGCGGTGCGCCTGACCTCGAAGCCGTTGGCCTGGGCGTCGACGACCTCGGCGCGTGTTCCAGATGAAAGGGCGGCGGTGGCGGTCAAGGCCAGAGCGGCGGCGGTCAGCAGGTCTTTCATGGGCGGCCCTCCCGTTGGTCGGGGAAGGGTGGTCCGTCCGCAGGTGGCGTCAACCCCCTCGGTCGCTTCGCGACAGCTCCCCCAGGTGGGGAGCATCTTGGCGTTCTAGATCCTCCCCACCTGGGGGAAGGTGCCGGAGGGGCTAAGCCGCCTCGAACCGCAGCGGGCCGCCCCAAAAGCTCTCCACCAAGCCGTTCTGCGGCCCCGGCGCGCCGGTGGTCAGGAACTGGCGCGAGCCGCCGGTCCCGGGGTCGAACTCCGGATGGCGGCGCAGGTAGAGCTCCAGGGCGTCGGCGGTCGAGGCCGGCTGGTGGATGACCGGCGTGCCGGCCGGCAGGGCGGCGCGGAAGATGTCGGCGATGATCTCGTAGTGGGTGCAGCCCAGCACCGCCCGGTCGGGATAGCGGCCGATGCGGGTCTTCAGCGCCTGGACATAGCCCTCGACCGCCTTGGCCAGATCCACGGCCCCGGCGTCGGCCTCGATCATCGGCACCAGGTCCGGGCAGGCCTGCGAGAACACCGCGATGTCCTGCTTGCGCTTGTCGATCTCGATCTCGTAGACGCGCGAATTGGTCGTGCCCTGGGTGGAGAACACGCCCAGCACGTCGAGCTGTTCGACCTTGTCGCCGCGCCGCTCGGCCTCATGCTCCCAGGGCAGGCCGGTGGCCGCCTCGATGGTCGGGACGATGATGCCCAGCACGTTGATCGGCCGGCCTAGCGCCTTGCGATAGCCGGGCAGCCAGGTCTGCTGCAGGCGGCGCAGGGCGATGGCCGAGGCGGTGTTGCAGGCCAGGACCACCAGGCTGGCGCCGGCTCCGAACAGGCGCTCGCAGCCGGCCCGGGTCAGGTCGACGACTTCCTCGCCCGGCCGCCCGCCATAGGGGGCGTTGGCCTGGTCGGCGAGATAGACGAAGTCCGCCTGGGGCAGACGGTTCACGAGGGCGCGGTGGACCGTGAGGCCGCCCACGCCGGAGTCGAAGACGCCGATGGACATGTGTTTGGCTTACCTCGCCCTTGCGAAACCGTCCACGCGCGGCGCTTGAGAATCTCGTGCAGGTCCCGCGCAGAACCCGATGCCGCGCACGAACGAGCCTTAGGAAGACCAACCCGGCGCGCAATTCTGTCGTCGAATTCATGCTTCACGGGACGATTTCCGCGGGAAAGCGCTTACTGCAAAGCCGCGCGACGCTCTAGGGTCGAGGTCCGTTCCCTCGGAGACCCGCCGTGAAGCGCCGTTCCTTCCTCGCCGCCGCTAGCGCGAGCGCCCTGACGCCCATGATCGCCAAAGCCGCCACCCCCGCCGCCGCCCCGCCCGCCAACCCCCTGATCGCGCCGTGGACCGGTCCGCACGGCGGCCTGCCGCCGCTGGACAAGGTCAAGCCCGAACTGTTCGCGTCGGCCTTCGAGGCGGCGATGGCGCAGCAGCGGCAGGAAATCTTCGCTCTGACCGCCAAGCGCTCGGCGCCGACCTTCGAAGGGATTCTGGCGGCCTATCAGGACTCGGGCCGGACCCTGAACCGGGTCACCGCGCTGTTCGGGGTGTTCACCTCGACCATGAACGACGCGGCCATGCAGAAAGTCGAGGCCGAGACCACGCCGAAGCTGGCGGCGTTCGGCGACGAGATCGTCCAGAACGAGCAACTGTTCGCTCGCATCAAGACCGTCTACGACGCGCGCGAGACCTCGAACCTGACGCCCGAGCAGAAGCGTCTGACGTGGGTGATCTACAACTATTTCGCCCGCCAGGGCGCGGCGCTGGACGCGACCAAGAAGGCTCGCCTCGGCCAGATCAACCAGGCGCTGGCCAGCCTCTACACCAGGTTCAGCCAGAACGAGCTGGCCGACGAGGAAGGCTACACCCTGGAGCTGGGCGAGGGCGACCTGGCCGGCCTGCCGGACTCGGTGAAGGCCGGCGCGGCGGCCGCCGCCGAGGAAAAGGGCCTGAAGGGCAAGTGGCTGATCACCAACACCCGCTCGTCGATGGAGCCCTTTCTGGTTTATTCCGACCGTCGCGACCTGCGCAAAAAGGGCTGGCGGCTGTGGGTGTCGCGCGGCGACAACAACGACGCCCACGACAACAAGGCGGTGATCACCGAGATCCTCAAGCTGCGGGCCGAGAAGGCCCAGCTGCTGGGCTTCGAAACCTACGCCCATTGGATCACCGACGACCAGATGGCCAAGACTCCCGAGGCGGCCATGGACCTGATGATGCAGGTCTGGAAGCCGGCCGTGGCCCGCGTCCACGAGGAGGTGGCCGACATGCAAAAGGTTGCCGACGCGGAAGGCGCCACCTTCAAGATCGCCCCCTGGGACTATCGCCACTACGCCGAGAAGGTGCGCAAGGCGCGCTACGACCTCGATCAGAACGCGGTCAAGCCGTACCTGCAGCTGGAGAAGCTGCGCGAGGCCATCCACTGGGCTGCGGGCCAGCTGTACGGCTTCACCTTCACCCAGATCACCGACGTGCCGGTTTGCCATCCGGACGTTCGCGTCTGGGAGGTGACCAAGGGCGGTCAACGGGTCGGCCTGTGGTACTTCGACCCCTACGCCCGGGCGGGCAAGCAGTCCGGCGCCTGGATGAGCGAGTACCGCACCCAGGAGACGTTCAAGGGGGTGGTCACCCCGATCGTCTCCAACAACTGCAACTTCGTGAAGGGCAAGGCCGGCGAGCCGGTGCTGATCTCCTGGGACGACGCGACCACCATGTTCCACGAGTTCGGCCACGCCCTGCACGGCCTGAACTCGAACGTCGCCTATCCCGCCCTGGCCGGCACCAACGTCGCTCGCGACTTCGTCGAGTTCCCCAGCCAGCTGAACGAGCACTGGCTGCCGACCAAGCCGGTGCTGAGCCAGTTCGCCATCCACTATCAGACCGGCAAGCCGATTCCCGAGGAGCTGGTGGCCAAGATCGAGAAGGCCAAGACCTTCAACCAGGGCTTCTCGACGGTCGAATACCTGGCCTCGGCGATCTACGACATGAAGATCCATCTGGCCGCCAAGGGTCAGGCCATCGACCCGGCCGCGTTCGAAAAGGCGGCCATGGACGAGATCGGCCTGCCGTCCGAGATCGTCATGCGCCACCGGCCCACCCAGTTCGGCCACATCTTCTCCGGCGAGGGCTATTCGGCCGGCTATTACGACTACATCTGGGCCGACACCCTGACCGCCGACGCCGCCGAGGCCTTCGAGGAGGCTCCAGGCGGCTTCTACGACAAGGCCGTGGCCAAGCGCCTGCACGACGACATCATGAGCGTGGGCAACACCGTCGACGCGGGCGAGGCCTTCCGCCGGTTCCGCGGCCGCGACGTGAAGATCGGCGCCCTGATGCGCAACCGCGGCTTCCCGGTTCCGCCGGGAACTTAGGGCCCGCGCGCGGACTGGGGACAGGCGCATGCGCCTGCCCCTAGCCGTATCTCGTTTCGATCGGTTTCAGATATATCGAAAACGCTCTTGACCTTCGCGCAATCCGATATATCTGTAAGTTCGATATAACGAAACAGGATCTAAAGCTCACATGTTTGGACGTCACCCCCACCACCACGGCCGCCACGGCGGTCATCACGGCGCGCCCTTCGGCCGCCATCCGTTCGGTTTCCACGGTCACGAGGGCCATCATCGTCGCGGCGGTCGCATGGGCCGGTTCTTCGACCATGGCGACCTGCGCCTGGTCGTGCTGAAGCTGATCGCCGACAAGCCCAGCCACGGCTACGAGCTGATCAAGGCCGTTGAGACCGCCGCCGGCGGCGCCTACACCCCCAGCCCCGGCGTGATCTATCCGACCCTGACTCTGCTGGAGGAGCTGGGCTACGTCACCGCGGCCGACGCGGGCGGCGGCAAAAAGCTCTACACGATCACCGACGAGGGCCGGGCCTTCCTCGAGGCCAACAGCCAGCCGGTCCACGGCCTGTTCACCCGCATGGCCGAAGCCGCCGCCCAGAGCGCCGCCTTCTCGCCCCAGATCATGCGGGCTCGGGAAAACCTCAAGACCGCCCTGCGCCTGAAGCTGACCTCCGGCTCGCTGACCCCCGAACAGGTCGCGGCGATCGCCAAGGTCATGGACGACGCGGCCGCGGCCATCGAAGGGGTCTAGCCGTCATGCAGAGCCATGCCCGACTGAACACCGACCAGGGCGCGCGCTACATGATCCAGCTGGCCAAGCACTGGGGTCATCGGTTCGAGGCGACGTACGACGACGTCTCGGCCCTGATCCCGCTGCCGCTGGGGACCTGCAGCATGCTGGCCGACCCCGAAGGCCTGGACGTCACGATCGAGGCCGTCGACCTGGAGGCCCTGGCCCGGTTGGAGGACGTCGTCGCCGAGCACCTGCTGCGCTTCGCCTTCCGCGAACCGGTCAAGCGGCTGGGTTGGACGCGGGCCTGGGAGGCGGGCTGCATCGACCCGCCGGCCCTGCGGATCAACCGCGTCTCGTCCTAGCGGGTCTTCGCTTTTCCGCGGCCATGGCCGCCTTGGCTGGCCGAACCCTTGTCACGTTTTCGAGATCGCCCCGGGACGCGCGGTCAAACTTGCTTGCGCGCGCCTGGGAACGGAGGTTTCATCCGACTCAAGCTCCGGTAGAGGGCTTTGGAGGAACCCCATGGGTCACGTGGTTCGCGGCGTCACGTATCGCGCGCGGCAGAACGGACGCCAGAGCCGCTTCGGCTGGCTCCTGTTCATCTCCGCCGTCAATCTGATGCTCTGGAGCGCCGTGATCGCGCTGATCGCCCGCGCGACCTGAAGGCGGCTTGGGTTCAGCGCAGACCGCGCAGCACGTCGATGCGGCGCATCGCCTTGCCCGGCAGGGTCGACATCGGCCCCAGGGGTAGGGCCTCGGCCATCCCGCGCAGGCCGTAGACCGCCGTGCGGGTCAGGGTCGAGACCGACGGCGCGCCCAGGAAACCGAACATCACGCCCTGTTGGCGGTTCGACAGCTCGCGCTTGAAGCGATAGTCGCCGGCGCCGAGATCGAGACGCCTATACGGGCCGCGGTCCAGGCTCCTGAGGATGTCCTGGAACAGCAGCAAGCCGGGCGAATAGCGCTCGAATTTCGGGTCGTGGGCGATCATCCAGCCGTGGATCGTACCGCCGCCGCGCAGGTGGAAATGCACGGCCGCCAGCTCGTCGCCCAGGCGCAGGGTGTAGAGCCCGCCGCCGAACGCGGGGTCGCGGGTCTCCAGCAGCTCGTCCATCAGCCGCATGACCCAAGAGGTCTTGAACAGGTCGGTCTGGCCGGTGGCCGCCAGCTGGGCGCGTTTCCAGGCGATCAGCTGCTCGAAGTCGGCGCGGGAGTCCGACAGGGCGGTGAACCGGGTCGGGCCGACCTCGCGCTCGACCTTGCGGCGCTTCTTGTCGATGTCCTTCAACGCGCCGACACCGGCCGCCTTGCGCTCAACCTCGTAGGCGGCGTAGCCGTCGGCGACCTCGACCACCCAGGAAACGCAGTGGCCGCGGGCGTGGCCCTGGAAGGCCGGGTCCTCGGCCTGCATATGGCAGAAGTCGTAGCGTGACACGCCCAGAGCCTGGAGCATGGCGCGTGGGTCGGCTCGGAAGCCGTCGCGGGTCACCAGGGCCTGGTAGTCGCTCATCGGGGCGCCGACCGGCATGGCGGTGGAGCCGCGCTTGCGCACCGCCAGGAAGGCGGCCGGCTGGCCTGCGTGGTCATGCTGGACCGCGACCATCACGCCGCTGGCGGGACCCTGGGCTCGGGCGACCGCCTGGGCCCATAGCGGCGACAGGAACGGGCTGTCGAAACGCGCCTCGCCGGCCTGGGCGGCCGACCAGGCCGCACGGACCTCCGCGGGCAGCTCCAGGGCGGGGAAGACGTCGATCTTCAAGGCAACCTCGATCCGGCTCGGGCTGAACGTGCGGCCGGATATTCGACGCCACCCTGACGTGGATAGATTGAACTAGGGTTTACGACCTGAAGATCAGCGTTTGCCGAAATGAAAGCGCGTCAGTCCATCAGCTTCCTCGACAGGTAGACATATTCCAGCGCCTGGCGGCGGGCGGTCTCGGCCAGGTTGGCGCTGGCCGCGTGGCCGCCGTCGATGTTCTCGTAATACAGCACCGGATAGCCCAGCTCCTCCAACCGCGCGGCCGCCTTGCGGGCGTGGGCAGGGTGGACGCGGTCGTCCTTGGTCGAGGTCTCGATGAACACCTCGGGGTACTTCCGGCCGACCTTGAGGTTGGAATAGGGGTCGTACTTGGCGATCACCGCCCGTTCGGACGGAATGGCCGGATCGCCATACTCGCCCACCCACGAGGCCCCGGCCCCGATCTGGCTGTAGCGGATCATGTCGAACAGCGGCACCTGCACGACGACGGCGTTGTAGAGTTCGGGCCGCTGGGTCAGGGCCACGCCCATCAGCAGGCCGCCGTTGCTGCCGCCCATGATCCCCAGATGGCGGGGCGAGGTGATCTTGCGGTCGATCAGGTCCTGGGAGACGGCGAAGAAGTCGTCATAGGCCTTCTGGCGGTTGGCCTTCAGGGCCGCGTCGTGCCAGGCCGGACCGAATTCGCCGCCGCCGCGGATGTTGGCCACCACATAGGTCCCGCCGCGCTCCAGCCACAGCTTGCCCATCACCCCCGAATAGGCCGGAGTCATCGACACCTGGAAGCCGCCATAGGCGTAGAGCAGGGTCGGGGCCGAGCCATCGTACTTCACGCCCTTGGGCCGCACGACGAAGTAGGGGATCTTGACCCCGTCGCGGCTGGTCGCCTCGAACTGCTCGACCACGTGCGTCGAGGCGTCGAACCGGGCCGGCGAAGCCTTGACCTGCTCCAGTTTCAGCGAGGCGGCGTCGGCCAGCCAGTAGGTCGAGGGCGTCAGATAGCCGGTGACGGTCACGAACAATCGGTCGTCCTTCTGCGAGGCCGAGCCCAGGCCGATCGTCGAATTGGCCGGCAGGGCCAGCTTCCGGTGCGTCCAGCCTCCGGGGCCATGGTCATAGACCAGGGCGGCGCCGGTGACGTTGTCCAGCAGGCCGACCATCAGCTTGTCGCGGGTGGTGGTGACGCTCTCCACCGACTGCCTGGCGGTGGGGCGCAGGATCAGGGTCGCGGCGGCCTTGGCCGGAGCGGCCTTGAACGCGGCCAGGTCGAAGCTGATCAGGTCGCCGGTCCTGAAGCCCCGCTCGGGCCAATCCTGCTCCAGCGACATCACCATCTGGCCGGCGACATAGGCCTGGATCGAATGCTTCAGCGGCAGGGGCAGCTTCATCGGGCCAACGTCGGTCAGCAGGTAGGTCTCGGATTCGAAGAAGCTGATTCCCCGGCTGGCCAGGGTCGCCACCACCTTCCCGTCGGCGTCGGTCAGGGTGTAGGCCGAGGCCGAGACGTCATCCGGCGTTCCCCGGAACACTTCCTTGGCGTCCGCCAGGGCCTGGCCGCGCCTCAGCGCCTTGACCACGTAGGGATAGCTGGACTTGGTCACCTGGCCCGGCTCCCATTCGCGGGCCACCAACAGGGTGTCCTTGTCCAGCCAGGCGACGTTCTGCTTGCCCTCCGGCAGTGCGAAGCCGCCTTCGACGAAGGTCCGGGTCGTGGTGTCGAACTCGCGGATCGAGACCGCGTCCTTGCCGCCGTTCGACAGGGTCAGCAGGCAGCGGGTCTCGTCGGGCGGCAGGCAGCTGGCTCCTTTGAACACCCAGTTGGCGTTCTCGGCCCTGGACAGGGCGTCGATGTCGAGGATCGTCTCCCACTGAGGCTCGGCGGTGCGGTAGCTCTCCAGCGTGGTCTTGCGCCAGAGGCCGCGCACGTGGTCGGCGTCCTGCCAGAAGTTGCGCAGGGACCCGTCGCCGGCGAACGACACGCCGGGCACCCGGTCCTTGGCGTTGAGGATGGCCAGGGCCTGGCTCTCCAGCCCGGCATAGCGGGCGTCGCCCTGCAGGATCGCCAGGCTGCGGGTGTTCTGCGCCTTGGCCCAGGCCAGCGGCCGCTCGCCCTCGATCTCCTCCATCCACTTGTAGGGATCATCCTTACCCAGGTCGGCCAGCGGCGTGCGGGCTTCCGTATTGGCGGGCGGAGCGGGATCGGCGGCTTGGGCGGTCGTGGTCATGAGGCTCGTGGAGGCGAGGAGGGCGAGAAGCAGGCTACGCATCTAGGGATCCGGCGGCTGTCGTGACAGGCGGCCGCCCGAAGGAAACGGCGCCTTTGATCGCGACGGTATCGCAAAAGCCGGTCTGCGCCA
Source organism: Caulobacter sp. UNC279MFTsu5.1 (assembly GCF_900114015.1). Classification (GTDB taxonomy): domain Bacteria; phylum Pseudomonadota; class Alphaproteobacteria; order Caulobacterales; family Caulobacteraceae; genus Caulobacter. The sequence continues at coordinate 9,459 of NZ_FORN01000012.1, read as the reverse complement.
GGCCTCGTGCGCCTCGCGCCCGAAAGCCCTACTTTCCGTCGAAAAGCCGCGCTCAAATCGCCGCAGTCGGGAGCGACCTCTGACTCGGCCGAGGTTTTCCACTATATAGCCCGGACCATGAGCCGCACCTTTCTCAAGATGAACGGCCTCGGCAACGACTTCGTCGTGATCGAGACCCTGACCCAGTCCTTCAATCCGACCCCGGAGGAGATCCGCGCGATCGCCAAACGGGGCGAGGGCGGGATTGGCTGCGACCAGGTGATCGCCATCGACCCGCCCCGGGCCGAGGGCGCCAGCGCCTACGTGCGGTTCTGGAACTCGGACGGCGAGGAGACCGGGGCCTGCGGCAACGGCACCCGCTGCGTGGCCTGGCTGCTGATGCAGTCGGGCAAGAAGGAGGCCGTGGCCTTTGACACCGTGGCCGGCCGGCTGTCGGGCGTGATGGCCGGCGACAAGCTGGTCACCGTCGACATGGGTCGGCCCGGCCTGGCCTGGGACCAGATTCCGCTGGCGGAAGAGATGGACACCGTCGGAATCGAGCTGCAGGTCGGCCCGATCGACGCGCCGCTGGTCCACACGCCCGGTTGCGTCTCGATGGGCAATCCGCACGTGGTGTTCTTCGTCGACGCGCCGGTCAGCGACGACTTCGCGCGCGGCACGGGCAGTCTGGTCGAGCACCATCCGCTGTTCCCGGAGGGCGTCAATGTCGGCTTCGCCCACGTCGCCGCCCGCGACCACATCCAGCTGAAGGTCTGGGAGCGCGGCGCGGGCCTGACCCTGGCCTGCGGCACCGGCGCCTGCGCGGCCCAGGTCGCCGCCGTGCGCCGCGGCCTGACCGACCGGACGGCCAAGGTCGAGTTCGAGAGCGGCGCCCTGACCATCGAATGGCGCGAGAGCGACGGCCACGTGATCATGACCGGTCCGGTGACCATGGAGTTCGTCGGCAAGCTGCCGGAGCGCGCGGCGGCATGACCATTCACCCCGCCATCGGGCCCGGCAAGACGGCGGTCGTCACCGGCGCGGCGGACGGCATAGGCCTGGCCGCCGCCCAAGCCTTCGCGGCTTTGGGCATGAACGTGGTCATGGCCGACATCATGGGGCGGGCCCTGAAGAAGGCCGCCGACGCCATCGGCGACCAGGCCCTGGCCGTGCCGACCGACGTCGCCGACCGCGCCGCCGTCCAGGCCCTGCGCGACGCCGCCGTCGAGAAGTTCGGCGCCGTGGACGTGCTGATGAACAACGCCGGGGTCGGCGGCGGGGGCGACGCCTTTTCGGGCGAGGACCCGTGGAAGCGCGTGTTGGACGTCAACCTGTGGGGCGTGATCAACGGTGTCCAGCTGATCGGCGAGGAAATGGCGGCCAGCGGTCGTCCGGGCCTGATCATCAACACCGGCTCCAAGCAGGGCATCACCCAGCCGCCGGGCAACACGGCGTACAACGTCAGCAAGTCGGCGGTGAAGGCCCTGACCGAGGGCCTGGCCCATAGCCTGCGCGAGATCGTCGACTGCCGGGTCGACGCCCGCCTGCTGATCCCCGGCTTCGTCCATACAGGCATGACCCGGCGCGGGACCGACAAGCCGGCCGGCGCCTGGACGCCTGAGCAGACCGTCCAGTTCATGCTGGACAGCATCGCGCGGGGCGACTTCTACATCCTGTGTCCCGACAACGAGACGCCGCGCGCGCTGGACGAGAAGCGCATGGCCTGGGCCATGGGCGACGTCATCGACAACCGCCCGGCCCTGTCGCGCTGGCATCCCGACTGGAAGGACGCCTTCGCGGCGTTCGTCGGGTCATGACGACCTATACCCTCATCTCCCGGCCGCCCACGCCCAAGCCCGCCGTCGGCGAGGAAGGCGGGTCGGCGACGACGATGTCGGGGCCGGACGGCGTCGACGTCGTCACCTTCGGCTGCCGGCTGAACGCCTACGAGTCCGAGGCCATCCGGGCCCGCGCCAGCGCCGACGGCCTGGCCGACGCGGTGGTGTTCAACACCTGCGCCGTGACCAACGAGGCCGTGCGCCAGGCCCGCCAGGCGATCCGGAAGGCCCGCCGCGAGCGGCCGGACGCCCGGCTGATCGTCACCGGCTGCGCCGCCCAGATCGATCCCGCCGCCTTCGCCGCCATGCCCGAGGTCGACCTCGTCCTGGGCAACGCCGAAAAGGCCGCGCCGGGCGCCCTGCTGGACACCTCCACCCGCGTGCGGGTCAACGACATCATGTCGATCAGGGAGACCGCCGGTCACCTGATCGCCGGCCTCAAGGATCGCGCCCGGGCCTATGTCGAGGTCCAGAACGGCTGCGATCATCGCTGCACCTTCTGCATCATCCCCTACGGCCGGGGCAATTCGCGCTCGGCCCCGGCCGGCGAGGTCGTGGAACAGGTCCGCCGCCTGGCCGCCGAGGGCTATAACGAGGTGGTGCTGACCGGCGTCGACGTCACCTCCTGGGGCGCCGACCTGCCGGGCCAGCCGACCCTGGGCCAGCTGGTCGCCCGGATCCTCAAGCTGGTCCCAGACCTGCCGCGCCTGCGCCTGTCGTCGATCGACGCGGCCGAGATCGATCCGGATCTGTTCAAGCTGCTGGAAACCGAGCCGCGCCTGATGCCTTACCTGCACCTGTCCCTGCAGGCCGGCGACAACCTGGTGCTCAAGCGCATGAAGCGCCGCCACAGCCGCGAGGACGCCCTGAAGCTGGTGTCCGAGGTGCGCCGCGTGCGTCCCGACACCGCCTTTGGCGCCGATCTGATCGCCGGTTTCCCGACCGAGAGCGACGAGGCGTTCGAGAACACCCTGAAGCTGGTCGAGGAGGCGGGCCTGGCCTTCCTGCACGTCTTCCCCTACAGCGCCCGCCCCGGCACGCCGGCCGCCCGCATGCCGCCCGTCAAGGGGCCGGTGATCAAGGACCGCGCCCGCCGCCTGCGCGAAGCCGGCCAGGCCGGGCTCGAACGCCACCTCCAGCGCCAGGTGGGCCGCGTCCTGTCGGGCCTGGTCGAGCGCGACGGCGTAGCCCGGGCCGAGGACTTCACCGAGATCGCCTTCGAAGGCGTCGCGCCCCAGGGCCAGATCGCCGCCTTCCGGGTGGTCGGGCACGACGGGACGCGCGTGATCGCCGAGCTCGCCGCCTGAGCATGGTCGATCGTCTCGTCCTGACCGCCCTCGTCGCCGCGACCCTGCTGACCGGGAGCGCGGCGCTCGCGCAGGAGGCCGCGCCGCTTCCGGAACCCAAGACCGAGGACACCCCGCCGGCCACCTTCCATCCGGTCGGCCCGATACAGCCGATCGAGTTCAGCGTCATGACCTACAATGTCGAGGGCCTGCCCTGGCCGGTGCGGTCCGGACGGGGCTCGAAGCTGAAGGCCATCGGCCGCCAGCTGGCCGCTCTGCGCGAGAAGGGACTGCAGCCGGACGTCGTGCTGCTGCAGGAGGGCTTCCGCGAAGAGGTCCGCGACCTGATCCAGCTCAGCGGCTACGCCCACGTCGCCCGGGGACCGCGCAAGAAGCAGCGCGACGCCAATCCGTTCAGCAAGGACGACCGTCCGGCCTACAAGCGCGTCAAGTACATCCGCAAGGGCGAGGGCTGGGGCAAATGGGGCTCCAGCGGCCTGTGGGTGCTGAGCGACCACCCGATCAACTGGGTCAAGTCGCACGCCTATCGCTACTGCGCCGGCTTGGACTGCCTGGCCAACAAGGGCGTCATGCTGGTCAGCCTGCAGGTGCCGGGCCTGCCGACACCGGTCGAGATCGCCGACACCCACCTCAATTCCAAGGGGGCCTCGGGCGTGCCGCGCAATCGCAACCGCATGGCCCACCACCTGCAGGCCGAGGAGCTGGGCCACTTCATGGAGAGCGACCGAACGCCCGGCGCGCCCCTGATCGTCGGCGGCGACTTCAACGTCATGCACGCTCCCGACCGCTATGACTATGTGATGCAGCGCTATCCGTTCGAGGTGGTCAGCCAGGTCTGCTTCCAGGAGCCGAAGAGCTGCGACGCCAAGATCTCGGCCGACGGCGACGCTCCGTGGCTGGACACCCAGGACCTGATCGGCTTCAAGCCCGGCGACAAGGTGGCGATCCGGCCGATCCAGGTCGAAGCCCGGTTCGACGGCTCGGCCACGGGCGGGCCGGTGCTGTCCGACCACGACGCCTATGAGGTGACCTTCCGCCTGACGCCGGTCCCGGTCCTGCCGGTTCCGCCGCACCCCTGAGGTTCCGATGTCCGACCTTCCCGTCCTGACCGGGGGCTGCCAGTGCGGCGCGGTGCGTTTCCGGATCGAGGGCGAGCCGGGCCGCGCCTCGATCTGTCATTGCCGCATGTGCCAGAAGGCCTTCGCCGGGCCGTTCGGGGCGCTGGTCACCATCAAGGTCGCCGACCTGACCTGGACGCGCGGCGCGCCGTCGCGCTTCCAGAGCTCGGACGCCGTCCGGCGCGGCTTCTGCGCCGCCTGCGGCACGCCCCTGACCTTCGAATGGAGCGCCGACCAGATCGACCTGGCGGTGTTCGCCTTCGACGATCCGTCGCGGGTCGAGCCGGGCGTGCAGCTGGCCGTCGAGGGCCGTCCGACGTGGATGGACCACCTCGTCGATATGCCGGTGCGCCCGCCGATGGGGCCGTCGGGGCCGGTGGTCAATCGCCAGCATCCCGATCACGACACCTGACGCGGTTCCTAGTTGCCGCCCTCGATCGCGCCGTTCTGGCGCAGCAGGTCGCCGACGCCCGCGCCGTTCAGCTGGCACCGGGCCACCACCCGGTCATAGGACTGCCGTCCGGCCCGGCAGACCAGGTAGCGGCCATAGGTCAGGGCCTTGAGCATGGCCTTGGCCCGCGGTCCCGCCGCCTCGCGCAGCTCCGGGGCCGAGAAGTCGCCGAGGCGCACCTCGATCCAGGTGCGGGGATCGGAGGTCATGCTGACGCAGAGACTGTCGCCGTCGCCGACATAGCGGACGATGCCGCTGAAGGTCGTCGAGGGGCGGGGCAGCGGCGCGATGCAGGGATCGGCCAGGGCGGTGGCGGGCAGGGCGAGCAGGAGGCTCGCCAGGATAAGGCGGGACGGCATCATGATCTCCCAGGCTGTGCCGGGAGAACCGTACCATCAGCTTAACTGTTTGAATTTTCTCAGGAATTACTACTATATAGGGATTAACCTCGTTGCACTAACGCGATGCGCGCAGATCTTGGCGAAGTTCATTGACACGCAGCGGACTACGACAGGATCAATCTGGAGACGGTGGATGGGACAGAAGATCAGCATCATTTGTAACGAGGCCGGCTACGCGGCGGCCCTGGCGGCCTTCGAGGCCTATTTCGACAACGAACCCCAGGCCGGCAGCGAGGACGGTGATCGCTTCGAGCTGCTCGGCCGGCTGCTGGCTCAGTATGAGGCAGAGCATTGCCGAATGCCGAGGCCTTAACCGGCCAGGTCTCGCGCCAGCATTTGGATCACGACATGCCCCGACCCTGGCTGCGCTGTGTAGACTCCGCGGCTTTCCCGTTCGCGTCCCCCGCGCGGAGATGCTCGAGCTGGCGCACCAGATTGATAGCCGACTCAGGCGAGACGCCGAGGTTGGGCAGGCCCACGCAGATCTCGATCGCGCCCCATGGCGAAGTCAGCGATCGCACGGGCTCCCGCAGCAGCACCTGGATCGACCCGCTGACGCCGGCCCTGTTGCTTTTCTGGACCGAGACCGCGTGAATCGTCGACCACGGTAAGAGACGAGGCGCCAGGCTGGGATGGAGCCGCAGGCCTTCGGCGTCGGCCGTGAGCCAGGGCCCAGGGCTCCACAACCGAATGATCGCGCCGCGCGCCACCCAGGCCATGATCGACATGGCGAGCACGACCGCGGCGCCGATTCCCAAGCTTCCTTCCGGGCTACGGACGATCAGGACCAGGAGCACGCCCAACACGATCTGCGTGTAGGCGCAGATGGCCACGATCAGCCCATCCGAGCCGCGCCGACCCTGGAGGACAATCCGCGCCTTACCTTCGAACCGGTCGATCACGTCTTCTCCTCGCCGCCCGCGAAGCCGGGCAGGCGCCAGCCGAACCTGATCGCGCAGGCCCGCAGGCCGAAGGCCGCCGCGAAACCGGCGATCCCGGCCGGCCAGAAACCGACGTGCAACTGGTGCAGCACCGCGAACACCGCCGCGCCCAGCAAGGCGGCGGTGATGTAGATCTCGCGGCGCAGCAGCAGGTTGGGCTCTTCGGCCAGCACGTCGCGGATCACGCCGCCGAAGGCGGTGGTCAGCACGCCCATCATCACCGCCGTGAACGGATGGACGCCCAGGTTCAGGGCCTTGGCCGTGCCGACCACGGCGTAGGCGGCCATGCCCAGGGCGTCCAGCCACAGCAGGGCCCGAAACCGCCAGCCGCGCTTGCCCAACAGCCAGACCGCGACGGCCGCCGCCAGGCAGACCATCACGTAGCCGGGCCGCTGGATCCAGAACACCGGCGCGTCGATCAGCAAGTCGCGCAACGTGCCGCCTCCCACGCCGGTGATGGCCGCGAAGAAGCCGAAGGTGATGATGTCGTGCTTGCGGTGGGCCGCCGCCAGCGCCCCGGTCGCCCCGAACACGGCGACGGCGGCGTAATCCAGCCAGAATAGCGTGGTCGAAAGCGCGTCCATCGGCGTTTCATGCCACGGCCGATGGAGCCTGTCCCTGGCTCTCTCTCCATAAAATTGGAGCGCGGCGGGCGCCGAAACCGCTCACACTTTCGGCCGCCACGCTCTAAAGGAACGCCATGAGCGAAAAGCCCGAGCAGAAAAAAGGCTGGTTCCAGCGCCTGACGTCCGGCCTGGCCCGGTCGTCCCAGGCGATGACCGAGCAGGTCACCGGCGCCTTCACCAAGAAGCCGCTGGACCAGGATCAGCTGGACCAGCTGGAGGAGATGCTGATCGAGGCCGATCTGGGTCCGCAGATCGCCGCCCGCATCACCGACGCCTTCGGCAAGGCCCGGTTCGGCAAGTCGTCGACCGAGGCCGAGGTCAAGGAGGCCCTGGCCGAGCTGGTCGCCGCCGAGCTGTCCGACCGCGAGGGCGTGTTCGACCCGTTGTCGGGTCCCAAGCCCTATGTGGTGCTGTTCATCGGCGTCAACGGCTCGGGCAAGACCACGACCCTGGGCAAGATCGCCTCCGACCTCACGAGCCGCAACGCCAAGGTGCTGATCGCCGCCGGCGACACCTTCCGCGCCGCCGCCGTCGAGCAGCTGAAGGTCTGGGCCGACCGGGCCGGGGCCGACTTCATGTCCAGGCCGCCCGGCGCCGACGCCGCCGCCCTGGCCTACGAGGCCGTCGAGCGCGCCAAGCTGGAGGGACACGACGTGGTGCTGATCGACACCGCCGGCCGGCTGCAGAACAAGCAGGGCCTGATGGACGAGCTCCTGAAGGTCATCCGCGTGCTCAAGAAGGTCGATCCCGACGCCCCGCACGAGACCCTGCTGGTGCTGGACGCCACGGTCGGCCGCAACGCCCTGGCCCAGGAGAAGATCTTCGGCAACCAGGTCGGGGTGTCCGGCATCGTGATGACCAAGCTGGACGGCACCGCGCGCGGCGGGGTGCTGGTGCCGGTGGCCCGCGCCTCCGACAGCCCGATCAAGCTGATCGGCGTCGGCGAGGGGGTCGACGACCTGCAGCCGTTCGACGCCCGCGCCTTCTCCCGTTCGCTGGTGGGCCTGGAAGACTAGACGATGACCGACACGCCGCCTCAAGCTCCGCCCGAAGCCAAGAAGAACGCCGCCTGGGTGCGCACCGCCATCGACTACGGCGCGCCGGTCGCGTTCGGGGTGGCGTTCTTCGCCACCGGCCGCAACTTCCAGACCGCCACCTGGGTGCTGGTCGCCGCCTCGGCCCTGGCCCTGGTCCTCGGCTATGTGGTCGAGCGCAGGGTGGCGCTGCTGCCGCTGTTCTCGGGCGTCATGGCCCTGATCTTCGGGACCCTGGGCCTGGTGTTCCACAGCGACGTGTTCGTGAAGATCAAGGTCACGGTGGTCAACGCCGCCCTGGCGATCTTCATGATCGGCGGGGTGGTCGCCGGCCGCGCGCCGCTGAAGGCCCTGATCGGCGAGGCCGTGCACCTGCCCGACGCGGCCTGGCGCACCCTGACCCTGCGCTATGGCGGCTATTTCGCCTTCGCCGCCGTCGCCAACGAACTGGTCCGCATCACCCAGACCACGGACATGTGGGTGAAGTTCCGCATCGGCCTTCTGCCCCTGGCCCTGCTGTTCTCGCTCAGCCAGGTGCCCTTCATGATGAAGCACATCGCCAAGGGCGACGAGGCCAAGACCCCCGAGCCGCCGGACGCCGGGTTCTAGTTTCCGGCGCGTCCCTAACCGACAGCCCACGGACCATCTGTCGTCAAAACGACGTCTAACCGTGGTACTCAAAGGTCCGTCGGCGGAAAAGAGGGACGACGGACCATGGCCAAGACCAAGGGCGACACCAAGAGCGACAAGGGCGAACACGGCGGGGCCCTGGCCCGCTCGCCCAGCCATCTGCTGCATCGCGTCCTGCAACTGGCCCTCGACATCTATGCCGAGGAGAGCGGCAATGGCGGGATCACCCAGCGCCAGTACGCCGTGCTGGCCGCCGTGGCCGAGAACGAGGGCGTCACCCAGACGGGCCTGGTCCGCGCCACCGGCATCGATCGCTCCACCCTGGCCGACATGGTCGCCCGGATGATCACCAAGGGCCACCTGGAGCGCCATCGCTCCGACCAGGACGCCCGCGCCAACACCGTCAGCCTGACCCCCGCCGGCGCCGCCGTGCTGGAGGACAGCCGTCCCAAGGTGGCCATGGCCGACGCCCGCATCCTGGCCCTGCTCAAGCCCAGCAAGCGCGAGGGCTTCCTGGAGCTGCTGGCCGACATGGCCGTCTCCGACGTCCACGCCGAGCCCGAGGCCAAGACCAAGAAGCTCAAGGCCCCCAAGGCCGAAAAGGCCGCCCACGGCAAGAAGGACAAGAAGCCCAAGAAGGAAAAAGCGGCCAAGAAGGCGGCCTGACCGGATAGCCGCGGCGCGACTCCGCCCCCTATGGGGGCGGACAGGCGGCGAAGCCGCCAGGTGGGGGAAGTGTTCACCGGCACGATCTGTCGTCCTCACGCTTTCGCTGTGAGTGGATGGAAAGGGACGCGGAGCGCCGGACGACGTCCGGAGTTCTTTGAGTAGTAACCGTTTCGACGAAGCCGATCGCTCCGCGCGGTCGTTTTCCGCCAGCGTCCGGTGGGCAGCCCTGTTGAGGCTTAGCCGGACCCGGTCTCGATCCCTTTCGGGAGAAACCAGACGCCGGGGGCGCGGGCCTATGGGCAATTCACGCGCTTTGTCCCCGTTCGACGCCGACGGCGGGCGGGGCCTGCAACGCCAGACTCCCCGGACACGCTGAAGTAACCCCCTCCAGCCCAGTCCCGCTCGATCGCCCCCCGCCGCCGCATCGGTCGCTGGCCATGCGCCCTTTCCCTGCGTCGAGGTGAG
>NZ_FORN01000010.1 GCF_900114015.1 Caulobacter sp. UNC279MFTsu5.1 | reverse complement strand
GCGGCGACGCGCTATTGGGACAACATCAGCGACCCGGACTATCGCCGCCTGGCCAAGCGGCTCGGGCAGAAGATGATGGAGCGCTACGCCAAGAACCCGGCGGTGATCGCGGTCGGCTACGACAACGAGATCGGCAACGGCCAGGTCTCCTATTCGGCCGCCGACCGTGAGCGCTTCGTGGCCTGGCTGCAGAAGAAGTACGGGACGATCGAGGCCCTCAACAAGGCCTGGGCGACGCAGCGCTGGTCGCGCCGGATCAATAGCTGGGACCAGGTCGACCTGCCCTATATCCGCGGCCCCGGACCCAACGAGCGCTACCTCGACCTGCGTCGATATTGGTCCGACGATACGATCGGCGCGCTCAAGGACCTGGAGGCGGTTCGCAAGCAGTACGCGCCCAACCTCCCGGTCGCGTCGAACTTCTGGCCCACCGCCTGGACCAAGGGGTTCGACTATCTGCGCTCATGGGACGAGGTTTCCACCTATGGCGCCCAGGGCTTCTATCCCGGCGACGCCCTGGGGGCGGGGTTCGAGGTCATGATGAACCGGGCCGCGCACGAGACGCCGGTCTGGTTCAACGAATTCACGGCCGGCGGCGGCGGCTTCTACGGCGACCCTGGACGATCGCGGATGTGGGCCTATTTCGGGCTGCTCTACTATGGCCAGACCTTCCTGGCCTGGACGTTCAACTCCCATATCGGCGGCGAGGAACAGGCGCTGTTCGGCCTGGTCGATCATGACGGCCGCCCGTCCTGGAAGGTCGACGAGTTCGGACGGATCGCCAGCGAGTTCCAGACCCTCAAGACCCTGGGCTTCCCGCGCGACCGCCAGCCCCAGGTCGCGGTCAACTACTCGTTCGACACCATGTGGCTGACCAGTCCGCCCCCGGGGCCGAACACGATGCAGGAGTACTTCAAGGGCAACTACACCGAGCAGGTCAAGGCGGCCTATCAGCCGCTGTTCGAGGACAATATCGACGCCGCGGTGATCGATTTCGGGCACGACCGGCTCGACAAGTACAAGCTGATCGTTCTGTCGAGCGCCTATGTGATGGACGCGCCGACCGCCGCGGCGGTGCGCAAGTACGTCGCCGACGGCGGCACGGTGGTCATGACGGGCTATTCGGCCAAGGTCGACGAAACCGGCAAATGGTTCGAGACGCCGTTGCCCGGACGCCTGGCCGACGTGTTCGGCCTGCGCACCAACGCCTTCTATCGGCACTGGGAGCCGCTGAAGGTCCGGTTCGACGGCGAAACCCTGACCGGGGCCGACACCTACTATGAAGTGCTCGAACTCGGCGCCGCCAAGCCCCTGGCGACCTTCGAGAACACGCCGGAAAAGAGCGCGGCCGTTTCGATCAACCGCTTCGGCAAGGGGCAGGCGATCTACCTGGCCACCGCCGCCCAGCCCGGCCTGATCGGCCCGCTGCTGCGGTCGCTCTATCCCAAGCTCGGGATCGAGCGCGGCCCCGAAACGCCCAAGGGCGTCGTGGCGCGCGTGGTCGACGGGCGGACGATGTATGTGAACACCAACAACGCCCCCGCGACCGTGACTTTCTCAGGCTCCAAATCGGGCGTGCTCACGCATCAGACCTATGCCGGAAAGATCGACCTCAAACCCTACGGCGTCGAACTGCTGCAGTAGAGCGGGCCGCCCAAGAGCGTGGTGGTCATCACCTGTCGTCTGTTTTGAATTCGTCCTTCAAGGAGCCTTCCATTGTTCAATATCGTGATGGCGCTCGCCGCGTCCCAAATCATCGTGGCCTCGCCGGACAAGGAGGCCGAGATCAGAATTGCCGCCGACGGGGCGAGTTACTCGGTCTACCGCAAGGGCGAGCCGATCGTATCGGCCTCGCCGATGGGCCTGGAGCTTTCGAACGCGGCCGACTTCTCGGATCTGGAGATGGTTGATGTCAAAAAGCAGAGCCAGAGGCGCGACATTCCGCTGACGGCGACGAAGTCCAAGGCGGCGCGCGACTGGTATAACGGCGTCGTCGTCACCTTCCGCGAAAAGACCGGCGCCCATCGCACGCTGTCGGTGGAAGCGCGAGCCGCCAATGAAGGGGTCGCGTTCCGTTACCGGCTGCCGAAAGACGCGCCGGTCGTGCTCAAGGGGGAAAGGACGGCGTACCGCCTTCCGAACGACCCCGCTTGCGAAGTCAGCGAATATGGAGGGTCCCATGAGAACACATGGGCCCTGAAGAAGATCTCCGAACTGGACCGGGCCAAGCTCTATGACGTTCCGGTGGTCTGTTCGTCCGCTTCCGGCCGCACCCACTACGCGATCGCGCAGTCAGGCATTGAAGCCTATGCGAGTTCAGGCCTGGTCCCGGTCGATGGCGGGCTGAAGGTCAGGGTGACGCCGCATCCTGACCGCAAGGAGATCGCCATTGACTCCGCCGCTGGCCTGACCAGCGCCTGGCGGGTGATCATGATGGGAGATCGCGCCGGCGACCTGATCGAGTCGCCCTTGATCGGAAACCTCGCGACGCAGGCGAGCGGCGATTTTTCGTGGGTGAAGCCCGGAAAGGCGGCCTGGGACTGGTGGTCCGGACCGACGGCGGGCGAGAAGCCGACCATGGAGCGATTCCGCCGCTTCATCGATTTCGCGGCCAAGTCCGGCTTTCCCTATTTTCTCATCGATGCGGGATGGCCCCTCAACGCCACGCCGTGCTGCGACGCGGACCCGAAGACGGACATCACCCAGAGCAATCCGGCGATCGATATGCCGGCTCTCGTGAACTATGCGCAGGCCAAGGGCGTGGGCCTCATTCTGTGGGCGCATTGGAAGCATGTCGAACCCAGGATGCAGGAGGTCCTCGACACCTACCAGCGCTGGGGGATCAAGGGCGTGAAGGTCGATTTCATGGAACGGGACGACCAGGAGATGGTCCAATTCTACGTCCGCCTGGCCCAGGAGACCGCCAAGCGACATCTGCTCCTGGACATGCACGGCGCCTTTCCGCCGGCCGGCCTGGCGCGCACCTATCCCAACTACATCACCCAGGAAGGCGTGATGGGGCTGGAATACAACAAGTTCGCTTGGGGACAGGTCACGCCCGGGCACAACGTCAAGCTCGCCTATACCCGCATGCTGCTGGGGCCCATGGACTACACACCGGGCGGCTTCCGCAACAGCACGCCCGAGACCTATGTCGCTCACGAGGTGATGCCGATGACCCGCACGACGCGCGGTCAAGCCCTGGCGCAGTATGTGGTGTTCGACAGCCCCCTCCAGATGGTCTCCGATGATCCCGCCGCCTATGCGAACGCGTCGGGCTTCGAGTTCCTCAAAGACGTTCCGACCGCCTGGGACGAGACGCGGTTCATCGACGGCGACCCGGAAAGCCACGTCGTGTTGGCGCGGCGCAAGGGTGGCGTCTGGTACGTTGGCGCCATGACGAACGAGCACTCACGCACCGTCGCCATACCGCTCGCCTTCCTGGGAGGAGGGACGTTCAAGGCCGATATCTGGCAGGACGGCGCTACGGCCAACGACGTCGAGCATGTCGTCAAGTCGATCTCGAGTCGCGATGTTCTGCAGATTCGCATGAGTGGCGGCGGCGGCGGCGCGATCACGATCAAGCCCGTTCACTAGGGTTGGCGACCGCCGATCAGTTCGACACGTTCAGCGCGCTCGCGGCCTCGGTGGAAGAAGGGCGAGCCCCAGACCGGTTTTGTGGCTGGCCGGGGCCGCTCGCGCCCGCGGCGCATCTATCCCGCCGTCGCCGCCCAGGTCGGGTGGGGTGATCCTTTGAATGCGGGCGGATTCGCTCGCCACCCGGTCGACGCCGCCGACCGGGTGGCGACGGAATTGGCCAGACCAGGCGCGACAAGCGCTGTATTTAACCTCGAAGTGAATTCAAAGAAGCACGCTTGATTCGGCGACAAGCCAATCGATGCACGCCGATGTGTCTATGTGCGAGCGTCTTGCAAATGTAAAACCCATGGGATACCCATCTCGGCATGAGCCCCTCCTCGACACGCGACCAAGGACTGCGTTCGGCGCCGAAAACCTATTCTGCGCCGGCGCTTGAGAGAGGTTTCAATGTCATCGAACTGCTGGCCCAGGCGCCCCGCGGCCTGACGGCCAGTGAAATCGCCGCCGGCCTCAGCCTTTCGATCGGCGAGATTTTCCGGATCATCGTCGTCATGGAACGTCGGCGATGGCTGAGTAAGGATCCGGAAACGGATCAATACAGTGTAAATCCAAGAATTTTGGAAATTGTATTTCGCGCGACGCCGGCTGAAGAGCTGACTGTTATGGCCGGTCCGCATATGCGCGAAATCGCCGATAGGATTGACCAGTCTTGTCATCTGGTCATGCCAAATGGCCGGCGGGGCCTCGTCGTCCTGAGGCAGCAAAATCCCGGTGACACCGCTTTCATCGTCAGGCTCGGCGCCGACTTGGATCTTGTGAGGAGTTGCTCGGGGCAGGTGCTGCTGGCCTTCGGTGACGAAGCATGGGTGGATGATGTTCTCAACGCGGACACGGTCCTGCCGCCCAAGGATCGCGCGGCCCTGATCAACCGCCTCAAGCTCGTCCGCAGCCGCGGCTTTGAAATGCGGCCAAGTTCGCGCATCCACGGCGTGACCGACATCAGCTATCCGATATTCGGGTTTGGCGGCCGTGTCGTGGCCGCCTTGACCATACCCTTCATGGTTTGCATCGACGGCTCGCAGACCTTCGATGAGTACGCGGCTCAGGCCGAGCTGGCGTCGACCAGCAAACGTATTTCCAGGGAACTGGGCTGGTTCGAGCGGGATGAGCCCATCGTCCCCTTGTCGGTCGAGAGCCGGGCAAGGGGAGGGGCGGCGAAAGCCAAGTCTCGGAACTTGCGGCTGAAAGATAATTCTCCAGCTTAGGCGGTCGCCTTGGTCCGCAATCTAGTCTCGCCGTAGACCAGTCCGCCGCGGATCTACGATTCGGCGATCGGGGCGGACGCCCTCGGCCGACGCGCCAAACGCCCCCCTGAGAGTCGTGCGAGCGCCCGCTCCTAACGGGCGCCTACGTCCTTGCCGCGAACCGAGTTCGCACGGGTCGCTCTGGTTGTTCGAAAGGGGGGCGGCCGGCCCACATTCCGGCGTTCGCACATATGAAACATCGTTGACTTATAAAAATGAAAACGGATAGCATATATGAAAGTGGCGTCGGTCGACCGGCGTCGAAAGGGACCCTGGGGAGGGGAGACAACGTGAAAAGTTCGATCCGCGCGCGCCGTCTGCTTGTTGCTGGCGCTTCGGTTGGTGTTCTGTGCGCGCTGGCCGCGCCGGTCGCCGCGCAGGACAAGTCGTCGGGGCAGGACGCCTCGTCGGCCAAGGACGGCAAGACGGTCGAGACCGTGACGGAAGTGGTCGTCACCGCGCGGCGCAAGGCGCTGCAAAGCGCCATCGAGATCAAGAAGAACGCCGACACGATCGTGGACTCGATCGTCGCCGACGAGGCGGGCAAGCTGCCCGACAATTCGATCACCGAGGTCCTTCAGCGCGTGTCGGGCGTGTCGATCTCGCGTTTCACCTCGACCAATGGCGGCAGCTCCGCGTTCCAGATCGAAGGCACGGGCGTCACCGTGCGCGGTCTGCCGTTCAATTCCAGCATGCTCAACGGCCAGCAGCTGTTCAGCGCCAACGGCGCGAGCGCCATCAGCTGGAACGAGGTCACGCCCGAGCTGATGGCCGGGGTCGATGTCTACAAGGCCACGCGCGCCGACCTGATCGAAGGGGGGGCGTCCTCGATCAATCTTCGCACCCACCTGCCGTTCGATTTCCGCGACACCCAGATCAACCTCACCGCGGGCGGCAGCTACGGCACCCTGGCGAAGAAGGCCTCGCCCCGCGTTTCGGCCATGTACTCCAAGCGGTTCGACACCAACATCGGCGAATTCGGCGTGTTGTGGGACCTGGCCTACAGCCGCCTGCACCAGCAGAGCAGCGACCTGCAGGTCGGCGCGATGTTCGCCGAATATACGCCGACGTCCAAGCGCGACGATCATCTGGCCTTTGTTCCCAGCTCGTTTAACTGGAGCAATAGCCAGAGCAAGCGCGACCGGTACGGCGCCTATCAGGCCATCCAATGGAAGCCGACGTCGAACCTGACCCTGACCAACACCGTGTTCTACACGCAATATGTCGAGGACGGCCGTTCGAACAGCGGTGGCGTGGGGTCCAGCCCGTCCGCGGCGTCCGCGGTCATGCCCAAGGTTGGCAGCCCGGTCGAATATGACGCCAATGGCGGCTTCCGGAAGGGAAGCCTGACCGTCGGGTCCACCGGCAATGCGGTGGAGTTCCAGAACATCACCCCCGGCTGGGTGCCTAGCTGGTACCAGCTCAATTGCGGCGCCACCTACGGCGCTCCCGCCTCGTCGCTTCAATGGGACTGGTCGGCCAATGGAGGCGTTGATCCGTCGAGTCCGGATTGGGACGGTAAGCGTCTGGCGCAGTGCGGCCCCGCCGGCACCTTCAACCCCAGCGGCGGGGCGTCGGCGTCGCATAGCAAGAATTCCACGCTGGATATCTCGCAGAGCTTCGTCTGGACCCCGGGGGACCGGGTGGCGGTGCGTGGCGGCGCGCAATTTGTCCGTTCCAAGGCGACCGGGCAGAACATGTTCATCAACATCAATCAGTCCAGCCCGCTGGTCAATTCGATGGAAGTCGACCTGACGGGGTCGCTGCCGGCCGTGTCCGGCCTGTCCACCGCCGGCTTGCTCGACAAGAGCACGGCCTATCTATCCTCGATGGCCTATCATAAGCCCAACAACCGGGGCGAGATGGTCGCCGCCCACATCGACCTTGAATATCGGGTCAGCGACGATGGCTTCCTGCGCAGCGTCAGTGTTGGCGCTCGTACGGCCAACCGTATCGAAAACGACGACAACGCGGGGACCTACTGGGCGCCGCTGGGTCAGTCGTGGCTGGCGAACCCGTGGGGACCGCATCCCGGCGATCCGACGTATGGGACGGGGAATATCCAATATCTCACGAACCCGAATGTCCTGCCGTCGGATTATGAAGTCGCCACCTTCGAGAATTTCTTCGGCGGCAAGGCGGCTGTTCCGGCGCAACTGTATGTCGGCAGCCAATCGCTCTTGCAGAGCTATGACTGGTACCATCTGCTCAAGACGTATAACGGCCAGCTGATCGAAGATCCTCCAGGATCCGGGCAGATGCGGCCTCGGACCAAGGAAGAGTTTTGGCGGGATAATATCGATCAGGGTCTGAACAGGACCGATAGTCGCATCGTCAACAAGGCGGCCTATGTCCAGGCCAAGTTCGCCAGCGACGGCATCGGATTTGTTCCGGCGTTCTCGGGCAATATCGGCGTTCGTGTATTCCACGAATCCCTGCGGGCGAGCGGTCTGCTGTCGACGCCGGCCGCCGCGAACCTTGCTCTGAACCAGACGGACAGCACGGCGTATTTCGTCGCGCAGCAGATCGTGGCCGCTGATCCGACCGCGACGCCGACGTTCCCGACGCTCTATGGGTTCACTCAAGCCTATTCCATGCAGAACCGCAGCTACGAGTACACGCGCGTTCTGCCCTCGTTCAACGTCAAGTTCGACGTGTCCGACAAGTTCAAGATCCGCGCCGCGGCGTCGCGGTCGTCCGCTCCGCCGAACCTCAACGACATTCGCGCGGGCGGTTCGATCGGCGCCAGGACGCTTGCCAACCCCACCGATCCGAGGGCGCCTTCGATTCTCACGGGTGTTTCCGTCAACGGCGGCGGCGCGAATCTGAAGCCGACCATGATCAACAGCGAAGATCTGGCGTTCGAGCTCTATCCGTCGTCCTCCAGCTTCTTCTACGTGGATGTGTTCGCCAAGCAGATCGAGGACCACCCGCAGTTCTATTCGTTCATCCAGAACAATCTTCCCATTCCGGCCCTGGCGTACGCCAATGGGCAGAGCACGGTGGGGACGCCGACGAGCCTGGATCTTCCGTGGCTCTATCTGCAAAATAGAACCGCGACGGAGAAGGCCGATATCAAGGGCTTCGAGATCGGCGGCCGCAAGTTCTTCGACCAGCTGCCGGGCGTGTTCAAAGGGTTCGGCCTCGAAGGCAACGTGACCTATATCGACAGCACCAACCCCGCCCAGCAGGCCAACAACGTGTTGAGCAAGGGCCTCAATCCGGACGGCACGATCCCGCAGACCTACCCGGACCTTCCCTATGCCGGATTGTCGAAGTGGGCCTACAACATCCAGCTGCTGTACAGCCGCGACAGGGTCAATTTCCGCCTGGCCTACAACTGGCGCAGCAGGGCGTTGCTGTCGACCAACGTCAATCCGCTGTCCTATGCGACCAGCGGCGGCAATCCCTACACGCTCAACACCAGCCCGACCAACTTCGACGCGGATCATTCCTTCCCGGTGTACAACATGGTTCCGGCCTATATGGCGGCGGCCGGTTACCTGGATCTGGGCTTCGACTACAAGCTGAGCGAGAAGGTTTCCGTCTCGTTCAATGCGAACAACCTTCTCAACACCAAGTCGAAAACCCTGCAGGAGCCCGTGCCGGGCGTGTTCGAGCCCTACGACTACAACGTCAGCGATCGACGTTACGAGGTCACCATGCGGGCCCGCTTCTAACGGCCCGACCGGGGAGGGGCGTCTCATCGAGAAGCGCCCTTCCCCTTTTTCGAGTACGGTATCGCGGCCGGGTCATGCCCGGCCGCATGTCGTTAGGTACATGCCGACTGGCGCGTGCCTTGACCGACCTCCCACCGCCGCATACGCCTGAAATCCAGTCGGCAGGCGCCGCGCCGGGTGCGTTCATGGTGAGACAAGTTTATGGACAACGGCCCTCAACAGGACATCGTCATTCTGGGCGGCGGCGCGGCGGGGTGGATCGCGGCCGCGCTGCTGGCCAAGCAGACCGATCGCCGCCGAACCCGCATCACCCTGGTCGAATCCGAGGAAATCGGCATCATCGGCGTGGGGGAGGCGACAGTCCCGGTGCTGGCGCAATGCAACGCCTTGCTCGGCATTGATGAATTCGACTTTGTTCGCCGCACCCAGGGCACGTTCAAGCTGGGCATTGAATTCTGCGACTGGGGCGTCGTCGGAAACCGGCATTTCCACGCCTTCAGCGACTATGGCCACGCGGTTCAGGGGGTGTCGACCCACCATTACTGGCTGAGGCTGCGGCAAGCCGGCGACGAGCGCCCGATCGACGACTATTCGTTCGCCTACGCCGTCGCCAAGGACAACCGGTTCGAGCCGAGCGATCCGCAGAACGCGCGCTATCACCACGCCTATCATTTCGACGCGGCCCTGTACGCCCGCTACCTGCGGGACGTGGCCACCGAGCTGGGCGTGCGGCGCATCGAAGGCAAGATGACCCACGTCGATCTGGATGGCGCCTCCGGCGATATCGCCGCCATCCATCTGGCCAACGGCGTGACGGTCGCCGGCGATCTGTTCCTGGATTGCACCGGTTTCGCGTCCGAACTGCTGGGCAAGGCGCTGGGCACGCCTTTCGTCGACTGGTCGCGCTGGCTGCTGTGCAACAGCGCCATCGCGGTCCCGTCCAAGCGCGCCGGCCCGACCATGCCGTTCACGCGCTCCACCGCCCACGCCGGCGGCTGGCGCTGGACCATTCCGCTGCAGCATCGCAGCGGCAACGGCATGGTCTATAGTTCGGACTTCTGGAGCGACGAGGCGGCGCGTGAGGCCTTGCTGGGCGCTATCGACGGCGAGCCGCTGGCCGAGCCGCGGCTGTTTCGCTTCACCTCCGGCCATCGCAAGCAGTTCTGGAACCGCAATTGCGTGGGGATCGGTTTCGCCTCCAACTTCCTCGAACCGCTGGAATCGACCGGGCTGCAGCTGATCGTCATGGGGGTTCTGAAGCTCCTTAAATACTTCCCCGAGCGGATCATCGACCCGGTTCTGCGCGACGAATACAACCGGGTCTCCACCTGCGAGATCGAGCGCATCCGCGACTTCATCATCGCCCACTATCATCTCTCGCGCCGGCCCGAGCCCTTGTGGGCGGCGTGCCGCGACATCGAGATCCCCGACAGCCTTCGCCACAAGCTCGAGGTCTGGAACGCCAGCGGACAGATCGCCCTGGGCGATGCCGAATCCTACATGGAGCCCAGCTGGCTCGCCATCCTGCTGGGCAACGGTGTCGTTCCCGCGCGCTACAACGTGTTGGCGGATCAGCATCCCTTGGAGCAGATCCGCAAGGGCATGGAATTGCGCCGCGAAGAGATCGTGAGTTCGGCGCAGGCGGTCACGTCGCACCAGGACTTCATCGATCGTCACTGCAAGGCTGCGCCTGCGTCCTGAATTTCGAGCCGGGTTATCGCCTGACGCAATGGACGAAGAACTGCGTCGCCATCGGTTGGTCTCTTCGCGGGCTTTATCGAGCCCCTGGAAGCGTCCATCGTCGTCCTGACGGGGCGTGGGCAAGCGGCCTGCCGGCCTGACGCCGGTCCTTCGGCGTGGCGTCGATGAAGCTCGAGCGCCCCTCGGTAGGTCGGCAAGGGGCGCTTTGTGGATCGGAAGGGGCGGGGTCTATCTGCCCTGGGATTTGGGCCGCACCTCGACGATTGAGCCGTCCGGCGCATAGGCCAGCGGCTCGATGGCGATCGAGCGGCGATGGTCGCCGCCGCCAGGCAACAGGGCGTCGTGGTAGAAGAACCAAGTCCTGCCCTTGTCCTGCAGGATGGCCTGGTGGTTGGTCGAGATCTTCAGGTAGTCAAGGATCACGCCGCGATAGGCGTAGGGGCCCGTCGGGGTCTTGGCGGTGGCGTAGACGATCTGGCCTGGCCAGCCGGTGGAGAAGCTGAAGTAGTAGAGACCCTTGCGTTTGTGCAGGAAGGGAGCTTCCCCGTACTTTTTCTTCGGATCGTTGCTGGGAAAACCGGTGACGGCGATATCCTGGATCGGGCCGGCCAGGCTCTTCATGTCCGCGCCCAGCTTGACGATCTTGGGCACGCGGGTGCCGAACACCATGTAGGCTTGGCCGTCGTCGTCGATCAGAACCTGCGGGTCGATCGGCTCGGCGCCGGCGTTGGCGTCGCGCGCCTTGTCGACCAGCGGCGCGCCGATGGCGTCGCGGAACGGACCCTCGGGGCGGTCGGCCACGGCTACGCCGATCTTGTCGCCGCCGACCGGGGCGTAGAAGTAGTACTTGCCGTTGCGGTGGGCCGCCTCGGGCGCCCAGGCCTTGGCGTCGGGCTTGGCCCACTTGAACACCGACACCCCCAGGAACGCGCCGGCGTCCTTCCAGGTCTTAAGGTCCTTGGAGGTGTAGAGCCGCCAGGTGGTGGAGTCCCAATAGGTCCCCGAATTGGACGCGTCGTCGGTGGCGTAGAGATAGTAGCCGCCGTTGAAGGCGTGCGGCGAAGGATCGGCGTTGAAACGCGGACTGATCGGCTCGCCGGCCAGGGCCGGCCCGGCGAGGAGGGCGGCGAGGACGAGGGCGAAACGCTTCATGGGGACTCCTTGAATTCGGCGACTCCGGCGACGGCCGGATCCTAGCGGGTGGCGAGGGGATTGACGGCTATTACGGCGGCGTTGCATCGACCGACCGGAACTTGTCGGTCGAGGTTCCGTCGCCCGCAAGGGTTCGGGGCGGACGTTGACCCGCGCTGACTCCAGCCTGGCGAAGGATTTCATATAGGGCGGTCGACGCCGCTCCAGGCGGGGTCTCCGTCACGTCCCACTGGGGGCAAGCTGATCGCCAATCCCAGCCGTGCTTGGTTTCATTCCAATCTCTCCCTGACCCAGGTCTGGCCGAACCCGCGCCTGCTATCCAACGCCCGCGTCCGGAAGGGCGCATATGCCACGCAGACCTCGGCTCGACCTAGTGGTCTCTCAGATCCTGGTTCTTGGACACTCACAACGCCTGGCTGAAGAGTGGTTCACCGTTGGTTGTGGATCTTCATTTTGGCCTGACCAATATGAAAATATGAAAAAAAAATTCTAGATCACGGCAATGAAATAATATACAAATCAAAATCACTGAATGAAATATGTCAGCGATATCAACGCTATTTTCGTCGGCCGAAGGGGCGGCGCAAAGGCGGCGTTCCGGAAATATTGTCCTGGCCAGTCAGTGATTCCGGTTTCAAGCGATATCGCGACGGGGGTCGGGCCAACAAGCCGCCAAGGCGAAGGCCACAACGAGGAGGGAAACGAATTGCAATCGAAAATCTGCCCAAGGCGCGTCCTGAAGATCGCGCTCCTGTCGGCCACCATCATCGGCGGGCTGCCGGCGCTCGCCGAGGCGCAGGAAGCCGCGGCGCCGACCTCCGACGTGCTCGACGCGGTTGTCGTCACGGGCTTCAAGCAGAGCTACGCCAACGCGGTCAGGGCCAAGAAGAACGCCATCGAAATCACCGACGGCATCTCGTCGGACGGCCTGGGCCGCTTTCCGGACCTGAACGTCGGTGAGGCGCTGCAGCGCATTCCGGGCGTCCAGATCAATCGCGAGGCCGAAGGCCGCGACGCCACCATCAACCTGCGCGGCATGCCGGGCGAGTACGCCCGCACCACGCTGAACGGCCAGTCGTTCGCCGGCCCCGCGCTGCTGCGCGACAACCAGGGCTCGCCGCTGGGCGCGTTCAATTCGGACATCTTTTCGGCCTTCGTGATCGCCAAGTCGCCGATGGCCAACACCACCTCGGGCGGCCTGAGCGGCAACGTCGATCTGCAGATCGCCCCAGCCCTGTCGCGCAAGGACGGCGGCTTCGTGAAGGCGGCGTACGAGTACAACGACCTGGGCAACCTGGGCGCGCCCGCCGCGACCCTCGGCTACAACAAGCACCTGTCGGACGACCTCGCCGTCTTCGGGACCCTGGCCTACAAGAAGGAAAACTTCCGCCGCGACACCGTCCGCCTGAACAACTACGACTATCTGACGTCGGCGATAACGGGCCTGACGCCCACCCAGTTCAACGCCACTTACGGCCAGTACTTCTCGGCCAGCGCCTGCCCGACCAGCGCGACCTCCTACTGCCGTTCGCTGAGCCAGGCTCTGGGCGTCACCGACGCCGCCGCCCAGGCCTACGTCACCAGCAATACCGGCTCCACGAGCAAGAACGGCGTCTGGGCCAACTCCGCCATTCGGCAATATACCCGCATGAATGTCGGCAAGGTGTGGTCGGGCTCGGCCGGCGTCGAATGGAAGCCGAACGACAACACCAAGATCGGCCTGATCGGCTTCTCGACCGACCGCAATCTGCCCGATACGGTCCAGTACTTCCTGATCAACTCGGTTTCGCCGTCAAGCACGCCGGGCGCGGGCACGGTGATCTCGCCGACGGGCACGCCGATCCAGACCAATGATGGCCGCTATCTCTACCAAAGCTATTCGTTCAACAACATGAACGCGCTATCGTCGACGCGTCTCTACTCGCAGCACCAGAAGTCGGACGGCGTGCTGGGCACCGTCGACTGGAGCAACGAGGATTGGCGCGTCGCCGGCGCCCTGACCCTGTCGTCGGGCTACAACGCCTCGGTCGAGACCGAGGTCGACGTCGTCAACTACACCCGCGCGGGCGGCAACGGCATCTCCGGCTCGCTGACCACCGGCCTCGATGACATCGCCAACTTCCAGTACACGACCACGCCGACGCCGCAGAACTCGATCACGACTGGCCAGACCTGGACCTGGGGCGGCGGCAGCGATCCGACGTCGTTCTACAACAACGGCTCCAAGGCCAACTCGACGAACGCCATCTGGATCCAGGGCACCGAGAGCTTTGCCAAGAACAACCTGAACAGCGCGGCCCTGGACGTCGAGCGCTTCGCCAACCTGGGCCCGATCAAGAGCATCCAGGCCGGTGTCCGCCTCGAGCGCGAAAAGTACGTGTCGACCGGCTACCGCGTCCATGCCTATGGCGCGCAGATGCAGAACATCACGTCGAACATGATGGTCACCTCGCCCTTCATCGGCGACTTCATGGGCGGCACGGCCGGCAATTACGATCGCAACTGGCAGGTCCTCAACATCCGTGAGTTCCTCAATGCGATCCGTCCGGTGACGGTCTATCCGGGCGGCGGCCTGTCGACCCAGGGCTTCAACGTCCAGTACGCGGACAGCAGCTATTACGATAAGAACTTCACCAACGAGAACGCGATCAATCAGTTCTACATCCAGGCGAAATACGACACCCAGATCCTGGGTCACGGCGTGCGCGGCAACTTCGGCGGCCGCTACGAAGACACCAAGAACACCATCACGACCCTGGACCGCACCACCCCGCCAACCGACTCGATCGGCTCGCCCACGGCGTTCAAGACCGACGAATACGTCAACAAGTACCACTACTTCCTGCCGTCGGCGATCTTCGTGGCCGACATCACCGACGACCTGATCCTGCGCGGCGCCTACTACAAGACCTACGTGCGTCCGCACCCGCGCCAATACTCGCCGTCGACCAAGATCAGCCCGACCCAGATCCTCAACACCAACCTGAGCTCGGGCACGGTCAACGTCTATGACGTCTCGGTCGCCATCGGGAACAACCACCTCAGGCCCTACCTGGCCGAGTCCTTCGACCTGTCGCTGGAGTGGTATAACCGACCCAACGGCCTGATCTCGCTGGCCTATTTCCGCAAGAACATCACCGGTCGCATCGCTTCGACCACCGATCCGTCGCTCCTCTGCCCGGCCGACGGCTCGACCTGGGGCTTCGGCGCCCTGTCGTGGGACGGCACCTACTGCAACGCCACCAGCCTGGGCAGCGCGAACAAGCAGGTCCACGTCAACGCCAGCGGCGCCTACAACCTCGACAAGCCGACCACCGTCGAGGGGGTCGAGTTCAACATCCAGCAGAACCTCGATTTCCTGCCGGGCTTCTGGAAGAACTTCGGCGGCAGCTTCAACTACGCCTATACGACGTCCAAGAGCCCGGCGATCGCGCCGTTCCCGGGCATCTCCAAGCACAATGTCAACGTGATCGGCTATTACGAGACGCCGAAATACGGCGTGCGGATGGTCTACAACTACCGCTCCGACTACCCGCTGAACGCCAACGGCACCTATACGGGCGGGGCGCGTTCGGTGAAGCCGCGCGGCCAGCTGGACCTGTCGGCGTCCTACAACGTGACCGACCAGCTGACCCTGTCGCTGGACGCCTACAACCTGACGGACTCCAAGCGTTTTGAATACGAGAACGACACCCGGGTCTCGCGTTGGGTCGATTACGACGGCCGCACCTACACCCTGACGGCGCGCGCCACCTTCTAACCTTCACGCTCCCCGTGTGAGGGCACTTGATAGCCGGTCCACTCGTGGACCGGCTATATTTTCGATTTCAGAAGGCCGCCGGCCGGACATCCTTCTCGGCGGCCTTCATCGTTCCGTAGCCGGAGGATTTTCATGCCGGGACTTCGCGCGAGCCTGCAGCCCCTGCTCGTCCTGGCCGTCCTGACGGCGTTCTCGACGGCCTGGGCCCAGCCCGCCCGGTCGCTCTACACGCTTCCCGCGCTGAATGTGGGCCTCGGCAACGACAACGAAGGCGACACCATTCCCGGGCCGACGCGGCCCAACGGCTCGATCCATCCCTCGCCCGAGACTCCGAACCCCAGCAACGCCGGCTATAACGCCGCCGAACCGATCAGCGGCTTCGCCCAGCTGCATTCGCAGGGCTCGGGCGGCGTCACCACCTATGGCACGTTCCTGCTGTCGCCCCAGGTCGGGCCGGCCCAGTTCGACGAGGCCGCCCACCTGTCGCCCAAGGCCGACGAGGTCCTGGCCGCCGACGCCTATTCCGTCCGCCTGGTGCGCTACGATACCCGCATCGAGGTCACCCCGGCGCACTATGCGGCGATCTACCGCCTGACCTATCCGAACACGGACCAAGCCCAGCTGGTCTTCGACGTGACGCGCAAGGTCGGCGGGCTGGTCGCCTCGGACCAGGCCGACGTGAAGCTGTTCCCCGCCGAAGGCAAGATCGTCGGCCGCGTCAGGGCCAAGGGCTATTGGAACCCGGCCCTGATCGACATCTGGTTCGTCGCCAGGTTCGACCAGAAGCCCACCGCCTGGGGCGTCTTCGACAAACAGGACCGCAAGGCCGGCGCCACCGAGGGCCGGACAGGCCCGGACGAGCGGCTGGGGGCCTGGCAAACCTTCAAGACGACCCCCGACAAGCCGCTG
Organism: Caulobacter sp. UNC279MFTsu5.1; assembly: GCF_900114015.1. Classification (GTDB taxonomy): domain Bacteria; phylum Pseudomonadota; class Alphaproteobacteria; order Caulobacterales; family Caulobacteraceae; genus Caulobacter. The sequence continues at coordinate 125,308 of NZ_FORN01000010.1, read as the reverse complement.
CTGGTCAAGATCGCGGTGTCCTTCACCAGCGCCGAGATGGCCGAGGCGCTGCTGGATCACGAGATCCCAGACTGGGATTTCGACCGCGTGCGCCGAGAGAGCCAGGCCGCCTGGAACGACCGGTTGGGCGAGATCGAGATATCGGGACTTTCGGAGGCCCAGACCCAGCGGTTCTACACGGCGCTCTACCACGCCTCGACCCATCCGCGGGATCGGTCGCTGGACCAGCCCGCCAAGGATCTTTCTCGTCCCAATTGGGACGACCACTACACTCTGTGGGACACCTATCGGACCCTGTTTCCGCTGATGTCGGTGCTGCGGCCCAGCGACTACGCGGCGAACCTCAATTCGCTGATCCACACCTTCGACAAGTTCGGCGCCGCCGACACCGCCATCATCGGCGGCCAGAACTATCACGTCGGCCAGGGCGGGGACGAGGTCGACAACGTGTTGGGCGAGGCGGCCCTGCGCGGCGCCGGGGGCGTGAACTGGAACGACGCCTGGCGCGTGACCCACTTCAACGCCTTCGAACGCCGCCGCCCGCGTTATCTGGAAAGCGGCTGGTTCGGCGTCGGGGACCTTAGCCCGGAACCGAACAACCAGCGCGCCAAGTCGGGATCCTCGACCCTGGGTTTCGCCCTCAACGACTACTTTGCCGCCCAGGTCGCCGCCAAGGCCGGCCATGCCGAGGAGGCCGAGGCCCTGACCAGGCGTTCCCAGAACTGGCGCAAAATCTGGAATCCGGAGACCCAGAGCGACGGTTTCAAGGGTTTCCTGATGCCGCGCTATCCGGACGGCAAGTTCCAGGACATCGACCCCAAGCTCGGCTGGGACGGCAAGGTCCACAACAATGTCGGTTACTACGAGGGCACGGCCTGGATCTACTCCTACGGCGTGCTGCACGACCTGCCGGGCCTGATCGAGGCCATGGGCGGCCGGGTGCGCTTCAACGAGCGCCTGAACCATGCCCTGGACGCCGGCCTGATCGACATCACCAACGAGCCGTCCTTCGCCACGCCCTGGTTGTTCCACGCCCTGGGCCGCGCCGACCGGTCGTCCTACTGGGCGGGCCAGGTGTTCGAGCACTTCACCGACACGGCCTATCCCGGCGACGAGGACGCCGGGGCGATGAGCTCCAACTACGTGTTCAACCGCCTGGGCCTGTTTCCGAAGCTGGGAAGCGACCTGTTCTACCTGCACGGGCCGCGTCACGCGCGCAGCGTGATCCATCTGGAAGGCGGCAAGGCTCTGGAGATCCTCGCCGACAACGCCGGAACGGATCATCCGTACATCGCCGCCGCCAGCCTGAATGGAAGGCCGTTGTCGGGCCCCTTCATCTCTCAGGCTCAACTGCTGGCTGGTGGCGTGCTGCATTTTAGCATGAGCGACAAGCCCGGCCTGTGGACCTATGACGGCGCGGTGCTGACCGCCGAAGCCGGTGTTCCGGCCCTGACCGACGGCAAGACCTCGACGGTCTGGACCGCCTCGGCCGGCCAGTCGGCGGTGTTCACCCCTCCGGCGGCGACCTGCCTGAAGGCCTATACGGTCAGCGTCGGCGCGAACGAGGCCGATCCGACCGCCTGGCGGTTCAGCGGCTTCGATGGCCGGCGCTGGGTGAAGCTGGACGAACGACGCGGCGAGCGCTTCGACCATCGGCACGCCACCAGGACTTTCGCCTTGAAGGCCGGGGCCTATGCCCGCTATCGCCTGGAGCTGACTGCCGGCAAGGCCGTCCAGGTGGCCGAGGTCGAGCTGATCGCCGGAACCGGCTGCCACTGACCTTCGGAGCCACGTGATGATTTCGTCCCTTCGAGCCGTCCTGGCCGCTTTCCTTCTGCTATCGGCCGGCTCCGCCTGGGCCGGCGCGCCGGGCGAGCGGCTCGAGAAGGTGGTGATCCTTAGCCGGCACGGAGTGCGCGCGGCGATGTCGAGCCCCGAGCGGCTGGAGGAGGCTTCGGCCCGTGCCTGGCCGCGGTTCTCGGTCCCGCCTGGCCATCTGACCGCCCGGGGCGAAGTCTTGGCGTCGCTGATGGGCGGCTATTTCCGCGAACGCTATGTGGCCGAAGGCTTGCTGGGCCAGGACGACTGCGGCGCGGCCTACTACTGGGCCAACGTCACCCAACGGACGATCGCCACGGCCAGGGCGGTCTCGCGGACCCTGTCCCCCGGCTGCGCGGTCGCCGTTGGCACGGCAGGCGAGGGGCGGGTCGACCCGATGTTCGAGCCGGTCAAGGCGGGCGTCGTGGTCGCCGACGCCGACCTGGCGCGCGCCGCCGTCGCTGGTCGGGCCGGCGGCGACCTAGTCGCCTGGAGCGCCAGCCATCGCGATGCGATCGAACGGCTGGACGCGCTCCTGATGCAATGTCCGGTCGGCCCTTGCCCGCCGTCACCCGGCAAGCGGCGAATCCTCGACGCCAAGCCGGGCTTCGTCGACGGCGAGGATCTGGCCTCGCTGTCGGGCCCGGAGGCCTTCGCGTCCGGTGTCACCGAAAGCCTGCTGATGGCGTGGGCGGACGGCCAGGACTTCGCCGGACAAGGATGGCGGGGTCTCGACGAGGACGCCCTGACCCGCGTCTTCGCCCTGCATCAGGCCGAGTTCGATCTGCGGCTTCGCACGCCCTATGTCGCCAGGACCCTGGGCGGCCATCTGGCGCGACGGATCCTGGCCACGCTGGAAGCGGGCGTCGAGCCGGTGCGCGCAGGGCAGGGCGATGCGATTGGCCCGCCTGACGCCCGGATCGTCTTCGTGGCCGGCCATGACGGCACCCTGGCGGTGCTGGGCGGCCTGCTGCGCATGGAATGGACCTTGCCGGGCTATCAGCCCAACCAGATCGAGCCAGGCGGCGCCCTGGTGTTCGAGCGCTGGCGGCGCGCCGACGGCGTGCGGGTGATCCGCGCCCGCTTCACCGGCCAGAGCCTGCGCCAGCTGCGCGAGGCGACGCCCCTGAGCCGGGCGGTGCCGCCGTTGGCAACGCCGGTGTTCATCCCGGGGTGTAGCACGGCCACGCCGGCGTTCGACTGCCCTCTGGACCGGTTCGAAGCCGTCGTGTCGCAAGCCTTGGCGTCGTGAACGCGCATCATCCAAAATACAAGACCCGCCACGCTTAGGGAGGCCCGGGCCGATGAACAGACTGAAGTTGATCTGGCGAGGCGCCCTGGCGCTCATGCTTGGTCTCGGCGCAGTACAGGTTGCGCAGGCCGAGGGGCGCCGCGAGACCGGGCGCCTCTTCACCGACAGCCTGGCGCGGGGCGGCTTCGTGTTGGTCGAGGCGGGCAGGGTCCCGACCATCGTGGTCGATCCCGCCGACGCTGCCGTCGTGCGCCATGCCGTTGACGACCTGGTGGAGGACATCAGGACCGTCACCGCTCAACAAGCGAGCGTGGCGGCCGCGCCCGCCGGCAGGACGGCGATCCTGGTGGGAACGCTGGGTCACAGCGAGCTGATCGATAAGCTGGTCGCGACCAGGAAGGTCGATGTCTCGCGCTTGTCCGGCGCCTGGGAAAGCTTCGTCGTCGCCTCGGTCGACCGTCCGCTGCCCGGCGTCGAAAAGGCCCTGGTGGTGATCGGCAGCGATCGGCGCGGGACGGCCTTCGGCGTCTACGAGGTGGCGCAGGCCATGGGTGTGTCGCCCTGGGCCTGGTGGGCCGACGTTACGCCCGGCCATCGCGACAAGCTGTTCGTCGCCCCCGGCGTCCATCGCTTCGGCCCGCCGTCGGTCCGCTACCGCGGCGTGTTCGTCAACGACGAGGACTGGGGCCTCTATCCCTGGGCGGCCAAGACCTTCGATCCAGAACGCGGCGACATCGGGCCCAAGACCTACCGCCGGATCTTCACCCTGCTGCTGCGCCTGAAGGCCAACACCCTGTGGCCGGCCATGCACCACACGACCGCGCCGTTCAACTCCGATCCGGCCAACGCCAAGCTGGCCGAGGAGTACGGCATCGTCATGGGCTCGTCCCACGCCGAAGCCATGCTGCGCAACAATGTTGGCGAGTGGAAGGATGCGCCCGACAGGTTCAACTACGCGACCAATCCCGAGGGCGTGAAGGCCTATTGGGAAGAGCGCGCCAAGATCAACGGCCCCTACGAAAGCCTGTGGACCGTCGGTATGCGCGGCATCCACGACACCGGCATGGTCGGTCCCAAGACGATGCAGGACAAGGTCGCGCTGCTGGACAGGATCATCACCGACCAGCGCGAGATCCTGAAGCGGAACGTCTCGCCGGACGTCACCAAGGTTCCGCAGATCTTCGTGCCCTACAAGGAGGTGCTGGAGATCTACCGGGCGGGGGTGAAGGTCCCGGACGACGTCACCATCGTCTGGCCGGACGACAATTTCGGCTACATCCGCCAGTTCCCCAGCGCCGAGGAGGCGGGCCGCAAGGGCGGGGCTGGCGTCTATTACCACCTGTCGTATCTGGGCTTCCCGCTGGCCTATCTCTGGCTGGGCGCGACGCCGCCGGCCCTGGTGCAGGAGGAGATGATCCACGCCTGGGACAAGGGCGCGCGCAACGTCTGGATCGCCAATGTCGGCGACATCAAGCCGGCCGAGATCGGCGCCAGCCACTTCCTGGAGATGGCCTGGGACATCGACCGCTGGCGCGGCAAGACCCAGCGCCAGTACCTTGAGGACTGGAGCCGCCGCGCCTTCGGGCCGGCCCTGGCCGGCAAGGCCGCCGACCTGATGGACGCCTATTACCGCCTGAACTTCGAGCGCCGGCCCGAGCACCTGGAGTGGCAACCCAAGGCCGAAAGCCGCCACCTGTCCAGCTACACGCCCGACGAGGTCAACGACCGTCTGCGGGCCTTCCGCAAGCTGGTGGCCGAGACCCAGGCGACAGGAGCGTCCGTGCCGCCCGAGTTGGCCGACGCCTGGTTCGAACTCGTCGAGTTCCCGATCCGCATTTCCGCTGCCGCCAATATGCGGTTCTTCGCGGCCGAGCGGTATAATGAGCTGATCGACAACGACCAGGCGATGGCCCGCTCGGCCGGCGGCGCGGCGGTCGACGCCCAGGCCGAGATCACCACCCTGACCGACCGCTTCAACAACCAGGTCGCCGGCGGCAAGTGGCGCTGGCTGATGCCGGAAGAGCCGGCCGACAGCCAGTGGCGGATCTATCGCGCCCGCTCGATCCCGTTGCCGGGCGCGGGCCTGACCGCCAATCCGGCCAGATTCCTGGCGGTGGTCGACGGCAATCCGCCCGCCGCCTCGCCAGTGTTCGAAGCCGAGACCTTCACCGCCAACACTGGCTGGCGCTTGGTCGAGGGCGTCGGCCGCGGCCGGGGGGTGATGCTGGCCGACGCGCCCGGCGCGACCCTAAGCCTCGCCGTCGACGTCGCGGGGGCTGACGGCCGTCGCGTGCAACTGGGCGTGCTGCCCATCTTTCCCGACGGCCAGGCCCAGGACATCGAGCTGGACGTCAGCATCGACGGTGGCGCGGTCGAGCACGTGCTCCTGCCACGCAAGGTCGGTTCACCGGCCTGGGCCGAGGGCGTGCTGGACAACCTGCTGAAGGCCACGGTCGGTCCTGCGCTGTCGCCAGGACGCCATACGATCACGGTGACGGCGCGCACCGGCCGCGTCGGCCTCGACCGCGTACGGCTGGTCCTGCCTGAGCAGGTGGCGGTGCACGAGAACCACTAGGGGAGGGGTTCAAAGCCCGTCGGGCGGCGGCGTAAAGGTCGTCGCCCAGCCCGATGGGGCAGGACCCATCGTCAGGTCCAGCACACCGCCCTGGGCGAGTTCGGCGTGGGTGATCCAGGCGCGGTCCAGCGGCTTGCCGTTCAGGCGCGCGGCGGTGACGTAGCGGTTGGCCTCCGAAGTCGCCGGAGCCTGGATCGTGAAGGTCTTGCCGCTCTCCAGGGCGATGGCGCTGCGCGTGAACACCGGCGAGGCGATGTAGTAGTAGGGCTGGCCGGCGTTGGGATAGAGCCCGATGGCGTTCCAGACATACCAGCTGGACATCGCGCCGGCGTCGTCGTTGCCCGGCAGGCCCGTACGGGTGGGGCGATAGTGCTTGGCCATCAGCTGGCGTGCGATCTCGGCCGTACGGTCGGGGCGGCTGGCGTGGATATAGAGATACGGCGCCAGGATGTCGGGTTCGTTGCCCTGCGAATAGTGGCCGTCGAACAGGTGGTCCAGCCACGCCACGAAACCCTCGCGCCCGCCCGTCTTGGCCATCAGCCCGGCGACGTCCTGGGGAACGTAGGTCGAGTACTGCAGCGAATTGCCCTCGTAGAACGGCGCGTCCCACCACGGGCCGGAACGGTCCGGATATTCGTAGGTGCAGCTGTAGTTCTCGACCCAGTCGCCGTTGGGATAGCGGGGGCGGATGCAGCCGAGCTTGTCGTCCCAGAGGTTCTTCCAGCTGCCTGACCGCGCCAGATAGCGCTTGGCGTCCTCGGATTTGCCCAGGGCCTTGGCCACCACGCCGATGGCGTAGTCGTCATAGGCGTATTCCAGCGTGCGCGAGGCCGAGCGGGTCTGGGTGAACGGCACATAGCCCAGCTTCAGATAATCCTTCAGCACGCGGCCCTGCAGGAACGGCTGGTCGCTGTCGACCTCGCCGTTCTTGCGGATCGCCTCATAGGCCAGGGCCTGGTCAAAGCCCCCCAGGCGCTTGACCACGGCGTCGGCGACCAGGATGTCGCCGTTGGAGCCGCCCTGGGTCATGCCGTTGGCGCCGGCGATGCGCGAATCCGGCATCCAGCCGGTGTGCCTGTAGGTGTCGATCAGCGAGCGGAGCATGTCGCGCTGCCGCTGCGGCTGGATCACGGTCAGCAGGGGATGCAGCGTCCGGAACGTGTCCCAAAGCGTATAGAAGTCCTCGTAATGGGGCTCGGCGGAATTCCACCAGACGTTCTCGCCGCTGAGGTCGTGCGGCATGGTGTGGGCGCGGTAGAGGGCGGAGTAGAAGATCCGTTGCTGCTCGTCCGAGCCGCCCTCGACCCGGATCTTGGCCAGGGCGCTGTTCCATTGCGCCCGTGCGGCCTGGCGACAGGCGTCGAAGTCCCAGCTGGGCATCTCCTCGGCCAGGTTGGCCCGGGCCTTGTCGGCGCTGACGAACGACACGGCCAGCTTCATCCGCACCTGGCGGTCGGCGGTGGTGTCGAAGGTCAGATAGGCGCCGAGGCGATTGGAGAACTCGCGCTCGGTGTCGTATTCGATCATCAGGCCTTGGCGGTTGGCCGGGCTCTTCACTTGCACGCCGCCTTCGCTGCGGCCGACGCCCGGCGTGGTCTCAAACCAGCCCTGACCGGCCTTCCAGGCCCCGAAGGCCTTGGCCGGGCGATCGACGACCGCGTGGAAGTAGAGGGTGTAGGGCGCCGGGTTCCAGCCGCCCTCGACCGTCACCTCGCCGGCCAGGGTGTGGTCGTCGATCAGTTCGACCTTGGCCAGCCTCACCCTTTGCCCGCGCCCGCGCATGGCGACCACCGAACTGACATCGAAGATCAGCTGGCTCTCGGTGGCGGCGGGATAGGTCAGGCGCTGGAAGCCGACCCGGCGCGAGGCCGTCAGCTCGACCTTGATCCGCTCGGCGTCGCTGTTGCCCAGACCCACGCTGTAATAGCCCGGGGAGGCTTGCTCGTCGGACTTGCCGAAGTGCAGGTGGTTGACCCGCAAGGGGCCGACGGCCGGCGTGACCCGGAAGTTGCCGTACTTGCCCGAGCCGCCCGTGCCGCTGACGTGGGTGTAGCTGAAGCCGATGATCGGGCTCTTGGAGTCGTAGCCGTTGGTGTCGGCGTTGGTGGTGTCGGGGCTCAGCGACACGAAGCCGAACGGGACGCCGGCGCCGGGCACTGTGTTGCCGCCGGTGACCCCGCCGCCGTCGACCCCGACGAACGGATCGGCCTTGGTCGCGAGGTCGGGCGCGGTGCTCTGGGCCAGCGCCGCGAACGGCAGCGCGACCAGGGCGGCGCTAAGGAAAAGACCGCTCAGGGCGCGCATTGACGATCAGGCCTTGTGAGTGCGGGCGTAGTGGTCGAAGGCGACCGCGGCGACGATGATCAGGCCGATCACCACCTGCTGGAAGTAGGAGCTGACGTGCATGATCACCAAGCCGTTCGACAGCACGCCGATCAGCAGCGCGCCCAGGATGGTGCCGCCCACGCCGCCGGAGCCGCCGGTCAGGCTGGCCCCGCCGATCACCACCGAAGCGATGACCCGCAGTTCGTAGCCGGCGCCGGCTACGGCCTCGGCCGAGCCCAGACGGGCCGACAGCAAAAAGCCCGACAGGCCGGCCAGGGCGCCGATCACCGCGTAGACGCTGGTGACGATGAAGTCGACATTGACGCCCGACAGGCGGGCGGCCTCGGCGTTGCCGCCGACCGCATAGACCTGGCGGCCATAGCGCGTGTAGCGCAGCACGACGTGGCCCAAGGCGGCCACCAGGGCGAAGACGGCGATCGGGACCGGCACGAACAGGATGTCGCCCGTGCCCCACCAGCGGTAGGCGGCGTCGAAGCCCGAGATCGGGCCACCGTCGTTCAGGATCAGCGTCGCGCCGCGCCAGACCGTCATGCCGCCCAGGGTGACGATGAAGGCCGGCACGTGCAGCCAGGTGACGGCCTTGCCGTGGATGTAGCCCCCGGCCAGACCGATAAAAGTGGAGAGGGCCAGGGCGATCAGCCAGCTGGCCGGCGAGGGGCCGATGACCGCCGTCACCACATAGGCCGCCGCGAGCGAAGCGCAGGCCAGCAGCGAGCCGACCGCCACGTCGATGCCGCCGATCAGGATCACATAGGTCATGCCGACCGCGATGATCCCGTAGATCGACACCTCGCTGAGGATGTTCAGCGCGTTGCGGACCGTCAGGAAGCGCTCGTTGACCGCGCCGAACACGGCGATCAGCAGCAGCAGGAACAGGATCGTGCGGTGCTTGCGCGCGAAGGCCAGCGGGGCGAAGCGGCGCGGCGGGGGCGCGGCCTGCTCGGCCGCCGGATCGGGGGAAAACGTCGGGGAGGAGGTCATTGGGGACGGTGTTCCATTCCTGGCGGCGAAGTCCGGCCGACGCCGGTCGCCATATAGGCCATCAGGCCCTCTTCGGTGGCCGTCTCGCCGTCGAGGTCGGCGACGACCGCCCCCTCGCGGAAGACGACGATGCGGTCGCTGACGGCCATGACCTCGGCCAGTTCCGAGGAGATGACCAGAATCGCCACGCCCTGGGCGGCCAGGTCGGACAATACCTGGTGGACCTCGGCCTTGGCGCCGATGTCGATGCCGCGCGTGGGCTCATCGACGATCAGCACGCGCGGGGCCAGGGCCATGGAGCGGCCCAGCAGCACCTTCTGCTGGTTGCCGCCGGACAGCTTGCCGATCGGGGTCTCCTGGCTGGCCATCTTGACGCGCAGCTTTTTGCGATAGGTCTCGACCAGGTCGCGCTCGGCGCGTTCGTCGATCCACTGGCCCAGGCGGCTCAGCGGCTTCAGGCTGGGCAGGCTCAGATTGCGGCGAATGGAATGGTCCAGAAAGCAGCCCTGCTGCTTGCGGTCCTCGGGCACCATCATGACGCCGGCCCGGATCGCGTCGCGCGGCGATTTCAGTTTCAAGGGCTTGTCGTCCAGCCGGATCGAGCCGGCGGCGATCGCGTCGGCGCCGAAGATCAGCCGGGCCAAGTCCGTGCGGCCGGCGCCGACCAGGCCGGCAAGTCCGACGATCTCGCCGGAGCGCACCTCCAGCGAAACGTTCTTCAGATAGCCCGGCGCCGCCAGGCGCGGGCGTTTCGGCGTCACCGTCTCGACCTTCAGGACGACGGGACCGGGCGGGCCCGAACGCGTCCGGCGGACGAACTCGACGGAACGGCCGACCATCAGCCGGACCATGTCGTCGACCTCGACGTCGGCGACGTCGCCGCTGGCCACCCAGCGGCCGTCGCGCATCACCGTGTAGCGGTCGCACATGGCCTTCACCTCGGCCAGGCGGTGCGAGACATAGATGACGCTGACGCCGCGCGCCTTGAGGTCGGCGATGATGGCGTGCAGGCGGTCGACCTCGCGGCTGCTGAGGGCGGCGGTCGGCTCGTCCATGATGATCAGCCGGGCGTTCAGCGTCATCGCCTTGGCGATCTCGACCATCTGCTGTTCGGCCACGGTCAGGCGGCTGACCGGCGCGTCGGAATCCAGCGGCAGGCCCAGGTCGCCCAGCAAGCTCGCCGCGTCGGCGCGCAGGCGGCGCCAGTCGATCAGGCCCAGGCGTTTCGGCTCGCGGCCGAGAAAGATGTTTTCGGCGACGCTGAGTTCGGGGAAGAGGTTGAATTCCTGGTAGATCGTCGCGATGCCCAACTGCTGTCGGCGCAGGGGCGAGTCCCGCGGATCCAGCGGCCGGCCGTCGAAGGTCACGGCGCCTTCGTCGGCCGCGTGGGCCGCCGACAGGATCTTGATCAGGGTCGACTTGCCCGCGCCGTTCTCGCCCAGCAGGGCGTGGACCTCGCCGCGCCCGACCTCGAGCCGGACCCGGTCGAGGGCGCGTACGCCGGGAAAGCTCTTGCTGACCTGGCTGACGTCCAGAAGCGTCATCACACCATCCGCCGCCGGGCTACTTCATTTCCGAGATGCGCGAGGCCTCGGCCAGGTTGGCGCGGGTGATCAGCACCGGAGTCAGGCTGACGCTCTTGGGCGCCGCGCCGGTCTTGATCTTGTCCACGGCCTGGCGCAGCGCGGTGCGGATCTGCTTGCCGGGGTTCTGTTCGACCGAGGCGACCATCTCGCCGGCCTTGATCCGGGCCAGGGCCTCGGGGATGGCGTCGAAGCCCAGCACCTTGATCTTGTCGGGCGTAAAGCCGGCGGCGCGCACCGCCTCCAGGGCGCCCATGGCCATGTCGTCGTTCAGGCACAGGATTGCGTCGGGCGGGGTGTCGTGCATCGAGGTCAACACGTTCTGGGTGACGGTCAGGGCCTGGTCGCGCTTGGAGTTGGCGGTCTGCTCGGCGACGATCCTGAACGCCGGGCCGCCGGCCGCGAGGCCTTCGTGCACGCCCTTGACCCGCTCGATCGAGCTGGAGCTGCCCGGGTCGTTGGTGATCACCACGACGCGCGCGCCGTTCGGATAGGCCTTGACCACCCAGTCGGCCATGGCGCGGCCGCCGGCGACGTTGTCGGCGCCCACATGCGGCACGGGCGTCTTGGCGCCGGCGATGTTGCGGTCGACCGAAATCACCGCCACGCCCTGTTCGGCCAACTCGTCGGCCGCGGTGGCCAGGGCCTTGGAGTCGGTCGGGGCGACGATCACCACCTTGGCGCCCTGCACCGCGGCGGCCTCGAGGTCGGCGATCTGCTTGGCGGAGTTGTTCTGGGCGTCCATCACCTGGACCTTGACGCCCAGCTTGGCGGCTTCGTCCTCGAGTTCGCGGCGCATGGCCACGAAGAAGGGCTGGGAGAGGTCGTTGAAGCTGACCACGACCTCGGAAGCGTTCCGGCCGCCGCGCGCGCAGCCGCCGAGCAGGCCGCCCGCCGCCGTCGCCAACCCCAGTCCGGCCGCCAGGCCCAGGACGCGCCGGCGCGATGTCGGGGTGCGGTTCATGGCGTTTCTCGCTCTAATGACACGATTATGGGGCGAGAAGCATCGCCCGGTTTTTCTTTGACACAAGAATGGAATGTAAATTCCATGTCAATAACATCGGAGAAGTCGTGTTTCATTTTTGCCGTAGCGGCGGAGCCACGGCGTCTCTTCTCCCAGAGGCGCCGTTCTCTTCGCGCCGCTACAGCTTCACGACCTGGCCCATCCTGGCCGAGTGTCCGGCCGCCTCGGCCAGGGCCAGGGCCTCGACTCCGTCGACATAGCCGACCGAGGGAAGGGCCTCGCCGCGAATGATCTGCGCGAAATGGGCCATCTCGCGGCGATAGGCTTCGGCGTAGCGGTCGAGGAAGAAGTTCTGAAACGCGTCGCTGGCCGCGCCGGCCTCGCCCCAGACCGAGACGGTGCTTTCCATGACGTTCTCGGCGCGAACCAGGCCCTTGGATCCGAACGCCTCGATGCGCTGGTCATAGCCATAGCCGCTGCGGCGGCTGTTGCTGATGACGCAGAGCTTGCCCGAGGCGGTGCGCAGCAGGATCTTGGCCGTGTCGACGTCGCCGGCCTCGCCGATCGCCGGATCGACCAGGCAGCTGGCGGCGGCAAAGACCTCGGTGACCGGCTCGTCCAGCAGCCAGCGGGCCATGTCGAAGTCGTGGATGGCCATGTCCTTGAACAGGCCGCCCGACACCTTGACGTAAGCGACCGGCGGCGGGGCCGGGTCGTGGCTGGTGATGTGCACAGTCTCCAGGGCGCCGACCACGCCGGCGGACAGGCGCGCCTTCAGGCCCTGGAAGTTGGGGTCGAAGCGGCGGTTGAAGCCCAGGAACAGCTTCACGCCGTGGCCGCCCAGTTCGCTGGCGGCCGAGCGGGCGCGGGTCAGGTCCTGGTCGATCGGCTTTTCGCAGAAGACCGCCTTGCCGGCCGCGACGGCCTTCAGGCTGTAGTCGAGATGGGTGTCGGTCGAGCTGGCGACGATGACGCCGGCCACCGACGGATCGTTCAGGACAGTCTCGAGGTCGGCGACGGTCGCGCCGGTCTCGGCGGCCAGGCCGTCGGCGGCCGCGGCGATCGGATCGACCACGTATTTCAGCCGCAGGCCCGGCTGGCCGGCGACGTTCCTGGCGTGGATGCGGCCGATGCGGCCCGCGCCCAGAATGGCGATGTCGTGCATGGGAACCTTCATAGTCTCATGGAAGCGGGCGCGGGGAGGGGGGCGAAGCGCGGCCTTCGCGGCCCACGACGGCAAGGGCGGGACGATCCCGCTCGATCACCGTTCGTCGCGCCGCCTCGATCATCTCCGCTCCCTCGTCCGGCTCATGATGCGGCCGGGATTTCGACCTCCTGTATCTTGGAACGGAAATTCCCTCTACAAATAAAGTAGAATTTTGGGTCGCGAGCCAGGCTTGGTGTTTGCGTGCGGAACGGATATTCTAAAATTGGACCAACTGTACCGGGGCTCAGATGACCGAAGAGACCATGGCGGCGAACGCGCCGGCCAGCGCCGATGAGTTGAGGACGGCGATCCTCGATCGCTACGACTCGCTCAGCAAGCGGCTGCAGCAGATCGCGCGCTACGTGCTGGACGAGCCCAACGAAATGGCGCTGGAGACCCTGGCGGTGATTTCCGAGCGTTGCGGGGTGCAGCCCTCGGCCATCGTCCGGTTCGCCAAGACCTTCGGCTATCCGGGCGCCAGCCAGATGCAGCGGCTGTTCCGTGACGGCCTGCTGTCGGGTCACGCCGGCCTGGGTTACGGCGAGCGCGTGCGCCACTTCAACGAGGCGGTCGCCAGGAAGCCCGAGGGCGGGGCCGACGTGCTGTCCGAGTTCGTCGAAGGTAACACCCTGGCTCTGCAGAACCTCAACCAGACGGTCAGCGAGGCCGACATGGCCAAGGCGGTAGCGCTGATCGACAAGGCCGAGACGGTCTATGTGGTCGGTTTCCGCCGCTCGTTCCCGGTCGCCTCGTACCTGGCCTACTCGCTGCAGCAACTGAACAAGCGCACGCTGTTCATCGACGGCGTGGCCGGCCTGACCAAGCAGCAGGTCCAGACCATCGGTCCCAGGGACCTGCTGGTCGCGGTCAGCTATCATCCCTATGCGGAAGAGACCGTCCAGGCTGTCGAGATGGCCGGGCAGCGCGGGGCCAAGATCCTGTCGATCAGCGACAGCCTGGTCAGCCCGATCGCCAAGTCGGCCAGCCTGGTTTTGCACGTGCGCGAGTCGGAGGTGAGGACCTTCCGCTCGCTGGCCGCCTCGATCTGTCTGGCCCAGGCCCTGGTGATCGGCTTCGCCTTCACGGCCAGCCGAAAGAAGGCCAAGGACCACGACGGCTGAACCATCTGTTCCGCTTCGGGCAGGAATGAAATGGATATTGCGAGCGCTCTGATGTTGGAATATGCGTTTCACATCGTCGGTTGGCAGCCGGCCATAGAGTGACGTGGAACCCGTATGGCGCAGGACTCCAAGACCCTTGATCTGATCGCCGTGGGCCGCTCCAGCGTCGACCTCTATGGCCAGCAGGTGGGCGGCCGCCTGGAGGACATGGCCTCCTTCGCCAAATATCTGGGCGGCAGTCCGACCAACACCGCCGCTGGCGGCGCGCGCCTGGGCCTGAAGACAGGCCTGCTGACCCGCGTCGGGGCCGACCACATGGGCCGCTTCATCCGCGAACAGCTGGCCCGCGAGGGCGTCGACGTGGCCGGCGTGCTGTCCGACCCCGACCGCCTGACGGCCCTGGTGATCCTGGGCATCCGCGACCGGGTGAACTTCCCGCTGATCTTCTATCGCGAGAACTGCGCCGACATGGCGCTGCAGCCGTCGGACGTCGACGAGGCCTGGTTCGCCCAGGCGGGGGCGGTGCTGATCAACGGCACCCACCTGTCGCAGCCGAACGTCTACGAGACCAGCCTGAAGGCCGCCCGCGCGGTGAAGAAGGCCGGCGGCCGCGTGGCCTTCGACATCGACTATCGTCCGGTGCTGTGGGGCCTGACCGGCAAGGACGCCGGCGAGAACCGTTTCGTCGCCAACCAACAGGTCACCGCGAAGCTGCAGGAGGTCCTGACTCTCTGCGACCTGATCGTCGGCACCGAGGAGGAGATCCACATCCTGGGCGGCTCGACCGACACCCTCGCGGCCTTGCGGGCGATCCGTCAGCGCAGCGGCGCCCTGCTGGTCTGCAAGCGCGGTCCCGACGGCTGCGTGGCCTTCCCGGACGCGATCCCCGACAGCTTGGACCAGGGCGTCAGCGCCCGGGGCTTCAAGGTCGAGGTCTTCAACGTACTGGGGGCGGGCGACGCCTTCATGGCCGGCTTCCTGCGCGGCTGGCTGCGTCACGAGCGCGTCGAGACCTGCTGCGAATGGGGCAACGCCTGCGGGGCGATCGTCGTCTCGCGCCACGGCTGCACGCCGGCCATGCCGACGTGGGTGGAGCTGGAGGCCTTCCTCGGCGAACGGGAACGTCCGTTCCGACTGCGCGAGGACGCCGAGCTGGAGCACATCCACTGGGCCACGACCCGGGAGCGCGTCTACGACGACCTGACCGTCCTGGCCGTCGACCATCGCAGCCAATTCCTGGACCTCATCGCCGAGACCGGCGGCGATCCTGGGCGGATTCCGCACTTCAAGACCCTGGCCCTGCGCGCGGTGCAGCAGGCGGCCGGTCGCGACGAGGCGCGCTTCGGCCTGCTGCTGGACGGCCGCTTCGGCTTCGACGCCCTGGCGCAGGCCGCCGACCACGACTACTGGATCGCCCGCCCGATCGAGCTGCCCAAGTCGCGTCCGCTGGAGTTCGAGAGTTCGGCCGACGTCGCCACCGAGCTGACCGAGTGGCCGACGGGCCAGGTGGTCAAGTGTCTGGTCTTCTATCATCCCGACGACGAGATCGAGCTGCGCGAGCGCCAGGAGCGCCAGCTGCTGCGCCTGTTCGACGCCTGCCGGAAGACGCGCCACGAACTGCTGCTGGAGCTGATCTTGCCTGCCGGCTTGGAGAGCGACAGCGGAACCGTGGCCCGCGCCATTCGCCGGCTCTACGCCCTGGGCGTCCGCCCGGACTGGTGGAAGCTGGAGCCGCTGACCGACGCCGCCGCCTGGCGCGAGATCGAGATCGCCATAACCGAGAACGATCCTTTATGCCGCGGCGTGGTGCTGCTGGGCCTGTCGGCGCCGGAGGCCGAGCTTCTGGAGTCGTTCGAGGTCGTCGCGCCGTTCCCGATCGTCAAGGGCTTCGCCGTCGGACGGACCATCTTCTACGATGTCGCCCGCGAGTGGCTGGCGAACCGGATTGACGACGAGGCGGCGGTCGCCGCCCTGGTCGGCAAGTTCAAGGTGCTGGTCGACGCCTGGAGGCGCCTACGCGGCGCCGCGGAGAAGGCCGCGTAGCATGGCTGTCGTTCGTCTCACCGCCGCCCAGGCGACCGTCCGCTGGCTCTCGGCGCAATATGTCGAGACCGGGGAGGGGGAGGTCCCCTATTTCGCCGGGGTCTGGGCGATCTTCGGCCATGGCAATGTCGCCGGCCTGGGCGAGGCGCTGCACGGCGTTCGTGACGTGATGCCGACCTGGCGGGCTCACAACGAACAGGGCATGGCCCACGCCGCCATCGCCTTCGCCAAGCAGTCGCGGCGCCGGCGGGCCATGGTCTGCACCACTTCGATCGGCCCCGGCGCGACCAACATGGTCACCGCCGCCGCCCTGGCCCACGTCAACCGCCTGCCGGTGCTGTTCTTGCCGGGCGACGTCTACGCCAGCCGCCGGCCCGATCCGGTGCTGCAGCAGATCGAGGATTTCGGCGACGGGACGATCAGCGCCAACGACTGCTTCAAGCCCGTCTCGCGTTATTTCGACCGCATCACGCGGCCCGAACAGATCCTCGACGCCCTGCCGCGCGCCCTGGCGACCATGCTGGACCCCGCGACCTGCGGTCCCGCGACCCTGGCCTTCTGCCAGGACGTCCAGGCCGAGGCGTTCGACTATCCGGAAGGCTTCTTCGCTCGGAAGGTCTGGCGCATCCGCGCGCCACGCCCCGATCCGCGCGAGCTGGCCGACCTGGTCTCGCTGATCAAGGCCGCCAGGCGTCCGCTGGTCGTGGCCGGCGGCGGGGTGCTCTATGCCGGCGCCGAGCCCGCGCTGGCCGCGCTGGCCGCCGACGCCGGCCTGCCGGTGGTCGAGACACAGGGCGGGAAGGGGAGCCTCGTCTGGGATCACCCGATGAACCTGGGCGCGATCGGCGTCACCGGCACGACGGCGGCCGTGGCGGCGGCCGAGGAAGCCGATCTGGTGATCGGTGTCGGTACGCGCCTGCAAGATTTCACCACCGGCTCGCGCGCCCTGTTCGGCGCGCCGGAACGCAAGTTGGTCCAGGTCAATGTCGCTCCGTACGACGCCCACAAGCACGGCGCGACCAGCGTGATCGGCGACGCCCTGGCTGTGGTCGAGGCCTTGGCCGGGGCGCTGGACGGCTGGCGCGCGCCCGCCGCTTGGACGGCCAGGGCCACAGGCGGCGTCGCCGGCTGGAACGCCATCTTCGACGATGCGACTAAGGCCGATGCGCGCCCGCTGCCGACCGACGCCCAGGTGCTGGGCGCGGTGTGGCGGGCCGCGTCCGACGACAGCGTGGTGGTCTGCGCCGCCGGCGGCCTGCCGGGCGAGCTGCACAAGCTGTGGCGCACCCGTCGACCCGGCGGCTACCACGTCGAATACGGCTTCTCGTGCATGGGCTACGAGATCGCCGGCGCCGTGGGCGTGAAGATGGCCGCGCCGGACCGCGAGGTCCACGTGATGGTCGGCGACGGCAGCTACTTGATGCTCAATTCCGAACTGGCCACCTCGGTGATGCTGGGGACCAAGCTGATCGTCACCGTTCTCGACAACAGGGGCTTCGGCTGCATCAACCGCCTGCAAGCGGCGACCGGCGGGGCGGCGTTCAACAATCTTCTGGCCGACACGGTCCATCAGACCCTGCCGGACATCGACTTCGCCGCCCACGCCAGAAGCCTGGGCGCGCGGTCGGAGAAGGTGGGCGGGATCGTCGAGCTCGAGGCCGCCCTGCAGCGGGCCAAGGCTAGCGACCGGACCTATGTCGTGGTCATCGACACCGACCCGATGCCGACCACCGAGGGCGGCGCCTGGTGGGACGTGGCGGTGCCGGAGGTCTCGACGCGTCCGGGGGTGAACGCCGCTCGCGCCGACTACGAAGACAAGATCAAGCAGCAGCGTACGGGAGACTAGACGCCCATGACCATCCGTTTCGGCGTGAGCCCCATCGCCTGGATCAATGACGACATGCCCGAACTGGGCGGCGACACCCCGCTGGAGAGCGTGCTGGCCGACTGCCAGGCGATCGGTTTCGAGGGCGTCGAGTTGGGCGGGGTGTTCCCGCGCGACCCGGCGGTGCTGAAGCCGCTGCTGGACCGCTACGGCCTCGACCTGGTGGGCGGCTGGTACAGCGGCAACCTGCTGGTCCAGTCGGCCGACGACGAGATCGCGGCCCTACAACCCCACCTCAACCTGCTGAAGGCCATGGGCTGCTCCGTCTTCGTCCACGCCGAGACCAGCAACGCCATCCACGGCGACAAGTCCAAGGCGCTGTCGGCCACCCCTCGTCTCGACGCCGAGGGCTGGAAGGAATTCGGTGCGCGCCTGACGAAGGTGGCCGACTACACCGCCGCCCAGGGCCTGAAGTTCGCCTACCACCACCACCTCGGCACCGTGGTCGAGCGACCCGAGGACCTGGAGGCTTTCCTGGCCAATACCGGCCCGTCGGTCGGCCTGACCATCGACACCGGCCACGCGGCCCTGGGCGGCCTGGACCCGGTCTCGGTGATCCGCAGCCATCCCGAGCGCGTCGCCCACGTGCATTGCAAGGACATCCGCGGCGAGGTCTTCCGGAAGGTGATCACGCAGGATGGCGGCAGCTTTCTGCAGGGCGTGCTGGCCGGCATGTTCACCGTGCCGGGCGACGGCTCTTTGGACTACGCCGCCGTCATGCGGGCCCTGGCCGAGATCGGCTATTCCGGCTGGATCATCGTCGAGGCCGAGCAGGACCCGGCCATCGCCAACCCGCGCCAGTACGGCGAGGTCGGCCTGGCGACGCTGAAGAAGGAAGCCGCCGCCGCGGGCCTGAGGGCGGCGTGATGAGCAAGCTGCTCGTCCGCCCCCATGCCCCCGACGCCGACGGTTCGATCCTGGAGGTCACGCCCGAGAGCGCTGGGTGGACCCATGTCGGGTTCAAGGTCGTCAAGCTGGCGGCCGGCGAAACCTTCAATGGCGTCGATCCGGCCCGCGAGACCTGCGTCGTCATTCTGAGCGGGGCCGCCGAAGTCGGCGCCGGGAGCGTCTCGTTCGGCCGGATCGGCGGCCGCGCCAGCGTGTTCGAGGACAAGGCTCCGGGCGCGGTCTATGTCCCGGCCGCCACACCGTTCGTGGTGACCGCCGTCACCGACGTCGAGCTGGCGCTCTGCACGGCCCCCGGCAAGCCGGGAGGCCAGGCCCGTCTGATCGCGGAGGGCGACATGCCGCGCGAGACGCGGGGCAAGGGGACGAACACGCGGCTCGTCCGCAACATCCTGCCCGAAACGGCGCCGGCCGACGGCCTGCTGGTGGTCGAGGTGATCACCCCGGGCGGCCATTGGTCCAGCTATCCGCCGCACAAGCACGACACCGCGGCGGAGGGCGAGGAGACGGCGCTGGAGGAGACCTACTATCACCGCCTGAACCCGTCGCAGGGCTTCGCCTTCCAGCGCGTCTACACCGACGACCGCAGCCTGGACGAGACGATCTGCGTGCAGGACGGCGACGTGGTGATGGTGCCGCGCGGCTACCATCCGGTCGGCGCGCCGCACGGCTACGACCTCTACTATCTCAACGTCATGGCCGGGCCGCACCGGAAGTGGATCTTCCGCAACGACCCGGCCCACGACTGGATCATGCGGTAGGCCTGATCCGGTCCATCGATTAGCCAGAAGGAGCGCGTCATGCGCAGCATCCCCCACTTCGTTGGCGGCCGCGCCGTCGAGGGGGCGTCCGGCCGTTTCGGGGACGTCTTCGATCCCAACACCGGCAAGGTGCAGGCCAAGGTGGCCCTGGCCTCGGCCTCGGAACTGGATGCCGCCATCGCCAGCGCCAAGGCCGCTCAGCCGGCCTGGGCGGCGACCAATCCCCAGCGCCGCGCGCGGGTGATGTTCGAGTTCAAGCGCCTGCTGGAAATCCACATGGACGAACTGGCGCAGTTGCTGTCGTCCGAACACGGCAAGGTCATCGCCGATTCCAAGGGCGACATTCAGCGCGGTCTGGAAGTCATCGAGTTCGCCTGCGGAATTCCGCACCTGTTGAAGGGCGAATACACGCAAGGCGCGGGCCCCGGCATTGACGTCTATTCGATGCGCCAGGCCCTGGGCGTCGTGGCGGGGATCACCCCGTTCAACTTCCCGGCCATGATCCCGATGTGGATGTTCGGCCCGGCCATCGCCTGCGGCAACGCCTTCATCCTCAAGCCATCCGAGCGCGATCCGTCCGTGCCGGTGCGCTTGGCTGAGCTGATGATGGAGGCCGGCTTGCCGCCGGGGATCCTCAATGTCGTCCACGGCGACAAGGACTGCGTCGAGGCCATCCTCGACCATCCGGACATCAGGGCCGTCAGCTTCGTCGGCAGCTCGGACATCGCCCAGTCGGTGTTCCAGCGCGCGGGAGCGGCCGGTAAGCGCGTCCAGGCCATGGGCGGCGCCAAGAACCACGGGATCGTCCTGCCCGACGCCGATCTAGACCAGACGGCCGCCGACATCATCGGCGCGGCCTACGGCTCGGCCGGCGAGCGCTGTATGGCCCTGCCGGTGGTGGTGCCGGTCGGCGAGAAGACCGCCATCGCCTTGCGCGAGAAGCTGGTCGCGGCGATCAGCGGGCTTCGCGTCGGCGTCAGCACCGACCACGACGCCCACTACGGCCCGGTGGTCAGCGCCGCCCACAAGGCGCGGATCGAGAGCTACATCCAGATGGGCGTCGATGAAGGCGCCGAACTGGTCGTCGACGGCCGCGGCTTCTCCCTGCAAGGCCACGAGGACGGCTTCTTCGTCGGTCCGACCCTGTTCGACCACGTCAAGCCGACCAGTCGCTCCTACCACGACGAGATCTTCGGACCAGTGCTGCAGATGGTCCGCGCCCAGAGCCTGGAGGACGGGATCGGCCTGGCCTCGCGCCACCAGTACGGCAACGGCGTGGCGATCTTCACCCGCAACGGCGACGCCGCTCGCGAGTTCGCCGACCAGGTCGAGGTCGGCATGGTCGGAATCAACGTCCCGATTCCGGTGCCGGTCGCCTATCACAGCTTCGGCGGCTGGAAGCGCTCGGGCTTCGGCGACCTGAACCAGTACGGCCTGGATGGCGTGCGCTTCTACACGCGGACCAAGACCGTGACCCAACGCTGGCCCAAGGGCGGGGCGGTGTTGGACCAGAGCTTCGTGATCCCGACCATGCGGTGACGGACCGACCGTCGGATTTTCGGTCCCTTGATCCCAAGCCGGCGTTGGTCACGCCGAGGGGCGGATCGAGTCGAGGCCATCCGGGGGCTGGCGCGCCGGTTTGGAGCGAGCGGAAGGCCTTGGCCGGAGGCGGCGCTATCGCCTGTTTGTGGAGCTGCCCCGGGCGGCGCGGAAAGGTCGTAAAAGAGGCATTAAATTGGTATTATTGATCTTTGGGATGAAGCATGGTCATTTGATTTTATGTGGCTGAATTGTTTCGCAATTTCTTTTAAGGTGCTTTCTGGCGAAACATATGACCAATCGAACCAGCGCCCATGTTTCCATCACCGCCAAATTCCAAGCGGCATAAGGGGTTGCGCGCTTTGATCCTCCCAGGACCCCACCCTACGATGCCTTGGGAGCAGTCCATATAGGTCTCTAAATGGTCTGCTCGAAATGGCCGCGAAACGCGGCGTCAAGGCGGCGCGATTCATCGCGCCACCGACTTGAGGGGGATAATTGATAATGCGTTCCAAGTTCGCGCCCTTCGCATCCGCCAACAGGCGCAAAGCGTTCGTGCTCACCTTGCTGGCAGGCGCTTGCCTGGCCGGCGTCGCTTCGGCTCAGACGGCTCCAGCGGCTCCCGCCGACGCCATTGACGAAGTGGTGGTCACCGCCTTCCGCAAGAGCCTGGCGACCGCCCTGGACACCAAGCGCAAGGACATCCGGGTCTCGGACGGCATCTCGTCCGAGGACATCGGCAAGTTTCCGTCGGAAAACATCGCCGAAGCGATCCAGCGCATTCCAGGCGTGCAGATCTCCAACATCAACGGCCGCGGCTCGACGATCAGCATCCGCGGCCTGGGCCCGCAGTACGCGATGACGACGATCAACGGTCAGTCGTTCAAGAGCGCCAACTTCACCGACGGCTTCCGCTACGACGTGATCCAGACCGAACTGGCCTCGGCCATCCAGGTGATCAAGTCGCCGACCGCCGACATGGACGCCGGCGGCCTAGCCGGCACGGTCAACATCGACACCGTGCATCCGTTCGACGTCAAGGGCCGTCAACTGATCCTGGCCGGCAAGCTGCAGAAGCAGAACCTGGCCGATGGTGACCCGACCGGCAAGGTCGGCGCGACCTATGTCGACCACTTCCTCGACGGCAAGCTGGGGGTGTTCCTGGGCGCGGGCTACCAGGCGCTGAAGGACCGCGGCGACTACATGTGGATGGACCGCTGGATCGTCAACAGCGGCGTCTATACGCCCGGCCGCCTGCGTTTCCGTCGCATCGACCGCGACACCAAGCGCAGCATGGTCAACGGCGCCATCCAGTTCAAGCCGATCGACACCCTGCAGATCGACATGATCGCCACCTACGCCAAGGACAAGACCACCCAGGACCTGCATCAGCAGGTGTTCCTGTTCACCAGTCCTTCGGCCTCGAACGTGGTGACGCTGGCGTCGGCGAACAACACCTCCACCAAGGTGCAGATCAACAACTTCCGCTTGGAGAACAACCACCAGTTCGAGACCCGGCCGCAGTCGACCGGCGCCTTCACCACCGACTTCCATTGGACCGGCCTGGAGAACTGGGACTTCAAGGGCGTCGCGCACTATTCGCGCGGCCACGCGATCTTCAACGAGGAGGCGGCGATCCTCGGCGTGGTCGTTCCGTCGGCGACGCTGGACATCAGCGATCCCAAGAACATCGTCTTCGCGACGTCGAACGCCCTGACCGATGCAACGCAGTACGCGCCGGCCAATCTGTTCCGGAACAACTATCCGACAGGCGCCTACCGCACGATCGACTCCTACGAGGACGCCGCCCAACTGGATGTGAAACGCTATATCGACTACGGCGTCCTGGAATCGATCGCCGTCGGCGGCAAGTACCGCAAGGAAGTGCTCAAACGGCACGTCAACCGCTTCGACCGTCAGGACACCAACGTGCCGACGGCGTTCGCGCCCAGCCTGGCGACCACCGGCGTCGCCGTGTCGAACTTCCTGGATGGCGACATGACCATTCCGGGCGCCTGGATCTCGCCGAACATCCAGGCCTATCGCGACGCCTTGGCCAAAGAGGGCTACACGGTCTACGAGGCCTTCGACCCGCAGGGCAGCTACAACGTCAAGCGCGACCTGACTTCATTCTACGCGATGGCCAACCTGAAGGGCGAGCTCTTCTCGCTGCCGTTCCGCGGCAATGTCGGCGTCCGCCGAGAAAGCACCGACCAGACGGTCCATGGCTATGTCGCCGGCGCCGCCAACCCCAAGAACACCGAGGTCAAGCTGGTCGCCGGAACCTATTCGACGCCCAAGTCCTACGACAACATCCTGCCTTCGGCCAATTTCAGCGTCGACCTCACCGACAATCTGCTGCTGCGCTTCGCCGCCGCCAAGGTGCTGGTCCGTCCGATCATCGACTCCAGCAACCAACTGGCCACGACGGTCAGCACCACGACCGACAGCACCGGCCACAAGGTCACCACCGTGGCCCTGGGCCAGGGCTCGCTCAACCCGCTGACCGCCAACCAGATCGATGTCGGGCTGGAGTGGTACTACGGCGAGGGCAACGGACTGAGCGCGGGCTTCTTCAGCAAGAAGGTCAAGAACGGCACCTATACCTCGCTGGTCTGCCCGGCCGCCTACGAAGGCGTCAGCCTGTCCAAGGACTCCAGCGGCGTCTGCGTCTCCGGCGCCGGCGACACCTACTCGATCACCCAGCCCCTGAACGACGCCCGCGAAGTCACGATCAAGGGCTACGAACTGAACTGGCAACAATCGCTGGACGCCTGGCTGCCGATCGAGGGCTTCGGCTTCATCGCCAACTACACCCATGTCAGCCCGGCGACCTCGACGACCGGCTTCAAGCTGGCCAACCTGTCGGAGCATACGGCCAACGGCACGGTCTATTGGGAGAACCAGATCTTCAGCGCCCGCCTGTCGGCCAACTACCGCAGCGCCTACGACCAGACATCGGTGGAGAGCTTCTTCGCCGGCCCGCTGGGTCACACGGTCGCCTCGCGCACCCAGTTCGACCTGAACCTCGGCTATAACCTCAACGATCATCTGAGCTTCTCGTTCGCGGCGATGAATCTCAACAACGCCGAGGAGAAGGCCTACCTGATCGACAAGAGCCGCTGGCAGATGAGCTCGTCCACCGGTCCCAGCTACTACCTGTCCTTCCAGTACAAGATGTAGCGTTTCGAAGCTCTCCCCTAGACGCCGAATCCTCGGCGAAACGACTGGTCGCCGCCGGATTCCTGGGCGGCGACCAAACTTTTCGGTGTTCCAGATGTCCCGAGACCTGATGTCCATGGCGTCCAGCCCCTCCCGCCGCCAGGCGCTGCAGCAAGCCCTGGCCGCCGTCGCCGCACTGTCGACGCCGTCTATCGCCGCGGCGACCGACGACGACGCCGGCGCGCTCAAGGCGGCGCGGGCGGTGCTCGTTCGCCGTTTCGGTCCGCGCGCCGGACGGATCGACCTGGCGCTCGCGCCGCGCGCGACGGAGACCGCGCCGCCCTGGTACGCGGTGAAGGGCCAGGGAGGGCGGGTTCGCATCAGCGGCGACACGCCGATCGCCCTGACGCGCGGCGCCTACAGCTACCTGAAGTCCGTCGGCGCGGCGTCGGTCAGCTGGGAGGGGGACCGGGTGGCGCTGCCGGACCGTTTTCCCGACGCCGACACGGGAAGGCTCGCCACCCCGTTCGCGCACCGCGCCTACCTCAACACCTGCACCTACGGCTACACCACGCCCTGGTGGGGCTGGGCGCGCTGGAGCCGCGAGATCGACTGGATGGCGGTCCACGGCGTCGACATGCCGGTGGCCATGGAGGGCCAGGAATATGTCTGGCGGGCGCTGTGGCGCGAGTTCGGTCTGACCGAGGCCGAGCTGGCCGACTATTTCTCCGGCCCCGCCTTCACGCCCTGGCAGCGCATGGGCAACATCGAGGGCTACCGCGCGCCGTTGCCGACGGCCTGGATCGACAAGAAGAAGGACCTGCAGGTCAAGATCCTGGGGCGGATGCGGTCGCTGGGCATGACCCCGATCCTGCCGGCCTTCGGCGGCTACGTGCCCAAGGCCTTCGCCCAGAAGCACCCGAAGGCCCGCATCTACCGCATGCGGCCGTGGGAGGGCTTCCACGAGACCTACTGGCTGGACCCGGCCGACCCGCTGTTCGCCAAGATCGCCAGCCGCTTCCTGGCGCTGTACACCCAGACCTACGGGGCCGGGACCTACTATTTGGCCGACTCGTTCAACGAGATGCTGCCGCCGATCAACGCCGACGGCGCCGACGCCCGCGACGCGGCCTATGGCGACGGGACAGCCAACACGGCCGCGACCAAGGCCAAGGCCGAGATCGATCCGGCCCTGAAGGCCCAGCGCCTGGCCGCCTACGGCAAGGCGATCTACGACTCGATCCGTCAGGCGCGTCCCGACGCGGTGTGGGTGATGCAGGGCTGGCTGTTCGGCGCGGACTCCCATTTCTGGGACCCGCCGGCGATCTCGGCCTATCTGAGCCTGGTCCCCGACGACAGGCTGATGGTCCTGGACATCGGCAACGACCGCTATCCGGACGTCTGGAAGAACGCCAAGGCCTTTGGCGGCAAGCCCTGGATCTACGGCTATGTGCACAACTACGGGGGCAGCAACCCAGTCTACGGCGACCTCGACTACTACCGCCGCGACTTGACGGCCATCGCGGCCAATCCCGAGACGGGCAAGCTGGCGGGCTTCGGGATGTTCCCCGAGGGGCTGCACAACAATTCGATCGTCTACGAGGCCGTCTACGACCTGGCCTGGGGCGCGGGGCAGGGGTCCTTGTCGGCCTGGCTGTCGACCTACGCCCGCTCGCGCTACGGCGCCACCACGCAGCAGTTGGACGCCGCCATGGGCCAGCTGGTCCAGGCCGCCTATTCGACCCGCTACTGGTCGCCGCGCTGGTGGAAGAGCAAGGCCGGCGCCTATCTGTTCTTCAAGCGGCCGACGGCGACGATCGGCGAGTTCCCGGGCCATCCCGGCGACCGCGCCCAGCTGGACGCGGCGGTCCGCGCCCTGGTCGCCCAGGCGAGCGCCTTCGCCGACCAGCCCCTGTTCGTGCTGGACCTGGTCGACGCGGCCCGGCACCTGGCCAGCCTGCGGATCGACGGCCAGCTGCAGGCCGCCGTGGCCGCCTACCGCGCGGGCGACGTCGCCGCCGGCGACAAGGCGCGCGGCGAGGTCGAGGCCCTGGCCCTCTTGATCGACGCTTTGCTGGGCGTCCAGCCCGAGACCCTGGCCACCTGGATCGACGACGCCCGCGCCTATGGCGACACCCCGGCGGACGCCGCGGCCTATGTCGCCAACGCCAAGGCCCAGGTCACCGTCTGGGGCGGGGAGGGCAATCTCAACGACTATGCGTCCAAGGCCTGGCAGGGGCTCTATCGCGACTTCTACCTGCCGCGCTGGTCGCGGTTCCTGGACGCGCTGAAGGCGGCCGGGACCGGCCCCTTCGACGAGGCCGCCGTCACCCGCGACGGCGTCGCCTGGGAGCGCGCCTGGGTCGCCGCCGACACCGTCTATCGCCGCCAGCGGCCGGCCGATCCGATCGGGGGCGTCAAGGCCCTGCTCGCTCGCCTGGACCAAACCCAAGGAAAGAACGGATGACCAAGCCCGCCGCGCGCTTTCTGTCCCTCGACGTCTTCCGGGGCCTGACGATCTGTCTGATGATCGTCGTCAATACGGCCGGCCCCGGGGCCAAGGCCTACACCCAGCTGGTCCACGCGCCGTGGTTCGGGTTCACGGCGGCCGACGCGGTGTTTCCCTCGTTCCTGTTCGCGGTCGGCTGCTCGATGGCCTTCGCCTTCTCGCGGCCGATCCCGGTCGGTGACTTCATGGCCAAGGTGCTGCGGCGCACGGCCCTGATCTTCCTGCTGGGCTTCCTGATGTATTGGTTCCCGTTCGTCCATAAGGTCGACGGACACTGGGCGCTGAGTCCGTTTGCCAACACCCGGGTGATGGGCGTCCTGCAGCGCATCGCCCTCTGCTACATGCTGGCGGCCTTCGCCGTGCGCTGGCTGTCGCCGCGCCTGATCGTCGTGCTGTCGATCGCGCTGC
Organism: Caulobacter sp. UNC279MFTsu5.1; assembly: GCF_900114015.1. Lineage (GTDB taxonomy): Bacteria > Pseudomonadota > Alphaproteobacteria > Caulobacterales > Caulobacteraceae > Caulobacter. The sequence continues at coordinate 98,248 of NZ_FORN01000010.1, read as the reverse complement.
TGCTGGGCTACTGGGCGATCCTGCTGGCCTTCGGCGATCCGGCGGCGCCGCTGTCGAAACTGGGCAACGCCGGCACCCATCTGGACCTGATGCTGATCGGCCAGAACCACCTCTATCGCAAGGACGGCGGCTTCGATCCCGAAGGCCTGCTGGGAACCCTGCCGTCGACGGTCAACGTGCTGGCCGGCTATCTGGCCGCCCGGTTCCTGAAGAACACGCCCGATGCGCGCCGGGCCACGCTCCGCATGGCCGTGGCCGGCGCGGTCCTGATCGCTGGCGGCCTCGCCTGGGGACTGGCCTTCCCGATCGCCAAGAAGCTGTGGACCAGCAGCTTCGTCCTGCTGACCGTCGGCATCGACCTGGTGCTGCTGGCGGCCCTGACCGCCGTGCTGGAGGGACGGGCGCCCAATGCGGCGACGCGTTTCTTCCAGGTGTTCGGCCTCAATCCGCTGGTGATCTACCTGTTCTCGGAGCTGTTCGTGACCGTGCTGGGCATGGTCGAGGTCGCGCCGGGCGTGGGGCTGTACGAGTGGGTCGGGATCCATGTGTTCCAGGCGCTGACGCCGGGCGCGCTGGGCTCGCTGCTGTGCGCGATCGCCTACATGCTGGTCTGCTGGCTGCTGGGCTATGTCATGGACCGTCGCGGGATCGTGGTGAAGCTCTAGCCCAGCGCGGCCAGGACCGTCTCGGCCACGGCCGCCGCCTGGCCGCGGATGTCGGGAACGGCGGTGATTTCCCATGAGGCGCCGCGCGTGGCGGGACCGACGCTCAGCAGGGTCGGCGAGGCCCGGCCGGAGACGTCGCGCAGCCGGCCGTCGTGGTCCACGTCGAAGCCCAGGCGCAGCGGATCGGGGTGGGCCAGGCCACGCCGGACCAGGTTCTGGATCAGAGGATCGGTCGAGGTCAGCACGTCGCCGGCCGGGCCGGTGCAGTTGATCACCGTGGCCGCGCGGAAGACATAGCCGCCGTTCTCGCCGCGGCCGCGCCCGCGCCAGCGGCACAGGGCGAAGCCGTCGGCCTCGAGCCTGAGGCTGCGGATCTTGCCGGCCGCCAGCGCCAGTTGGCCCGTCGCGCGCATGGCCGCGATCCGGCGCGCGACGAGCGGGGCCAGGCGGTGGCGGTGGATGTCCCAGAACGGGCGGGCGTGGCGCAGGAAGGCCTGCCTCTGGGGTGGCGACCAGCTGCGCCAGAGGGCCTGGGCCGCCGGCCGCGTGGCGTCGATGGCCGTGCGCCAGCCGTGCTCGGCCGCGGCGGTTCGCAGCCAGCCGAAAACCTCCAGCGGCGAGAGGTCGTTCGCCGGCGGGGCGGGCAGGATCAGCGGCGGGGCGCCGTCGTGCTCCAGCGGGGTCAGGCCCCGGCGGGACAGCGCCAGCATGGGGCGGCCGGGCTGGGCGTCGTTCAGGGAGAGGGCCATGTCGACCATGGTCAGGCCCGTGCCGATCAGCAACACCGGCCCGGACGGCAGCTCGGTCGCGTCCCAGCGCCAGGGATCGGCGACATAGGCGTTCGAGGCCGCGAAGGTCTCGTCAATCCCCGGCGGCCGCGCGGGCGGCGGATTGCCGAGGGCCAGGACGACGGCGCGAGCCGTGACACTGCGGCCCATGGCGCATTGCAGCCGCCAACCCTCGCCGTCCGGCTCGATCCCCGTGACGGCGTCCGGCGTCACGACGAGACGGCCGGCGCCGGCGGGACCTTCGGCGATGTCGGTCACCAAGCTCTGCAGGTAGCGACCGTAGTCGGCGCGGGTGGCGAAGTCGGCGGGACCGAGGCCGAGCCTTTCGCGGCGCAGCCATTCCACGAAATGGTTCGGATCGTCCGGCCAGGCGCTCATGTTGCCCGCCCGGACGTTCAGCCGATGGCCGGGATTGTGGCTCGCATAGGCCGCGCCCAGGCCGATGGGCGTGTGGCGCTCGAACAGGACGATCCTGGCTTCGGCCGATCGTCGCAGGATGTTGAGGGCGGTCATGACGCCGCTGAACCCCGCGCCGACCACGGCGATGACAGGCGCTGGCGCTTGCGGCATGCGTAAACTCTATAACAATGATAGGGATTTGTCGGCGATCCCTTGTCGCTTGGCAAGCCGCCTCGGCGTTCCGTGAAAAATCAGAATCTGGGGCGGTTCCCGTACCGCGCGGTTCGCTCTAGGCCAGCGCCCCGCATGCCGCGCAGAACGCCTCCAAATCAGCCTCATCGTGATAGATCGAGAGGCCAATCCGCAGCACGTCGTCGCGCACGTCCACGACCACGCCCTTTTCCCCCAGCGCCTGTTTCCATGCCTGGGCGGAGGGATGGCGCAGGGCCAGAAAGCGGGCTTGCGGACCTTCGCCCGGCGGGTTCAGCACCACCGTGTCCTTCAGCGGCCCCGCCTCGCCGGCGGCGATCCGGGCGAGCAGGCTTCGCTGCAGGCCGGCCACGTGGCCGGCGATCGCCGCCGTGGTCAGGCCTTCGGCTTCCAGCATCCGTCCCGCCGCCACGAAGCGGTAGAGGCCCGACGGATCGAAGGTGGCGCCAAGGAAGCGGCCGGCGTCGCGCGCATAGCCCACCCCGCCGGGCGGACCTTCCAGGTCGCCGAACTCGGCGTACCAGCCGGTCAGGACCGGGCGCGGGCCGAAGCCCGGCGGCGCATGCAGGAACGCGGCCCCTTCGCCCGCCATGGCGTACTTGTAGCCGCCGGCCAGGTAGAAGACCCGGTCGGCCACGGCCGCGAGGTTGGTCGGGACGGCCCGGAAGCCGTGATAGCCGTCGATCACCACCCAGGGGGCCTCGGGCCGGGCCAGGTCGGCCAGCTCCCAGACGCGGTCGAAGACCAGGCCGCTCTTGAAGAAGACGTGGCTGACGAAGATTAGGTCGAAATCGCCGTCGCGCGCGGTCGTCAGGAACCGCTCGGCGAAATCCCCATGTTGGCTGTTTGGCGCGTCGCTCTCGACCAGGGTCAGCGCGATCTCGCCGGCCTCGACCCAGCGCCGGGCCTGGCGGCGAAACGAATGGAACTCGCCGTCGGTCGACAGCACCCGGACGGGCCGGCGGTCGATCGCCGATTTCAGCGCCGCCAGCAGGGTGTGGGTGTTGGGCGCGAAGACCAGGCTGTCGGGCGAGGGCAGGGAGAGCTCGCCGGCGACCAGGGCCTGGGCGGCCGGATAGACCTGGCCCAGCGCCTTGTCCCACTTGTGGTCGGCCAGGAGAGCGGCGTCCTTCCAGGCTTCGACCTGGGCGGCCAGGGTGGCGTCGGGCCAGAGATGATGGCTGTGGGCGGCCATGTGCAGCCGCCCCGGCGCGGCCGCCAGGGCCCGCGAGAACAGGTCCTTGCGGGCGGCGCTCACAGCTTGGTTCTCAGCGACCACAGCTCGGGAAAGGCTCGCCGGCGCAGGGTCGAGGCCAGGTAGCCGACGCCGTCGGTGCCGCCGGTGCCCGGCCGGCCGCCGATGATCCGCTCGACGGTCAGTACGTGCTTGTGGCGCCAGGTGACCAGGGCGTCGTCCAGGTCGACCAGCTTCTCGGCCAGCTGGTACAGCTCCCAATAGCGCTGGGTGTCGCGATAGACCTCCAGCCAGGCGGCCTCCACCTCGGGCGAGGGGGCGTAGGTCTGGGCGAAGTCGCGGTTCAGCACCGTGTTCGGCACGGCCAGCCCCGCCTTGGGCAGCTGGGCGATGGCGACGTCGTAGAGGCTGGGCGCCGCCAGGGCCGCCCGCAGCTGCGCCAGGGCGTCCGAGCCCTCGGCGTGGAACTTCAGGAAGCTCTGGTCCTTCATGCCCAGCAGGTATTCCAGGGTGCGGAACTGGTGCGACTGGAAGCCCGAGCTGGAGCCCAGCTCGCCGCGGAAGCTGAGGTAGTCGGCCGGGGTCATGGTCGCCAGCACGTCCCACGACAAGGTCATCACCGTCTGGATCCGTGACACCCGCGCCAGGGCCTTGTAGGCCGGCTCGACGTCGCCTTCCGCGATCAACTGCTTGGCCAGGAGCACCTCGTGGATGATCTCCTTGAGCCACAGCTCCTTGGTCTGGTGGATGACGATGAACAGCAGTTCGTCGTGACGGTCGCTCAGCGGCTGCTGGGCCGCGAGCAACTGATCCAGCGCGAGGTAGCGCGCGTAAGTCATGTCTTGCGTCATGAAGCGACCCTAGGCGGTTCCCGGCGGCACGTTTGTCCTCGTTTGCCCGCGGATTGTTCCCAGGCGCGGAATGATGTTCCGCAGCGTCCCCCCGGGGCGGAACGAATGCCCGTCCTTGACCGCTTCGGTCCGCCGTTCGAAACTTTCCAACCTATCCGTGTGTCGCGCGTTAGGCTTTGTGATGGCGTGAGGAGCGCGGACTTGGGGAAACACGGATTTGGCTGGCGGTCGTCCCAGAATCCGGACGTGTTTGGGGCGAAGCCGGCGCGAAAGCGGTGGGGCGAGGCCCGGTGGGCCATCGTTCCGGCCGTCGCTGAGTCGCCAGGGCTGAAAGGGGAGGCGGCGATGCGAACGACGTCTTGGAGACGATTGGCGACGATCCGCATCCTGGGCGCGGCTGGGATGGCGACGATCGCCACCGCCGTCCAGGCCCAGACGCCGATCGACTTGGCCCAGGCGCCCATCGACCTGGCCTCTCTCTCGATCGAGGAACTGGGCCAGATCCAGGTGACGTCCGTCTCCAAGCGCCCCGAAGCTGTCCGGGAGGCCCCGTCGGCGATCTATGTCATCACCCACGACGACATCGCCCGGTCGGGCGCGCGCACCATCCCGGAAATGCTGCGCCTGGCGCCCAACCTCCAGGTGCAGCAGGACACCGCCAGCCGATATGTGATCACCGCCCGCGGCTTCAGCGGCAACGAGGATGCGCAGAACTTCTCCAACAAGCTGCTGGTGCTGATCGACGGGCGCAGCGTCTACACGCCGATGTTTTCCGGCGTCTATTGGGACATGCAGGACGTCCTGCCGGAAGATGTCGATCGCATCGAGGTGGTCAGCGGGCCGGGCGCGACCCTTTGGGGCGCCAACGCCGTCAATGGGGTGATCAACATCGCCACGCGCAAGTCGAGCGAGACCCAGGGCGGCTTGCTGGTGGTGGGCGGCGGTAGTCGCGAGCGTTCGGCCAGCCTGCGCTACGGCGGCCGGCTGGGCGAGGCCGTGACCTATCGCGTCTATGCCCGCGCCCAGAAGATCGGGAGCACCGAGACCCTGGCCGGAGCTTCGGCGGGGGACAGCTGGTCGCGGGCGCAGGGCGGTTTCCGCCTCGACTGGACCCCCGGTTCCAGCGACGTCCTGACGCTGCAGGGCGATCTCTACGACGGAAAATCCAACGACGACCTGGCCGGCCGCAACCTGCTCGCGCGCTGGATCCGTGTCGGGCAGGGCGGCGCGGAACTGCAGGTCCAGGCCTATTACGACCGCGCCGAACGCCATGGCGTCCTGACGGTCGACACCTACGATATCGACGTGCGCCACAGCTTCAGCCTCGGCGCCCGGCAGGCGGTGGTCTGGGGCGGAGGATTCCGTCACAGCCCCTACAAGCTGGGCGGTTCGCCGACCTTTTTCTTCGTCCCCACCAAAGGGACCCTCAACCTTTCCAACCTGTTCGTCCAGGACAGCGTCACCCTGACGACGTCCACCACCTTGACCGTGGGGCTGAAGATCGAGAACGACCCCTATCTCGACGCCGAGCCGTTGCCGAGCCTGCGGCTGTCCTGGACGCCCACCGACAAGGCGATGGTCTGGGCGGCGGCGTCGAAGGCGGTGCGATCGGCCACGCCGTTCGATCGGGACGTCGTCGAATATCTGGGCAACATCCGGTTCCTGACCGGCGGTGGAACCTTCCAGTCCGAAAAGCTGACGGCCTACGAGGTCGGCGCGCGGATCCAGCCCTCCGACAGGGCCTCGTTCTCGGTCTCGACCTACTACAACGTCTATGACGACCTGCGCAGCATCGAGGCCGACCCGGTCACCTTCCTGCCGCTCCACTGGGGCAACGGCATGGAGGGCCATACCTATGGCCTGGAGGCCTGGGGCGAATATCGCGTCGCCCCGTGGTGGCGACTGGTGGGCGGATACAGCTGGCTCGAGAAGCGCCTGAAGTTCAAGCCGGACTCCAGCGGTCCGCTGCTGCTGGGCGTCAAGCAAGCCGGCGACGATCCCGAGCACCAAGCGTCGCTGAAATCGTCGATGGATCTGGGGCGGGCGGTGACGTTGGACGCGGCCGTCCGCTATGTCGGCGCCCTGCCGGATCCGCGCCTGCCGTCCTATGTGGAGCTCGGCGCCAGCGTCGCCTGGAACATCTCCGACCGGGTGCAGTTGTCCCTGTCCGGGGCCAACCTGCTGCACGAGCGGGTCCAGGAGTTCCCAAACGGCGCGGCGATCCCCAGGAGCGTCTATGCGGACCTGCGGTGGCGGTTCTAAACACCTTGCCGAGCCGCGCCCAACTCGCTGGCCAGGGCTTCGATCGCATAGGGCTTGGGCAGGACGCGGAAGCCGGCCTGGGCGGCGGCCGTGGCGGCCTCGCTGAAGCCGGTCGTCAGGACGACGGGCAGGCTGGGATATTTCTGGCTGACCGCCCGCGCCAGGTCCATGCCCCCCATTCCGCCGGGCATGACCATGTCCGAGAACACGATGTCGAAGTCGCTGCGCTGCTTGAGCATCCGTAGCGCCGCCGCGCCGCTGTCGACGCGGGTGGGCTGATAGGCCAGGGACTGGAGCATCTCCAGCACGACCATGGCGACATTGTCGTCGTCTTCGACCAGCAGCACCCGGCCCTGGTTCTCGGACGCGGTCGGTCGCGCGCTCGAGGGCGTCGCGACCGGCGCGGCCTTGTCCGAGCGGGGCAGGAACAGGGAGATGACCGTTCCCAGTCCTGGCGCGCTTTCGATCCGGACGTCGCCGCCGGACGCCCGCGTGAAGCCGTAGACCTGGCTGAGCCCCAGGCCTGTCCCGCGGCCCACCTCCTTGGTGGTGAAGAACGGTTCGAAGGCCCGGGCGATGTGTTCGGCGGGCATGCCCACGCCGTCGTCGATGATCGACAGGCGAACGAAGTCGCCAACCAGTTCGCCCTGCGCCAGATCGGGCTGGTTCTCGGCGACGATCGTCAGCGTACCGCCCTTGGCCATGGCGTCGCGCGCGTTGACCGCGATGTTCAGCAGCGAGACCTCCAACTGCGTCGAATCCACTTCGATGGGCCACAGGTCCTTGGCCAGTCGCAGTTCCACGGCGATGTCCTCGCGCAGCGACCGTTCGAGCAGGATCGACAGATCGGGGATGCGCTTGGACAGGTCGACGATCTCGGGCTTCAACGGCGAGCGGCGGGAGAAGGCCAGCAGCTTGCCGGTCAATTCGGCGCCCCGATCCAGGGCCTGGCGGACCGCGCCGGCGAACCGCTGGCGCTTCACCGGGTCATCGGACTTTTCCAGGATGTCCAGACCGCCCGAGGCGACCATCAGCAGGTTGTTGAAATCGTGGGCCAGGCCGCCGGTCAGCTTGCCGATCGCCTCCATCTTCTGTCCCTGGCGCAGCGCTTCCTCGGCCCGCTCGCGTTCCTGAATATGGATCTGCAGGGCGTTGTTGGCCTCGCCCAGGGCCTGGGCCCGCTCTTCCAGCCGAGCGTTCGCCCGCCGAAGCAGAGTCTGTCCCGCGCCGAGCACGCCGACCAGCAGGGCGGCCATGACCAGCAGCAGGCCGACGCCGGCGTATCGCGCCAGGCGCCGGGGCAGGGGCTCCACTACGGTGCGCATATAGACCGAGCCCATGACGCTCTGGCCCTGCCGAACCGGCGCGGTCACGACGATGTATCGGCTGTCGGAGGCGGGAGAGCTTGCCGCGACGGCCGGGGGCGGGGGCGCGTTCGGTCGCGCGTGACCGGCCAGCAGGCGGCCCTGGATGTCATAGACGCCCGCGGCCTCCACCTCGGGATTGGCGCTCAGCGCCTCGACATATTCCTGGGCGACCTTGCGATCATCGAAAGCCAGAGCCGCGGTCACGCTGGCCGCGAGGATCTGGGCCTGGACGGCGACTTCCTGGGTCTTCTGCGCCCGGAAGGTTCGCTCGTTGTAGAACCCCATCACCAGGCCCATGGCCACCAGCGCCAGGGCGGCGGCGATGGCCAGGCCGCCGAACGCGAAGCCGGAGCGCCCATGGCGCGGCTGGAACCCATCGGGCCGGGTCATGGGTTGGGTCCATCTCTTACTGACAGCGCCAAGCTCAGGAGCTTGGCGCTGATGGTCAAACCGTTCTGGGCGGCGGCCGCGAGGTCGATGGTGAAACGGACGCGACCCTCCTTGACGACGAACTGGACGATGCTCCCGCGCGCCTCCGAGGCCTCGGTGATCGTCAGGCTCGGCGAGCCCTTCACCAACTGCAGGGCGCTGGCGACCGACTGGCGTTTCGAGCCGGCGATGTAGAGAACCTGGCAGCCCGACGACTTCGACACCGTCGCGATGCGGCGCACGGCCAGCGGACGCCCATCGACCTGCTGGTTCTGCGCTGCCTGATCCAAGGCCGCGCCGAAGGGGTCGTCGCCGACCACGCAGAGATTGACCGGCGCGCCCGGAGCCGGCAGCGACCCCGCGGGCCAGTCCACGAACGAGACAAGCTTGTAGAGGTAGGCCGCCTTCACCTGATATTCGAGGGGCGCCGCGTTGGCCGCGGACCACGACAGCGTCAGGCCGAGCACGGTGAGAGCGACCAACTCCCGCCGCCATGGGACGCGACGATGTCCAGGACGCGGCGCCGCGGCCCGCATCAGGCCGCCTTGCCGACGCCAGCCGTACGCAGCGGCGCATCGCAATCAAGGTCAGCGGGGAAAGTCATCCGCAAGGACGCCCTGGCTTGCCGGTGAAGGTCGTCGCGGACATCGAACACAACCTCATGGCGACCTCCTTGAACATCGAGATTTGCCCCGTCTGGCATGGCCGCGTTTGGCTCGCGTGGAAGTCTAATGCGGCGGGCCGCTCCATGGATACACGCTATAGTAAAGTTTCTTGAGGGGCTCCAGGCGGGAGCCTGTGGCGATGGATGCCAAGGAGCGCGATTTTCGGGCTCATAGGCCGTGGAGCGCCCGTCCGGCACGGAACGCGTCTGCACGCCTGTGGCGATCTGACGCAGGATCTCCTGGGCGCTTCAGGGCGCGGATTGCTGTCCGATACGCCTGGCGGCGGCCCTAGGAGGCTCGGCGATATGAGCGCAGGCCGGTGTTCCAGCCCAGGTCCTCGGCGGACCTCATGACACGATAGCGGACGCCTTCTTCCACGAAGCGAAACCCAGCCTCGCTTTCGCTTCTCCAGACCAGGGCCGCGCGGTGGCTGAGGCCTGTCCCCGGATCGACCAGGACGACATGGGCCGGAAGTTCAGCGCCCCTGCCAATGAAGATCCGCGCCCCGCCGTCGGAGACGTCGACGAGGCGGCACCTTCGCGCGACAGCGCCGTCGCCGACATAGACCGGGCTCTGGTCGCTGTAGCGGGGATGCCCGCGACGGTCGGCGCCGTCTGGGCTGGAATCGATGAGCGATCTCATGACCCAAACGCTAGGCGCGGATCGTTAATCGGGTTTAGCGCTCAGGTTGCGGCGTGTTGTCTCACTCGCTCATTTGAGCGACGGTCGTCGGAGGTCCGCGGTTCAGGTGTGGATCAGATAGCCCGCTTCCGGTGTCTGAGCGAATTGCAGCGCCTGGCCGATCTCGCGGGCCAGCGCGTCGATTTCCGCGGCGGCGGGGGAGGCGGGCTCTACGTCCGACACAGCACGGCCGAGCTCGGTCGCGCGGCCGAACACCGCGCGGGACCGGACGATGGCCTCGGCGATCGGCAGGCGCAGCAGGGCCAGCGCCTCCAGGGCCTTCAGGACGACGCCGCTTTCGACGCCGCTTCGGGCCGGCGGCGCCTGGTTGAGGACCACGAGCGCGGGCCTGCGCAGCTGACGGACCATCTGGGCCGTGACGGCTGCGGCGGCGATATCGAGATAGGTCGGACGGACGACCAGCAGCGCCAGGTCGGCGGCCGAGATCGCCGCGGCGACATCCTCCTTCATCGAGCCGGGCGTATCGACGACCAGGCATTGCAGTCCGCGCCGCGCCAGGCCGGTCTTGAGCATCGGAAGCTTCGAGCCGGTGGAGCGCACGACCTCGACGGTCGGATCGCGCCGATCCAGGACAAGGGCCGACGAAGCCTGGGGATCGATGTCGGCCAGAACCAGTGTCCGCGCCTTGGCCCAGCTCAGCGCCAGTTGCACGGCCAGGGTCGACTTGCCCGAGCCGCCCTTCAGATTGACCACCGCCACTGTCCGCAATCTGTCCCCCAGCCCGCCGCGAAAGGACGTTCGCTCGGGCCAGGCGAAGAACCGGCGCTCGAATTCCGACGTCGAGCGGTCTTAGTACGGGACCTGGCGGGCCGACTGTAAAAGACTGTGACGCGGCGCGATGGACGTTCCGGGTCCGGATCGACGCGGCCGAGGCTTGACCGCGAAGCCGGCGCACATCTGCTATGGTGATCGGGGCGCCGCCGTCACCGCGCGCCGGGGTGCGCGTTAAAGCTTCACGCAAGGGAACAAGGGCGAGGTTGCCGTTGACCGCTGACGCCAGAAAAGTCTCGCCGATCCGTCTGGTTCTCGAGACCGCCCTCGACGCCACGGTCGTCATGGGCGCCGACGGTCGGGTGCGGGACTGGAATCGTCAGGCCGAGGCGACCTTCGGCTGGTCGCGCCAGGAGGCGTTGGGCCGCCTGATGGCCGACCTGATCATCCCGGAGCCGGATCGGCGGGGCCACGCCGAGGGCTTGCGCCGACGCCTCGAGACGGGCGTCCAGAGCGTCCTGGACCGACGCATCGAGGTGATGGCGACCGATCGCGATGGGCGTGTTTTTCCCGTCGAACTTTCGATCTCCCGGATCGACGACGACGACGGCGAGATCGGTTTCATCGGCTTCATCCGCGATATCAGCGATCGCCTGAGCGCCCAGCACGCGCTGAAGATCGAACGCGACCGCAGCCAGAGCGTGCTCGACAACATGCTCGACGCCATGGTGCTGATGGACCGCGACCTGCGGGTGCTGCAGATCAACCAGGCGGCGCTGCGCATGGAGGGGCGATCGGTCCAGTCCATGCTGGGCAAGAGCCACCAGGAGATCTGGCCGGGACCGGAAGCCGAGGGGCTGCGGCGACGATACCGCGAGGTCTTGCGCTCCCAGACCGCCCTGGCTTTCGAGGAACAATGGAGCGATGCGCGCGGAACCATGTGGCTGGAGATCCGGGCGCAGCCGACGCCCGAAGGCGTCGCGGTGTTCTATCGCGACGTCACCAAGCGCAAGATCGCCGAGGCTGTGCTGCGGGACAGCGAGGCGCGGCTGCGGACCCTGGCCAATGTCGTTCCCGCGATGGTGTGGATGTCCTCCGACAGCGGCGAGATCGAGTTTCTCAATGACCGGTGGTTCGCGTTCACGGGGACTTCACCGCTGGCCGTCGCCGATCCGGCGTCCCTGCTGCACCCTGAGGACGCGGCCCGCGCCGCCCCGATCTGGAACGCCGCCCTGGAGAAGGGCGAGCGCTTCGAGGCCGAGCTGCGCATACGCCGCGGCGACGGCCAGTTCCGCTGGTTCCTGTCGCGCACCGAGCCCGTGCTGGATCGCGAGGGCGGCGTGGCCGGGTGGATCGGCGCCAGCATCGACATCGACGACCGGCGCCGGGCGCAGGAACGCCTGGAGCTGATGGTCAACGAGCTGAACCATCGCGTGAAGAACAACCTCGCCGCCGTCCAGGCTCTGGCCGCCCAGACCTTCCGCGGAAGCCCGTCGCTGCCGGAGGCCCGGGAAGCGTTCACCGCCCGCCTGATGGCCTTGAGCCGGGCGCACGACATCCTCACGCGCCAGCAATGGGAAGGCGCGCAACTGGCCAAGATCGCCACGGACGTGCTGGCTCCGAACCTGCCGAGCGCCGAGGCGGTGACCCTTGAGGGGCCGCCGGTTTCGCTGGGGCCCAATGCGGCCCTGACGCTGTCGATGGCCTTCCATGAGCTTTGCACGAACGCCCTGAAGTACGGCGCGCTCTCGACGCCCGAGGGGCGCGTGGCGCTGAGGTGGACCATGGCGTCCCCGGAGAGGCTGCATCTGACCTGGACCGAGAGCGGTGGACCGAAGGTTTCGCCGCCGACCGCAACCGGGTTCGGATCGCGCCTGCTCACCCGCAGCCTCGCGGCCGAGCTGCGCGGCGTCGTCACGCTGGACTTCGATGAGGCCGGCGTCGTCTGCACGATTGACGCCCCGCTAGACCAGGGGCGTCTTGGACCAGCCTCGGCCTTGCCGCAGATCGGTTGACGGGCCCACGGTCCAAGGACTTGTTCTAGGATTGCCGCGTCCGGTCCAGTCGGGCCATGGCGTGGAAGATCATGACGCTGGTCACCACCAGCACCGCGGCCAGGGCCAGCATGGGCGCCAGATTGCTGCCCGTCGCATCGCGCACCAGCGGCACCAGGTTCTGGGCGATGAAGCCGCCCAGATTGCCGATCGCGTTGATCGCCGCGATGCCGGCCGCCGCCCGCGGCCCGCTGAGGAAGCTTGGCGGCAGGCTCCAGAACACCGGCTGGGCCGAGAAGATGGCCGGAGCCGCGACGCACAGCATGGCGAACTTCAGCGCCGAGCCGGGCACGATCACGCTCAGGGTCAAGGCGGCCGCGGCCACCAGGGTGGGACCGGCGATGTGCCAGGCGCTGGCGCCGTGGCGGGCGGCATGGCGCGGCACCAGCCATAGGGCGACGGCGACCAGCAGCCACGGGATCACATTGACCAGGCCGTTGACGGTGTTGGACACGCCGAATGATTTGACGATGGTCGGCAACCAGTAGCTGAGGCCGTAGGCCCCCAGCGGCATGCCGATATAGAGACCCGCCAGGAGCAGGACGCGGGGATCGAACATCGCCTTCCAGGCGCCGCGATGGTCCTCGGACGCGCCGCCGCGCTCGTGGTCCAGCACCCCGGCCAGCCACGCCTTGCCCGCCTCGGGCAGCCATCTGGCCTGGGCCGGGCCGTCGGGCAGCTTCCACAGGACGTAGGGCGCCAGCAGGACGGCGGGGGCGCCGGTGGCCAGGAACACCCATTGCCAGCCGGCCAGGCCCAGCACCTGGTCCAGGTCCAGCAGCAGTCCGCCCACGGCCGAGCCCACCGCGTTGGCTACGGCGCTGGCGACCATGAACAGGCCGACCATCCGCGCGCGATGGGCCTGGGGGTACCAGAGGGTCAGCACGTAGAGCACGCCGGGGAAGAACCCCGCCTCGGTGACGCCCAGCAGGAATCGCAGCCCATAGAACATCGCCGCGTTCTGCGTGAAGCCCAGGGCCAGGGTCACCAGGCCCCAGGTGAACATGATCCGCGCGAACCAGACCCGCGCGCCTACCCGGGCCAGGATCAGGTTCGACGGCGCTTCGAACAGGAAGTAGCCGATGAAGAACAACGACGCGCCCAGGCCGTAGGCGGCCTCGCTGAGGCCTAGGGCCTTCACCATCTCCAGCTTGGCGTAGGAGACGTTCTGCCGGTCGATATAGGCGATCAGATACATCAGGCAGAACAGCGGCATCAGCCGCGCGGTGATCCGGCCGACGGTGGCCTTCTCCATTCCCGCTTCGGTGGGTTCAGACATCAGAGCGCGCTCCACTGGTCATGGCGCTCGGCGCCGTGTCGACGCGGCGTGGCGGCGCGGTGGAGTCACGCTCGATCAGAGCATGGTCCAGCACGTAGTCAGCCGTCGCCCCGTTGTCGGGTTCGGGTGAACGCAGGGCGCGCATCAGCCGGTCCAGCGCCACCGCCGCCATCTGCCGCACCGGCTGGCGCACGGTGGTCAGCGGCGGCCAGAGCGTGGTGGCCACCGTCGCGTCGTCGAAGCCGACCACGGTCAGGTCGCGCGGCACGTCGAGATGCCGGCGATGGGCCACCGACACGGCCGCGGCGGCCATGTCGTCGTTGCTGGCGAAGATCGCGGTGAGCGCCGGTTCGACGTCCAGCAGCCGCTCGGCGGCGAGCAGGCCCGAGCCGTAGGTGAAGGCGCCCTGGGCCAGGACCAGTTCGGCGCCCTCGACCGCGGCGACCGCCGCGCGAGCGCCTTCCAGGCGCTCCGCGCTGGCGGTCTGATCGGGGTTTCCGACGATGAAGCCGATCCGTCGATGTCCAAGGTCCAGCAGGTGTTGGGCCATGGTCTGGCTGGCCCGGCGGTCGTCGATGCGGACGCTGATCGCATCGACCGGCGGACGTCCGGAAGCGACCACCGCGACGGGCAGGTTGGCGGCGCGGAGCATGTCGCGGACGACGGCGGATTCACCCAAGGGCGGCGCCAGGACCACGCCCTGGACGCCGGCGGCCAGCAGCTTCTCCAGGTCCCGCGGCGCCGGGGGATGACCGCTTTCGCCGCGCGCCAGGATCAGCCGCGCTCCGGCGCTGGTGGCTTCCTCGAACACGCCGATCAGGAAGTCGCTCATGAAGGCGGCGCTGGGATTGGAATAGATCACCCCGATCCGCAGCTCGCCGGCCGTGACCAGGCTGCGGGCCGCTAGGTTGGGCGCGTAGTTCAGCTCGCGGATCGCGGCTTGCACGGCCTCGCGCGTCGTCTCCCGGACGCTGGCCCCGTCGTTGATGACGCGCGACACCGTCATGCGGGACACGCCCGCCCGCAGCGCGACATCGACGATGGTGGCGCCCCGGGGGCGGTCTGGCCTGTTCAACGAATAACCTTCCCGACGTCCGCCGGCGACGGGGCGGCGATCTGGTCCGATCGCGGCGCGCGAGTCTCCGGTAGGGGGCCATAGGGGCGTGGCGCGGCCATCAACACAAGCTCCAGGCGATCCAGGGCGAAGGTCCGGTTCGCGCTGAAAAACGAGGTCGTCACGGTCGCCTGATCGCTTCTCGGCGAACGCGAATGCGCCCGACGGGCCTATTGGGCTTCCGCCTGCGACCCGAAACTCATCATCCGGGCCGCGATCGCGGCCTGCGTGCGGTTATGCACGTTGAGTTTCCGCATCACCGCCGTCATGTGCGCCTTGACCGTCGCCTCGGCGATCCCGAGGTCGAAGGCGATCTGTTTGTTGAGCCGTCCGGAGTTGACCCCCTCGAGGACCTTCATCTGGGTCGGCGTGAGTTCGCAAAAGCCGAGGTTCGGGTTTCCGTCGGCGTCGCGTTGTTTCATCCCGGTCATGTTCACCCCTGTCTTTTCCTCTCCATCACCGGACGTCTTGCAACGGCCGGGCCTCCCGCCTTGGTCGGTGTGCCGGTCATTCGCCGGCGGGCGGTTCATGTTCAGCGAATTTGGAGATATTAGTTGGACAGATTCAAGTGTGTTGGTCAATGGTAACGTGCACAAATGAGATTCATCGGCCCATGATGAAAATCTGTCATACAGCTTGACGGCTTGCGCTGTGGATAGGCGCGCCGACGAAAAGGGGTGAGGTGGGGCTTCTTGCGTGCAGGGGGGCGCGGCCGACCAGATGTCGTGACGTCTCGGCGGCGGTAGGGTTCGCCCATGGCGGGGGTGCTGGTCGGCGAGCGCTTTTTGTGAAACCTGAAAGCGTGACCGCGCCGTGGCGGTCGCATTGGAGATCCGTTGGATGAGCCAAGGCCGCCTAGCCGACCGGGCCTATACCGCCATCGTCGAGATGATCAACACCGATGGCTTGGCGGTTGGCGATCGCCTGCCGTCCGAGTCGCGTCTGGCCGAGACGCTGGGCATGTCGCGCACCATCGTGCGCGAAGCCCTGGTGCGGCTGGCCGCCGACAGCATCACCGAGGCCCGGCGGGGGGCCGGGTCCTTCGTCAAGAACCGCCCGTCGGACAAACTGGGCGCCTACATGCCGCTGTCCGAATTGCCCTCGACCCTGGGCAGCTACGAGGTGCGCTTCGTGCTCGAGGCCGAGGCGGCGCGGCTGGCGGCGGCGCGGCGCTCGGCCGAGGAGATGGCCGGCATCGAGGACGCGCTCTCGAACCTGCGCGAGGCTCTGCTGTCGAACGCGCCGGCCCACGCCGAGGACATGGAGCTGCACCGTCGCATCGTGCAGGCCACCGCCAATCCCGCCTTCCTAGTCACGTTCGAGGCGCTGCAGCCCGACGTCGACCGGATCATGCGCGCGGGGGTCGACATCTCGCGGTCGCGACCGCCGGAAGCGATCGCCGAGATGATGCGCGAGCACGAGCTGATCGTCGAAGCGATCCGCGCCCAGGACGGCGACGGCGCCGCCCTGGCCATGCGCTGGCATCTCTCGCGCGGGCGAAAGCGGTTGATGCCCTAGCGTGGTCGAGGCCATGCGCTGGCGTCTCTCGCGCGGGCGAAAGCGGCTAATGCCCTGAAGCGCGCGCCGCGCCGTCGGCCCGATGCGCGGCGCCTTCCAGCCAGGCCTGGGCGAGGTCGCACAGGCGCTCGGGCGGCGCGACGGACCCGAGCGTGAACACCGCTTCGTCGGCGCCGGGGCGCTCGAGGGTGGCCAGCTGGCTGTCCAGCAGGCTGGCGGGCATATAGTGGCCCGAACGTTGGGTGAGCCGCCGCAGGAGCTCGTCATGGCCCGCGTTCAGCAGAACGAAGCGGGTGGGGGCCGCTATGGCGCGGCGCAGGCGTTCGCGATAGCCGCGCTTCAGGGCCGAACAGGCCGCCACGGCCCGTCCTCCCGACGCGACGGCCTCGCCGATGGCCAGGCCCAGCCGATCCAGCCAGGGCCAGCGGTCGTCGTCGTCGAGAGGCTGACCGGCGCTCATCTTGGCGACCGCGCGCGCGTCATGGAAGTCGTCGCCTTCCAGGAACGGGCAATCGAGCCGGCGCGCCAGCAGGGCGCCGAGCGTCGACTTTCCGCTCCCGCTGACGCCCATGGCGATGATGGCGAGCCCAGCGGGCGAGGCAGGGGGGGAGGGTGACTGCAAGCGGCTTCCTTGAAGGCTGGCTCGTCCGTCGAACGACCGACAGGCGGCCGTACGTTGAAGTCGAGTTCTACCGGGCCGCCGATGGGACGTAACTACGACCATGGTCGAGGATGGCGGGCATGCGGTGGTTTCCTTATCGATAAGGGATTGTGACGAGGAGAGCGGCATGAGAGCGGTCCTTTTGGCGGCGTTTCTGGCGGCCTCGACCCCGGCCCTGGCCTCGACCGGCTCCGTTCTGCTCACCGCGCCCGACGATCCGCGGGCGATCACCGTCAAGGGTGTCGGTGACGGTCGCGCGGACGACACCCAGGCCGTCCAGCAGGCCCTCGACGCCGCGCGCGACAAGACCGGCCACGGCCTGGTCTTCCTGCCGTCGGGCCGCTATCGCCTGAGCCGCAGCATCCTGGTGCCGCCGGGCGTGCGCCTCTTCGGGGTCGGCGCGACCCGGCCGGTCTTCGTGCTGGGCCCCAACACCCCGGGCTTCCAGACAGGCGTGGGCACGATGATCGTGTTCACGGGCGGCGACCAGTACCAGGTGGGCGACATTCCCGTGCCGGTGCCGACCGTGGTCCCGCCGACCAACAAGGTGCGCGACGCCAATTCCGGCACCTTCTATTCGGCCTTGAGCAATGTCGACGTCGAGATCGGCGAGGGCAATCCGGCCGCCGCGGCGGTCCGTTTCCGCATGGCTCAGCACGCCTTCCTCAGCCACATGGACTTTCGCCTGGGCTCGGCCTTCGCCGGGGTCTACCAGGCCGGCAACATCATGGAGGACGTCCACTTCCACGGCGGCCGCTACGGAATCGTCACTGAAAAGACCTCGCCGGCCTGGCAGTTCACCCTGATCGACTCGACGTTCGACGGTCAGCGCGACGCGGCGATCCGCGAGCACGAGGTCGACCTGACCCTGGTCAACGTGGCCATCCGGAACACGCCGGTCGGCATCGAGATCGACCGGGGCTACAGCGACAGCCTGTGGGGCAAGAACGTCCGTTTCGAGAACGTCTCCAAGGCCGGGGTGGTCATCTCCGCCGAAGACAACGTCTTCACCCAGGTGGGCTTCGAGAACGCCGTGGCGTCCAACACCCCCGTGTTCGCCCGCTTCCGCGACAGCGGCAAGACCGTGGCCGGCCCCGTGGGGGGGAGGGGGCGGGCCTACAAGGTGGCCTCGTTCACCTACGGCCTGACGCTGCCGGGCCTGGGCCGGATGGGCGAGTACAAGACCGATGTGGACATGGCTTCGCTGCCGGCCCCGCCGGCGGCTTCGGCCCCGGCCCTTCGCGCGCTGCCGCCGGTCGCACAATGGACCAACGTCAAGACGCTGGGCGTGAAGGGCGACGGCCAGGCCGACGACACCGCCGCCCTCCAGAAGGCGATCGACACCCATCGCGTGCTCTACCTGCCGATCGGCTTCTACAAGGTCACCGACACGCTGAAGCTGCGGCCGGACACAGTGCTGATCGGCCTGCATCCCGCCATGACCCAGCTGGTGATCCCCGACGACAATCCGCGCCACGCCGGCGTCGGCCCGGTGGCGCCCGTGCTCGAGACGCCCAAGGACGGCGACAACATCCTGTTCGGGCTGGGCGTCTTCACCGGACGCGTCAACCCCCGCGCCTCGGCGTTGCTGTGGCGGTCGGGCGCGGAGTCGCAGGTGACCGACGTCAAGATCATGGGCGGCGGCGGCACGCCCACCATGGACGGCAAGCCGCTGGGCGCGGCCCAGGCGCGAAGCGGCGATCCGGTGGCCGACGGACGCTGGGACGCGCAGTATCCCAGCATCTGGGTCACGGACGGCGGCGGCGGCACGTTCGCCAACGTCTGGAGCCCCAACACCTTCGCCTCGGCCGGCTTCTACATCTCCGACACCAACACGCCCGGCCACATCTACGAGGTCTCGGTCGAGCATCACGTCCGCAACGAGTTCGTGCTCGACAACGTCCAGAACTGGGAGTTCCTGGCCCCCCAGACCGAGCAGGAGGTCGGCGACGGCCCCGACGCGGTGTCGCTGGAGGTGCGCAACTCGCGCAACATCCTGTTCGCCAACTATCACGGCTACCGGGTGACGCGGTCGTATCACCCGGCCGAAACGGCGGTGAAACTGTTCAACTCGTCGGACATCCGCTTCCGCAACGTCCACATCAACGCCGAGAGCGGTGTCGCCCTTTGCGACACGATCAGCTGCGGCACCTATCTGCGGGCCAGCAAGTATCCGTTCGAGAACGCGATCCAAGACAAGACCCGCAAGCTGGAGGTGCGCGAGCGCGAGTTCGCGGTGCTGGACGTCACCGACACGCCGCCGCCGGCGGACGCCGCCAGCGGCCGGAAGGTCGAAAAGCTGGAAACCGGCTTCTGGTCGATCTCCGGCGCGACGGTGGGCGCGGACGGCGCGCTCTACTTCGTGGAGAAGCGCTTCCAGCGGATCTATCGCTGGACCAGGACCAAGGGCCTGGAGGTGGTCCGCGACCATTCGCTGGATCCCACGAACCTGGCGATCGACCGCTCGGGCAGGCTGCTGGTGGTGTCTTCCTACGGTCCGCAGGCCTCGGTCTATTCGATCGATCCCGACGGGCCCAAGGACGCGATGACCCTGATCGCGCCGACGGTCTCGGCGCCGCGCGCCGGCGCCAGGACGCTGCTGCCGGTCAACTGGTGGAACAACGGCGAATTCAGGGACCAGTACGATCCGGCCACCGGCCAGTTCACCACCCTGGCCGAGATGTTCGCCCGCGACGTCGCCGCGCCCAAGGCGCAGGAATACGTCTCGCCCGACGGCAGCCTGTCGCTGCCGGCCTTTCGGGTGTGGCGGCAGGGGCCGCCCGACCATGTCGGCTGGCGCTGGTCCGACAGCCTGCAGGCCAACGGCCTGATCGGCGGCGCGATCGGCGAGCGGGTGTTCGTCACCAACGGCTCGGAAAACAAAACCTATAGCGGCCAGGTTGGACCCGGCGGGACGCTGACCGACCTGAAGGTGTTCGCCAATCGTGGCGGCGAGAGCGTGGCGGTCGATGGGCAGGGACGGGTGTTCGTCGCCAACGGCCAGATCTTCCAGTATGAGCCTGACGGTCGGCTGGCCGGCCGCATCGACGTGCCCGAGCGGCCGCTGCAACTGATCTTCGGCGGCGAGGGCGACAAGACCCTGTTTGTCCTCGCCCACCATTCGCTCTACGCGGTGACGCCCTGACCAAGACCCCGACCACGAAAAGGTTCGCCATGAAGAGCTGGTTCGTCGCGCCGTGCGCGGCCCTGGTCGCGCTGCTCGTGGCGGCGAGCGGACCGGCGACGGCTTCGGTCTCGGCCTTCGCGACCGCGCCCGACGATCCGGCCGCCGTCATGGTGCGGGGCAAGGGCGACGGCCGCGCCGACGATGGGGCCGCGATCCAGGCCGCGATCGACGCCGCCGCGGCCAAGCCCGGCGGCGGCCTGGTGTTCCTGCCGTCCGGCCGCTATCGCATCAGCAAGACGCTCTTCCTGTGGCCGGGCGTGCGGGTGTTCGGGGTCGGCACCACGCGCCCGCGGATCCTGCTGGGCGACGCGACGCCGGGGTTCCAGAAGGGCGTGGCCAACATGGTGATCTTCGCCGGCGCCAAGCCCGACCCGGCCCGCCGCGTGCCGTTCCCGCCGCCGGGCAGCGTGCCGCTCAACAAGGAGATCGCCGACGCCAATTCCGCCACCTTCTATTCGGCGATGAGCAACATCGACTTCGAGATCGGCCGGGGCAATCCGGCGGCGACGGCGATCCGCTTCCACGCCGCCCAGCACGCCTTCTTGAGCCACATGGAGTTCGACATCGGCTCGGGCCTGGCGGGCCTCTACCAGGTCGGCAACGCGGCCGAGGACCTGCGCTTCAAGGGCGGACGCTACGGCATCCTGACCGAGAAGACGTCGCCGGCCTGGGGCTTCGTGCTGCTGGACTCGACGTTCGAAGGCCAGAGGGACGCGGCGATCCGCGAGCACGAGGCCGGCCTGACCCTGGTCAATGTGGCCATGCGCGACACCCCCGTGGGGATCGAGATCGACCGCGGCTACGGCGACTGGCTGTGGGGCAAGGACGTCCGTTTCGAGAACGTCTCGAAGGCGGCGGTCGTCATCTCCAACGAGAACAACGTGTACACCCAGGTCGGCTTCGAGAACGCCGTGGCCGCCAACACTCCGGTGTTCGCCCGCTTCCGCGACAGCGGGGCGACCGAGCCAGGCAGGGGACGCGCCTATCGGGTCTCGTCGTTCACCTACGGCCTGACCCTGCCGGGCCTAGGCCAGATGGGCGTCTACAAGACCGACATGAAGGCCGACGCCATCCCGAGCCTGCCGGCGCCGCGCCCGCCGGCGATCCGGGCGCTGCCGGCCGTGTCCGACTGGGCGAACGTGCGCGCCCTGGGCGCCAAGGGCGACAACGCCGCCGACGACACCGCCGCCATCCAGAAGACGATCGACGCTCATCGCGTGGTGTATTTCCCGGCCGGCTTTTACCGCGTCACCGACACGCTGAAGCTGCGGCCGGACACGGTGTTGATCGGCCTGCACCCCAGCCTCACCCAGATCGTGCTGCCGGACGGAACCCCGGCCTATCAGGGCGTCGGCGCGCCCAAGGCGCTGGTGGCCTCCGCCGCCGGAGGCGACGCCATTGTCTCGGGTCTTGGCCTAAACACCGGCGGGATCAACCCGCGCGCCACGGCCCTGCTGTGGACGGCCGGCGCCCAGTCGCTGGTCGACGACGTCAAGTTCCAGGGCGGCCACGGCACCAACCTCGCCGACGGGACGCGGTTCAATCCCTACAACGCCAACGCCACGGCCGACCCCGATCCGGCCAAGCGCTGGGCGGGCCAGTATCCCAGCCTGTGGGTGACCAACGGCGGCGGCGGGACCTTCGCCAACCTCTGGAGTCCCAGCACCTACGCCTATTCGGGCATCTACGTGTCGGACACCCAGACGCCCGGCCATGTCTACCAGGCCTCGGTCGAACACCATGTGCGCAGCGAGATCAGCCTCAACCGGGTCGCCAACTGGGAGTTCCTGGCGCCGCAGACCGAGGAGGAGGCCGGCGAGGGCGAGGACACCGTCTCGCTGGAGATCCGCGACTCCCACGACATCCTGCTGGCCAACTATCACGCCTATCGCGTGACCCGGACGCGGCGGCCGGCCGCCGCGGCGGTCAAGGTCTACAACTCGCGGGACATCCGATTCCGCAACGTGGCGGTGAACGGCGAAAGCGGCTTTCCGACCTGCGACGAGAACGGCTGCGCGACCTTCCTGCGCCTGACCAAGTATCCTTACGAGAACGCGATCCAGGACCTCACCAGCGGGCTGGAGGTCCGCGAGCGCCAGTTCGCGGCGCTGGACCTGACCGGCGATCCGCCGCCGGTCGCGCCCTCGGTCTTCCCGGCCGGCGCCCGGGTGGAAAAGCTCGCCGACGGCTTCTATTCCCTGGGCGGCGGCGCGGTGGACGCGGCCGGGACGCTCTATTTCACCGACCGTCGCCATCAGCGCATCTACAGCTGGTCGGCCGAGCGCAAGCTGTCGATCGTGCGCGACAACACGCTGGACCCCGTCAACCTGGCCGTCGACGGCTCGGGGAACCTGCTGGTGCTGTCGTCGGACGGCCGTGACGGCGCGGTCTACAGCTTCAGGCCGGGCCGTCCCGACACCGAGGTCACGGTGATCGCCGCGACCCCGGCGGCCGATCATCCAGCCGCGGCGACGGTGCTGCCGGTCAACTGGTGGAACAACGGCGAGTTCAAGGACCAGCTCGACCCGGAGACCTATCAGTTCACCACCCTGGCGCAGATGTTCGCCCGCGACATGGCCCTGCCCAAGCCCAGGGAGTACGTCTCGCCCGACGGCAGCCTGATCCTGCCGGCCTACCGCGTCTTCCAACAAGGACCGCCCGATTTCCGGGGTCTGCGTTTCTCGGACGCGCTCGACACCTACGGCTTCACCACGGCCCGGCCGGGGCAGCGGGTGTTCATCGCCAACAGCTCGGAAAACAAGACCTATAGCGGCCTGGTCGGTCAACAGGGCGCGATCACCGACCTGAAGCCCTTCGCCGATCGCGGCGGCGAGAGCGTCGCGACGGACGGGGAGGGGCGCGTCTATGTCGCCAACGGCCAGGTGTTCGTCTACGCCCCGGACGGTCGGGAGCTGGGGCGTCTAGACGTGCCCGAACGACCGCTTCAGCTGGTCTTCGGCGGCCCCGACAAGCGGACCCTGTTCGTCCTGACCCATCACGCGCTCTACGCGGTGCGCGGCCAATAGATCCAAGGACCGGCGGGCGCTTTGGCGGTCGCCGCCCGGCCGATGTACGACCATGGTCGTATGGTTCGCCCCCCTTTTGTCTGACAGATTCCTGCGAGGCCATCGTCGATGGACTCAACGAAAAACGGGAGGCTGCAGGATGAGTGTTGTCAGTCGCGCACGCGGGGGATCATCCTTTTTGAGCGCTTTGTTCGCGACCAGCGCGGTCGCGGTGATCGTATCAGCGGGATCCGCCAACGCGCAGACGGCGCAGGTTCCAGCGCCCCCCGCGGCGCCTGAGCCCGCCTCCGCCACCGCGCTCTCCGAAATCGTGGTCACCGGCTCCCGGATCCGGTCCACCGGCTTCACCGCGCCCACGCCGACCCAGGCCCTGGGCCAGGCCGACCTGGAGCGCAACGCCGAGCCGAACGTCTTCACCACCATCGCCCAATTGCCCTCCTTGCAGGGGTCGACGGGCGCGACCACCGGTACGTTCAGCACCTCGAGCGGTTCGCAGGGTTTGAGCTCATTCTCGCTGCGCGGCCTGACCCCGATCAGGACGCTCACCCTGCTGGACGGCCAACGCGTGGTTCCCGCCAACATCACGGGTGTTCCCGATATCAGCCTGTTCCCGCAACTGCTGGTCCAGCGGGTCGACGTCGTGACCGGCGGCGCGTCCGCCTCCTACGGCTCTGACGCGGTCGGCGGCGTCGTCAACTTCATCACCGACAAGAAGTTCGAAGGTTTCAAGGCCAATGTCGCCGGCGGCGTCACGACCTATGGCGACAACGAGCAGTTCCTGCTGCAGGTCGCCGGCGGCAAGGCCTTCCTGAACGATCGCCTGCACGTCCAGGTCAGCGCCGAATATGACGACGAAGAAGGCGTGCCCGCCGGCGGCTTCGGCGAGGACGCGCCGGGCAGTCGCGACTGGTACACCACGGCCACCCTGATCAATCGCGGCGTCACCAACGACGGCTCGCCGCAATACCTCTACCGCGAGCACGCCCAGGCCTATCAGTACACCAAGTACGGCCTGATTAGCGCAGGGCCTCTGCAAGGCACCGCCTTCGACCAGAACGGAAACCCGTTCCAGTTCCAGTACGGCTCGAACGGCGTGCCGTCCAAGGCCGCCAACGGCGCGGTGATCGGTTGCTACTCGAATGGCGGCTTCTGCGTCGGCGGCGACCTGTCGGGCAATGTCGGCGTCGGCACGTCGCTGCAGTCCGAAATCAAGCGGATGAACAGCTACGGCCGGATCGCCTACGACATCGACGATAACAACGAGATCTACGCGACCCTGAACGTCGCCCGTGTCGAATCCAGCAACCAGCCCAATCCGGGCGCGGCGACGACCGGCCTGACGATGTCGTGCTCCAATCCCTATCTGCCGGCGTCGGTCGTGGCCGCCTGCGCCGCCAACAACATCACCAGCTTCACCTTCGGCACCAGCAACGCCCTGCTGCCTAGGAACATCTCGGTGCATCCGACGCGGACGCAGTATCGCGGGGTGATCGGCGCCGACGGCAAGTTCACCGCCCTCGGCACGGATTGGCGCTACGACGCCTACTACCAGCACGGCGAGAACACCACGAACATCCATGTTCGCGACATCCTGCTGAAAAACCGCTACAACGCGGCTGTCCAGGCCGTCCTCGTCAATGGCCAGATCGTCTGCGCCGACCCCGTGGCGCGGGCCAACGGCTGCCAGCCGATCAACGTCTTCGGCGGACAGCGGCCCAGCGACGCGGCGCTGGCCTACATCACGCCCGAGAACGGCCCGTACCAGCATTCGGTCCAGAAGCAGGATGTCGCCAGCATCAACTTCAGCGGCGAGCCCATCAACGGATGGGCGGGACCCGTGGCCTTGGCGTTCGGCGCCGAGTATCGCCGCGAGGCCTACCACGTCCAGGGCGACCCCTATGGCGACGGTTCGGCGGCTTCGCCCTACACCGCCGACTATCCGGCGGATCCATTGCTCGCGACGGCGGGAAACAACTGGTACGCGGGCAACTATCACTCCGGCGCCGGCAAATACAACGTCAAGGAAGCGTACGCCGAAGTGAACGTGCCGCTGGTGAACTCCGAAGCCGCGGGCAAGGCCAACCTCAACGCCGCCGGCCGCTGGACCGACTACAGCACCTCGGGCACGGTCTATACCTGGAAGGTCGGCGCCACCTGGGACACGCCGGTCGACGGCGTCCGCCTGCGGGCGGTGACCTCGCGCGACGTCCGCGCGCCCAACCTGTCGGAGCTTTACGCCGCGCCGGTCACGACCACGCTGCCCAACTTCACCATTCCCTCGAACGGCACGCCTCCGCCCGGCCAGCCCGCGGGCCCCGGCGCGCTGCTGGTTCTCCAGAACGTGGTCGGCAACCCGAACCTGAAGCCGGAAATCGCCAAGAACGCCAGCCTCGGCGTGGTGCTGTCCAACCCCAAATGGCTGCCGGGTTTCAGCGTGTCGGTCGATTGGTACAACATCGTCCTGAACGGCGGCATCTCCAGCCTGAGCGCTCAGCAGGTCGTCAACTTCTGCTATGCGGGTCTGACGCAGTATTGCGGCAGCTTCAATTTCGCCCCGCCGGCCGGCACGACGCCCTACGTCAACGCCCAGGTGTTCAACCTGGCCTCGATCAAGACCAGCGGTTTCGACATCGAAGCCAGCTACCGGTTCGATATCCCGAGCGTGCCGGGCCACTTCGACCTGCGCGCCCTGGCGACCAACACCCACAAGTTCGTCACCAATCAAGGCTTCCCCGGCGGCTCCGTCATCGACACCGCGGGCCAGAACTCCGGGGCCACGCCGGACTGGAAGGTGCTCGCCGTCCAGAGCTGGAGTTCGGACCGGTTCATGCTCAGCCTGCAGGAGCGCTGGTTCAGCGACGGCGTCATCGGCGGCCAGTACATCGAGTGCGCCGCCGGCAGCTGTCCGGTGGGTAGAACCGCAGCCGACAACAACAACTACCCGACCATCGACTACAACCAGATGAAGGGCGCCACCTACGTGGACCTGAGCGGATCCTATGAGGTGAAGAAGGGACTGACGGCCTATTTCAAGGTCGCCAACCTGTTCAACCGGGATCCGACGCCATCGCCCCAGACCAACACCGGCCTGGACGCCAATCCGGCGCTCTACGACCTGCTGGGCCGGTTCTACCACGTCGGCCTGCGCTACAGCTTCTAACTCAAGCCGCCCAATCCCCCCCCTCCCCCCTGGGCGGCCGCCCGGATCGGCACGGCTTCACCGCCGTACCGGCCCGGGCGTTTTCTCGTGGTGGGCGAGGGCCTATGAGGTCTTGGCGCGGACCGAGGGCAGGGCTTGCGCCGTTCGGGCCGGGTGGCGAAGGCGCGAGGCGCGGGCTCCCGCTCGCACGCCGTCGCCGTGTGGAACAAGCTTGGAGAGGTGCTCGTGCTGCTGAAAGTCGTTGGGGTGATCGGCCTGGCTCTGGTCTTGTCGACCTCGCCCGCAAGCGCCGAACCGGCGGAGCGGGGCCCGGCCTCGCGCACTTGGACCGCCGACAACGGCGACGGCACGTTCACCAACCCGCTGTTCTACGACGAGTTCTCCGACCCCGACATGATCAGGGTCGGCGACGACTTCTATCTGACGGGCACGACGATGCACGCCATGCCCGGCCTGCCGATTCTGCGCTCGCGGGATCTGGTGAACTGGCGTTTCGTGGCCTACGCCTCGGACAAGCTGGACCTGGGTCCGCAGTTTCGGCTGGAAGATGGCCGAGAGATCTACGGCCAGGGCATCTGGGCGCCGAGCTTTCGCCACCACGACGGCGTCTTCTACATCTTCAGCAATGTGAACGGCCAGACCACCCAGGTCTTCCGCGCGACCAGCCCGGCCGGGCCGTGGACGCGAACGCCGATGAAGGTCTCGCTGCACGACCTTTCGGTGCTCTTCGACGACGACGGCAAGGTCTATGTCGTCTGGGGCTACGACGAGGTCCTGTTCGCCCAACTGAACGATCAGCTCACGGACATCGTGCCGGGCACTCAGAGGATCATCATTCCGAAGGGTTCGGGCATGGGCGAGGGCTCGCATTTCTACAAGATCGACGGCCGCTACTACATCACCAGCGCCGTCTGGGACGGGCCGATGCGGCTGGCGGCGGCTCGGGCCGATCGGCCGGAGGGACCCTACGAGGTCAATCGCGCCGTCAGCATCGACGAGGACTTCGGCCTCGCCCAGGGCAACCGGCTGGAGGGCGACAGGATCCGGCCGGGCGACCCCGAATCGCGCGGACGGCATTCGCTGCACCAGGGCGGGGTGATCCGGACGCCGGCCGGCGAGTGGTGGGGCTATTCGATGATGGACTACAACGCCGTGGGCCGGCTCACGGCGCTGTCTCCGGTGACCTGGAAGGACGGCTGGCCCTATTTCGGGCTTCCCGGCAATCTGGGCCGCACGCCGCGCGCCTGGGTGAAACCGAAGACGGCTAAGGTGGAGCCGATCTCGGCCCCGTACGAACGGGACGACGACTTCTCCGCCCCGACGCTCAAGCCGATCTGGCAGTGGAACCATGTCCCGGTCGACGACAAATGGTCCCTCGCCGAGCGGCCCGGTTTCCTGCGCCTGAAGACCCAGCCGGCCAAGAGCTTCTGGGAGGCGCGAAACACCCTGACTCAGCGGGCGATCGGTCCGCGGTCGTCGCCGGTCGTCAAGCTCGATCCGTCGGGTCTGCGGCCCGGGGACGTGGCCGGCCTGGCGCTGCTGAACAAGCCCTATGCCTGGATCGGGGTCGAGCGCGACGGCGACGGGCTGAGCCTGGTGCAGTTCAACGCCTATACGGGCGATCGCGCGCGGGTTCCGATCCCTGTCGGTCCGATCTGGCACGCCGACTTCCTCGCCGAGAAGAGCCAGTTCAGCTATTCGGCCGACGGCGAGCACTTCACGCCCCTGGGCGGCCCGTTCGACATGGTCTTCCAGCTGAAGACCTTCCAGGGCGTCCGCTATTCGCTGTTCGCCTACAACCAGGCTGGGCAGGCCGGCGGCCACGCCGACTTCGACAGCATCAGGGTGCGCGAGCCCGATCCTCACGGACTGATGCGACCGATCCCCTACGGCCAGGCCGTGCGCCTGACCGGGTTCGGCGCCGCGACTGGCCTTGGCGTCGAGGCCGGGCGCCTGCAAGCGGGGCCGCCGACGCCTTTCACCGTCGTGGACATGAAGCTGGGGCGCGTGGCGCTCAAGTCCGGCGGGGCCTACCTCGCCGTGGACCCGAGCGGCGGCGTCAGCCTGTCGGACGGCCGCCCGGGCGCCGGTCAGAGCTTCCAGTGGATCGAGACGCCGACCGGCGAACTGGTGCTGATGTCCCTGGCCACCCATCGCTTCCTGAGGATCGATCCGGCCACCGGCAAGGTGTTCGCCGACAGCCCCGGGCCGGCGCCGGACGGGCGCGACGGCGTCCGCTTCCTCTGGTCGACCGGCGCGTCGAAGAGCCGGCCGGCGAAGTGAAGGCGATCGCGGCCTATTCGGCCGCGATCTGATCGGGCGACCTAGCCCAGCGGTGCTCCGGAACCGGCAGGCCCAGGTGGCCGCGCAGGGTGTCGTGCTCGTATTCGGTGCGGAACAGGCCCTTGGCCTGGAGGATCGGCACGACCTTCTCGCGGAACTGGGCGAACGCGTGCGGTCCGGTGACGTGGAGGATGAATCCGTCGACGGCGCGGCCGACGAACCAGCGCTCGATCTCATCGGCGACGGTCTGGGGCGAGCCGACGAAATTGGCCTTCCAGCGGCCGAAGCGCTCCGCCGCCTGGCGCACCGTCAGGTTCTCGGCCCGGGCGATGCGGACGATGCGCTCGGCATGGCCCTTATAGCTGTTGAGGCTGAGCTTGCTGACATCAGGGAACGGGCCGTCCAGCGGATACTGCTTGAAGTCGTGGTAGCCGAAGGCGCGGCCCAGCTCGACCAGCAGCTTTTCGATCTCGCGGCCGCCGGCCTGGGCCTCGGCGATCGCCTGGGCCTCCTCGTCGGTGTCGGCGATGATCGGGGCGATGCCCGGCAGCACGCTGATGTGGTCGGGATCGCGGCCCAGGGCGGCGGCGCGGGCCTTCAGGTCGGCATAGTATTCCTGGGCGTCCTCGAAGGTGTCGACGCCGGCGAACACGCCCTCGGCGATCCTGGCGCCCAGGTCACGGCCCGCGCCGCTGACGCCGGCCTGGAAGATCACCGGCTGGCCTTGCGGCGAGTGTGATATGGCCAGGGGACCGGCCACCGAGAAGTGCTTGCCCTTGTGGTTCAGCGCATGCTGCTTGGTCTTGTCCAGGAAGACGCCGGCGGCCTTGTCGCGCGGGAAGGCGTCGTCCTCGTAGCTGTCCCACAGGCCCTGGACCACCTCGACGAACTCGCCGGCCCGCTCATAGCGCTCGGCATGGTCGAAATGCTCGTCGCGGCCATAGTTCCTCGCCGCGCCTTCCAGGCCGGTGGTCACCACGTTCCAGCCGGCCCGGCCCTTGCTGATGTGGTCCAGCGAGCCGAACTGGCGGGCGACGTTGTAGGGCTCCCAGTAGGAGGTGGTCAGGGTGCCGACCAGGCCGATCTTCGAGGTCGAGACCGCCACGGCCGACAGCAGGGTCAGGGGCTCCAGCCGGTTGAGGAAGTGCGGGGCGGTGTCGGGGGTGATGAACGGGCTGTCGACGATGAACACCAGGTCGAACTTGGCGGCCTCGGCCAGGCGGGCGTTGTCGATGTACCAGTTGATGTCGATGCTGGCGTCGCCGGGCAGGGCCGGATCGCGCCAGCGTGTGTGATCGGTGCCGACACCGGCCAGGATCGCGCCCAGTTTGAGCTGGCGGGTAGGATGCTGAGTCATGGTCAAGCCCTCGAAATTGGAGCCTGAGGCTACGGTTTCACGCCGTTCTCCGATAACGAGCACTGCTGAACAGGGCGATTTGCGTTGATCAATTGGACGTCAAAATAGTCAATAATTACAGAGTGTTTCTGGTTTTCTTTCATCGGTCCTAGGAAAATTGCACGCCTCGAACGGGCGGCGCCGAGGTCGGCCGACAAGGTTGGGGCGCCCGTCATGGCGGCGGGCGCCCCAGGAGGTCTCGTTCGCGTCGGAACGCGTCAGTTCAGGTCCAGCCGGTCGGCGTTCATCACCTTGTTCCAGGCCTTCACGAAGTCCTTCACGAACTTGTCTTGCGAGTCCGAGCAGGCATAGACCTCGGCGAAGGCGCGCAACTCGGCGTGCGATCCGAAGATCAGGTCGACGCGGGTGGCGGTCCACCGCGGCTCGCCGCTCTTGCGGTCATGGCCCACGAAGGCGTTGGCGGCGGTCGGACTCCACGTCGTGTCCATGCTGAGCAGGTTCACGAAGAAGTCGTTCGTGAGAACGCCCGGGCGGTTGGTGAAGACGCCGGCCTTGGAGCCGCCGGTGTTGGCGCCCAGGACCCGAAGCCCGCCGACCAGGACCGTCAGTTCCGGCCCGCTCAGGCGCAGCAGCTGGGCGCGGTCGACGAGCGCCTCCTCGGGCGCCATGAACTGCGGGCCGTTTTCGCGATAGTTGCGGAAGCCGTCCGAGATCGGTTCCAGCGGCGCGAAGGAGTCCGCGTCGGTCTGCTCGGCCGAGGCGTCCATGCGTCCGGGCGTGAAGGGAACCTCCGTCGGCGTCCCCGCGTCCTTGGCCGCCTTCTCGACCGCCGCGGCGCCGCCCAGGACGATCAGGTCGGCCAGCGAGATCTTCTTCCCGCCGCTGGCCGAGCCGTTGAACTCGGCCTGGATCGCCTCCAGCGTCGCCAGCACCTTGGCCAGGGCCGGCGGGTCGTTCACCTCCCAGTCCTTCTGCGGCGCGAGGCGGATGCGCGCGCCGTTGGCGCCGCCCCGCTTGTCGGAGCCACGGTAGGTCGAGGCCGACGCCCAGGCGGCCGAGACGAGCTGCGGGATGGAAAGCTCCGACGACAGGATCCTGGCCTTCAGAGCGGCGATGTCCTGGGCGTCGACCAGCGGGTGGTCCACGGCCGGGATCGGGTCCTGCCAGATCAGCGTCTCCTGGGGCACCAGCGGGCCGAGATAGCGTCCGATCGGTCCCATGTCGCGGTGCGTGAGCTTGAACCAGGCGCGGGCGAAGGCGTCGGCGAACTGGTCGGGATTCTCGTGGAACCGCCGCGAGATCTTCTCGTATTCGGGATCGAAGCGCAGGGCGAG
Organism: Caulobacter sp. UNC279MFTsu5.1; assembly: GCF_900114015.1. Taxonomy (GTDB): domain Bacteria; phylum Pseudomonadota; class Alphaproteobacteria; order Caulobacterales; family Caulobacteraceae; genus Caulobacter. The sequence continues at coordinate 67,031 of NZ_FORN01000010.1, read as the reverse complement.
ATCCGTGGTCAGCATCTTGGGCGGATGCCGCTTGGCGCCGTCGTGAGCGTCGGGGATGTCGGCCGGGGCGTTCTTGGCCTGCCACTGCTGCGCGCCGGCCGGACTCCTGGTGAGCTCCCATTCGAACTTGAAGAGGTTGTCGAAGAAGTGGTTGCTCCACTTGGTCGGCGTCTGGCTCCAGGTCACCTCCGGGCCGCCGGTGATGGCGTCGGCGCCGACCCCGGTTCCGTGCTTGCTCCTCCAACCCAAGCCTTGGGCTTCGATGGCCTCGCCCTCCGGTTCGGGGCCGACGAACGAGGGATCTCCGGCGCCGTGGGTCTTGCCGAAGGAGTGGCCGCCGGCGATCAGGGCGACGGTCTCCTCGTCGTTCATCGCCATCCGGGCGAAGGTTTCGCGGATGTCCCGCGCCGCGGCCACGGGATCGGGATTGCCGTTCGGCCCTTCGGGATTGACGTAGATCAGGCCCATCTGCACGGCGCCCAGCGTCGGGTGCAGCTGACGCTCGCCGCTGTAGCGCTCGTCGCCCAGCCAGGACCCCTCGGGGCCCCAGAACAGCTCCTCGGGTTCCCAGGTGTCGGCTCGGCCGCCGCCGAAGCCGAAGGTCTTGAAACCCATGGACTCCAGGGCGACGTTGCCGACCAGGACGTAGAGATCGGCCCACGAGATCTTGCGGCCGTACTTCTGCTTGATCGGCCACAGCAGCCGGCGAGCCTTGTCCAGGTTGGCGTTGTCCGGCCAGCTATTGAGCGGCGCGAAGCGCTGTTGCCCGCCGCCCGCGCCGCCGCGGCCGTCGGCGATGCGGTAGGTGCCCGCGCTGTGCCAGGCCAGCCGGATGAACAGACCGCCATAGTGGCCGAAGTCGGCCGGCCACCAATCCTGCGAGTCGGTCATCAGCGCGCGCAGGTCGGCGATCACCGCGTTCAGGTCGAGACTCTTGAATTCCTCGGCGTAGTTGAAGGCCTCGCCCATGGGGTCTGAGCGCGGCGAATGTTGATTGAGGCTCTCGAGGCGCAGGTTCTGCGGCCACCAATCGCGGTTGCCCTTGGCGCCCCTTCGCCCCATCGGGCATTGGGCTTGAGCGCTGTCTTCGACCTTGGCGTCCATCGTCGTCTTTCTCCGCGCTGGCTGGTTCTGATCGCCGAGTTCGGCGCCTGCCTAGACAACGCTCTTCACGCCATTGGTAAAATTGATTGTTCCTATCAAAGCGATAGTCGAAACCTTTGCCGATCCGGGGCGGACGAGATGTCCGACCGCGCCGGCGGTCTCAGGCGACGGCGCGACGGGTCTTGCGGGCGGTGAAGCGATTGGCCGGAACTTCGATCCCGAGGCTTTCGCGGAAGGTCGCGCCTTCATACTCCTCGCGGAAGATCCCGCGCTTCTGCAGCAGGGGGACGACTTCCTCGATCAGCAGCTGGAACTGGCCAGGCAGGGACTCGCCGATCACGAAGCCGTCCGAGGCGCGGCTGTCCAGCCACAGTTCGAACTTGTCGGCGATCTGTTCGGGCGTGCCCACCAGGTCGCCGCGCGGGGTGGCGAAGCGCAGGGCCACCTGGCGCAGGGTCAGGTTCTCTTCCTCGACCGCCTTGGCGATCTTCAGCGTCGCCGACTGCGAGCTGTTGACGCCGCGGCTGAACACGTCGGGGAAGGGGGCGTCGAGGTCGTAGGCGGTGAAGTCGTGGTCGTTGAAGCCGCGCCCCAGCATGGCCAGGGCCGACTCGATCGACACCAGCTCGGCGCGCTCCCGCCAGCGGGCCTCGGCCTCGGCCTCGGTGGAGCCGATGATCGGCGCGGCGGCGGGCAGGATGAACAGGCTGTCGGGGTCGCGGCCGAAGCCGGCGGCCCGCGCCTTGACGTCGGCGTAGTAGGCGCGCGCCTCCTCGACGCCGCCATGGCCCACGAAGATGGCGTCGGCGCGCTTGGCCGCCAGGTTGCGGCCGTCCTCCGAAGCGCCGGCCTGGAAGATCACCGGCTGGCCCTGGGGCGAGCGGGCGATGTTCAGCGGCCCCTTCACCGACAGGAACTCGCCCTTGTGGTCCAGGGTGTTGAGCTTGTCGGGATCGAAGAACACCCCGCTGGCCTTGTCGTGGACCAGGGCGTCGTCCTCCCAGCTGTCCCAGAGGCCCTGGACGACGTCGAGATATTCGGCCGCCAGGCGGTAGCGGACGTCGTGCGCCAGGTGCTCGGCCTTGCCGAAGTTCTCGGCCGAGCCCTCCAGCCACGAGGTGACCACGTTCCAGCCGCCGCGGCCGCCGCTGATGTGGTCCAGCGAGGCGAACTGGCGGGCCACGTTGAAGGGTTCCGAATAGGTGACGCTGAGCGTGGCCACCAGGCCGATGTGCTGGGTCACCGCCGCCAGAGCCGACAGGATGGTGATCGGCTCGAAGCGGTTCAGGTAGTGCGGACTGGACTTGGCGTTGATCGACAGGCTGTCGGCGATGAACAGGAAGTCGAACCTGCCCTGTTCGGCCAGGCGAGCGGCGCGGCTGTAGTACTTGAAGTCGGTGCTCGCGCCGGGCTGGGCGTCGGGATGGCGCCAGTCGGTCCAGGTGCGCCCCGCGCCCTCGATCATGTGGCCGAGCTTCAACTGCCTGCGCTTCGCCATGACGGCCTCCAATAGACGTTTCGGCGGCATGACTGTCATTCGGCGCTGGGCGCGACAATGGAGTTTGATCAATAGGGCTTATGAGTTCTTATCATTGGTGCTTATGATCACTCGTCATGAAGACGCATATTAAGCGTATAGATATATAATTCTCTGAGATGGATTGAAGGAATACTGCGTCGCGCCGCTGGTCTGGATTGCCCATGTTGCCGGTCGTCGCGGCGTTGCTCGCCGCGCATCGACCGCATCAGGCGAGGAGAGGCCCATGAGCGCCACCATCACCGGTCTTCGCGAGAAGGCGGGACTGAGCACCATCCCCCTCAATCCGACCATCGGCTCGGAAGTCGGCGGGATCGATCTGCGCCAGCCGCTGGACCGCACGCAGCGCGATGCGCTGAAGGCCCTGCTGCTGGAGCGCAAGGTGCTGTTCTTCCGCGACCAGGACATCACCCGCGACCAGCAGCTGGCCTTCGCGGCCAATTTCGGCGAGGTCTACGCCCACCCGACCGGCGGGGTCGAAACCCACCGGGCCGTCCAGCCGATCTCGGCCCAGGCGCTGAAGGACTACGACGTCCGCGAGAACCACTGGCACACGGACACCAGCTGGCGGGTCAATCCGTCGTTCGGCGCGGTGCTGAAGGCCGTGCACATCCCCGAGGTGGGCGGCGACACGATCTGGGCCGACGGCGGCGCGATCTATCGCGGCCTGTCCGACGACCTGAAGGCGGCGGTCGATGAGCTCTATGTGATTCACGACTACCAGGACGCCCTGAACCGCTCGGGCGAGCGCTACCCGCTGGTCGCCCATCCCGCCATCCGCACCCATCCGGAGACCGGCGAGGACGTCTTCTGGATCAATTTCAGCCTCAAGCCGCGCTTCGTCGACCTGGCGCCGGAGGAGAGCCGGGCGCTGCTGGCTCGGCTGTACGACGAGGTCAAGAAGCCTGAACACCACGCCCGCTTCCGCTGGCGGCCCAACTCGGTGGCCCTGTGGGACAACCGCGCGGGCCTGCACTACGCGGTGCGCGACTATGGCGACTTTCCGCGGGTGATGGAGCGGGTGCTGATCGGCTCCGACGACATTCCGTACCGCGAGCGCCGCGCGACCTGACCTGACGGCGCGCCGAGGGGCCGACGGTGCGCCGCTTCCACCTTGAGACCAACAACACGACGCGGCGGCCGCGAGCCCCGCGCGGGGGATAGACTTTTGCCTTACTCGACCCGGGCCCAGGCCCTGACCTTGCCTACCCGACCTTCGCTTGAACAGACCTTCCGGACCGGCCTGCTGGCCTGCGCCTCGATCCTGACCGTCGCGGCCCTGGCCGCACCGGCTCGGGCGGCCGACGTCGCCGCCGCGCCGCCAGTCGTCGATGCCCCGCCGGCGGCCATCGAGGGCGCCGTCGCCCTGGACGGCGTGATCGTCACCGGCGTGCGCGGCGTGCGCCGCACGGTGGCCGACAGCCCCGCTCCCGTGGACGTGATCTCCAGCGAGCAACTGACGGCGACCGGCAAGGTGGGCCTGAAGGAGGTGCTCAACACCCTGATCCCGTCGTTCAACCTGCCGGGCATCAACGGCGGCGGCACCTCGTGGACGGTGCGGGCCGTCACCATGCGCGGCCTGAACGGCGACCAGGCCCTGTTCCTGGTCAACGGCAAGCGGCGGCACGGCACGGCCCTGATCAACAACCTGGCCCGGGTGGGGCGCGGCGGCGCGCCGGTCGACCTGGACCTGATCCCCGCCTCGGCCATCGAGCGCATCGAGGTGCTGCGCGACGGCGCCTCGGCCCAGTACGGCTCGGACGCCATCGCCGGGGTGGTCAACATCATCCTCAAGAAGGACGCGCAAGGTGGGTCGTTCAGCTACACCGGCGGCCAGAACTATCTGGGCGACGGCGACACCCGCAGCGCCACCCTGAACTACGGACTGCCGCTGGGCGACCAGGGCGGTTTCCTGCAACTGGCCCTGAACTGGAAGAACAACGAGGCCGCCTCGCGCTCGGTCCCGTCGCGAGCCCAGTACATCTATCAGCCGACCGTCGCCACGGTGGGCGGCGCGACCATCGTCACACCGGATTCGCGCGACGCCGCCGCCGACCGCTACTCTTGGGGCCACGGCTACGGCCCGGGCGAGGAAGACATCCTGGCGGCGTCCTACAACGCCGAACTACCCTGGAAGAACCTGACGCTCTATTCGACCGGCACGCTCAGCCACCGCGCGTCGAAGAAGAACACCGGCAGCTTCCTGCCCAACCTGGCGCCGGTGGCGGGCGTGACCGCCGGCCGGCCGCAGAACCGAAATTCGCTGCCCGAAGTCTATCCCGACGGCTTCAACGCCCTGCGGCGGATCTTCGAGCTCGACTTCCAGACCACCCTGGGCGCGCGCGGCCAGGCCAGGGGCTGGGACTGGGACCTGTCGACGACCTTCGCCCAGGACCATGCCCAGCTGGACGGCCAGAACACCCTCAACGCCACCCTGGGTCCCGCCAGCCCGACCTATTTCCACCTGTCGACCCACCAGTTCCAGCAGTGGACGACCAATTTCGACGTCACACGCCAGTTCGAGGGCGTGCTGTCGCGCCCGGTCCAGGTGTCGTGGGGCCTGGAGCAGCGCTACGAGCACTTCCGGATCGAGCCGGGCGACAAGGCGTCCTACATCGTCGGGGACTACGTGATCCCCGCCGGCCAGCCGTTCGCCGGCCTGCGGCCCAATCCCGGCCTGGCGTCCTACGCCGGCACCGCCCCGGAGGACGCCGGATCGGTCAGCCGCAACGTCTACGCCGCCTATGTCGAGGTCGGGACCAACTTGACCGAAACCTGGTACGTCGGCGTGGCCGGCCGGCACGAACGCTATACGGGCGACGTCGGCGACACCACCAGCGGCAAGCTGACCACGCGCTGGGAATTCCTGCCCGGCTACGCGGTGCGGGCCACGATCAGCAACGGCTTCCGCGCCCCGTCCCTGGCCCAGTCGGTGTTCGCCAGCTCGACGATCAACGGCGCCCTCTGCGCCGCCGCGCCCAACAACGTCTTCCGGGGCGCGCCCTGCACGCCAGGCGAATATCTGACCTTCCCGACCAAGGTGCTGCGCGCCGACTCCGCCGAGGCCAAGGCCCTGGGCGCGACGCCGCTGAAGCCCGAGACCTCGACCAACTACAGCTTCGGGATCACCGCCGAGCCGACCAGCCGCCTGCGGGTCACGCTGGACGCCTACCAGATCGACATCGACGATCGCATCGTCGACACCAGCAACCTGGACCTCGGCGCCGCCCAGCTGGCCTCGCAGCCGGCCCTGACGCCGCTGCTGGCGCGCTTCCCGCAGGGGCTGGCGGCGACCTACTACACCAACGCCGTCTCGACCCGCACGACTGGCGTCGACCTGGTCGGCGAATACGCCTTCGACCTCGGCGCCTGGGGCCGTCTGAACCTCAACGCCGCCTACGCCTTCAACAAGACCAAGATCGCCCGGCGGATCGCCACGCCCGCGGTGCTGAAGGCGGTCAATCCCAACCTGGTGCTGTTCGACCGCCAGAAAACCGCCGACCTGACCGTCGGCACGCCGCGCAAGAAGCTGATCCTCGGCGCCTTGTGGAGCCGCGACACAGTCACCGCCAGCCTGCGGACCACGCGATATGGCGAGTACACCGAGGCCGGGACCTCCGCCGATCTCGACCGGACCTACAGCGCCAAGTGGGTGACCGACCTCGACATCGCCTGGGACGTCCGTCCGACCACCAACATCGCGATCGGGGCCAACAACCTGTTCGACGAGCACCCCGACAAGATCGGCATCGTCAACGCCGACACGGGCATGAACCAGTTCGGCCTCTTCTCGCCCTTCGGCATCACCGGCGGCTACTACTACGCCCGCCTGACCCAACGCTTCTGAGGGAGGGCGCCATGCAAAGACGCAGCCTGATCGCGACCCTGACCGCCGCCGCCCTGCTGGCCGGATGCGGGGGCGGCGGGGCGGGGGACGGCCCGGCTCCGCTCAAGGTCGGCAGCCAGAGGGGCGGGACCAAGGCGATCCTGGTCGCCTCCGGCGCCCTGGAGGGCGCTCCCTACAAGATCGAATGGAGCGAGTTCGCCGCCGCCCAGCCACTGCTCGAGGCGGTTGGGGCCGGGGCGGTCGATCTGGGGGAGGCGGGCGACGCGCCGTTCCTGTTCGCCTATGCCGGCGGGTCCAGGATCAAGGCCGTTCAGGCCGGCAGGAGCGGCGGCTCGTCGACCGCGCTGCTGGTCCGCAAGGGTTCGACCATCCACGACCTGGCCGGCCTGCGCGGCAGGAAGATCGCCACGGGGCGCGGCTCGATCGGCCACTACCTGCTGCTGCGGCTGCTGGAGGAGGCCGGCCTCAAGCCGACCGACGTCCAGATCGTGTTCCTCGGTCCCGGCGACGCCAAGGCGGCCTTCACCAGCGGCGCGATCGACGCCTGGGTGACCTGGGGCTCGTACGTCGCCCTGGCCAAGCTGCACGACGACGCCACGATCCTGGCCGACGGCGACGGGCGGCTCGGCGGCTACGGCTACGAGGCGGCCAGCGAGGCGGCGATCGCCGGCAAGCGACCGCAGGTCGAGGACTTCCTGCGCCGCCTGGCCAAGGCCCGGCGCTGGGCGGGGGAGCACCCGCAGGAGTTCGCCGCCGCCCTGTCCAAGGAGACCGGCCTGCAGCCGGACGTGGCGCTGTACACCGTCCAGCACTATCGCATCGCGCCCTCGGCGATTGACGACGCGGCGGTGGCCGAGGGCCGGGCCGTGCTCGACCGGTTCCGGGCCGCCGGGGCGGTGACCTCGACCCGCGACCCGGCCGGGGCCTTCGACCGGTCGTTCAACGCTGCGGTCGCGCCATGAGCCTGACCCTGGCGACCGACGTGCTGGTGATCGGCGGCGGCCTGGCCGGGACCTGGGCCGCCATCGCCGCCGCCCGCGAGGGCGCCGAGGTCGTCCTGGCCGACAAGGGCTATTGCGGGACCAGCGGCGTGACCGCGACGGCCGGTCCCGGCCACTGGTGGGTTCCGCCCGAAGCGCGGGAGGCCGCGGTGGCCGACCGGCTGACGCGCTCGCTGGGCCTGGGCGACCCAGACTGGATGCGGCGGATCCTCGACCTGACCTGGATCAGCCTGCCGACCCTGCGCGGCTATTACGACTTCTCGACCGACGACCAGGGCCAGCCGTTCTATCGCGGCCTGCGCGGACCGGAATACATGCGGGCGATGCGCAAGCTGGCGCTGGACCAGGGCGTACGCATCCTGGACCATCATCCGGCCCTGGAGCTGCTGCGCCACGGCGACGGGTCGATCGCCGGCGCGGCGGGCCTGGCTTTGCGCGGCGAGCGACCGTGGACGATCCGGGCCGGCGCGGTGGTGCTGGCCACCGGCGGCTGCGCCTTCGCCTCGCGCCTGCTGGGTTCGGCCACCAACACCGGCGACGGCCTGCTGATGGGCGTCGAGGCCGGCGCCGACCTGTCGGGCATGGAGTTCAGCAACTACTACACTCCGGCCATGGCCGGCACGAACATGGCCCGCTCGATGGCCTACAGCTTCGCGCGCTGGTTCGACGCCGACGACCGCGAGCTGGACATTCCGCCGGGGCCTGATGTGACGCCGAATCTGGCGCGGGCCTTGTTGTTGGGCCCGCTCTATTGCCGCCTCGACCGCGTGCCCGAGGACATCCGGCGGGTGATGCCGCAGGTGCAGCCCAACTTCGTCCTGCCCTTCGCCCGCTGGGGCGTTGACGCCTATCGCGACCGCTTCGAGGTGACCCTGCACCCCGAGGGCACGGTGCGCGGGATCGGCGGGCTGCGCGTGGTGGACGAGGCCTGCCAGACCCAGGTCCCCGGCCTGTTCGCGGTCGGCGACGCGGCCAGCCGCGAATTGGTGACCGGCGCGATCTCGGGCGGCGGAGCGGTCAATTCGTCGTGGGCGCTGTCGTCGGGCCAGTGGGCCGGGGCGGGCGCGGCGCGGCTGGCGCGGGGGCAGGGGGCGCGGGCCGAAGACCTGGCGGTGGCGACGGGCCGCGCCGGCCTGCGGCCCCATCGCGCCGCGCGGCCGGTCGACGTGCGAGCCGCCGTCCAGACGGTGCGCGACGAACTCAACGCCTACGACCTCAACATCTTCCGGCGAGGCCCGGCCCTGGTCCGGTCGGCCGAACGGCTGGACGACGTCTGGACCGACCTGGCCGCCCATGCGCGCGGCGAGGGGCGGGCGTCCCTGCGGGCGCGCGAAGCCGCCGCCCTGGTCGCGGCCGGGCGCTGGAGCAAGGCCTCGGCCCTGGCGCGGCGCGAGAGCCGCGGCATGCATCGTCGCGAGGACGCGCCGGGCCTGGATCCCCGCTTCGCGTCGCGCCAGCGCGCCGCCGGCCTGGACCGCGTCTGGACCGCCTTCGAGCCGGTCGCCGCCCAGGCGGAGGTGGCCTGATGATCGAGGTCGTGATCGAGGACCGCTGCACGGGCTGCGGCGACTGCGTCGAGGCCTGTCCCAGCGACGTGCTGGCGCTCGGTCCCGAAGGCAAGGCGATCATCGCCCGCCAGGACGACTGCCAGACCTGCCTGCTGTGCGAGCTCTACTGCCCGGCCGACGCCCTGTTCGTCTGGCCCGACTGCGAGGCGCCGGCCGGGATCACCGCCGACCAGGCCCTGGCCTCGGGCCAGCTGGGCGCCTTTCGCCGCGACTCCGGCTGGGGCGAGCACGTCGGGACCTTCACCAACCAGCACTGGCGCATGGGCTCGATCTTCGAGCGGGCCCGGCTGGCCGCCATCAAACACGCCGCCATTACCAAAACCGAGGAGACGAAACCATGAGCCAAGACAGCCTGGCCAAGCAACTGGCCGACCTGCACGCCGAGCGCGTCCGGACCTGGGATCCGGCCGCCCTGAAGATCAACATCGACCAGCGCGCGACCCTGGTCGCGCAGGCCGATCCGTCCTCCTGGATCAAGGTCGGCGACCGCGTCGAGCCCTTCACCCTGCTGGACGTCGAGGGCGGCGAACTGACCCTGAAGGGCCTGACCGCCAAGGGGCCGACGGTGCTAGTGTTCTTCCGCTTCGCCGGCTGTCCGGCCTGCAACATCGCGCTGCCCTATTACGAGCGCGCCCTGCAGCCGACGCTGAAGGCCCTGGGCGTGCCGCTGGTGGCCGTCAGCCCGCAGGTTCCAGAGCGGCTGGGCGAGATCCGCGTGCGCCACGACCTGAGCTTCAAGGTGGCTTCCGACCCCGGCAACGCCCTGGGGCGGCGGTTCGGGATCCTCTACACCGCCGACGAGGCCAGCCAGGCCGCCCAGTGCGCCAGGGGCGGCTCGATCGGCGAGACCACGGGGACCGGGACCTGGGAGCTGCCGCAGCCGACCGTGGTGGTGATCGGCCGCGACCAGGTCGTGCGCTTCGCCGACGTCAGCCCCGACTGGCTGGTTCGCACCGAGGCCGAGCCGGTGATCGCCGCAGTCCGGGCGCTGGCCGCTGTTCCCGCGGAGTCCTGACGGCGAGGCGGGGTCTACCGCAACGCCCGGAACAGGGCCGCGGCGACGTCGTCGGCCCTGTCCTCGGCGACATTGGTGAAGCTCAGCAGCAGACCCTGGCCCAGGTCGTGGCTCAGGCATTGGCCGGACAGGGGAGACGGCTTGAGGCCGACCTCCAGGGCCCGCCGCGCCAGCTCGGCGTCATCGGCATCGGCGTGCGGAAACCGCGCCAGCACGTGCAGCCCGCCGGCGCGGAGCACGATCTCGATCCGGTCGCCGAACCGGCGTTCCAGAGCCGCGACAAGGGCGGCCCGACGGGCCTTGTAGGCCAGCATCATGCGCCGCAGGTGCCGGGCGAAGTGGCCCTGCCGCATGAACTCGGCCACGGCCAACTGCTCGAACATCGCCACGCCGCGATGACGCAATTGCTGGGCGGCCCCGGCCGCCTGGGCCCATTGCGACGGCAGGACCAGATAGCCCAGCCGCAGCGACGGCAGCAGCGTCTTGCTGAAGCTGCCCGCGTAGAAGACGCGGTTCCGCAGGTCCAGGGCCTTGAGGGCGGCGGGCTTGCGGCCGCTGTAGTGGAACTCGCAGTCGTAGTCGTCCTCGAGGACCCACAGGTCCGACGCGGTCGCCCAGTCCAGCAGGGCGCGCCGGCGGCGCGGGGAGAGAGGGACGCCGGTCGGGAACTGGTGGGTGGGGGTGACCACCGCCAGCCGGGCGTCAGGCGCGTGGGCCTGGCCCCAGTCGACGCGCAGGCCTTCGTCGTCCACCGGCACGGCGGTGATCGCCATGCCGCGCGCCGCCAGCGTCCGCTGGGCGAAGCCGTAGCCGGGGTCCTCGGTCCAGACCGCGTCGCCCGGCTTCAGCACCAGCTCGGCCGTCAGGTTCAGGGCGTCCTGGAAGCCGTGGGTCACCACGATCTGGTCGATCGCGCAGGTGATCCCGCGCGACACCGCCAGGTAGGCGGCGATCGCTTCGCGCAGGGCCGGCAGGCCCATGGGATCGGGATACAGCATCTCGGCGGCGGACAGCTGCCGGGCCTGCCGGGCGTGGATCCGCGTCCATGTCTTGCGGGGAAAGAGGTCCAGGGCGGGCAGGCCCAGCTGCAGCGGCGACCAGCCCGGATCGGGCGGCGGGCCGCGCGTCGGCGAGGCGGGCTTCGGCGTCGGGGTCAGGGTCAGGCCGGGCGTGACGATGGTGCCGCTGTGGCGGCGCGAGACCAGGCAGCCTTCGCCGGCCAGGCGGGCATAGACCGCATCGACCGTGCCCCGCGCCACGCCCAGCTGGGCGGCCAGGTTGCGGGTCGAGGGCAGCCGCGCGCCCGGCGGCAGGCGTCCGTCGCCGATCGCGTCCTGGATCCGCTCATAGAGCTGGCGATGCAGCGAACCTTCGCCGGCGCGATCGACGGCCAGGGCGGGAAAGGGGAGGACGGCGGTCATTGGCCTAATCATTTTCATCGAAAGCGGCCCTAGGCAATGAGCCAATGATCGTCCTCTATCCGACCGCCGGAGAGAGTTTCGGCGGCCGGAGACGCCCGTGGACATCCCGAACACCTCGCCCACTCGCCTGGAGCGCGACACCGATGCATCGTGGTCCCGGGCCGCGCCCTGGCTGCCGGTCGCCCTGGCGATCCTCTATCCGTGGGCGCTGCGGGCGTTTCACGCGGCGATCGCGACGGGATCGACCGCCGGAGCGATCGGGGCGGGGCTGTGGCTGGCCGTCGCCTTCGCCCTGCCGCTGGCCGGCTTGGTCCTGACCCTGGTGGATGATCCGCTGCCGGCGGTGGGGACGTTGGGACCGGCGGCGCGCCGCCTGGGCTTCGCGGCCCTGGCGGCGCCGCCGCTGTTCGTCCTGACGGGCGTGGTGGCGGGCCTGCTGCATTCGCCTGTCCGCGACGTCTGGATCTGGCCCGTGGCCTGGATTCTGGCCGGCGTGACGGCTTCGCTGGCCCGGTCGCCCGACGCGCCGGCGCCGACCCGGGCGTCGGGCCGTCTGCGCGTGGTCCACGGCGTCACGGGGGCGTTGATCCTGCTGTTCGTGGCGTTCCACCTCTCGAACCATCTGACCGGCCTGTTCGGCCCCGAGGCGCACGGTCGGATCATGAAGGCCGGCCGGGTGATCTACCGGTCCTCCATCGTCGAGCCGCTGCTGGTCGGCCTGCTGCTGTTCCAGGTGGCCGTCGGGCTGCGGCTGGCCTGGCGCTGGAGCGCGGGACGGATGGACCTGGCCCGGACGATCCAGGTCGGCTCGGGCGCCTATCTGGCCGCCTTCATCCTCACTCACCTGAATTCGGCGCTGGTGTCGGCCCGCGCCGTCCACGGCATCCAGACCGACTGGGCCTGGGCCAGCGGCGCGCCGGACGGCCTGCTGCTGGACGCCTGGAACATCCGCCTCGTGCCGCACTACGCCCTGGGCGTGTTCTTCGTCGTCGCCCACCTGTTCTGCGGCCTGCGCGGCGTGCTGCTGGCCCACGGCGCGCGTCCGGCCGTCGTCCAGCGCGTCTGGTGGGCCGGCCTGGGGCTGGCGGCCGCGCTGTCGGCGACGATCATCGCCGCCCTGTGCGGCCTGCGGCTGGGCTGACGACCCGGCCCGCGGTCAAGCCGCCCGGCGCGGCCGACCTGTCCGCGTCAGGCGATCAGCTCGTAGGCCGGCAGGGTCAGGAACTCCTCCAGCGTGTCGGACAGCACCATCCGCGAGAACAGCAACGCGGCGTCCTCCAGGCGGGGCGAGGGGAAGTCGCGACGCAGGTCGGCCATCTCCTGGGTCAGCAGGCTAACGAACAGCTGCGAGCTCATCTGGCGGCCGTCGGCGAGATCCGCGCCCAGGCGGATCCACTGCCACAGCTGGGTGCGGCAGATCTCGGCCGTGGCCGCGTCCTCCATCAGGTTGTAGAGCGGCACGGCGCCCCGGCCCTCGATCCAGGCCTGGGTGTAGCGCACCCCGACGCGGATGTTCTCGCGCACGCCGGCCTCGGTGCGCTGGCCCTCGTGCAGCTCCAGCATCTGGCCCTGGGTGATCGTCAGGTCGGCCAGGCGCTTGTCCAGCTGGTTGGGCGTCGGCATCAGGCGGTCGAAGACCTCCAGGGCCACGGGCACCAGGTCGGGGTGGGCGACCCAGGTGCCGTCGTGGCCGGCGCCGGCTTCACGCTCCTTGTCGGCGCGGACCTTGGCGAAGGCGGCCTGGTTGGCGGCGTCGTCGCCCTTGACCGGGATCTGGGCGGCCATGCCGCCCATGGCGAAGGCTCCGCGCCGGTGGCAGGTCTGGATCAGCTTCAGCGAATAGGCGCCCAGGAAGGCCTTGCCCATGACCATGGCCGAACGGTCGGGCGTCAGGAACTCCGGCCGGCGGCCCAGGCGCTTGATGAACGAGAAGATGTAGTCCCAGCGGCCGCAGTTGAGGCCCGCCATGTGGTCGCGCAGTTCGTAGAGGATCTCGTCCATCTCGAAGGCGGCGGGGATGGTCTCGATCAGCACCGTGGCCTTGATCGTGCCGACCGACAGGCCCAGGGCCTCCTGGGCGTGGACGAACACCTCGTTCCACAGGCGCGCCTCCAGGTGGCTCTCCAGCTTGGGCAGGTAGAAGTAGGGGCCCGAACCCTGAGCCAGGGCCGTCCTGGCGTTGTGGAACAGGTAGAGGCCGAAGTCGAACAAGGCTCCGCTGACGGGCTGGCCATCCACTTCCATGTGCTGTTCAGGCAGATGCCAGCCACGGGGGCGGATTTTCAGGACGGCTGGGTTGGCTCCCAGCGCATAGCGCTTGCCGGACTTGGGATCGACGTGGGTCAGGTCTCCCGCCCAGCGATCCTTCAGATTGACCTGGCCTTCCATGACATTGGCCCAGGTCGGCGAGGTGGCGTCCTCGAAGTCGGCCATGAACACCTTGGCCCCGCAGTTGAGGGCGTTGATGATCATCTTGCGGTCCACCGGACCGGTGATCTCGACCCGGCGGTCCTGCAGGTCGCCCGGGATCGGCGCGATGGTCCAGTCGGCGGCCCGCATCTCGGCGGTCTCCGGCAGGAAGTCGGGCAGCTCGCCGGCGTCGAAGCGGGCCTGGCGGGCGACCCGCGCCGCCAGCAGCGCGCGGCGACGGGCGTCGAACCGGCGGTGCAGGTCGGCCACGAAGGCCAGGGCCTGCGGCGTCAGGATCTCCACCGCGCGGCCCTCGACGGGACCGTTGATCTGGACGTTGGCGGCGATGTCGAGGGGCATGGCGGATCCTGCGGGTCTGTAAGGGCGTGTCGACGAGGTGTCTTAGCTCAGGCGCTCTTGGCGGCGCCATTGGGACGAACGGTCGGGACGATCTGGTCGCCCCAGTTGCCCGCGCCGTCGTGGTGGCGCGAGGTGCGCACCAGTTCGACCGAATAGCCGGCCGCGATGGCGCGCTGCACCGCCTCGTTCAGGCGGTGGGCGGCCTCGGCCACCCGATCGACCGCCCGTTGCTGGTCGGTGGGGTTCGGCATGGCGGCGGGAGCAAACTGCGTGGCGGTCATGATGGACTCCTTGATCGGGTGGACGGGGAAGGGGCGTTTCGCCGGCTATTCGGCGGCGAACTGGTTCATGGTGTTGGCGTGGCCGCCGGCCTTCAGGGCGCGCTCGCCGGCGACCATCTCCTTGAAGCTGTCGCCCAGGTCCGAGCCGACCTCGTGCTGGTGCTTGACCGCCGAGACGCCGCGGCGGATCTCCTCGCGCTGCACCGAATTGACGTAGGCCTTCATCCGGTCCTCGCCGAAATAGCCGCGCGACAGCTCGTCCATGCTCTTGGCCGTCAGGTGGAAGGTCGGCAGGGTGATCAGGTTGTGGAACACCCCGGCCCGGGCCGAGATGTCGACCTGGAATCGGGCCAGGCGTTCGTCGGTCTCGCGGCCCAGATCGCTGGCGTCGAACTCGGCCGACATCAGGCCCGCGCCGTCGGGATAGCTGTCCTTGTGGATCTTGCCTTCGGCGATCCACTGGTCACGCACCTGGCGGCGCAGGTTCAGTGTCCAGTTGAACGACGGCGAGTTGTTGTAGGTCAGCTTGGCGTTGGGCACGACCTTGCGGATCTCGGCCACCATCGAGGCGATCTCGTCGACATTGGGGGTGTCGGTCTCGATCCACAGCAGGTCGGCGCCGCCCTGGGTCAGCGAAGCGATGCAGTCCTCGATCACCCGGGCCCGGCCAGTGCCCTCCTGGAAGGCGAACAGGCCGTTGGGCATGCGCACCGGCTTTTCGAACCGGCCGTCGCGGTACAGCGCCAGCTCGCCCGGCAGGATGGGGTTGCCCTCGGTGATGGCCTCGGTCTTCAGCCACTTGATGTAGTCGCTGGCCAGGTCGCCGGGCTCCTGGCTGACCGGCACCTTCTGGGTCAGGCCCGCGCCCAGGCTGTCGGTGCGGGCGACGATCACGCCCTGGTCGACGCCCAGCTCTTCGAAGGCCAGGCGGCAGGCGCGCAGCTTCTCGATGAAGTCCTCGCGCGGCACGGTGACCTTGCCGTCCTGGTGGCCGCACTGCTTGGCGTCAGAGACCTGGTTCTCGATCTGCAGGCAGCAGGCGCCGGCCTTGATCATCTCCTTGGCCAGCAGGTAGGTGGCGTTCTCGTTGCCGAAGCCGGCGTCGATGTCGGCGATGATCGGCACGACGTGGGTCTCGAAGCCGTCGATGGCCTTGATGGCCGCCTGTTCGGCGACGGCGTCGCCCGCTTCGCGGGCCGCGCGCAGGGTTTTGAACAGGTCGTTGATCGCCACCTCGTCGGCCTGGCGCAGCGAGACGTAGATCTCCTCGATCAGGTCGACCACCGAGGTCTTCTCGTGCATCGACTGGTCGGGCAGATGGCCGAAGCGGTTGCGCAGGCCCGCCACCATCCAGCCGGACAGGTAGACATAGGCCCCCTTGGTCGTGCCGCGCAGGCGCTTGACCGACTTGATCATCTGCTGGGCGTGGAAGCCCGACCAGCAGCCCAGCGACTGGGTGAACTTGCCGCTGTCGGCGTCGTACTCGGCCATGTCGGCGCGCATGACGCCGGCCATCTGGCGGGCGATGTCCAGGTGGGTCGAAAAGGTGTTCTGCAGCTTCAGCTGGATGATGTCGTCCACCGCGACGCCGCCCGGCGCCGCGCCGTCGGGATAGCGGGCCAGCAGGGCTTGGCGGTGTTCGGCGTAGGTCTTGCGCAGCGTCATGGCTCTTGTCCCATCGTCGGCTCGGCCGCGGAGGCCGGGCGGAAAAGTTCGTGAGGGGAGCTAGCGTCGCGGCGCGCGGCGCGTCGAACCTATTGAAGGCAATTTGTCATAAATCGACTTTGTAATTCTTGTAAATCCATGACAACGTGACCGAATGGCGACCCACGACAAGAAGCTGTTTCTCGGCGGCCGACTCAAGCGGCTGCGGCGCGACCTGGGCGTCACCCAGAGCCGCATGGCCGAGAACCTGGGCGTCTCGGCCAGCTACCTGAACCTGCTGGAACGCAACCAGCGGCCGGTCACCGCCCAGATCCTGCTGCGCCTGGCCGACGCCTACGACCTGGACCTACGCAGCCTGTCGGCCGACGATCCGGGCGGCGGGGCGGGGCTGGACGAGGTGCTGGCCGACAAGATGTTCGCCGACCTGGGCGTCAGCCGCCACGAGGCGGCCGAGGTCGCCGAGCTGTCGCCGGGCATCGCGGAGGCCATGGCGCGGCTCTATCGCGCCTATCTGGACCGCGGCCGGCTGATCGACCTGGGGGCCTTCGAGCGTCCGGACGGGGCCGCGCCGGTCTCCTCCCACTCGCCCACCGACTGGGTGCGCGACCTGGTGGGCGCCCAGCGCAACCACTTCGCCGAACTGGAGACCGCGGCCGAGCCGATCGTCGCGGCGATGAAGGCCGATCCCCAGGATCTGGGACCCGCCGTCCGCGCCCGGCTGCTGGAGCGCTTCGGCATCCAGGCGCGGGTCATGCCGGTCGAGACCATGACCGGCTCGCTGCGGCGCTACGACCATCACCGCAAGCGGTTGATGCTGTCGGAGACCCTGGCCCCGGCCAGCCGGATCTTCGCCATGTGCTACCAGCTGGGCCTGATGGAGGCGGGCGAGACCCTGTTGGCCCTGACCGACCGTTTCCAGGCCCCCGACCGCGCCACGCGCCAGCTGCTCAAGGTGTTCCTCGACAACTACCTGGCCGCGGCGATCATGACGCCGTACGAGCCGTTCCTGGCGGCCATGGAGGCCAGCGGCTACGACATCGAGCGGGTGCGCGCGCGGTTCGGGATCAGCTACGAGCAGGCCGCCCAGCGCCTGACCACGCTCAGCCGGCCGGGGTCGCGCGGCGTGCCGTTCTTCATGATGCGGCTGGACGCGGCCGGCAACATCTCCAAGCGCTTCGCGGCCGGGCCGTTCCCGTTCTCGCGGTTCGGCGGCGCCTGTCCGCGCTGGAACGTCCACGACAGCTTCAAGACCCCGGGGCGGATCGTCACCCAGGTGATCGAGACCCCGGACCGCGAGCGCTATTTCACCCTGTCGCGCACCGTGCGGCGGGTGTCGGGCCTGCAGGCGGGGCTGGAGGACGAGCTGGTGGTGGGGCTGGGCTGCGAGCTCAAGCACGCCGGCAAGCTGGTCTACGCCCGAGGGCTGGACATCGCCGCGCCGGCGGCGATCGAGATCGGCCCGTCGTGCCGGATCTGCGAGCGGCCGGCCTGTCCGCAACGGGCCGCCGCGCCGATCAATCGGACCCTGTTGGTCGAGGAGGCCAGCAAGGCGGTGTCGCCGTTCCCGTTCGTGGCGTGATGCGCCTCAGGGCTGCTCGGCCAGGCTGAAGATCTGTTCGGCCGGCGTCCACTTCTGGCCCGGCGCGGCCCAGGGCAGGGCCTTCTGCAACTGGCCCATCAGCGCCTCCCAGGCCTGCACGTCAGGATTGTCTGCGTCGGCGGCCGCCTTGGCTTCGGGCGAGAAGTCGGGTCCGGTCTCCATGATCATGAACAGCCGAGGGCCGGTCAGCCAGATCTGCATGTCGAGGATCCCGGCTCGGCGAATCGACTCGGTCACGGCCGAGGGAGGACCGCCCGGCGCGTGCCAGCGGCGGTAGGCCGCGATGGTTTCGGGGTCATCGTGCAGATCCAACGCGAAGCAAAAGCGCGTGGTCATGGGTTTTCCTCCCTGGGGTCCCTTGGCGCGCTCTTTTCATATTTGACGCGCCATATCATATGTGATGATTTCGTTTCAGATAAGCGGGGTCGGGTCAACCGCCCTCCTGGAAGGAACCCCATGGAACAACGTCAATCGGAGCGGACGGCGCTGGCCCCGCTCGTGCTCATCGTCGCCCTGTTCTTTCTGTGGGGCGTCGCCAACAACCTCAACGACGTGCTGATCCCGCACCTGAAGAAGGCCTTCTTCCTGACCGACCTGCAGTCAGGCTTGGTGCAGATGGCCTTCTATCTGGGCTATTTCTTCCTCGCCTTGCCGGCCAGCGCCGTGATGCGCCGCTACGGCTACAAGGCCGCGGTGATCGTCGGTCTGCTGCTGTTCGGCCTGGGCGCCCTGCTGTTCTGGCCCGCCGCCGAGGCGCGGCAGTATTCCTTCTTCCTGGCCGCTCTGTTCGTCCTGGCCTCGGGCCTGGCCTTCCTGGAGACCTCGGCCAATCCCTTGATCACCGTGCTGGGCGACCCGGCCAGGGCCGAGCAGCGCCTCAACTTCGCCCAGGCCTTCAATCCGCTGGGCTCGATCACCGCCGTGGTGGTCGGCCGGCAGTTCATCCTGTCGGGCGTGGAGCCGACCAAGGCCGAGTTCGCCGCCATGACCCCGGCCCAGCTGAACGCCTTCCAGACCGCCGAGGCCCATTCGACCCAGGTTCCGTACCTGATCATCGCCGCCGTGGTGCTGGCCTGGGCGCTGTTGGTGGCGCTGACCAAGTTCCCCCATCAGGCGGGGCGGCCCGATCCCGGCGAGGACGAGGCCGGCCTGCCCGCCGCCCAGGCGATCCCGGCCCTGCTGGCGCGGCCCCGGTTCGTGTTCGGCGTGGCCGCCCAGTTCTTCTATGTCGGCGCCCAGGTCGGGGTCTGGAGCTTCATGATCCGCTACGCCCAGCACGAGGTGCCGGGAATGGGCGAGAAGGCGGCGGCGGCCTATCTGTCGTGGTCGCTGGTCGGCTTCATGGCCGGACGCTTCATCGGCACGGCCGCCATGAACCGCCTGAGCCCCTCGCTGCTGATGGGCCTGTTCGCGGCGGTCAATGTCGGCCTGACCCTGGTGGCGGCCCTGGTGGGCGGCAAGGTCGGGCTCTACGCCTTGGCCTCGACCAGCTTCTTCATGTCGATCATGTTCCCGACCATCTTCGCCGGCTCGCTGAAGGGCCTGGGACCGCTGACCAAGACCGGCTCGTCGTTCCTGGTGATGAGCATTATCGGCGGGGCCGTGCTGACCACTTTGATGGGAGCTGTCTCGGACGTCAGCGCCATCAACATGGCCATTCTGGTGCCCTGCGCCTGTTTCGCGGTGGTCGGGCTGTTCGGCTTCACCGCCGGCCGCGCCACCCGCGAAGACCTAAAGGCCGCCCCGGCCGGAGCTCACTGATGATGATGGACACCCTGGTCTGCGCCGCGCCCGGCCAACTGGTTCTCGAACGCCGCCCGATCCCCGAGCGGGCGGACGACGAGGTGCTGATCCGCGTGCGCCGGGTCGGGGTGTGCGGCACCGACATGCACATCTATCGCGGCACCCAGCCGTTCCTGGCCTATCCGCGCGTGATGGGCCACGAACTGGCCGGCGAGGTGGCCCAGGCGCCGATGGGCAGCGACCTGGCCCCGGGCGATCCGGTCTATGTGATGCCCTACATGTCCTGCGGAACCTGCGCGGCCTGCCGCAAGGCCAAGCCCAACTGCTGCATGAACATCCAGGTGCTGGGCGTGCACCGCGACGGCGGCATGGCGGAGTATCTGGCCGTGCCCCAGGGCTTCGTCCGCAAGGCCGACGGGATCAGCCTGGACGAGGCGGCGATGATCGAGTTCCTGGCCATCGGCGCCCACGCCGTCCGCCGGGCCGCCATAACGCCGGGCCAGTCGGTGCTGGTGGTCGGCGCCGGACCGATCGGCATCGCCGCGGCGCTGTTCGCCAAGCTCCAGGGCGGGATCGTCACCGCGCTGGACGGCCGCCAGGACCGCCTGGACTTCTGTCGCGACCACCTGGGCGCGGACCATGTCGCGGCCCTGGGCGAGGGCACGCGGCAGGCCTTGTCCGACATCACGGACGGCGACTTCTTCGACGTGGTCTTCGACGCCACCGGCAACCCCAAGGCTATGGAGGCCGGCTTCGCCTATGTGGGCCACGGCGGCACCTATGTGCTGATCTCGGTGGTCGGGGCGGACATCACCTTCTCGGATCCGGAGTTCCACAAGCGCGAGACGACCCTGCTGGGCAGCCGCAACGCCACGCCGGAAGACTTCGACGCCGTCGTCGAGGCGATGAAGGCTGGCAAGGTGCCCACCAAGGCCCTGAACACCCACGCCGCCACCCTGGCGGAAGTCGCCCAGGCCCTGCCGGGCTGGATGGAGCCGCAGGCGGGGGTGATCAAGGCGATCGTGTCGTGCTGATCGACGCCCACCAGCACTTCTGGCGGGTGGGCGAGAACGGCTTTTCCTGGCCGACGCCGGACCTGGCGGCCATCCACCGCGATTTCGGCCCCGCCGACCTCGCGGCGGTCGCGGCGCCCTTCGGCCTGACGGGCTGTGTGCTGGTGCAGTCCCAGCCGGACGACCGTGACACCGACTGGCTGCTGGCGGTCGCCGCCGACGAGCCGCTGGTGCTGGCCGTGGTGGGCTGGGCCGATCTCGCCGCCCCCGACGCCCCGGCCCGGATCGCCGATCTGAGCCGCAATCCCAAGCTCCGCGGCCTGCGGCCGATGCTGCAGAGCCTCGAAGACGACGCCTGGATCGCCGCCCCGGGCCTGGAGCCGGCGCTGGACGCCATGGTCGCCCACGGCCTGTCCCTGGACGCCCTGGTCCTGACCCGCCACCTGCCGCACCTGCTGGCCCTGGCGCGCCGCCGGCCGGACCTGGCCATCGTCATCGACCACGGCGCCAAGCCGCCGATCGCCGCCGGCGATCATGACGGCGCCTGGGCGCGCGGGATCGACGCCCTGGCGGCGCTGCCCCAGGTGTTCTGCAAGCTGTCGGGCCTGCTGACCGAAGCCGCGCCGGGGCAGGGGAGCGAAGCGCTTTCGCCCTATGTCGCCCGTCTGGTGGCGGCCTTCGGTCCCGAACGCCTGATGTGGGGCAGCGACTGGCCGGTGCTGAACCTGGCGGGCGACTATGGCGGTTGGCTGCCCCTGGCCAGGAACCTCAGCGGGCTGAGCGATCCGGCCGACCAGGCGGCCCTGTTCGGCGAGACATGCCGCCGCTTCTATCGGATATAGGGCCATGATCGAGCCCGAGGAAATCTCCGCCAAATACCGCGCCCCGGCCCTCGAAAAGGGCCTGGATGTGCTGGAACTGCTGGCCGCGCGCGGCGCGCCCATGGGCATGGTCCAGATCGCCGCGGCGCTGAACCGTTCGGTCAGCGAGCTGTTCCGGATGGTCCAGGTCCTGGAGCACCGGGGCTATGTGGCCAACACCCCGGAGGGCGACGGCCTGGTGTTGACCAACAAGCTGTTCTCGCTGGGCATGACCCGGGCGCCGGCCAGGAGCGTGCTGGAGGCGGCCCTGCCCGTGATGCGGCGCCTGACCGAGGTGATCGGCCAGTCGTGCCACCTGGCGGTGGCCAGCGCCGGCGAGATGGTGGTGGTGGCCAGGATCGAGGCCCCGGGCAACCAGGGCTTCTCGGTGCGCGTCGGCTATCATCGGGCCATCGTCGAGGCGACCTCGGGCCTGGTGCTCTACGCCTTCCAGCCTGAAACCGTTCGCGCCGAGTGGCGCGCCCGCCTCGAACCCACCGTCGCGCCGAGCGTCTGGGCCAAGTTCGAGGCCGGGGCCGACCAGGCCCGGGTCGACCGGTACGTCCAGGCGCCCAGCGGCGTGACCCGGCTGGTGGTCGACCTCTCGGCGCCGATCTTCGGGCCGGACGGCGTCGCCGCGGCCCTGACCTCACCGTATGTCGAAACGCCCACGGCCATTCCCGTGCCCGACACGATCGCCGCCCTGCGGGCGGCGGCCGACGAGATTTCCGCGGAACTTGGAGGCCAATTCCAGTGACCCTTACCGACGCCGCTCAGGCGTCTCCTCGCGACCGGGCGGAGCGCCGCGGCCGATTGAACCTGCCGCCGCTGGGCTTCGGGGCCGCGGCGGTGGGCAACCTCTACGCCGCCATGAGCGACGCGGCCGCGCGCGAGACGATCGACGCGGCCCTGGCCGCCGGCCTCGCCTATTTCGACACGGCGCCGCACTACGGCTTCGGCCTCAGCGAGACCCGTCTGGGCGCGGCTCTGCCGGCGAACGTCAAGATCTCCACCAAGGTGGGCCGGCTGCTGCGCCCGGCGCCGGAAGCGGACCCGGCGGCCGAACGCCACGGCTTCGTCGGCGCCGCGCCGTTCGAGCCGGTGTTCGACTACTCCTACGACGGCGTCATGCGCTCGTTCGAAGCCAGCCTGGACCGCCTGGGACGCGACTATGTCGATGTGCTGCTGGCCCACGATCTGGGGGCGGTGACCCACGGCGCCGACGACGCCGCGCGGCGGCGCGAATTCTTCGAGGGCGGCTACAAGGCGATGCGCGGTCTGCGCGACGGCGGCGCCGTCGGCGCCATCGGCCTGGGCGTCAACGAGTGGGAGATCTGCGACGCGGCGCTGGACGAGGGCGACTTCGACGTCTTCCTGCTGGCCGGCCGCTACACCCTGCTGGAGCAGACGGCGCTGGACCGCTTCCTGCCGCGCTGCGCGGCCCGCGACGTGTCGATCATCGTGGGCGGCCCGTTCAATTCGGGGGTCCTGGTCGAGGGCGTCAAGCCCGGCGCCCACTACAATTACGGCCCGGCCTCGGCCGAGATCCTTGATCGCGTCCACCGGCTGGAGGCGGTCTGCCTGGCGCACGCCACGCCGCTGGCCGCCGCCGCCCTGCAATTCCCGCTGGCCCACTCGCAGGTCGTCAGCGTCATTCCCGGCATGTCCAGCCCCGCCCAGGTGCGCCAGGCCCTGGTGTGGGCGGCGCACCCCATTCCCGACGCGCTGTGGGACGATCTTCGCGCCGAGGACCTGCTGCACACGGACGCGCCGACGCCCAGGACGACCCGATGAGCGCGATCCTGCTGCATCCCGACGACAACGTGCTGGTGCTCAGCGCCCCCGTGCACGCCGGCCAGGCCGTGACGATCGACGGCCAGGCCGTGACGGTCATCTCGGACGTCGCTGTCGGCCACAAGCTGGCCCGCCACGCCCTCGCGGTCGGCGACAAGGTGCTCAAGTACGGCGCGCCGATCGGCTCGATCACCGCTCCGGTCGCCGCTGGCGGCCACGTCCATCTGCACAATATGAGGAGCGACTACATCGCCAGCCACACCCGGCAGGCGACGGGCGCGAAGGGATCATGACCATGTCGCACGCGCTGAGCGGCTATTTGCGGGCCGACGGCCGCAAGGGGATCCGCAACGTCGTGGCCGTCGCCTATCTGGTCGAGTGCGCCCACCACGTCGCCCGGGCGATCGTGACCCGGAGCGACGACACCGAGGTCCACCTGATCGGCTTTCCAGGCTGCTATCCCAACGCCTACGCGCTGAAGGTCATGCAGGCGATCACGACCCACCCGAACGTCGGCGGCGTGCTGCTGGTCTCGCTGGGCTGCGAGAGCTTCAACCGCGAACAGCTGCGCGCGACCATCGAGGCCAGCGGGCGGCCGGTCGAGACCCTGGTTATCCAGGAGAACGGCGGCACCGCCAGCACGATCGCCAAGGGGCTGGAGGCGGTCGCCCGCCTGCGGACCGTCGCCGGCCAGACGCCGCGGGCGCCCATGGCGATCTCCGAGCTGGTGATCGGCACCATCTGCGGCGGCTCGGACGGCACCAGCGGCATCACCGCCAACCCGGCTGTCGGGCGGGTGTTCGACCGCCTGGGCGCCGCGGGCGCGGCCTGCGTCTTCGAGGAAACGGGCGAACTGGTCGGCTGCGAGACGATCATGGCCAGCCGGGCGATCACGCCGGAGCTGGGCCTGGAGCTGGAGCGCAGCGTCCAGAAGGCCGAGGCCTACTACACCGTCATGGGCTACGGCAGCTTCGCGCCGGGCAACGCCGAGGGCGGGCTGACCACCCAGGAAGAAAAGTCGATGGGGGCCTATTCCAAGTCCGGCTCGGCGCCCATCGTCGGCATCCTCAAGCCCGGCGACCTGCCGCCCAGCGGCGGGCTCTACCTACTGGACGTGGTGCCGGACGGCGAGGTGCGGTTCGGTTTTCCCAACATCTCCGACAACGCCGAGATCGTCGAGCTGATCGCCTGCGGCGCCCACATCACCCTGTTCACCACCGGGCGCGGCTCGGTGGTCGGCTCGGCGATCTCGCCGGTCATCAAGATCTGCGCCAATCCCGAGACCTATCGCAAGCTGAGCGGCGACATGGACGTCGACGCCGGCCGCATCATGGAAGGGCGTGGGACCCTGGACGAGGTCGGGGCCGAGATCCACGACCTGGTCCTGGCCGTGGCGGGCGGCCAGCGCACGGTCTCCGAGGCCCTGGGCCACCAGGAGTTCATCCTCACCTACAAGGCCTTCGACCCGATCGGTCCGGCCTGCCTTCCGCTTCGGCGGGCCAGTTAGAGAGTAATCGAGATGGGAAGACTTTCCGGCAAAACCGCCCTGGTTACGGCGGCGGCGCAGGGCATCGGCAAGGCCAGCGCCGAGCTGTTCGCCCGCGAAGGCGCGCGGGTGATCGCCACCGACGTCAACGAGGCCCTGCTGGCCCAGGTGGAGGGTTGCGAGACCCGCCGCCTGGACGTGCTGGACCCGAAGGCCATCACCGACCTCGCCGCCGAACTGGGTCCGCTCGACGTGCTGTTCAACTGCGCCGGCTTCGTGCATTCGGGCACCATCCTCGACTGCGACGAGGCGGCCTGGGCGTTCTCCAACGACCTGAACGTCAACGCCATGTATCGGATGATCCGCGCCTTCCTGCCGGCCATGCTGGAGAACGGCGGCGGGTCGATCGTCAACATGTCGTCGGTGGCCAGCTCGATCAAAGGCGTGCCCGGCCGCTTCGCCTACGGGGCGACCAAGGCCGCGGTGATCGGCCTGACCAAGGCCGTGGCCGCCGACTTCGTGGGGCGGGGCGTGCGCTGCAACGCCATCTGCCCGGGCACGGTCGAGACGCCGTCGCTGAACCAGCGCCTGGCCGACACCGGCGACTACGAGGCCGCCCGACAAGCCTTCACCGCGCGCCAGCCGATGGGGCGCCTGGGCAAGCCCGAGGAACTGGCGCAACTGGCTCTGTACCTGGCCAGCGACGAGTCGGCGTTCACCACCGGCCAGATCCACATCATCGACGGCGGCTGGATCAACTGAAGCGCCACCGCAAGCGGCGCCATCCGTTAACCGTGTCGCGCTAAGGTCGCGCCATGCGATCAGATGTCGAATACGGATCACGCGGTCTCGATCAGCGGGCCCACCCCCGCACGCCAACCCGGCGCAAGGCCTATCTGGTCGACGGCCGCAAGGCCTGGAAGTGCTCGCTGATCGACATCGCCGACGGCGGGGCCCGGATCTCGCTGGCCGACATGGGCCTGCCCGAGGAAGGGATCTTCCTGGTGGATTCGATCGCCAAGCGGATCCACCTGACGCGCGTGGTCTGGCGGTCCCAGAAGGAAGCCGGCCTGCAGTTCATCGAGAGCGAGGCGCTGGACGGGCCGGCCGGCGGCAAGGAAGGCGCGGTGACCATCGCCACGCGCTTCGCCTGGCGGCTGAACGGCGCCTAGCCGTCGGCGCGATCGCCGAGGCCGTCCATTGGCGGCGAAGATGCGGCGCGGCAGGTTTCGACCTTGAAATGCGCCGGCAACGTGGCCGGGCAACTAAGGCTGCGAGCAACCGCGAATGCGGCTTCGGGCATCCGTTTCGCCATCGTGGCGTTTGATGCTTCGGACACGGCAGCGTTTGTCCGCTCTCCTAGCCCTGCGCGCCCGAGACCTCGATGACCGAACCCCGCCGACCGATCCGCCCTGTCAGCCGCAAGGCGCAAATCATCGGCGGCGCGATCGCCTTGGCGGTCCTGGCCGGCGTGGTGTGGCTGGCCTGGAGCCTGATGCACGCGCCCAAGGGCGAGGGCGGCGGGGCGGGCGGCCCTGGCGGAGGCTTCGGCGGCGGTTTCGGCGGGGGGCGGCGTGGCGGTCCGGCCAGCACCGTGGCGATCGCGACCGCGACCCAGGCCGACCTGCCGGTGGTGATCGAGGCCCTGGGCACGGTGACCCCGGCGGCGACGGTCACCGTCCGGCCGCAGGTGGCGGGCGTGATCACCCAGGTCCTGTTCAAGGAAGGCCAGATGGTCCGGGCCGGCCAGCCGCTGGTGCAGATCGATCCGCGCCAGTTTCAGATGAACCTGATGCAGGCCCAGGGCAATCTGACCCGCGACGAGGCCCAGCTGGCCAGCGCCCAGGTCACCCTGGCGCGCTACCAGACGCTGCTGGCCCAGGACTCCATCGCCCGTCAGGACGTCGACACCCAGGCCGCGACCGTCAAGCAGCTGCAGGGCACGGTGATGGCCGACAGAGCCGCCGTCGGCACCGCTCGTCTGAACGTCGGCTACGCCCGCATCGTCGCCCCGGTCAGCGGCCGGGTCGGCCTGCGGGTCGTCGACGTCGGCAACTATGTCGGCGCGGGCGACGCCAGCGGGGTGGCGGTGATCACCACCGTCTCGCCGATCGACGTCGAGTTCACGGTCCCGCAGGACGACGTGCCGCGCATCGGCGCGCGGGCTGACAGCGGCGCGACGCTGCCGGTCATCGCCCTGGACCGCACGCGGACCACGACTCTCGACACGGGAACCTTCTCGACCCTCGACAACGTCGTCGACGTGGGCACCGGCACGGTCAAGGCCAAGGCCCGGTTCCCCAACGCCGGCGGGACCCTGTTCCCCAGCCAGTTCGTCAATATCCGCCTGGAGCTGGACACCATCCGCAACGCGGTGGTCGTGCCGGCCACGGCGTTGCGCCAGAGCACCGACGGCGCCTTCGTCTGGGTGCTGGGCGAGGGCCAGACGGTGCACAAGCGCAAGGTCGTCGCCGGCCCCTCGACCACATCGCAGGTGTCGCTGACCAGCGGATTGCAGGTCGGCGAGAAGGTGATCACCGAGGGCGGCGACCGCCTGCGCGAGGGCGGCAAGGTCCAGCTGCCGGGCCAGGCCGCCGGCCATGGCGGGCAGGGCAAGGGCAAGTGGGCCGGCAAGCGGGGCGAGGGCGGCCAGGGGCAGGGCGGCGAGCATCGCCGCCGCCGTCAGCAACAGGCGCAATAGGCCGGCGCATGAACCCCTCGCGCCCCTTCATCCAGCGGCCGGTCGCCACGGCGCTGTTCATGGCGGCCATCGTCCTGGCCGGTCTGGTCGGCTTCCGGCTGCTGCCACTGTCGGCCCTGCCGCAAGTCGACTATCCGACGATCCAGATCCAGACCCTCTATCCCGGGGCCAGCCCCGAGGTGATGAGCCAGACCGTCACCGCGCCGCTGGAGCGCCAGCTGGGCGAGATGGCGGGCCTGGCGCGGATGAGCTCGGTCAGCACGGCCGGGGCCTCGGTCATCACCCTGCAGTTCAATCTGGGCGAAGGGCTCGACGTCGCCGAGCAGGAGGTGCAGGCGGCGATCAACGGGGCCAACAGCCTGCTGCCGGCCGATCTGCCGGCCCCGCCGGTCTACGCCAAGGTCAATCCGGCCGACGCCCCGGTCCTGACCCTGGCGGTGACCTCCGACACCCTGCCGCTGACCGAGGTGCAGAACCTGGTCAACACCCGCCTGGCTCAGAAGGTCAGCCAGGTGTCAGGCGTGGGCCTGGTCACCCTCAGCGGTGGCCAGCGCCCGGCCATCCGCATCCAGGCCGACACCCAGGCCATGGCCAGCTACGGCGTCACCCTGGCCAATGTGCAGAGCGCGATCAGCAGCGCCAACGCCAACAGCGCCAAGGGCAGCTTCGACGGGCCCACCCGCGCCTACACGATCAACGCCAACGACCAGCTGCTGACCGTCGCCGACTATTCGAACCTGATCGTCGCCTACAAGGACAACGCCCCGATCCGCTTGCGCGACATCGCCCAGGTGGTGCAGAGCGCCGAGAACACCCGCCTTGGAGCATGGGCCAACGAGACCCCGGCGATCATCGTCAACGTCCAGCGCCAGCCCGGCGCCAACGTCATCAAGACCGTCGACGCCATCAAGGCCAAGCTGCCGGAGCTGGAGGCGGGCCTGCCGGCCAGCCTGGAAGTCAAGGTGCTGGCTGACCGCACCACCGGCATCCGCGGCTCGGTCCACCACGTGGAGATGGAACTGCTGCTGGCCGTGGTGATGGTCGTGGTGGTGATCTTCTTCTTCCTGCACAGCCTGCGCGCCACCCTGATCGCCGGCCTGGCCGTGCCGATCTCGCTGATCGGCTCGTGCGGGGTGATGTATCTGCTAGGCTTCTCGCTGAACAACCTCAGCCTGATGGCTCTGACCATCGCCACCGGCTTCGTGGTCGACGACGCCATCGTCATGATCGAGAACATCAGCCGGCACCTGGAGAAGGGCGTCAAGCCGATGGCGGCGGCCCTGCAGGGCGCGCGCGAGATCGGCTTCACGATCATCTCGCTGACCGTGTCGCTGATCGCGGTGCTGATTCCGCTGCTGTTCATGGGCGACGTGGTGGGGCGGCTGTTCCGCGAGTTCGCCATCACCCTGGCGATCACCATCCTGATCTCGGCGGTGGTCTCCCTGACCCTGACCCCGATGCTGTCGGCCCGCTGGCTGAAGCCGGCCGGCGAAGAGCACCAGGGCCGGATCGCCCGGAAGTCCCAGGCGGTGTTCGAACGGGTCGAGCGCCAGTACGAAAAGGGCCTGGCCTGGGTGCTGGAGCGCCAGAAGGCCACCCTGGTCGTCGCCGTGGCCACCTTCGCCCTGACCGCCTTCCTCTACCTGGTCATCCCCAAGGGCCTGTTCCCGACCCAGGACACCGGCCAGCTGCAGGCCCGCACCGAGGTCGAGCAGTCGGTGTCGTACGACCGCATGGCCGGACTGCAGCAGCAAGCGGCCAGGGCCATCCTCGACGACCCGGCGGTGGAGAGCCTCAGCTCGTTCATCGGCGTCGACGGCGCCAACAACGCCATGCTCCACACCGGCCAGATGCTGATCAACCTGAGGGCCGATCGCAAAGGCTCGCAGGAGAAGATCATGCAGCGACTGCGCGACCGCGCGGCCGCTGTGCCGGGCGTACACCTCTATCTGCAGCCCACCCAGGACCTGACCATCGACGCCGAGACCGGCCCGACCCTCTACCGCCTGTCGCTGGAAAGCTCGGACACCGCCACGGTCAAGGAATGGGCTGGCAAGCTGGCCGAGCGGCTGGCCAGCGTGAAGTCGGTGCGCAACGTCTATAGCGACGCCAGCGCCACCGGGGCGGCGGCCTATGTCGACATCGACCGCGACACCGCCGCGCGGCTTTCCATCACGGCGTCGGATATCGACGACGCCCTCTACAGCGCCTTCGGCCAGCGGATCGTCTCGACCATCTTCACCGAGACCAACCAGTACCGGGTGATCCTGGAGGCCAAGCCCGGCCTGCTGACCGCGCCGCAGTCGCTGGGCCTGCTGAACCTGAAGACCGGGGGCGGCAGCCCCACGCCGCTGTCGGCGATCTCGACCATCAAGGAGCAGACCGCCCCGCTGCAGGTGACCCACGTCGCCCAGTTCCCGGCCACCACGATCGGCTTCGACACCGCGCCGGGCGTCTCGCTGGGCAAGGCGGTCGACGACATCCGCGCGGCGATGAAGGACATCGGCATGCCGACGGCGGTCACCCATACCTTCCTGGGGGCGGCCGGGGCCTACGAGAACTCGCTCAGCAACCAGCTGTGGCTGATCCTGGCGGCGGTGGTCTGCGTCTACATCGTGCTGGGCGTGCTCTACGAGAGCTACATCCACCCGCTGACCATCCTGTCGACCCTGCCGTCGGCGGGGGTGGGGGCGCTGCTGGCCCTGTGGATCACCGGCAACGACCTGGGCGTGATCGGCATCATCGGCATCATCCTGCTGATCGGCATCGTCAAGAAGAACGCGATCATGATGATCGACTTCGCGATCGACGCGCAGCGCAACCAGGGCAAGAGCCCGCGCGACGCCATCTTCCAGGCCGCCATCCTGCGCTTCCGCCCGATCCTGATGACGACCCTGGCGGCCCTGTTCGCGGCCGTCCCGCTGATGCTGAGCTTCGGCGAGGGCGGCGAGCTGCGCCGGCCGCTGGGCATCGCCATCTTCGGCGGCCTGCTGGTCAGCCAGCTGCTGACCATGTTCACCACCCCGGTGATCTACCTGGCCTTCGACCGCTTCGCGCCGGCCGACAAGGGCCTGCGCCGCGAGCATGACGACCACGTCGCGCTAGACCGCCTGGAACCGGATCCGATCCCGGGAGCGCCGTCGTGAACCTGTCGGCGCCCTTCATCAGGCGGCCGGTCGCCACGGTCCTGTTGACCATCGGCCTGGCCCTGGCCGGGATCACGGCCTTCTTCGTGCTGCCGGTCTCGCCCCTGCCGCAGGTGGACTATCCGACCATCTCGGTCTCGGCCAACCTGTCGGGCGCCAGCCCCGAGACCATGGCCTCCAGCGTCGCCACCCCGCTGGAGCGGCGGCTGGGGGTGATCCCCGGCGTCACCGAGATGACCTCGCAGAGCAACACCGGCTCGGCCCGGGTGACCCTGCAGTTCGATCTCAACCGCAACATCGACGGCGCGGCGCGCGAAGTGCAGGCGGCCATCAACGCCGCCCGTTCGGACCTGCCGGCCACGCTGCGCAGCAATCCCAGCTACCGCAAGCAGAACCCGTCCGACGCGCCGGTGATCATCCTGGCCCTGACCAGCGACACCAAGACCCCGGGCCAGATCTACGACGCGGTGTCCAACATCGTGGCCCAGCGCCTGTCGCAGGTGACCGGGGTGGGCGACGTCGAGATCGGCGGCGGTTCGTTGCCGGCCGTTCGCGTGTCGGCCAATCCGTTCCTGCTCAACAAGTACGGCGTCTCGCTCGAGGACGTCCGCGCCGCCGTCCAGTCGACCAACGCCAACCGGCCCAAGGGCCAGGTCGAGGGCGCCGGCCAGCGCTTCCAGATCTACACCAGCCCCGGCGGGCGCAAGGCGGCCGACTACGCCGGCCTGGTGGTGGCCTGGCGCGGCGACGCGCCGGTGCGGCTGATGGACGTGGCCGAGGTCACCGACAGCGTCGCCGACACCCGGACCCTGGGCCTGTTCAACGGCAAGCCGGCGATCATCATCCTGGTCACCCGCCAGCCGGGAGCCAACATCATCCAGACGGTCGACAGCGTCCGCGCCACCCTGCCGGAGCTGCGCGCCCAGCTGCCCGGCGACATCAACGTGGCGGTGGCCAGCGACAGCACCAACTCGATCCGCGCCTCGCTGCACGAGATCGAGGTCACCCTGCTGATCTCGATCGTGCTGGTGGTGCTGGTGGTCAGCGCCTTCCTGCGCAGCGCCCGGGCCACCTTCATCCCGGCGGCGGCGACCATCGTCTCGCTGCTGGGCACGTTCGGGGTGATGTACCTGCTGGGTTTCTCGCTGAACAACCTCAGCCTGATGGCCATCACCGTGGCCACCGGCTTCGTGGTCGACGACGCCATCGTGGTGCTGGAAAACACCGCCCGCCACATCGAGAAGGGCATGGACCGCTTCCAGGCGGCCCTGCTGGGCGCGCGCGAAGTCGGGTTCACGGTGCTGTCGATCAGCATCTCGCTGGTGGCGGTGTTCATCCCGCTGCTGTTCATGGGCGGCCAGGTGGGACGGCTGTTTCGCGAATTCGCCGTCACCCTGTCGGCGGCGGTGATGATCTCGCTGGTCATCTCGCTGACCACCACGCCGATGATGTGCGCCTATCTGCTGTGGCCGCCCAAGGCGGGTCGGGAGCCGGGGCGGATCGCCCGCTGGTTCGAGGCCGGCTTCGACCGCATCCACCGCACCTATGAATACAGCCTCGACTGGGCCCTGGCCGCCAAGCCCTTGGTGCTGCTGATCCTGGTTGTGGTGATCGCCATGACCGCCTGGCTGTACGTCGCCGTGCCCAAGGGCTTCTTCCCTCAGCAGGACAGCGGCCAGATCCAGGCCGGATTGCGCGCCGACCAGAGCGTGTCGTTCCACGTCATGCAGGCCAAGCTGCGCCAGGTGGTCGACATCATCCGCAAGGACCCCGCGGTCGACACCGTGGTCGGCTTCACCGGCGGCGCCCGGGCCGGCGGCGGTTTCATGTTCGTCAATCTCAAGCCGCTGGGCGACGGGCCCGACGACCGCAAGGAGAAGGGCTCGGCGGTGATCAACCGCCTGCGGCCGCAACTGCAGCGGGTCACCGGCATCAGCGTCTTCCTCAACCCCGTCCAGGACGTGCGGATGGGCGGGCGGCAGAGCAATTCGACCTACCAGTACACCCTGACCAGCGACTCCAGCGACGCCCTGAAGGCCTGGGCCCCCAAGCTGGCCGAGGCGATGAAGGCCAGGTCCGACGTGATGACCGACGTCGACAGCGACCAGTCCGAGAACGGGGTCGAGACCTTCGTCACCATCGACCGCGACAGCGCCTCGCGCATGGGGGTCACGCCGCGCGCGGTCGACAACGCGCTGTACGACGCCTTCGGCCAGCGCCAGGTCGCCACGATCTACGAGGACATCAACCAGTACGCCGTGATCCTGGAATGGGACCGCCGGTTCTCGCAAGGGCCCGAAGCGCTGAACGACGTCTATGTACCGACCAGCGCCGGCGGCGCGGCGGCGGCGAGGTCCACCAGCGGCGCGGCCGTCAATCCGGCGCTGCGCGACGCCTCGACCGGCTCGGCCCTGAACACGGCCCAGACGCCGATGGCGCCGCTGACCGCGATCTCCAGCGTCGCCCAGGCCGCCACCCCGACCTCGATCAACCACCAGAACGGCGAGCTGGCCACCACCATCTCGTTCAACCTGGCGGACGGGGTCTCGCTCAGCGACGCCCAGGCCGCCATCAAGCAGGCCGAGGCCGACATCGCCCTGCCGACCAATGTCCGCGGCAGCTTCCAGGGCAGCGCCCGCGGCGCCCAGGACCAGAACCGGCAGCAGCCGTTCCTGGTCGCCGCCGCCATCGTGGCGATCTACATCGTGCTGGGCATCCTCTACGAGAGCTACGTCCACCCGCTGACCGTGCTGTCGACCCTGCCGGCCGCCGGGGTGGGGGCGATGCTGGCCCTGCTGATCTTCAAGATGGAGTTCTCGGTGATCGCCCTGATCGGGGTGTTCCTGCTGCTGGGCATCGTCAAGAAGAACGCCATCCTGATCATCGACTTCGCCCTGGAGGCCCAGCGGTCGCGCGGGCTGAGCGCCGTCGAGGCGGTGCGCGAGGCCAGCTTGCTGCGCTTCCGCCCCATCCTGATGACCACCCTGGCCGCCGCCCTGGGGGCCTTGCCCCTGGCCATCGGCTTCGGCGAGGGGGCCGAGCTGCGCCGTCCGCTGGGGATCACCATCATCGGCGGCCTGATCGCCAGCCAGCTGCTGACCCTGATCACCACCCCGGTGGTCTATGTCTATCTCGACCGCCTGCGGGGCAAGAGGCGCGACGAGCGCTACCTGGCCCACATGCCCTCCGCGCCGGAGCCCGTCTGATGCTGTCCCTCAAACCCCTCGCTCTCGCCGGCGCTTCGTTGATCCTGCTGTCGGCCTGCACGGTCGGTCCGGCCTACGAGAAGCCCAACGTCACCGCCGCGGCCCTGCCGGCGACCTACAAGGCCCTGGACGGCTGGAAGGTCGCCACGCCCGGCGACCTGATCGACCGCGGCGACTGGTGGACGCTGCTGGGCGATCCGCAGTTGGACGCGTTGATCGCCCGGGTCAATGTCTCCAACCAGACCATCGCCGCCGCCGAGGCCGGCTACCGCCAGGCCCGGGCCCTGGTGCGCGAGCAACGGGCCAGCCTGTTCCCGACCATCGACCTGTCGGGTTCGGCGACCAGGTCGGGCGGCTCCGGCTCGACGTCCGGCGCCGGCGGTTCGAGCAGCGGCCAGCGCTACCAGGCCGGCATCGGCGCCTCCTGGGAGCCGGACCTCTGGGGGCGGATCCGGCAGGGGATCAACGGGGCCAAGGCCTCGGAACAGGCCAGCGCCGCCGACCTGGCCGGGGCCCGGCTGTCGATGCAGGGCGAGCTGGCCGTCAACTATCTGGGCCTGCGCCAGGCCGACGCCGAGATCGCCCTGGTGACGAAGACGGTCGAGGGCTACCAGCGCAGCCTGCAGATCACCCAGAATCGCTACGCCGCCGCCATCGCGCCGAAGTCCGACGTGCTGCAGGCCACCACCCAGCTGGCCGGCGCCCAGGCCGACCTGGAGAGCCTGCGCCAAACCCGCGCGACCTACGAGAACGCCATCGCCACCCTGGTGGGCCAGCCGGCCAGCGGCTTCCGCCTGGCCGCCGATCCGGCCTGGAGCGCCCGCGTGCCCGAGATCCCGGCGGGCGTGCCCTCGACCCTGCTGGAGCGCCGTCCCGACATCGCCGCCGCCGAGCGCCGGGTCGCCGCCGCCAACGCCGACATCGGCGTGGTCCGGGCGGCGTTCTTCCCGACCCTGGGCCTCAGCGCCAACGGCGCCGCCAGCGGCTCCAGCCTGGGCGAGCTGTTCAAGGCCTCGGCCAACACCTGGTCCCTGGGCCTGACCGCGGCCCAGACCCTGTTCGACGCCGGCGCGCGCAAGGCGCGGGTGGAGCAGGCGAGGGCGTCCTACGACGCCGCGGTCGCCGACTATCGCCAAACCGCCTTGGCCGCTTTCGAGGACGTGGAAAACCAATTGACCGCCGCCCAGGTCCTGGAGCGCCGCCACGCCCTGCTGAAGACCAGCTCGGACGCCGCCGATCAGACCGAGCAGATGATGCTCAACCAGTACAAGGCGGGGCAGGTGGCCTATACGGACGTGGTCACGGCCCAGGCCTCCGCCCTGTCGGCGCGGCGGGCGCTGCTGACCGCCGCCGTGGCCCGCCAGACCACGGCCGTGGCCCTGATCCAGGCCCTGGGCGGGGGCTGGAAGGCGTCGGCCTAGCAGAGGGCGCGTCACGGCGCCTGTGGCGACTTGCCTGCTCGTTCGGCGCCGCTATTTCAGGCTAGGCTGTGCAAATACCAGGCTGATTGAGCAACTCCGACCGCGATGCCCCTTCGCCGCTCCCACCAGCCGCCGGACGGCCCTAGGGCGAAGGGCATGCGCGTCCTTGTCATCGATCCCGATCCCGCGCGCGCCGCCCTCGTGGCCGAGGGGCTCGCGGGCGTGCAGCCGCTGGAGGTGCGTCGCGCGGCCGTGTTCGACGAGCGCGAGGCGGCGGCCTTCGCCCCCGACGTGGTGGTGATCGCCGCCGACAGTCCCGATCGCGACACCCTGGAAAGCCTGCGCGAGGCCGGCCAGCACAATCCGCGACCGGTGGTGATGTTCGTCGACCGCTCCGAACCGGGCTTGGCCGAGCAGGCCGTGCGGGCCGGGGTGGCCGCCTATGTGGTCGACGGCCTAGCCCCCGGCCGGGTGCGCTCGATCCTGGACGTGGCCATGAGCCGCTTCGCCCTGACCCAGCAGCTGCACGGCGACCTGGCCAAGGCCAAGGCGGATCTCGAATCGCGCAAGACCGTGGAACGGGCCAAGGGGCTGCTGATGAAGGAACGGGGTCTGGACGAGGACGGCGCCTATCGCCTGCTGCGCAAGCTGGCCATGGACCGCGGCAAGCCGATCGGCCAGGTCGCCGCCGACCTGCTGGCCTTCGCCGGCGTGCTGAAGGGCGACGCCTCGTGAGCGGACTGGCCGACCTGACGCTGGGGTTCATCCCGCTGACCGACTGCGCGCCGCTGGTCGTGGCCAAGGCGCGGGGCTTCTTCGCCGAGGAGGGGTTGGAGGTGGCGCTGAGCCGAGAGGCCTCGTGGGCGACGATCCGCGACAAGGTCGCGGTCGGGGCGCTGGACGGCGCCCACATGCTGGCCCCGATGACCCTGGCCCCGGCGGGACTGGAGGGCGCGTCGATGTTGGCGCCCTTGGCCCTGAACCAGAACGGCAGCGGGATCACCGTCTCGACGCGGCTGGCGGCGATGATGGCCGAGGCCCATCCCGACGCCCTGGCCGCGCCGCTGGTCACCGCCCAGGCCCTGGCGGCCGTCGTCGCGCGCCGGCGGGAGCAGGGCGCTCCGCCGCTGACCTTCGCCGTGGTCTTCCCGCATTCGATGCACAACTATTTCCTGCGCTACTGGCTGGCCCAGGCCGGGATCGATCCGGACCGCGACGTGCGCCTGGTGGTCACCCCGCCGCCGCGCATGGTCGAGCACCTGCGCTCGGGCGAGATCGACGGCTTCTGCGTCGGCGCGCCCTGGAACGCCGTCGCCGTCGACGAAGGCCTGGGCGAGATGCTGATCAAGGCCTCGCAGTTCTGGCCGGGCGGGCCGGACAAGGTGTTCGGCGTCACCGCCGCCTGGGCGGAGGGCCATGGCGACGAGCTGCGGGCGGCCCTGCGCGCCCTGATCCGCGCCTCGGCCTGGGCTGACGAGCCGGGCAACCACGCCGAGCTGGTGGCCCTGCTGTCGCGACCGGACCATGTGGGCGTCGAGCCCGAGGTCCTGGCCCGGGCCCTGAAGTCCGAGATCGTCTTCCATCGCGACGCCGCCGGCCTGCCGCGCCGCGAGCACGCCCTGTGGTTCCTGTCGCAGATGGTGCGCTGGGGGCAGGTCGGGCCGGACCTGGACCTGGCCGCCATCGCCGACCGCGTCTACCGGCCGGACCTGTTCCGCGAGGCGGCGCGGTCGCTGGGACCGGTGCTGGAGCCGGCCCAGGTGTTCGCCGACGCCGCGCCCCCGGCCTCGGCCCTGTTCGACGGCGCGCCGTTCGATCCGGCCGACGTGCGAGGCTACGCCGCGTCGTTCGCGGTGGGACGGGCGGGGGGCTAGGAGCCTTCCAGGCGGCTCTCTCACGTTGTCATCCCGGAAAGCGCGCAGCGCTTGTCCGGGATCCAGGGCAACCGCACCGCTTCTGCCCAGTCCCCCGGGGCCCGGACAGCCTCTGCGAGGCTTCCGGGATGACAACCGGTTAGGGGGGCGGGTTCCGCTTTATGGACGCTCGCGCGCCCTCTCAACTCACCATCACCCACGCCTTCTGCTCATGCTTCGAGCAGAAGGCGTGCTCGTTTGCTGAGCAATTGCACGATGGAGCCCTGGATCACGCCGCAATGCAGCATGGCGCGTGACACCGTCAGCCGTCTGATCCTTCATGAGGACCAAGCCTTCGGACAACGGCGTTCGTGGCTGCCAGAGACGACCGCTCGGATGCGGTCACCCGCCTGGGGCGCCCGCGCCCCGCTCTCGCAGACACACACATCCGAGGCGCACGATGATCTCTCGTGATTTCCTGAAAGCCGGCCACGCGCCGACCCTGTTCGCCGCGTTCCTGTATTTCGACCTCAGCTTCATGGTCTGGGTGATCCTGGGCCCGCTGGGCGTGGCCATCGCCAAGGACTTCCACCTCGACCCCGCCCAGAAGGGCCTGATGGTCGCCATTCCGGTCCTGGCCGGGGCGTTGCTGCGCCTGGTCAACGGCGTGTTGGTCGACCGCATCGGTCCCAAGAAGACGGGCATGATCGGCCAACTGATCGTCTTGACCGGCCTGGCCCTGGCCTGGTCGCTGGGCGTGCACAACTATCACCAGGTGCTGGCCCTGGGCCTGGTGCTGGGCGTGGCCGGCGCCTCGTTCGCCGTCGCCCTGCCGCTGGCCTCGCGCTGGTATCCGCAGGAGCATCAGGGCCTGGCCCTGGGCATCGCCGGCGCCGGAAACTCGGGCACGGCCCTGGCCGCCCTGTTCGCGCCAATCCTGGCCAAGACCTTCGGCTGGCAGAACGTGATCGGCATGGCGGCCATCCCGCTGGCGGTCGCCTTCGTCGTCTACATGCTGCTGGCCAAGGACGCCCCCGACCAGCCCGCGCCCAAGAAGCTGGCCGAGTACCTGGACGTGCTGAAGGTTCCGGACGCCTGGTGGCTGATGCTGCTGTACGCCGTCACCTTCGGCGGTTTCGTCGGCCTGGCCTCGTCCCTGACCATCTATTTCAACGCCGAATACGGCCTCTCGCCGGTCACCGCCGGCTTCTTCACCGCGGCCTGCGTGTTCGCCGGATCGTTCATCCGCCCGGTCGGCGGGGCCCTGGCCGACCGCTTCGGCGGCGTGCGGACCCTGAGCTTCGTCTTCGCCCTGGCCGCCACCGGCCTGGCCGTCGCCAGCTTCCAGATGCCCTCGGCCTATGTCGCCCTGGCGGTGTTGATGTTCTCGATGTTGGCCCTGGGGGCCGGCAACGGCGCGGTGTTCCAGCTGGCGCCCCAGCGGTTCCGCAAGGAGATCGGCGTGATGACCGGCCTGATCGGCATGACCGGCGGCGTCGGCGGCTTCTACCTGGCCTCCAGCCTGGGCATGGCCAAGAAGATGACCGGCTCCTACCAGGTCGGCTTCCTCGGTTTCGCGGCCCTGGCGGTGTTCGCCCTGGTGGCCCTGCACAGCCTGAAGGCCCGCTGGCGCGCCGTCTGGCCGACCCTGCACGGCGACGCCGCCGCGCCGGTTCGCGTCTGATCCCTTTCCTCCAGTGAGCAAAACCATGACCAAGGAAAAGCTGGTCGTCATCGGCAACGGCATGGCCGGTTGCCGGGCGGTCGAGGAAGTCCTCAAGCGCGATCCCGGCCGCTACGAGATCGCCATCTTCGGGACCGAGCCGCGGGTGAACTACAACCGCATCATGCTGTCGCCGGTGCTGGCGGGGGAGAAGTCCTTCGCCGACATCGTGATCAACGACGAGGCCTGGTACGCCGACAACGGCATCGTCCTGCACGCCGGGCGGGCTGTCACGGCGGTCGACCTGGAAGGCCGCAAGGTGGTCGCCGAGGGCGGGCTGGAGGTTCCCTACGACAAGCTGATCCTGGCTACGGGCTCCGATCCGTTCCGCCTGCCGCTGCCGGGCATCGACCTGAAGGGCGTGGTCACCTTCCGCGACCTCGACGACGTCGAGGCCATGGTCGCCGCCGCGAACAAGCCGGGCGCCAAGGCCGTGGTGATCGGCGGCGGCCTGCTGGGCCTGGAAGCCGCCTACGGCCTGGCCCGGCGCGGCATGTCCGCGACGGTCGTCCACCTGATGGACGTGCTGATGGAGCGCCAGCTGGACGAAAGCGCCGGCTTCCTGCTGCGCGAGGCCCTGGCCGAACGCGGCGTCGAGACGGTGCTGGGCGCCC
Source organism: Caulobacter sp. UNC279MFTsu5.1 (assembly GCF_900114015.1). Classification (GTDB taxonomy): domain Bacteria; phylum Pseudomonadota; class Alphaproteobacteria; order Caulobacterales; family Caulobacteraceae; genus Caulobacter. The sequence continues at coordinate 27,663 of NZ_FORN01000010.1, read as the reverse complement.
ATTCCGAGGAGATCGTCGGCGAGAACGGCCAGGTCACGGGCCTGAAGCTGAAGGACGGCCGCACCCTGCCGTGCGACCTGCTGGTCATGGCCGTCGGCATCCGCCCCAACGCCAGCCTGGCCAAGGCCGCCGGCCTGCAGGTCAATCGCGGCGTGGTCGTCGACGACGCCATGCGCACCTCCGACCCGGCGGTGTTCGCGGTCGGCGAATGCGCCGAGCACCGCGGCAATTGCTACGGCCTGGTCGCGCCGATCTGGGAGATGTGCCGCTCGCTGGCCGAGTCGATGACCGACGGGGAGGGGGCCTATGAGGGCTCGGTCCTGTCGACCCGCCTGAAGGTCTCGGGCGTCGACGTGTTCTCGGCCGGCAAGTTCTCGGGCGGCGAAGGCTGCGAGGACATCGTGTTCCGCGACGCCGGCCGCGGCGTCTACAAGCGCGTGGTCATCGAGGACGGCAAGGTCGCGGGGGCGGTGCTGTTCGGCGACGCGGCCGACGGCAACTGGTACTTCGACCTGATGCGGGCCGGGACCTCGGTCACCGACATCCGCGAGACCCTGATCTTCGGCCAGGCCATTACGGAAGGGCTGTCCGGCCTGGACCCTAACGCCGCCGTTGCGGCCATGCCCGATACGCAGGAAATCTGCGGCTGCAACGGCGTCTGCAAGGGTTCGATCGTCTCGGCCATCACCACCCAGGGCCTGACGACCCTGGACGACGTGAAGGCGGTCACCAAGGCCTCGGCCTCGTGCGGCTCGTGCACGCCGCTGGTCGAGCAGGTGCTGAAGCTGACCCTGGGCGACGGCTTCAAGGAGCAGACCGGCCCCAAACCGATGTGCAAGTGCACGCATCACCCCCACTCGGACGTCCGCAAGGCCATCGTCGAGTGGGAGCTGAAGTCCATGCCGGCCGTCATGCAGGCCATGGAATGGACCACCCCGGACGGCTGCTCGTCGTGCCGCCCGGCCCTGAACTACTACCTGCTGTGCGCCTGGCCGTCGGAATATCGCGACGACAAGCAGTCGCGCTTCATCAACGAGCGGGTCCACGCCAACATCCAGAAGGACGGCACCTATTCGGTCGTCCCGCGCATGTGGGGCGGCATGACCACGCCCGATGAGCTGCGGGCCATCGCCGACGTGGCCGATAAGTTCCAGATCCCGGCGGTCAAGGTCACCGGCGGCCAGCGGATCGACCTGCTGGGCGTCAAGAAGGACGACCTGCCGGCCGTCTGGGCCGACCTCAACGCGGCGGGCATGGTTAGCGGCCACGCCTACGCCAAGGGCTTGCGCACGGTGAAGACCTGCGTCGGCAGCGACTGGTGCCGGTTCGGCACTCAAGATTCGACGGGCCTGGGCATCCGCCTGGAGAAGTTCCTGTGGGGTTCCTGGTCGCCCGCCAAGGTCAAGCTGGCGGTGTCGGGCTGCCCCCGCAACTGCGCCGAGGCCACCTGCAAGGACTTCGGCGTGGTCTGTGTCGACAGCGGCTACGAGATCCACATCGGCGGCGCCGCCGGCCTGCACATCCAGGGCACCCAGATCCTGACCCGGGTGGCGACCGAGGACGAGGCCGTCTGGGTGATCGCCGCGGCCATGCAGCTGTACCGCGAGGAGGGCTGGTACCTGGAGCGGGTCTACAAGTGGATGGCGCGCGTGGGGCTGGAGAGCATCCAGGCCAAGGTCACCGACCCCGACCAGCGCAAGGCCCTCTACGACCGCTTCGTCTTCTCGCAGCGCTTCGCCCGCATTGACCCGTGGGCCGAGCGGGTGGCCGGCCGCCATACCGAGGAATTCACCCCCATGAGCCGCCGGATGGAGTTCGTCCCCGCATGAACGCACACGTGAAAGTCCCCGTCTGGGTGGATGTCGGGGCGGTGACCGACATTCCCCGCCGCGGCGCCCGCCGGGTGCCCAGCCCGCGCGGCGATATCGCCATCTTCCGCACCGGCGACGGCGAGGTGTTCGCCCTGATGGACGCCTGTCCGCACAAGGGCGGGCCGCTGAGCCAGGGCATCGTCCATGGCCGCGCCGTGGCCTGTCCGCTGCACAACTGGTCGATCGACCTGGCCTCGGGCGAGCCGATGGGCGCGGACAAGGGCAAGGGCTGCACGCCGGTGGTGCCGCTGGAGGTCCGCGACGGCCGCCTGCTTCTGAGCCTGCCATCGAGCTCGGACGTCCATGGCTGACGGTTCGGCCGCCCCGCTCGTCAAGACCACCTGCCCCTATTGCGGGGTGGGCTGCGGCGTGTCGGGCGCGGTCGGCCAAGCCGTGTCTTCGGACAGCGGGGCGGACCAGGGGACGGACAGCAGGACCCTGTCGGTGGGGGGCGATGCGACCCATCCCGCCAATCTTGGCCGCCTGTGCTCCAAGGGCACGGCGTTGGGGGCGACGGTGGGGCTGCAGGGGCGGTTGCTGGAGCCGACGATCAACGGCAAGCCGGCCAGCTGGACCGACGCCACGGCCCTGGTCGCCAAGCGCTTCAAGGACACCATCGCCAGGCACGGCCCCGACAGCGTGGCCTTCTACGTCTCGGGCCAGATCCTGACCGAGGACTACTACGTCGCCAACAAGCTGATGAAGGGCTTCATCGGCTCGGGCAATATCGACACCAACAGCCGGCTGTGCATGGCCTCGGCCGTGGCCGCTCACAAGCAGGCGTTCGGCGCCGACCTGGTGCCCGGCTGCTACGAGGACCTGGACCTGGCCGACCTGGTGGTGTTCAGCGGCCACAACGCCGCCTGGACCCATCCGGTGCTGTTCCGACGCATGGAGGCGGCCAGGGCGCGGGGCCAGAAGCACGTGGTCATCGACCCGCGCCGCACCGACACCGCCGAGGGCGCTGACCTGCACCTGGCCATCGCCCCGCAGAGCGACGTGCGGCTGTGGAATGGCCTGCTGGCCCACCTGATCCGCATCGAGGCGATCGACCGCGACTACATCGCCGCCCACGTCAACGGCTTCGACGCCGTCGTAGCCGCCCTGGCCGAGCTGGATCAGTCGCCGGCCGCCGTCGCCGCCGACTGCGGTGTGGCGCTGGACGATTTGCTGAATTTCTACAAACTGTTCGCCGATAATCCTAAGACCATCAGTCTGTTCTCGATGGGGGCCAACCAATCGGCCCAGGGTACGGCCAAGGGGCTGTCGATCCTCAACGTCCACCTGGCCACCGGGCGGATCGGCAAGCCGGGCGCCTGCCCGTTCTCGATCACCGGTCAGCCCAACGCCATGGGCGGGCGCGAGACCGGCGGCATGGCCAACACCCTGGCCGGCCACATGGACTTCGCCCCGGCCGACCGCGACCGCGTCGCCCGCTTCTGGGGCGCGCCCGACACCGCCCGCGCGCCGGGCCTGAAGGCCGTCGACATGTTCGAGGCCATCCACGCCGGCAAGATCAAGGCGGTGTGGGTGATGGCCACCAATCCCGCCATCAGCCTGCCCGACGCCGGCCGGGTGCGCGAGGCCCTGGACCGCTGCCCGTTCGTGGTGGTGTCCGATTGCGTCGAGACCGACACCACGGCCTTCGCCGACGTCAAGCTGCCGGCCCTGGCCTGGGGCGAGAAGGACGGCACGGTCACCAATTCCGAGCGCCGGATCTCGCGCCAGCGGGCCCTGTTCCCCGCGCCGGGCCAGGCCCGGGCCGACTGGCGGATCGTCGCCGACGTCGCCAAGGCCATGGGCTTCGACGGCTTCGGCTGGAGCTCCCAGGCCAGCGTGTTCCGCGAATGGGCCCGCCTGACGGCCTATGAGAACACCGACGGCGAAACGGGGCGCTTCCTGAATCTGGCGGGACTTTCGACTTTGACGCCAGAGGCTTACGCCGGACTCCTGCCGGTCCAGTGGCCGGTGGCGACGGACGGGAAGGGGACGCCGCGCCTGTTCGCGGACGGCCGCTTCCAGACCCCGGACGGCCGCGCCCGCATGGTCCCGACCCGGCCCAGGGGCCCGGCCGACGCCGTCGACGCCGCCTATCCGATGTCGCTGAACACCGGGCGTATCCGCGACCAGTGGCACACCATGACCCGCACCGGCCTGGCCCCGGACCTGTGCCGGCACGCGCCCGAGCCGTTCGTCGAGGTCCACCCCGCCGACGCCGAGGCCCTGGGCGTCAAGGACGGCGCCCTGGCCCGGGTGATCACCGTGCGCGGCGAGGCCGTGGCCCTGGCCAAGGTCACCGAGCGCCAGCGGCCCGGCGGCCTGTTCATGCCGATGCACTGGACCGACGCCTTCGCGCCGTCCGGACGCTCCAATCACCTGATCGCGCCCAATCTCGACCCCACCTCCGGCCAGCCGGAGTTCAAGCATACGCCCGCCCGGCTTCGCCCCTATCGCGAGACCTGGAAGGGCTTCTTCCTCACGCGGGACAGCCTCGCCCTTCCGTCTGGGCTGGACCTCGTCTGGCGGCGCATCCCTCAGGACGCCTGCCAGCAACACGAGTTCGCCGGCCGGGGCGACGAAGTCGAGCGCGCCGCCTTGCGCAAGGCCCTGTCGAAGGGGCTTACCGGCGAACTCGTGACCTATGAGGACGCCGCCACCGGCGCGCGGCGCGACGCTTGGCTGCACGACGGCCGGCTGGTCGCGGTGCTGTACATCACCATCAGCGGCCGCCTGCCGCCGCGCGACTGGCTGGCCGAGCTGTTCGCCGAGCCGGAGCTGAGCCAGGAGGCCCGCTCGGCCTTGCTGTTCGGCCGCCCGCCCGGCGCGCCGGTCGACAAGGGGCCGCTGGTCTGCGCCTGCCTGAAGGTCGGCGCCAGGGCCGTGCAGGCCGCCATCGTCGCCGGGGCCGCCAGCCCCGACGCGGTCGGCGCCGCCACGGGGGCGGGGACCAACTGCGGGTCCTGCCGCCCCGAGATCGCCCGGATGATCGCCGCCGCTTCCGTCTCCAGCAAGGAGCCTGCCCATGCCTGACGCCCAAGTCCTGCTCGTCGGGGCCGGTCCCGGTCCGGTCGACCTGATGACCCTGCGGGCCGTGCGCGCGGTGGAAAGCGCCCAGGCGCTGCTCTACGACGCCCTGATCAGCGAGGAGGCTGTCGCCCTGGCCCCGGCCGGCTGCGTGCGCATCCAGACCGGCAAGCGGGCCGGCAAGCCCAGCATGCACCAGGACGAGATCAATCGCCTGATGCTGCGCCTGGCCCGCAAGGGCCTGCGGGTGGTGCGGCTGAAGGGCGGCGACCCCTCGGTGTTCGGCCGGGTGGGCGAGGAGTCGGCCTTCCTGCGCGAGCACGGCGTCTCGGTCGAGGTGGTGCCCGGCGTCACCGCCGCCTGCGCCGCCGCCGCCCAGTTCGGCTTCCCCCTGACCCATCGCGGCGAGGCCCGGCGCGTGGTGTTCACCACCGCGCGGCTGGAGGCCGGCAAGCTGAGCGCCGACTGGAGCGCGGCGGCCGATCCCGAGGCGACCTTCGCGGTCTATATGGGCGGCGAGATGGCCGGGGCGCTGTGCGAGCGGATGATCGCCGCCGGCCGCGCGCCGGGCACGCCGGCCGTGGCGGTCGAGCAGGCCGGCGGGGCGAACGCCCGGATCTGTCACGGCACGCTGGAAACCCTGGGCGCCCGGCTGAGCGGCCACGGCGGCCCGGTGGTCATCGTGGTCGGCGAGGTGGCGGCCCAGGCGCAAGGCGCGGCGGCGGACGAGGCGCCCATCGCGCGGACGGCCTGACAGGCCGGGGACATGCGCTTGCACGTGTCCTCGCCCGTGTTCCAGGGCTGAAATGGGGACACGCCCAAGGGCATGTCCCCGGTCGGGCTTGACGGACACGCCTGTTCGACCCGCCCATGAGGCATGTCGAACCCAACACCGACTCACGGCCCGATCGCCCGCGCCCTGGCCAAGGCGCCGTCCTGGGCCTTCGCTCTGTACGGCGGGCTGGCGGCCTTCGCGGCCTATTTCTCGATGTTCGCCTATCGCAAGCCGTTCACGGCCGCGCATTACGAGGCCATGGCCGGTTGGCCGTTCGCCATCGACTTCAAGGTCGCCCTGGTGATCGCCCAGGTCGCCGGCTACGCGGTGTCGAAGATCGTCGGGATCAAGGTGATCTCCGAGATGCGGCCCGAGCGGCGCTGGCTGGCGATCCTGGCGCTGATCGGCGGGGCCGAGCTGTCGCTGCTGGGGTTGAGCCTGGGCCCGGCGGTCGCTGGACCGCCGGCCCTGTTCGTCAACGGCCTGTGCCTGGGCATGATCTGGGGCCTGGTGTTCGGCTTCGTCGAGGGGCGGCGACTGTCGGAGGTGCTGGGCGCCATGCTGTGCGCCAGCTTCATCCTGGCCTCGGGCGTGGTGAAGTCGGTGGGCAAGAGCCTGCTGCTGCAGGGCGTGGACGAGCGCTGGATGCCGGCCCTGACCGGCCTGATGTTCACCCCGCTGCTGCTGCTGGCCGTGGCGGCCCTGACCCAGCTGCCGCCGCCGTCGCCGGCCGACGAGGCCGCCCGCGTGCGCCGCGCGCCCATGGACGCCCGGGCCCGCGCCGCCATGTTCGCCGCCCACGCTCCGGCCCTGGTGCTGCTGGTGGCGGTCTATGTGCTGCTGACCGCCCTGCGCGACTTCCGCGACAACTTCGCCGCCGAGATCTGGGCCGAGCTGGGCTTCAAGAACGCCGCGTCGATCTTCTCGCTGTCGGAAATCCCGGTCGCGGCCATCGTGCTGGTCGGGCTGGGCGTGCTGAGCCTGGTGCGCGACAACCGCCGGGCGGTCGGCTTCAACTTCGCCTTCGTGGCCCTGGGCTTCGCCCTGCTGGGCGTGGCGACCCTGGGCCGGCAGGTCGGCCTGCTGGGCCCCGTGGCCTGGATGGTCGCCACGGGGGCGGGGATCTACATGGCCTACACCCCGTTCAACGGCATGCTGTTCGACCGGCTGATCGCGGCCACGGGGCAGGTGGGGACGGCCGGGTTCCTGATCTATGTCGCCGACTCCTGCGGCTATGTCGGCAGCGTCTCCCTGCTGCTGGCCCGCTATTTCGCTCACCTGAAGCTGGATTGGAGCGGCTTCCTGGCCGGGGCGGCCTACGGGACCTCGGTGATCGGCGTGGCCGGGGTGGGGCTGGCCTGGATGCTGCTGAAGCTGCCGAAGGGGGCGGCGGGTTCAGCCGCTCGCCCCTGATCCTAGAGCATTTTCGAGCGAAGCGGACACCGGTTCGCGTGAAGAAAATGCGTTAAAACAAAGATCTATAGCGTCAACCTGATGCAATCAGGTCGGGAAACGCTCTAGACCGCCGCCAGCACGGGTTCGACCTCCCGGCGCGGCGCGGGGCCGATCTCGGGATTGGCGATGTCCTGGGCCGCGAGATGGCTTTCCAGGATGTCGAGAATCCCCGCGTCGACGCCCGCGTCGAACTTGCGGGCGAACAGGTCGGGGCTGGCGATCAGGGCGGCGGCGTCCTGCATGCCATAGGTGCGCGGCCGCAGCTTGATGTCGCCGTCGGGGATCCAGTCGATCATCCGCATGTCGTCCTGCACGACCACGCCATGCTCGGCGGTGTTCATCATCACCGTCTGGAAGAAGCCCTCGTCGGCGATGAAGGTGTTGCGATAGAAGGCCTTGTAGCGATCGGCCCGCCTGTCGTGACAGACGAATTCGCAGAACCGGCGGCTGACCATCATCCACTGGTTGCCGATATAGGGCTTGGCGCCCGGCAGGAACCGGCGGCTCAGGATGGTGCGCACGATCCGGTCGCGCAGTTCGAAGACGTATTTCCGGACCCGAGGCATGGTGTCGGGGCGAACCTGCTGCTGGTCCGACGCCTTGATGAACTCCTGGCCCCGCCGCCGGGCCAGGAAGGTCTTGATGAACTTCTGGGTCTTGAGCGGAAAGTCCTGGCCGCTGAGGTTGATGAACACTTCCCAGTCCCGGCCCATCTCCAGCAGGCGGGCCATGCCGCGCAGCTCGGCGTCGACCAGGCTGTAGCCACCCCACAGCGCCGTCTTGCTCTCCAGCACGTCGGCGTTGGGATAGGCGGCCAGGAAGCCCCGGATGTCGGCTTCCAGCTCGGGGCCGGAGTTCTTGTCGACATGGATCAGATAGTGGTTGGCGGGATCGTGGATCGCCTTGAAGAGGCGTTTGAACTGCTCGGGAAAACGGTGGACGAGGACGAGATAGGCGATCACGCGGCTACTCCTGGAATGAGGGCGAGCGCCATTGCGCGACGCAAGGCGTCGCGTGATGGCCATGGGGCTTGGGGGATGGTCGCGGCCCGAGGCGATGACCGGCCGGCGATCAGCGGGTCATGACGAGGCGGTCGAGTCCGTCCTTGCGCGCGCCGGGCGCAAGGCGGGCCGGCGGGGAGCCAGGAGTTTGAACGCGACGGGAAGGGCGAGCGCGATCAAGGCGCACGCCGCCGACAGCTCGAAGAGCCAGTTCATGGGTGTCGATGTCTCGAAAGGCGGCCGAGCCGGAGCGGATCGACCGCCCTGCGGCGGCTCGCTCTCGACGGCCATGTCCTGCGTATGTGAACGCGGGAGAAGCTATAACAGGTCCGGCGGCAAACCCCGCATCCTGGTTTGTCGCACCGCGGCGATCAGGCCGGGAGCATCGCCTCCAGGGCCAGGACGGTGGTCCAGTTGCGGCCGGTGATCCGCGCGCCCAGGGTCTTCTCGACCAGGCCGTTGGTCAGCTTCGAGCCGCCGACGCCGTCGGGATAGATCGCATAGAGCTGCCGGCTTTCGGCCCGCACCTGCTCGCGGCCGCGGATCGCCGCGCGCAGGGCGCCGACGGCCTTCTTGTCCGGCGCGTCCTTCAGAAACAGGGTCATCAGCCAGCCGGGATCCTGGGCCGCGAACTCGGGGAACGGATTGGCGGCGACCAGGGCGCGCCAGGCCTGGGCCGTGCGGACATAGACGTCGGTGCGCAGCGCGAAGCGGTCCATCAGCGCGGTCTCGATCTGGGCCTGCAGCTCGGCGCCGGTCTGCTCGCCGCTGGCGAACACCAGGTCGCCGGCCTTGGGACCGGCGCGGACGTCGGCATGGCCCAGCTCGGTCAGCAGGGCGGTCAGCTCGTCGGCCGTGACCTGGCGGTTTCCGGCGGCGTTGACGCCGCGCAGCAGGGCGATGTGGACGGTCATGGAGCAGGCCTTTCGAACGAGGCGGCTGTTTAGACCCTCGCGGCCGCGACGTCCCTATCGATTACGCCCTGGCCAGCGCCGCGAAGCCGCGCTCCAGGTCGGCGATCAGGTCTCCGGTCGCCTCCAGCCCCACGTGCAGGCGCAGCAGCGGACCTTCCAGCTTCACCGGGAGGGTGCGGTTCTTCAGCTGCGGGTCGCAGTGAATGGCCAGGCTCTCGTAGCCGCCCCACGAGAAACCCAGGCCGAACAGGTCCAGGGCGTCGAGGAAGGCGTGGACGGCCTTTTGCGAGGCGGGCCGCAGCACCACGCCGAACAGGCCGCAGGCGCCGGTGAAGTCGCGTTTCCACAGGGCGTGGCCGGGATCGCTCTCCAGGGCCGGATGCAGCACCCGGGCCACCTCGGGTCGGCCCTGCAGCCAGCGGGCGATCTCCAGGCCCTTGTCCTGGTGGACGGGCAGGCGGGTGGCCAGGGTGCGCAGGCCGCGCAGCACGGTGTAGGCGTCGTCGGGCGACACCGACCAGCCGATGTCCCACATCGCGTCGCCCAGCTGGTTGCCGATCACGTTGTCGGCGGTGGCGGCGCTGCCCATGAACACATCCGAATGGCCGCCGACATATTTGGTCAGGGCCTGGACGCTGATAGTCACCCCGTGGGCCAGGGGCTTGAAGTAGAAGCTGGCCGCCCAGGTGTTGTCGATCAGAGTCAGGACGCCGCGGGCGTTGGCGGCGGCGGCGATGGCCGGGATGTCCTGCATCTCGAAGGTCAGCGAGCCGGGAGCCTCCAGCAGGATCATCCGGGTGGCCGGCGTGCACAGGGCCATCAGGGCCTCGGGCGACAGGGCCGGGTCGTAATAGGTGGTGGTCACGCCGAACCGGGTCAGCACCCGGTCGCAGAACCGGCGGGTGGGCTTGTAGGCGCTGTCGACCACCAGGATTTCGTCGCCGGCCTTCAGCAGGGCCAGCATGACGCCGGTGATCGCCGCCAGGCCCGACGGGTACAGGGTCACGTCGGGCGAGCCCTCCAGCTCGGCCAGAGCCAGCTGCAGGTTGGCCGGCGAGGACAGGCCGGTGATGCCGTAGGTCAGCTGGCTGTCGTCGTACAGCGAGGCGGCGTTGGGCATCAGCACCGTCGAGCCGCGCTGGACCGGCGGATTGACCGTGCGGGCCAGCACCGAGCCGCCCTTGGGCGGGGCGCCCTTGCGGACCAGGCGGGTTTCTTCATCCAGGGGCATGGCGGACTCGGCGGGCTGCTGACCCTGGTGGTTTAGGGTGCGGGGGTGAACCGGTTCAAGGCAGGAAATCCGTCAGGATCGGGAGAGGCGCTGATTGGCGTGGCTCAATGCGACGAACACGTGCCCCCTACGGGCCTTCGGCCGTCTTCCCCCGGAGGGGGAAGAGCCTCGCGCAGGCGGCTTCGGCCCCCATGGGGGCGGACAGACCGCGAAGCGGTCAGGTGGGGGCAGGTGTGAAGGGATCAGGCCGGCCCCGTCGCCACCGGCACGTCCTCGCGGCCGCCCCATTCCGTCCACGAGCCGTCATAGACCGCCGCCCGGGGCTTGCCGAGCCGGGCCAGGGCCAGGGAGACCACCGCGGCGGTGATCCCCGAGCCGCAGGTGGTGGCGATCGGCCGGTCGATATCGACCCCGGCGGCCTCGAACACGGCCGCCAGCCTGTCGGCCGGCAGCAGGGTCCCGTCGGGGGCCAGCAGGGCCGACAGCGGCACGTTGCGCGAGCCGGGGATGTGGCCGCCGCGCAGGCCGGCGCGGGGCTCGGGGTCGCGGCCCTCGAAGCGGCCGGCGGCGCGGGCGTCGACCACCTGTTCGCGGCCGGTCTCCAGGTTGCGCTTCATCTGGTCGAGCGACCGGACGATGTCGGCCTGGTAGCGGGGGGTGAAGTGGCGCTCCTGCGGGGTGACGGCCAGGTCCTCGACCGGACGACCCTCGGCGATCCACTTGGGCAGGCCGCCGTCCAGCACCACCACGTCCTCGTGGCCCATGGCGCGGAATTCCCACCAGACGCGGGCGGCCGGCAGGATGCCGCTGGTGTCGTAGACGACGATCCGCGAGCCGTCGCCCAGGCCCAGCTTCTTGACCCGCGAGGCGAACTTGATCGGCGAGGGCAGCATGTGCGGCAGGTCGGAGGTCTCGTCGGCAATGTCGTCGATGTCGAAGAACACCGCGCCTGGAATGTGGGCCAGCTCGTACTCGGCCTTCGGATCGCGCTTCGCGGCGGGCATGTGCCAGGAGCCATCGACGATGCGGACGTCGGGCGCGTCGAGGTGGTCGGCCAGCCAGGCGGTCGAGACGAGCGGATCGGTGTGGGTCATCGCAAAGCCTTTCGGGGCGTGACTCGCCCCTTGGAGAAGGCGGGCAAGATCACGCGATCGACGGGACGGGGCAAGGCTGCGTGAGGGCTGGCTTGATCAGGTCCGCGCCCAAATGGTTGTCATCCCGGAAAGCGCGCGGCGCTTGTCCGGGATCCAGGGCGACCGCACAGCTTCTACCCAGTCTCTTGGATCCCGGACAGCCTCTGCGAGGCTTCCGGGACGACAACCGTTTGGGGTGTTGAAAATCCCGGGGCGCTGAACCCTAAGGATGATGCTCGGCCAGGGAGTGCTCGCCAGCCTCCTGAACGATCTTGTCCTGCACGCGCTGGATGACCTCCAGCTTCTTGACGTTCTTGCCCGGGCAGGCGTGGGTCGTGGCCGGGTCTTCGCGGTGCAGCTTCATGCTGTTGGGGTCCAGGCCCAGCACGGCCGAGAGGCTGGCCATGGCGGCCACGGCGTTGTCGCGCACCGCCGCGCCGCGGCCGCTGTCGAAGGGATCCTTGTCGTAATCGCCCAGCATCTCGACGCCCAGGGCGATGCTGTTCCAGCTGGGCGAGTGGACGCCCGACACCGTCAGCGGCGTGAAGACCCAGATCTGCTTGTCGTCGACGAACAGGTGCGGCCCGGCGCTCCATTTCTGATTGTCGCGGTAATAGGCCTCGAGATTGGCGATGTGGGTCGGGGTGAAGCCTTGCGGCCTCTGGGCCAGCGAGGGCACGCCGGTGTTGTGTAGGGCGATGAACTTCGGCCGCCAGGCCGACCACGTCAGAGCTTCACAGTAGGTTTCGAAAGATTCCGGCGTGAAGCTCTTGCCGACGATACCCTTCCAAGCCATCAGGCCCTCCCCGGTGCGACTTGGGGGGATCCTGCACTGGATGGTTGAATTCCGCAACTTTTCGGTCAGTGGCGGACGCGGCGCCCGCATGCCGGGTCCGGCCTCACATCCAGGGCGGGGTCGGCAGGCCCTTCTCGGCCAGGAAGGCGGGGTTGAACAGTTTGCTCTGGTAGCGCGAGCCGTGGTCGCAGAGGATGGTCACGATGGTGTGGCCCGGGCCCATGGCCTTGGCCATGCGCACCGCGCCGGCGACGTTGATCCCGGTCGAGCCGCCCAGGCACAGGCCCTCGTGCTGCACCAGGTCGAAGACCTGCTCCAGCATCTCCTCGTCGCTGATCCGGAACGGGTGGTCGATCGCCAGGCCTTCGAGATTGGCGGTGATCCGGCCCTGGCCGATGCCCTCGCTGATCGAGGTTCCCTCCGACTTCAGCTCGCCGTCGGCGTACCAGCTGTACAGCGCCGCGCCGTGCGGGTCGGCCAGGCCGATCTTCACCGACGGTTTGCGGGCCCGCAGGGCGGCGGCGACGCCGGCCAGGGTGCCGCCCGAGCCGATAGCGCAGATGAAGCCGTCGACCTTGCCGTCGGTCTGCTCGAAGATCTCCGGGCCGGTGGTCTCGAAGTGGGCCTGGCGGTTGGCGACATTGTCGAACTGGTTGGCCCAGATCGCCCCGTTCGGCTCGGTCCTGGCCAGTTCCTCGGCCAGGCGGCCGGAATAGCGGACATAGTTGTCGGGGTTGGAGTAGGGGACGGCGTCCACCTCGACCAGCTCGGCGCCCAGCAGGCGGATGGCGTCCTTCTTCTCCTGGCTCTGGGTGCGCGGGATGACGATGGTGGTCCTGTAGCCCAGGGCCGAAGCGACCATGGCCAGGCCGATGCCGGTGTTGCCGGCCGTGCCCTCGACGATGCGCCCGCCCGGCCGCAGCAGGCCTTTGGCCTCGGCGTCGCGGATGATGCCCAGGGCCGCGCGGTCCTTGACCGACTGGCCGGGATTCATGAATTCGGCCTTGCCCAGGATCTCGCAGCCGGTGGCGTCGCTGGCGCGGTTGAGGCGGATCAGCGGCGTGTCGCCGATAGCGTCCAGGACGCTGGTCTTTACGGTCATCTCTTCAGTCCGGCCGGTCGGGAGGTGGCATGGTAGATCGTGATGCGCGGCCCTCAGGCAAGGCCAGTTTTCCTGAAGGCGGCCTTGGCGGTTTCAGCACAGGTTCAATCGATCCGCTGGGTGATGATCACGTTCAGCAGCGCCAGGGCGCCGTTCACGGAGGCGGCCGCGCACCAGGCGCCGTGCAGGCCCTCCACCTCGACCAGGTGGTTCTCGATGGCGTCGACCATGATGCCCTCGGCCACGGGGAACGAGGCGTCGCCCAGCAGCTGTTCGTCCTCCAGCTCCTTGCACCAGGCGGCGACCGCGTCGGTCGCGCTCGCGGCGTCGAACTGGGTGATGTAGGTGCCGCCGTGGAAGTCCAGGACCAGGGTGTAGAGGTTCATCGGCCGACCTCGGACGCGCTCGCGGAATGTACGCACACCGAAGGTCGGGATGCAGGGCCTGGTTTGCTAGGCCTTGACCGTCCTTAAACCCGGGAAAGGCCCAGCTGGATCACGTTGGTGCGTTCGGTGCGGAAGCCGGCTTCGCAATAGCTGAGATAGAACCGCCACAGCCGGCGGAACCGCTCGTCGAAGCCCAGGCCCTTGATGTCGCCCCAGGCGGCCTCGAACCGCGCGGCCCACTCGGCCAGGGTGTCGGCGTAGTTCTGGCCGAAGCGCTGGACGCCGGTCCAGGCCAGGCCGGCGGCGGCCGTCTCCTGCTTCAGGCGGGCCTCGCTGGGCAGCATGCCGCCCGGGAAGACGTAGCGCTGGATGAAGTCGGTGTGGCAGCGATAGCGGGCGAACAGCTCGTCGCGGATGGTGATGATCTGCAGGCCGGCCCGGCCGCCGGGCGACAGCACCTCGCGGATCTTGCCGAAATAGGTGGGCCAGTATTCCTCGCCGACCGCCTCGAACATCTCGATCGAGGCGACGCTGTCGAATTGGCCCTGGACGTCGCGGTAGTCGATCAGCCGGATCTGCGCCTTCTCGGCCAGGCCCTGGTCGAACAGACGGCGCTTGGCGAAGTCGTGCTGGGCCTGGGAGATGGTGACGCCGGTCACCCTGGCGCCGACCTCCTTGGCCGCGAACTCGGCGAAGCCGCCCCAGCCGCAGCCGATCTCCAGCACGTGCTGGCCGGGCTTGAGGTCGATCGACCGGGCCAGGGCCGCGTACTTGGCGTGCTGGGCCTGGTCCAGCGGCTGGCCCGGGGTTTCGTACAGGGCCGAGGAATAGGTCATGCTGGGGTCGAGCCAGCGGGAATAGAAGGCGTTGCCCAGATCGTAATGGGCGTGAATGTTCCGCCGGGAGCCGGCGCGGTCGTTGCGATGGAACAGGTGGTAGAGGCTGTTGATCGCCTGCATCAGCGGGTTGCCGCGGACCAGGGCGGTCAGCCGGTCGAAGTTCAGTGAGAAGGCCTCCAGCACCGCCGACAGGTCGGGCGTGTCCCACTCGCCGGCCATGTAGCCTTCGGCGAAGCCGATGTCGCCGGCGGCCAGGGCCCGGCGGATGAACCGGTAGTCGTGGATGCGGATCACCGCGTCCGGCCCCGGCGTCTTGCCGACGATGCGCAGCGGCTTGCCCGAGGGCAGGACGAAGGTCAGGTCGCCGGCCGCCCAGTTCTCCACGGCGACGCGGAGGGCGGCGCGGAAGGCGGCCGGGGCGCGACGCAGCTCGGGGTCGCGGGCGGTGGCCGGCCAGGTCGCAGGCAGGATATCGGTCATCGACGGTCCCATCCCTAACTTGATTGACGAAAGTAAGAACTCTCGGAACCGACCTGTAAATGGGGACGACGATCCGGCGGCGCGAGAAACGCCGGTCTCGCTCGGGGCCGCGACAGGCCTCGAGCGGATCATCTTGCCCCCGCCGCCCCCTGTGCCATAACGCCTTCATGTCCAGACGCGTCATCCTCGTCACCGGCGGCGCCGGGTTCATCGGCTCGAACATCGTGGCCAGGCTGTGCGAGGACGAGAGCCTCGACGTGGTGGTCTGCGACTGGCTGGGCGAGGCGGCGCAGAACAAGTGGAAGAACCTGGCCAAGTCGGCGATCGCCGACTTCGTGGCGCCCGAGGACCTGTTCGGCTGGCTGGCCCGGCGCGGCGACGAGGTCGAGCTGGTGATCCACATGGGGGCGATCTCGTCGACCACCGAGCCGGACGCCGACCTGATCGTGCAGTCAAACTTCGTGCTGTCGCGCGACCTGTGGCGGTGGTGCGCGGAACATCAACGCCGGCTGATTTATGCTTCTTCCGCGGCCACTTACGGCGACGGCCTGCAAGGTTTCGACGGCAAGGACGATCTGGAAAGCCTCAAGGCCCTGCGGCCGCTGAACGCCTATGGCTGGTCCAAGGCGCTGTTCGACATCTACGCCGTCCGCGAGGCCGCCCGCGGGCACGCCCCGACTCAGTGGGTGGGGCTGAAGTTCTTCAACGTCTATGGCCCCAACGAGGAGCACAAGGGCGGTATGAAGTCGGTGGTCTGCCAGATCTGGCCCAAGGTGGCGGCCGGCGAGGGCGTGCGGCTGTTCAAGTCGCACCACCCCGACTACGAGGACGGCGGCCAGCTGCGCGACTTCGTCTATGTGCGCGACGTGGCCGACGTGGTCGCCTGGCTGGCCAAGAGCCCGCACGTCAACGGCGTCTACAATCTGGGCTCGGGCAAGGCCCGCTCGTTCAGGGCCCTGGCCGAGGCCACCTTCCGCGCCGTGGGCCGCGAGCCCGACATCGACTATTTCGACATGCCCGAGGTGCTGCGCGGCAAGTACCAGTACTTCACCCAGGCCGACATGAGCCGCCTGCGCGCCGCCGGCTACAACGCCCCGATGACCTCGCTGGAGGACGGCGTCGAGGACTATGTGGCGGGGTTCCTGAACACCGACGATCCGTATCGGTGAGGATGTAGATCCCCCGTCGGTCCTCTCGGCGGCGATCGTCGGACAGGAACGGGCGCAAGGCCTAGCGCGCCGTCTCGCGCCCGGCCGCGGCTTCGTGTAACCAGGGCCCATGGGCGAGCGGTTCAAGGGTTTCAGGCGCTGGATCTTCGCGGGGGCGGTGCTGCTGCTGGCGCTGGTCCTGTCGGCGGCGTTCTACTGGCGCTACGACATCCTGCGCACCACGCTGGATCCCAAGGTGCCGTTCCAGACCTACGAGCCGCCGCCGGCCCCCGACTACGCCAAGCCCGAGGCCTGGGCCCTGCTGCCCCAGCACGGCGCGGCGAGCCGGGGATCGGCCGACGTGTTCTTCGTCCATCCCACCAGCTACGACGGCGGCCGCGACTGGAACGCGCCGTTCGATCAGCCCAAGGCGGCGCGCGACCTGGCGCGGGTGATGCTGCCCAACTACGCCGCGCCGTTCGCGCGGGTCGGGCGGATCTTCGCCCCGCACTATCGCCAGGCCAGCCTCTACACCTTCCTGACCCTGCGCGACGACGCTCGCGACGCCCGGCGCTTCGCCTATGACGACGTGCGCGACGCCTTCCGCCACTATCTCAGGCACGACAACGGCGGGCGGCCGATCGTGCTGGTCGGGGTGGAGCAGGGCGGCATCCTGGCCGAGCGGCTGCTGAACGAGGAGATCGCGCCGAACGTGGGGCTGCGCGACCGCCTGGCCGCCGTCTATCTGATCGAGACCGTGGTCCCGGCCGACGAGTTCGGCCCCGGCGCGCCCGTGCCGGCCTGCGGGGCGCGGGACCAGGCCGGCTGCCTGGTCGCCTGGGCCTCGCTGACGGACGGCGATTTCCAGCAGGTCCAGGAGCTGACCAATCGGTCGCTGGTCTGGAACGCCGGCGGCGAACTGGTCACCCTGGACGGCCGCCCGCCGCTCTGCGTCAACCCCCTGCTGGGCGCGCGCAACGAGATCCGCGCCCCGGCCAGGCTGAACCTCGGCGCGGTCAACGCCACCGGTCTGGAATGGGGATCCCGGCCGGCCCTGCTCAAGCGCCAGGTCTGGGCCCAGTGCGAGAACGGCCTGCTGCACACCGGCCGCCCGAAATCGACCTCGCTGCGCGACAGCGGCTCGTGGACGGACCGGCGCAAGGTCGACGGCTTCAACCTGTTCTGGGCGGACATCGAGGCCGACGCTCTGGCGCGGGTGGCGGCGCTGAAAAAGCGGGGGGCTGCGGCTCCGGCCGTTCCCAACTAGTCATTTCCCAGATCCGCTCACCCCGCATCATTCAGCGGCGAGGCGGCCTTCCAGTCGAACAGTTCCTGCAGCACCCGCACCGCCTGGCCGCGGGGCGAGGCCAGCTCGGGGTCGCGGGCCAGGATCAGGCGGGCGTCGTCGGCGGCCACGGCGATCAGGTCGCGGTGGGCGACGGGGTCTGCCAGCCTGTAGGCCGGGAAGCCGCTCTGCTTGAGGCCCAGCGGATCGCCGCCGCCGCGCAGTTCCAGGTCCTTCTCGGCGATCTCAAAGCCGTCGTCGCTGCGGCGCAGGATGTCCAGCCGTTGCTGGGCGGTCTCCGACAGCGGCGGGTCGTAGAGCAGCACGCACGAACTCTCGCGCGCCCCGCGCCCCACGCGCCCGCGCAGCTGGTGAAGCTGGGCCAGGCCGAAACGGTCGGCGTGCTCGATGACCATGATGCTGGCGTTGGGCACGTTGACCCCGACCTCGACCACGGTGGTGGCCACCAGCA
Organism: Caulobacter sp. UNC279MFTsu5.1; assembly: GCF_900114015.1. Classification (GTDB taxonomy): domain Bacteria; phylum Pseudomonadota; class Alphaproteobacteria; order Caulobacterales; family Caulobacteraceae; genus Caulobacter. The sequence goes on along the minus strand of NZ_FORN01000010.1, from coordinate 9,751 downwards.
CGCTGACCTCGCCGTCGACGAAGGCCTGCATCACCGCGTCCTTCTCGGCCGCCGCCATCTGGCCGTGGACCAGGCCGACACGGGGGCCGATGGCCTGGCGCAGCGAGGCGGCGCGCATCTCGGCGTCGCGCAGGTCGATCTTCTCGGACTCCGAGACCAGCGGGCAGATCCAGAAGGCCTGGGCCCCGGCCTGGGCGGCGGCCTTCAGCCGTTCGATGATCTCGGGGATGCGCGGGGTCGGCGCGGCGCGGGTGGCGACCGGCGTGCGGCCCGGCGGCTTTTCATCGATGCGCGAGACGTCCAGGTCGCCGAACACCGTCAGCTCCAGGGTGCGCGGGATCGGGGTGGCCGACATGGCGACCAGGTGCGCGCCCGCCCCCTTGTCCTGCAGGCGCTTCCTCTCATTGACCCCGAAGCGGTGTTGCTCGTCGATGATGGTCAGGCCCAGGGCCTTGAACGCCACGTCGTCCTGGAACAGGGCGTGGGTGCCCACCGCCACGGCGGCCGAGCCGTCGGCCAGCTTGGCCAGTTTCGAGGCCCGGGCCGCGCCCTTGTCGCGGCCGGTCAGCAGGATCACCGCCAACCCTTGCGCCTCCAGCGGCGGGGCCAGGGTCTCGTAGTGCTGGCGGGCCAGGATCTCGGTCGGGGCCATCAGGGCCGACTGCAGGCCGCAGGAGGCCGCGTCGGCCATGGCCAGCATGGCCACCACCGTCTTGCCCGAACCGACGTCGCCTTGCAGCAGCCGGCCCATGCGCTCGCCGCTGGCCATGTCGCCGCGCACCTCCGACAGGGCGCGGATCTGGGCCCCGGTCAGCCTGAAGGGCAGGGCCTTTTCGACGGCGTCCGACAGCGGGCCGGCCTGGATGCGCGGGGCCGGACGCGAGCGCTTGCCGGCCTTGCGCTGGGCCAGGGCCAGCTGATGGGCCAGCAGTTCGTCATAGGCCAGGCGGCGGCGGGCGACCGACATCGGCGACAGGTCGATCTCGGCCTGTGGGCCGTGGGCCAGGGCCAGGGCCTCGCGCCAGGCCGGAAAGCCGCTCTTGGCCAGCCAGGCCGGATCCTGCCACTCGGGCAGTGCGGCGGCGCGCTCCAGGGCCTCGTGGGCGAACTTGCGGAAGGTGCGCGAGGGCAGGCCGGCGGTGGCGGCGTAGACCGGCTCAATCGGCGGGATGTCGGCGATCCGCTCGGCCTCGAGCAGGTAGTCGGGGTGAGCCACCTGGATCTCGTTGCCGAACCGCTCGACCTTGCCGCTGACGGCGCGCCGGGCGCCGACCGGATGCTGGCGCTCCAAGTGCGGGCCATGGCCCTTGAACCAGGTCAGGGTGACGAAGCCGTGCTCGTCCCAGGCGCGGATCCGCCAGGGCTGGCCGGGCCGCTGCGGCGGCAGGTGGGCGTCGATGACGACCAGGAAGGTCTGGACCTGGCCGTCGACGGCGCGGTCGCTGGTGGTGGCCGTCCGGCGGATCAGGCCCTGGGGCAGGGTGAACAGCACGTCGCGGACGATCGGCCCCGCCAGGCGCTCGACCAGCGGCGCGACGCGCGGCCCCACGCCCTTCAGCGTGGAGACCGGCGTGAACAGCGGAAAGAGAATCTCGGGGCGCATGCGGCTCCCACCATAGCGAAGCCCGCGACGGATGTGGACGCCGCTATGTTCTCTTTTTGTGCCGTTCGGGCATTTGGGGAAACTTGACCGTAAAAGGTCGGCCGGATCCCGGGGGGAGTGACGCCTCCGCCGTCCCCGGAAATCCGAACGCGGGCGCTACTCGCCCTTGTTCATGGCCGGCTGCAGCGCGGCCACGATGTCCTGCAGCTCGTCCGAGCGCGAGGCGCCCGAGACGTTCAGGCGGGTGTAGAGATACTCGGCCTTGTGCTTCATCGCCGCCTCGGGGAAGCGATTGCCGGCCCCGTGCAGGTTGTTGGCCTCGCCCGCGTAGACGACCGTTCCGGTCGCGTCGACGAAGACGAAATTGCCAGCGATCGTCGTCCGAGGATCGCGATCCTCGGCCAGCTTGTAACGGTAGACGGCGCCTGATGCGCCTTGCAGATCGATATAGGGTTTCACTGGACCTCGCCTCACAGCACACGGCGTCGGCGGAGAGGAGGTGAGGGGCGCCGGAGGCCAAATTATGACCTTAGGCCGCTCACCTTGCTGAGGAATCGCCGCGTACGCTCTTCCTTAGGCGAACCAAGCACTTCGGCGGAAGGGCCTTGTTCAATTATAACGCCGTCATCCATGAACAGCGTCCGATCGGCCACATCGCGCGCGAAGTCCATCTGATGGGTGACGATGACCATGGTCCGTCTCTCGGCGGCCAGGTCGCGGATCACGGTCAGCACCTCGCCGACCAGCTCCGGATCCAGGGCCGAGGTCGGTTCGTCGAACAGGATGACCTGCGGATCCATGGCCAGGGCCCGGGCGATGGCGCAGCGCTGCTGCTGGCCGCCCGACAGCTCGCGAGGATAGGCGTCGACGCGGTGGGCCAGACCCACCTTGGTCAGCAGGGCGTGCGCCTTGGCGTGGGCGGCGGCCGGCGTTTCGCCGCGCACCACGATCGGACCCTCGGCGACGTTCTGCAGGGCCGTGCGGTGCGGGAAGAGGTTGAAGCTCTGGAACACGAAGCCGACGCGGCCCTTCAGGGCGCGGGCCAGGGGCGGCTTGGCGCCCGCGGTGACGCCGGCCACGGTCAGGGTCCCGCCGTCGATGACCTCCAGCCCCGCCAGGCAGCGCAGCAGGGTGCTCTTGCCCGAGCCGCTGGGGCCGATGACCGCGACGGTCTCGCCGGGCGACACGGTCAGGTCGACGCCGTTCACGACGGCGGTGGCGCCGAAGCGCTTGATCAGGCCCTTGGCGTCGATCGCGCTCCCCAAGACCGGGCTCATCGGCGGCCCTCCGCCCGGCGTTCCAGCCGGGTCTGGCCCAGGGCCAGCAGGCTGGACAGGATCCAGTAGAGGGCGGCGGCCGCCAGGTACATGGCGAAGATCTCGTAGGTGCGGGCGGTGATCAGCTGGGCCTGGCGGAACAGCTCGGGCACCTGGATGGTGGCGGCCAGGGAGGTGTCCTTGACCAGGCTGATGAAGCTGTTGGACAGCGGCGCGACGGCGGTGCGGGCGGCCTGGGGCAGGATCACCCGGCGCAGGGCCTGGCCGCGGCTCATGCCCAGCACGCTGGCGGCCTCCCACTGGCCCTTGTCGACGGCGGCGATGGCGCTGCGCAGGATCTCGCCGGCATAGGCCCCGATATTGATCGAAAAGCCGATCCCGGCCGCCAGCAGCGGCGGCAGCTGCACGCCCAGCTGCGGCAGGCCGTAATAGATCAGGAACAGCTGCACCAGCAGCGGCGTGCCCCGGATCGCCGAGACATAGACCGCCGCCGGCCAGCGCAGCAGCGGACTCCGCGACAGCCGCATCAGCGCCAGGCCGAAGCCGATGACCAGGCCCGCGCCCATGCCGATCAGGCTGAGCAGCACGGTGTAGACCGCGCCTTTCAGGAGCAGCGGGGCGGACTGGAGGATGAGGTCGAGGGCGGCGTTCAAGTACGCCTCCCGTCGTTGTCGTCCCGGAAGCCTCGTAGAGGCTGTCCGGGATCCAGGGGCGGCTGCACTGCCTTAGCCCAGTCACCTGGGTCCCGGACAGCGCTACGCGCTTCCGGGATGACAACCGGGACGGTGACGATCACTTCGTCACGTCCTGCCCGAACCACTTCACCGAGATCGCAGCCAGCTGGCCGTTGGCGCGCAGGGCGTCGATGGCCTCGTCGACGGTGACCTTCAGGGCCGGGTCGCGCAGCATGGCCACGCCCATGCCCTGGCTGGCGAAGGGCGGACCGGAGGCGACGAAATCGGGCGAGGTCTTGACGAAGTCGGCCGCCACCAGCCGGTCGTTCAGCACCGCGTCGATGCGGCTGGCCTTCAGGTCCTGGTACTTGGTCGGGTCGTCGTCATAGGTGCGGACCACGGCCGCGGGGACGTTGGCCCGCAGCCAGCTCTCGTAATTGGTGCCCAGGCCGACCCCGACCTTCTTGCCCGCCAGGTCGGCCGGCGCGGCGATCCCCGCCTGGCCCTTGCGGACGATGATCTGGATGCCCGAGACCGTGTAGGGTCGCGAGAAATCGTACTTGGCGGCCCGTTCCGGCGTGATGGTGATCTGGTTGATCACCACGTCGATCCGCTTGGACTCCAGCGCCCCCAGCAGGCCGGCGAACGGTGAGGGGTGGAACTCGGCCTTGACCTTCATCTGGGCCGCCAGGGCCTTGGCGAAGTCGACCTCGAACCCGGTCAGCTGGCCGTCCTTGTCCTGGAAGTTGAACGGCGGATAGGTGCCTTCCAGCCCGATGCGCAGGGTCTTGGTCGCCTCGACGCGCTTGAGGCCGGTCTCCGCCACGTCGCCGGTCTTGCCGCCGCAGCCGGCCAGGGCGACCGCGCCGAGCGCCAGGGCGATCATCAGTTCACGACGGGCGGGGAATCGCATGCGAGCCTCGAAAGACGAAATCATCCGCGCATTTCTATACGCCCCGCGCGCCGCCGCCAGAGGCAAGCCTCGCCGCCGCCCCGCGGAATCCAACCTGACCGCGATTTAACCTGACGGCGCGCCTCGGCTCTGGCTTGCTGCGGGACCGCATCGTTGACCGGGGGATTTTCATTGGCTCTGTTCGATCCGGCCGCCGCCACCGCGGCCTATCTGGCGCAACTGCCGCCCGAGGCGCACGCCAAGGCCACGGCCTATACGCAGGGCGGGCACTGGCTGCTGCTGTGGGGCTTTCTGGTCTCGGCGCTGGTGTCGTTCCTGATCGTGCGCTGGGGCGTTCTGGCGGAGCTGCGCCGGCGGCTGGAGCGTCGCAAGGCCCGGCCCGTCTTGGTCAGCCTGGTGGTCGGCGTCGCCTATCTGCTGATCGACAGCGTCCTGAGCCTGCCCTGGTCGATCTATGCCGACTGGTGGCGGCAAAAGCAGTACGGCCTGACCAGCCAGGCCTTCGGTGGCTGGCTGGGCGAGCACGCGATCGGCACGGCGATCGGCGCGGTGCTGTTTGGCCTGTTCCTGACGGCGTTGTACGCCCTGATCCGCAAGGCGCCGCGCACCTGGTGGCTGTGGAGCGGCGGCCTGACGGCGGTGTTCATCACCACCATGATGGTGCTGGCCCCGATCTATATCGAACCGATCTTCAACCACTACACGCCCGCCCCAGCCGGTCCGGTGCGCGACCAGGTCGTGGCCATGGCCAAGGCCAACGGCATCCCCAGCGACAAGATCTTCGTCTACGACGGCTCCAAGCAGTCCAACGCCTACACCGCCAACGTCTCGGGCCTGTTCGGCTCGGCGCGGGTGGCGATGAGCGACACCATGTTCAAGCAGGGCGCGGACCTGGCCGAGGTGCGCGGCGTGGTCGGCCACGAGATGGGCCACTACGCCCACCACCACGCCCTGTGGATCGCGGGCGGCATGAGCCTGCTGGCCATCGTCGCCTTCTTCCTGGTCGACCGCCTGTTCGCGCCGGTCCGCGCCCTGATGGGCGGCGACACGATCAAGGGCCTGGCGGACCCGGCCGGCCTGCCGGTCCTGGCGGTGATCCTGGGCGTGCTGGGCCTGCTGGGCCAGCCGGTGACCAACAGCCTGATCCGGATCGCCGAAAGCGACGCCGACCACTACAGCCTGGCCCATTTCAACGAGCCCGACGGCCTGTCCAAGGCCCTGGTCAAGACCATCGAGTACCGCGCGGCGACGCCGGGCCGGCTGGAAGAGGTGCTGTTCTACGACCACCCGGCGGTGGGGAACCGCATCCGCCGGGCGATGGACTGGAAGGCGGCGCATCCGAAATAGGACCGGAGCAGGGCCGGGGACACGCACAAGTGCATGTCCCCGGTCGCTACCGCTTGCGCACGAACACCGTCCCGGCCGAATAGCCCGCGCCGAAGCTGCAGATCAGGCCCGTCTCACCGGCCGCGAAGTCGTCGCTGGCGGTGTGGAAGGCGATGATCGAGCCGGCCGAGCTGGTGTTGGCGTAGGTGTCCAGGATGATCACGTTCTCGCCGGGCTCGGGGTCGCGGCCCAGCACTTTTCGCGCGATGAGATCGTTCATGTTGATGTTGGCTTGATGAAGCCACAGGCGCTTGAGGCCCGTCGGATCGACGCCGATGTCGCCGGCGTGCTCGACGATCATCTCGCTGACCATCGGCACCACCTCGCGGAACACCTTGCGGCCTTCCTGCACGAACAGCTTGTCCTTGGCGCCGATCCCTTCCGGGGCCGTGCGGTTGAGGAAGCCGAAGTTGTTGCGGATGTTGTTGGAGAACTGGGTCTTCAGCCGCGTGCCCAGGATCTCCCAGCCGTCCTTGGCCTGGTTTTCCGCCTCCAGGATCACGGCCGTGGCCACGTCGCCGAAGATGAAGTGGCTGTCGCGGTCGGTGAAGTTCAGGTGGCCCGAGCAGATCTCGGGATTGACCATCAGCACGGCCTTGGCGCTGCCGGTGGCGATGAAGTCGGCGGCGGTCTTGATGCCGAAGGTGGCCGAGGAGCAGGCGACGTTCATGTCGAAGGCGAAGCCGTCGATCCCCAGGGCCTGCTGCACCTCGATGGCCATGGCCGGATAGGCGCGCTGCATGTTCGAGGCCGCGCAGATCACCGCGCCGATCTCCGAGACCGGCTTGCCCCAGCGCTCGATCGCCTGCCGGGCGGCCTCGACGGCCATCTCGGCCAGGATCGAGATTTCCTCGTTGGGCCGTTCGGGCAGGATCGGGCGCATGACCTCCGGGTCGACGATCCCGGCCTTGTTCATCACGTAGCGGGCCTTGATGCCCGAGGCCTTCTCGATGAACTCGGGCGAGGAGGGGGCCAGCGCCGCGACCTCGCCGGCGGCGATCGCCTCGGCGTTGGCGGCGTTGAAGCGCTCGACATAGGTGTTGAAGGCTTCGACCAGCTCGGTGTTCGAAACGCTGAACGGCGGGGTGTACAGCCCCGTGGCGACGATGACGGCTTTAGGCAAGGCGGCGGTCCCGGTGACGCTGGCGCGCCTCCCCTCTAAAGAGGTGCGGGCGCGTCCTGGCTCAGTTGGCCGATCCATAGCACGCCTGACGCGGGCGTCACGTTTCCCTGCGCGGCATCCAGGCCACACCCCGCCGCTTTCGACGCCGGACACGGAACGATTCCGCGCCGCCACAATCGCCACGGACATGTCGGGAACGACACGCAATGGCCCCAAACGGTCCCGGGAGGGTCCTATCGCCGCCCCAGGGCGTGGCTATCCAGGGCAGGCCGAGGCGCTCCCCCTGCCTCGCGCCAGTACCAAGGAGTACAACAATGAAAACTCTCATGTCGGCGGCCGTCCTGGCCGCGCCCGTGGTCGCCATGGCGGTCGCCGCCGCCCCAACCCTGTCCCACGCCCAGGACACCGGAGTCTACGGGACCCTCGGCTATGCCGGATCCCGCGCCGAGGGCGCCGACACCGGCGCCGTGCAGGGCCGTCTGGGCGCCAAGCTGACCCCGCACTTCGGCGTCGAGGGCGAGCTGTCCGGCGGCGTCAAGGACGACGACATCGACACCAACGGCGTGCGGTCCAACATCGAGCAGACCCACCAGGCCGCCGTCTATGGCGTCGGCTTCCTGCCCGTGACCCCGAAGATCGACCTGATCGGCCGCGTCGGCTACGGCAACACCCAGTTCAGGCAGACCCTGGCCGGGGCCGAGAGCAAGTTCGACGCCGACAGCGTCAACTACGGGGTCGGCGCCCAGTACAAGGTCGACGACAAGAACGGCGTGCGCGTCGACTACACCCGCCAGCAGTTCCGCGACAACGACGCGGCCGACGCCAACGTGGTGGCGGTGGGCTACGCCCGGAAGTTCTAGCGGGCCGTCCGGAACCAAGTCCTGAAACGAAGGAAGCGCGCCCCCAAATGGGGGCGCGCTTTTTGCCGACCGGTCGGCGACGTGCAGGCGACGGCCAGGCTTGGGGGACAGGACGCCCGGGAACGGCGGGGCGTAGACACCCAGGATGCAGGGACGGGGTCTCTGCGCCGGGCCGAACCTCGCCCTTGACGCTGGACCGGCGGAGCGTGACGCTGGCGTCAGGCATTCCGGGGAGGACGCGTTGCCTTGGACAAGGCGCTGTTGATTCAACTGCTTGGCTCGGCCGCCGCCGTCGGCCTGCTGGTCGCCCTCGCGGCCTGGGCGCGGATCCCGCGGCCGACCCCGCCGCTCGACGCCGACGGCGCCCGGGCCCTGCTGGCCGTGGAGTTTCCGGACGATCCGGTCGACGCCGTGTGGATCGCCGCCGACGGCGCCGGCCTGGTGGCGCGGTCGCGCGAGCGGGCCCTGATCGCCTGGCGCAAGGGCGACGGCTACGTGGCCCGCGACCTGCCGTGGTCCGCCGCCCTGGCCGCCAAGTCGGCCGACGGCGTCCTGGTCCTGAAGACCGCCGACGGCGCGCCCCGCCTGGCGCTGAAGGCGGGCGAGGCCTGGCCGCCGCCGGCGTTCGCCGCTGGGGAGGCCGCCGCGTGAAGACCTTCGACCCGGTGCAGGCGGCCGTCCCGTTCTTCGTGCTGGCGGTCGTCCTGGAGATCGTCCTGGCCCGGCTGGGCAAGGCCGACGCCCGCTACGAGGCCAGGGACACCGCCACCTCGCTGGCGATGGGCCTGGGCAGCAGCATCGCCGGCGCGCTGATGGGCGGGGTGATCTTCGCGGCCAGCGTCTGGGTCTACCAGCACCGGATCTTCACGATCCCGATGACCGCGATCTGGGCCTGGGTCGTCCTCTTCTTCGCCGAGGACCTGACCTATTACGGCTTCCATCGCCTGGCCCACGAGCGGCGCTTCTGGTGGGCCAGCCACGTCAACCACCACACCTCCACCCACTACAACCTGTCGACGGCCCTGCGGCAGACCTGGACGGGCGGGATCGCCGGGACCTGGCTGCTGTGGTTGCCGCTGTCGTTCCTGGGCTTTCCGCCGGCCATGGTCGCCATCCAGAAGGGGATGAGCCTGGTCTACCAGTTCTGGATCCACACCGAGGCGATCAAGCGCATGCCGGCCTGGTGCGAGGCGGTGTTCAACACCCCCTCGCACCACCGGGTGCACCACGCCCGCAACCCCCGCTACCTGGACGCCAACTACGCCGGCGTGCTGATCATCTGGGACCGGATGTTCGGCACCTTCATCCCCGAGACCGAGGAGGAGCCGTGCCGCTACGGAACGGTCAAGAACCTGGCCGGCTTCAACCTCTTCACCAACGTCTTCCACGAATGGATCGCCATCGGGAAGGACGTCGTCGCCCATCCGCGTCACGCCCTGGGCTACCTCTTCGGCCCGCCCGGCTGGAGCCACGACGGCTCGCGGGACACCTCGCGCACCCTGAAGGCCAAGTGGCGGGCGCGAGTGGCGAGGGAAGGAGCGGGGGCCGCTTCGACGGGCGGCTAGGAGTGGCAAACTGCCCCCTCTCCCATAGGGAGAGGGTTGGGGTGAGGGGTTACGGCGTCCGACGGAGCGCCGGCACACCGTCAAACCTCGTAACCCCTCACCCTCCCATCGCTTCGCGACGGGCCCCTCCCTCTCCCAAAGGGAGAGGGCGTATTTGGGTCGAAAGCCGAAATCAACGTCGCGCCAACAAGTGAACGCCACCAAAAAACTTCTCCCCCTCGCTCCTGGCGTGTTTCCTCAACGAAATCAAAGCTTCGAAATCACTTATCCTCCCCCTCCCGCGCCGCCGTATGATCAACTCACCTCGAGGCGATGGGGAGGGCGCTAAGGCCTGCGACCTTCGCGGCCTT
>NZ_FORN01000015.1 GCF_900114015.1 Caulobacter sp. UNC279MFTsu5.1 | reverse complement strand
CAGGATACGGCCGGTCCGAGAGGGTGCGGGGATTAAAGTTTTAGGTCAGGGATTCCAGCGGCTTGGCCGCCGCAATGACGGGGACATGCCCTTGCGGCGCGTCCCCGACCGCCTGGCTCCGTGCGAAACCGGGGGACACGCCGCGAGGGCGTGTCCCCGGCGGCGGGCATCGCCCCGCCCTCAGTCCTTGATCACGAAATAGCTCAGGGTCTCGGTGTCGCCCCACTGACTGCAGGTGGCCAATCCGGAGATCTCGATCCGCTTGTGCGCGGCGAAGGCGGTCAGCAGGGCCGACAGGCGCGCCTGACCGCCGGCGCCGGAGGCGTTGAACGCCCAGCGTTGCGGCAGGGTGGCGCAGGCCGGCCGGGGCGAGCGCGACCCGTCGTGATCGAACAGGATCACGCCGCCATCACCGAACGGGATGATGTTGGTGATGTAGCCCGCCTGGGCGTCGGACGCGTGGGCGGCCGGGGCCAGGGACAGGAAGGCCGCGCACAGGGCGGCGCCGAACAGACGCATGGGGTTCTCCTCCGCGCCCGGCGGGCGCGCTTCGACAGCTTGACCATTGAAGCCGATGAGGTCGCCGGATGCAATCTTGCCGCGAACCGGTCGTCAGGGACGCGGCGTCCCGGTCGGAACCGCCCCGCCCTCCCCTTGTGTCGCCACCCACCGCATCCGGTAGGCCATCATCGCCGTCTTCCCCAGGTGGGCCGTCAGCCGCCAGTTGACCACGGCCCCGACCGGGGCGCCGACCACGGGCAGCAGCTGGGCCAGCTTGGCCAGGTCGATGTGGTCGCGGTACTGCTGCTGGAACGAACGCCAGTCAAAGCCCTTCAGGTCGGTCGGATGCGCGCGCGCGTCCCAGTCGTCCATGGCCTCCAGCACCTTGACGCGGTGCTCGACGTCCGAGAAGGCCAGCTCGAAGACGTGCAGGATGTAGAGCCGCTCGCTCAGCACGCTCCCGTCATGGCCGTAGAGGGCGGCGATCTCGAACAGCAGCTTGAGCTTGAAGCTCATCAGCAGCGGAAAATCGGCCGCCGCCAGCAGGAACCCGCCCGCCCCAGCGAACCCGCCCTCGGCCCCGGCGGCGGTCTTCCAGCCCTGGATCGCGGCCGCCACCCTGGCCTCGCGCTGCTCCAGCGTGGCGTCCCGCAGCGGCGAGGCCGTGGCGAAGTCGGCCCCGGTCAGGATCGCTCGGGTCATGCCCTCCATGGCGGCGGTGATCGCGGCGTGGACCTTCTCAGGAATGATCGTGTTGATCTTCCGCTGCACGGCCCGCGAGGCCTTGCCCAGCGGCCCGGCGGGTTTGGTGATGCGGGCGCGCCAGGCGGCGAGGTCTTGGGAGGTGGGGGGCATAGCGGTCATATATGCCTGTCTCTGGCTATCATCACTCGCAACTAGATTGTCCATAGTCCTAGCAAGGCCCAAAATGGATGGTGAGATCGGAAAGATCACATCATACAGCGTCGTTGGTTGGGGGATTTAGCATGACGAACAATCCGATAGTGCCGCCGCAAGATCAACATGACGATTTATTCCAGAGGTTGATATGGACAGGAACCGCCACAAACGGCGCATCGTTTCTGGCGCTCTCTAATATTGTGGCGAATGCTCCTAATCAGGACACTGCTCTAGCAGCTCTAACAATTCCGATGTTTTTGCTCGGATCAGGCCTTGTCGTTGGTGGAATAGCCATATGGAACCTCCTGTATATGAGGGCTTTAAGAATGAGTGAGGCCATATATTTTCGAAAATCTATGAATGCCATGGATCGTTCAAAACTGATCAAGCCAGCAGTCTCCGAAATGCCTATATCCCTCGAGCTGGCCAAAATTGTATACGGCGATCAAGCGGAAGATGAGATACGGCGGCTCTACAAAAATATCGTTGATGTGCACATCAAAGGGCATGCCGAGGCTGATGCAGATTTCAAATCCGCCCAGGGTAAACAGAAAGATCTTACAGTCGAAATATCTAGGGCGAACGAAGGCGCCAAGCTTTGGCACAATATGTCGCTGGCGCTCTGCGCCGCAGGATTGGTGTGGGCGTTGGCCCAGCAGAATTTTGGCGTCTATTTGAATGGGCCAACCAAGAGTGCAGGCAAAGTCTCTCAAGAATCTCCAATCGAGAAGGAGCGTATAGAATCCAAGCCTCCATCTCAAAATGTCGGGTCGGCGCCAAAGAAGATTGGCCCCACTCCCTAGCCCATCCACACCTCCCCGCCCCTCATCCCCAGCCAAACCGTCCGCCCACCTCGCCCTGCCCGCTTCCCGGCCCTATATCTCCGGTAACCGAGTAACCCTGTCCGGACGCCGCCTTGCCTCGTCAGTTCCGACTGCCGCTGATCGTCCCGCCCCGTTGGGACCGGGAGTCGTTCGCGTCGTCGCCGACCAATGCCGAGGCGCTGGAAAGCCTGGACGCCTGGCCGGCCTGGCCCGACGGGCGGCTGGCCCTGGTCGGGCCGGCGGGGACGGGCAAGACGCACCTGGCGCGGGACTGGGCGCGGCGGACGTCGGCCGTGGTCGTCGAGGCGGCCTCCACCGGCCGCGGGCCGCTGGACCTGGCGTCCCTGCGCGGCCGGCCGCTGCTGGTCGAGGACGCCGACCGGCGCGCCGAGGGCGACCTGGTCGACGACGAGACCCTGTTTCACCTGATCAACATGGCCGGGGTCGACGGCGGCAGCCTGCTGCTGACCGGCCGCCTCTCGCCCGTGGCCTGGGAGGCGGCGGTGCCCGACCTGCGATCACGGCTCAACGCCCTGACCGTGGCCCGCATCGAGGAGCCCGACGACGTGGTGCTGGAGGCGGTGCTGCGGCGCGGCTTCGAGGCGGCGGGCATCCGGCCGGCGGCGGACCTCTATCCCTACCTGATGGCCAGGCTGCCGAGGTCGGCGCCGGCGGCCCTCGCTGCGGTGGCGGCCCTGGACGAGGCGTCCATCGACCAGGGGCGCGAGGTCAACAAGGCCCTGGCCCTGGCGGTGCTGGATTTCGGGGGTCCCGAAGACGACGAAGACTGAGGCGGCGGCGCAGCCCCCTCCGGCCCTCCGGGCTGCCTCCCCCAGAGAGGGAGTATCTACGCCGTACAGATGCTCCCCCTCTGGGGGAGCTGTCGCGGAGCGACTGAGGGGGCCTTCGGCGGCGGCAGTACAATGGAGTGAACCCCCGCCCCCTTTGTCTTGCTCCTGTCACCACCGTCCGTCACTCTGTACACAGCTGACCGGAGACCCCCATGACCGACGCCGCCGCCCTCGACCTGCCCGCCGCGCCCTCGCCGGCCGCGCCGGACCTGGCGGGACTGCGGCTGGACGAGGAGCTGCTGGCCTCGCCCGAGCGGTTCTTCAACCGCGAGACCTCGTGGCTGGCCTTCAACCAGCGGGTCCTGGAGGAGAGCGCCAACCCGCGCCACCCGCTGCTGGAGCGGCTGCGGTTCCTGTCGATCTCGGCCAACAACCTCGACGAATTCTACATGGTCCGGGTGGCCGGCCTGAAGGGCCAGGTGCGCGAGGGCGTGCGGGTGGTCAGCCAGGACGGGCTGACGCCGGGCGAGCAGCTGGCGCGGATCAACGCCTCGGCCGCCGAGCTGATGGCCGAGCAGCAGCGGATCTGGCGCGAGGTGCGGGCCGAGCTGTGGGGCGAGGGCCTCAAGCTGCTGGACGCCAAGGACATCGCCGGCCCCGACCGCGAGCGGGCCGAGGAGATCTTCCTGACCCGGATGTTCCCGGTGCTGACGCCCCTGGCCATCGACCCGGCCCACCCGTTCCCGTTCATCCCGAACCTGGGCTTTTGTCTGGCGCTCAAGTTGCGGCGGATCGCCGACGACAAGCACCTGTACGCCCTGGTGCCGGTGCCCAGCCAGGTGCAGCGGTTCTGGGAGCTTTCCCAGGCGCCGGCCAAGAGCACGCGCAAGCGCGAGCGGCGGATCGTGGCGCTGGAGAGCTTCATCATCCTGTTCCTGGGCCACCTGTTCCCCGGCTACGAGGTCGAGGGCCGCGGCCTGTTCCGCCTGATCCGCGACAGCGACCTGGAGATCGAGGAAGAGGCCGAGGACCTGGTGCGCGAGTTCGAGGCGCGGCTGAAGAAGCGGCGCCTGGGCCGGGTGGTGCGGGTCAAGATCCAGACCACCATGCCCGACGACCTGCGCGACTTCATCATCGAGGGCCTGCGCGCCGCGCCCGAGGACGTGGTGCTGGTCGACGGCAAGCTGGGCCTGGCCCAGATGGCCGAGCTGATCCCGCCCGACCGTCCGGACCTGAAGTTCAAGCCGTTCAACGCCCGCTTCCCCGAGCGCATCCGCGACCACGGCGGCGACTGCTTCGCGGCGATCCGCGAGAAGGACATCCTGGTCCACCACCCGTTCGAGAGCTTCGACGTGGTGGTGCAGTTCATCCGCCAGGCGGCGCGCGACCCCAATGTGCTGGCGATCAAGCAGACCCTGTACCGCACGTCCAAGGACAGCCCGATCGTCGCGGCCCTGATCGAGGCGGCCGACAACGGCAAGAACGTCACCGCGCTGGTCGAGATCAAGGCGCGGTTCGACGAGGAGAATAACCTCAAATGGGCCCGCGACCTGGAGCGGGCGGGCGTGCACGTGGTGTTCGGCTTCGTCGACTGGAAGACCCACGCCAAGCTGTCGGTGGTGGTGCGGCGCGAGGGCGAGGCCCTGCGCACCTACTGCCACTTCGGCACCGGCAACTATCACCCGCAGACGGCCCGGGTTTACACCGACCTGAGCCTGTTCACCTGCGACCCGGCCCTGGGCCGCGACGGCGGCAAGCTGTTCAACTTCATCACCGGCTACGCCCAGCCGCACGGGCTGGAGAAGCTGTCGTTCTCGCCCGAGACGCTGAAGCCGGACCTCCTGACCATGATCGCGGCCGAGGCCAAGAACGCCCGCGAGGGCCGGCCGGCGGCGATCTGGGCCAAGATGAACGCCGTGGTCGACCCGCAGATCATCGACGCCCTCTACAGCGCCAGCCAGGACGGGGTGCAGATCGACCTGGTGGTGCGGGGCATCTGCTGCCTGCGCCCGGGCATCAAGGGCCTGTCGGAGAACATCCGGGTCAAGTCGATCGTCGGCCGGTTCCTGGAGCACGCCCGCGTCGTGGCCTTCGCCAACGGCGGAACCATGCCCGGCCCGCAGACCCGGGTGTTCATCAGCTCGGCCGACTGGATGCCGCGCAACCTCGACCGCCGGGTCGAGAGCCTTGTTCCCGTGGAGAATCCGACCGTGCACCAGCAGGTGCTGAACCAGATCATGGTCGCCAACCTCAACGACGAGGCCCAGAGCTGGAACCTCGATCCGGAGGGCCACTACGCCCGCGACCCGGCCTGGGACCGCAAGGGCGCCTTCTCGGCCCACGAATATTTCATGACCAATCCCAGCCTGTCGGGCCGGGGCCACAAGGTGAAGGACCTGCCGCAGGCCTTCGACCACGTGGGGCCCCGCAAGCGGGGGTGAGGCGCGGGCTCGTCGTCCTGGCCGCGCTGAGCCTGACCGCCTGCGGCCCACGTCCAGCCGAGCAGGCCGACATCTGCGCGATCTTCGCCCTGCCCGCCGTTCCCGGCGACACCGAGGCGGGCGACTCGGCGGACCAGGCCTGGGCCAAGGCCCACGAGCGGGGGCTGTTCAGGTCCGGGACGGTCTACCGGCCCGGCTGGCGGATCATGGACCACGGCCGGTCCTGGGGCCGCTGCCCGGCGCGGCCCAAGCCGGTGGAGCATCTGCTGATCAGTCCCGACGGCGCTTACGCCATGACCAAGGGCGGACGCCGCGAGCACGGTCGGCCGGTCAGCTTCGGGTCCTGCTATTATCAGAAGGATCCGGCGGGTTGGCGGCTGCGGGCCTGCCGCAAGACCCTGAACGAGCCGCTGCCGATGGTCACGCCGCATCCCCTGTCCTAGGCGCATGTGGACCGGCGAAACCTTTTTGCGCGCGCCGCCTTCCCCTCCCCGCCCAATGCGCTAAACCAAGCCCATGCCTTTTGCGGCGCCGCGCGACGCGGCCGTTATCGATATCGGCTCCAACTCGGTCCGCCTGGTGGTGTACCGGCTGGAAGGCCGCGCCATCTGGACGGTCTTCAACGAGAAGGTCCTGGCGGGCCTCGGCCGTGACCTGGGCGATGGCGGCCGGCTGAATCCCGAGGGCGTGGCCCAGACCCTGGCGGCGCTGAAGCGCTTCCGCGCCGTGCTGGAGGCGGTCAAGCCGGCCGAGACCTTCATCGCCGCCACCGCCGCCGTGCGCGAGGCCAAGGACGGGGCCGCCTTCGTCGCGCGGATCAAGGCCGAGACTGGCTTTTCCACCCGCGTGCTGTCGGGCGAGGAAGAGGCCCGCTACGCCGCCGTCGGGGTCCTGGCCGGCACGCCCGACGCCACCGGCGTGGTCGGCGACCTGGGCGGGGCCAGCCTGGAGCTGATCCGCCTGGAGAGCACTGGCGCGGGCCTGGGCGTCACCCTGCCTCTGGGCCCGTTCAGCCTGGGCCTGTCGGACGGCTTCGACCTGGAGAAGGTGCGCCGCCTGTGCGCCCAGCGCCTGGCGCCGGCGGCCCAGGCCTTCAAGGCCGACGTCTTCCACGCGGTCGGCGGCGCCTGGCGCAACCTGGCCCTGCTGCACATGCGGCTCAGCGACTATCCGCTGCACGTCGTTCACCAGTACAGCATCAGCCGGAACGAGGCCCTGGAGGCCGCCCGCCTGGTCGCCCACCAGTCGAAAAGCTCGCTCGACCGCATCGAGGGCATGAGCCGCAAGCGCTCGGAGACCCTGCCCTACGCGGCCGTGGTTCTGGAGCAGCTGATCGAGAGCCTGGACCTCAAGCGCATCGAGATCTCGGCCTACGGCGTGCGTGAGGGCCTGCTGTTTGAGGCCATGCCGCCCGGCGTGCGCCGGCTGGACCCGCTGATCGAGGGCTGCGCCTCCCTGGGGGCCAGGCAAGGCGTGGCCGACGAGCTGGGCGCGGCGCTGGACGCCTGGCTGGCTCCGGCCCTGGCCCAGCTGCCGCCTTGCTTCGGCGAGCGCGACCCCGTCCTGGCCTCGGCCGCCTGCCGCCTGGCCGATCTGGGCGCGCGGCTGCATCCAGACCATCGCGCCGACCTGGTGTTCGAGCAGGTGCTGCGCGCGCCGATCGCCGGCCAGACCCACGCCGAGCGGGCCTTCCTGGCCGCCGCGGCCTTCGCCCGCCACGCCACGGCCTTCACCCCGCCGGAGATGGAGGTGCTGGAGCGCCTGTTGTCGCCCGGCCGCCTCAAGCGGGCCCGGGCCGTCGGGGCCGCCATCCGCCTGGGCTGCGACCTGTCGGGCCGCAGCGCGCCCCTGCTGGCCCGGTCGCGGCTGGCCATCGACAAGGGCGACCTGCTGCTGGCCGCCGAACCGGGCTACGCCGACCTGCTTTTGGGCGAGCAGACCGCCAAAAGAGCAGGCGCCCTGGCCGCCTTGCTGGGCCTGAAGCTCAAAATTACCGCGCTCTGAGAGCCTGACGTTGATGCATGTAAAAGGTGTATTGCGTCAGAAGAGCGGCGCTGTTCAACGCTGGCGCGTTGGCGCCTATCGACAAACGATAAGGTTGTTCATGTTTCTATCGTGAAACGATATGCCTGCATAAGTGACCGAATAACCACGTTACATTTCATTAATGCAAGGGTGCTTGACCCAGAGTCTCAATAGTCTGTAGCCCTGCTGCCCTCGGAATCAGAAAATCTGAACACCGACATTCCGCCGCGTCACGAACTGCGCGGCCATGCAGTGGGGACACGCCTTTGACGACTAAACTCCTTCGCGAGCGCCTGCTGGCGTCTTCGATGATCTGCGGCGTGGCCGCGACCCTGTTCGCCGCCAGCCAGGCCGCCGCTCAGACCGCGGCGCCGGCCGCTCCCGCCGACCAGACCGAGGTCGAGGAGATCGTCGTCACCGGTTCGCTGTTCCGTCGCACCGACACCGAGACTCCTTCGCCGGTCACGGTGATGACCTCCCAGAACCTGCAACGCGCCGGCATGACGACGGCGACGGACGCGATCCGTTCGGTCTCGGCCGACGGCGCCGGCTCGATCGGCACCGGCTTCCAGAGCGGCTTCAGCGCCGGCGGATCGGCCGTCTCGCTGCGCGGCCTGGGCGTCTCCTCGACCCTGGTGCTGGTCGACGGCCTGCGCTCGGCCAACTTCCCGATCAATGACGACGGCCACAACGCCTATGTCGACCTGAACTCGATCCCGTTCAGCCTGATCGACCGTATCGAAGTCCTCAAGGACGGCGCCTCATCGAGCTACGGCGCGGACGCCATCGGCGGCGTCGTCAACCTGATCCTCAAGAAGCAGTTCGAAGGGATTTCGGGCAGCGCCGAATTCGGCCAGAGCCAGGAACGCGACGCGCGCCATCAGCGCTTCGACCTGACCCTGGGCTATGGCGACTACGCCGAGAAGGGCTGGAACTTCTATGTCAACGGCGAGTACCAGAAGGACGGTCGCGTCACCAGCCACAGCCGCGGCTTCCCCTACAACACCCAGGATCTGCGCCCGATCGGCGGCCTGGACAACAACACCGCCGACAGCTCGCTGACGACCGCCACGCCGACCGCGGTCGTCGTGCGCACCACCCAAAGCGACCTGAATAATCCACTGTCGGGCGGCGTGCAGCCTTTCCCCGACGGCACCTATATCGACTCCAAGGGAGCCACCCAGCCCTACAGCAACTACACGTCGCTCGGCCTGGGAACCTGCCTGGCCGGGACCTACACCTCCACCAGCGGCGGCTCGCGCGGCACGGGTTGCAAGTATGATCTGGTGGATCTCTACAACCAGATCCAGCCGAAGCAGGAGCGCTACGCACTCAACGGTCGCCTGAGCTTCAAGCTCGGAGAGAACGTCGAAGGCTACGTTGCCGGCAGCTATTCGTACGACTTCGTCAGTATCAAGAACCAGCCGCGCGCCCTGCGCAACACCCAACCCTTCGGCGGGTCAGCGAGCCTGGCCTCGACCAACCCCGGCATCGTGCTGCCGGTCTGGATCTGCACCTCGGGCGCAAACTGCGCCGACCCGACGGCGGCGGGCCGTCGCCTGAACCCGAACAACCCCTATGCCGCAACCTTCGCTGGCGATCCGTCGAACGGCGCGGCCCGCATCTACTACCTGTTTGGCGACATTCCGGCCGGCAGCGACCGCACCAATGAAGTCTACCGCGGCACCGCGGGCTTGAAGGGCGACTTCGGCGGCGACTGGAACTGGCGCATCGACGCCGTCGCCGCCCGCGACAACCTGAAGATCGAGCAGTACGGCTTCCTGAACATCGCCAACCTGCTGAAGTCGATCAACACCGGCAGCTACGACTTCGTGAACCCGGGCAACAACACCCAGACGGTCCGCGATTTCATCTCGCCGACCGTGACCACGCCGTCGCACTCGACGATGTACTCGCTGGACGCCTCCATCACCAAGGAGCTGTGGGAGCTGCCGGGCGGGACCATGCAGCTGGCCGTCGGCGGCCAGGTTCGCAAGGAAGAACTGGTCAACAACAACCAGAATGCCAAGCTGAACACCTATTCGCTGACCACCTCGTCGGCGTTCGGCAAGCACACCGTCACGGCCGGCTATTTCGAAGTGCTGGCGCCGGTCCTGGACCAGCTTGAGATCAACGCCTCGGGCCGCTACGACCACTATTCGGAAGGCTTCAGCCACTTCTCCCCGAAGATCGGCGCGAAGTACACGCCGCTGCGTCAACTGGCGTTCCGCGGCACCTACTCCAAGGGTTTCCGGGCCCCGACCTTCGCGGAATCGGGCGCGCGCAGCCAATATGCCGGCTTCTCGACCTTCACCCCGCCGGAAACCTTCCAAAACGCCCACGGCGGCCTGACGGCGCCGCCGACCAGCAATACCAACCCCTACGCCCAGGCCTATTCGCTGGGCGGCGGTTATGTTGGCAACCCGGACCTGAAGCCGGAAAAATCGCGCAGCTTCACCGTGGGCGTGATCGCCGAGCCGACCCCGTGGCTCAGCCTGACCGTCGACTATTACGACGTGAAGAAGTCCGACCTGATCGTGGCTGGTCCTCTGCTGTCCAAGGCCCGCAACGCCTATTACACGGGCACCGACGTCACCAGCGCCTGCGCCGCCGTGGCGGCCGTGGGCCCGGGCTATTCGTGCAACCTGGTCGACGCCATCGACCCGCTATTCCCGACCGCCCTGCCCCGCGTGCTGATCATCAACGCGCCGTTCGTGAACGCCGACTTCTCCAAGACCTCGGGCGTGGACTTCTCGGCGACGGCCAAGGCCAACCTGCCGTTCGACGCCAAGCTGACCAGCCGCGTCGAGGTCACCCACGTGCTGAAGTACGATCTGCACACCTCCGGCGGTGTGCAGAAGTACGCTGGCACGCTGGGCCCGTATCAGCTGTCTTCGGGCAACGGCACGCCCGACTGGCGCGGCAACTGGCAGAATACGGTCGAGTGGGGTCGCTACAGCCTGTCGGCCACCGCCTACTATGTCGGCAAGATCAAGTCGGTGGCCGCTGACCAGCGGACCAGCACCGACTGCGTCACCGCCAACCAGTACGCGACCGGCGACAAGGTCCTGGGCCAGCGATTCTGCTATATCAAGAAGTTCGTCAACGTCGACCTGAACGGCACGGCGCAGATCACCGACTCGGTCCAGGTCTACGGCCACGTCGGCAACCTGTTCGACGAAAAGGCCCCGGTCGCGCCGGGCGCCTATGCCAGCGCCCCGAACTTCCTGACCACCTTCCACTATCCCGGCCTGATCGGCCGGACCTTCAAGGTCGGCGTGCGCTTCACCTACTAAGCGCTTCGACTGGAAAGATGGGCGGGCCGGTTCCGAAAGGAGCCGGCCCTTTTCTTTTGGCCGTTCGCCGCGCCGCGACACCCCGCCGCAACCGAACCACGCTCGGCGAGCACGGTTTGTTATCCACGGCCCCCGCAAGCTCGACCTCATAAACGGGGAGAGCATCCATGCAGAAGCAGCGGATCGTCGAAGTCGAACACGTCGAAGACCACATCGTCGCCTTTCCAGCGCCCCGCGCGCGGCCCGAACTGAGGCTGGCCGACGCCAGCGACATGTCGGTCGTCGGTCCGGCCCGCCGCCTGCAGAACGACCTGGCCCGCGCCTTCGCGGCCGACGCCGGCTGGTCGGTGAAGCGCACCGTGATCGTCGGCGGCGTGTTCCACGCCGTGGTGCTGGGCGCGCTGGCCATGGCGGCCAGCAATTTCATCCCGCACATCGGGCTCTAAACTCGCGTAGCTAGGCCCGGACTGGATCCAGGACCCGCGACAGGACCTGCCGCAGGGTCGCCGCCTGGAACGGCTTTTCGACCCAGTCGTCCATCCCGGCGGCCCGGCAGGCCGCGCGCTCGGCGTCCGAGACGCCGGCGGTGACGGCAATCACCGGGGTGGCGCTGTTGGGCCCTTGGGCGCGCAGGCGGCGCGTGGCCTCCAGCCCGTCCAGGCCCGGCATGTTGACGTCCATCAGGATGACGTCGAAGTGCCGCTCGCCCGCCAGGACTAGGCCGGCCTCGCCGTCGCTCGCCAGTTCGACGCGCACGCCCAGGGCGTCCAGGATGTGGCTCAGGAGCCGCCGGTTGACCTCGTGATCGTCGACCACCAGGGCCATGGGCGACCGGTCGAAGGCGCCCAGAGGGGCCGAAAGCGGCGCGAGAAGCGGCTCGGCGACGACTGGCGCGGCCCCTGTCGTCATCGGCAGGACCAGTTGGAAGATCGCGCCGCCCTGCGGCGGTGAACGCACGGTCAGATCCCCGCCCATCAGCCGCGCCAGGTCCCGGCTGATCGACAGGCCCAGGCCTGTCCCGCCGAACGTGCGCGCGGTGTCGGGTCCCAGTTGATCATAGGCCGTGAACAGCCGCGCCATCTGATCGGGCGACAGGCCCGGCCCGGTGTCGGACACCTCGACGGCCAACCGCCAGGCGTCGGCCCACTGCTCGGCCGAGACGCTCACCGCAACCTGGCCCAGCGGCGTGAACTTGATGGCGTTGGACAGCAGGTTGTTGAGCACCTGCCGGATGCGCACCGGGTCGCCGCGCAGCCAGTCGGGCAGGTCCCGCTCGCCGGTCAGGTCCAGCGTCAGCCCCTTGGCTTCCGCCTCGTCGCGCCAGAAGCGTACGGTTTCGCCGATCAGCGGTCCCGGCGCGAAGTCCAGGATCTCGACGCTCATCCGCCCGGCCTCGATCTTCGAGAAGTCCAGCAGATCGTTGAGCAGCGAGCGCATCATCGCTCCGGCGTCGGCGATCAGGGCGGCCTTGTCGCGAGCCCGCGCGTCGCCGGCCTCGCGCGCCAGGTCGCCGGCCCCGCCGAGGATGGCGCTCAGCGGCGTGCGCAGCTCATGGCTGACCATGGCCACGAAGGCCGACTTGGCGGCGGTCTGGGCCTCGGCGAGCCGCCGCGCCGACCGCTCGGCCTCGAAGGTCCGACGCGACCAGGCGAACACCAGGCCCAGCACCAGCGTGAACAGGGCGACGCCCACCAGGTAATAGGGCGCCAGCGGATCGTGGCGCGTCGCCGCCGTCAGCGGCAGGATGAACATGTAGGTCATGTGCGGCGTCGCCGCCGCCACGAAGGCCGCCACGCAACCCTCCGCGCCCATCAGGGCCGTCAGCACCGAACCGGAGACCAGGACGACGGCCGAGGCCGTCGCCACCGGCGTCCCCATCGCCCAGATCGGCAGCGCGGCCCAGCCGAACACCACGGCCAACAGCACGTCGGTCGCCAGGGTGAGGGCCACCGCCCGTCCCGGTTCGGCGCGGGCGAGGAAATAGCGCAGGGCCTGCTGCTCGGCGATCTGGGCGGCGATGCAAGCCGCGGCCCAGGGGGCCAGGAAGCTCAGGGCCGGCCGCCAGGCCATGACGACGACGATGACCAGGATGACGAACAGGCGCAGGGGAATCTGGCGCCGATGGGAAATCGCGGCGGGCCTGTAGGCCGCCGCCAGCTCGTCCCAGGCCACACGCATACGCTACGCCCCCGCCGACCGCCGGACACCAGGAGGGGCCAGCCCTCCCGCGCCCTTAGTCCGGCTTGGGCGCGCGGCGCACTTCGACCACACGAACCCGGGTTCCGTCCAGCACCAAGGCCAGCTCGCCGCGCTTGATCTTCAGGGCGTCGGACCCGAAGGCCTCCAGCCGCCAGCCCTTCAGGGCCGGCATGTTGGCCTCGTCGTCGGCGGCGATCTTCTCCAGGTCCGAGACCGTGGCGATCAGCTTGGAGGCCACGCCGGCCTCCTCGGCGCGGGCCTTGAGCAGCACCTTCAGCAGCTCGACCACCGCCCCCGCCGAGGCGGGCGGCGGCGGGCCGGCCTTCTCCAGCACCGGCGCATAGCCTTCCGGATCGGCCAGGGCGGCCTTGATCGCGGCCAGGAGGTCGGGGCCGAACTTGGAGCCGCCGAAGCCCTTGGGCACGCTGCGCAGGGTGTTGAGGCCCTCCAGCGAGGTCGGGGCCTGGGTGGCCAGCTCGTCGATGGCCTCGTCCTTGAGGATGCGGCCGCGCGGCTGGTCGCGGGTCTGCGCGGTGCGCTCGCGCCAGGCGGCCACGGCCTTGAACACCGCCAAGTACTTGGCCGCGGTCTTGCGCGGACGCAGGCGGCGCCAGGCCTTTTCCGGATCGACGTCGTAGGCGGCTGGGTCGTTCAGCGCCTTCATCTCCTCCTCCACCCAGGCCAGGCGGCCGGCCTTGTCCAGGCGGTCGCGCAGGATGGGGAACAGGGTCGCCAGGTGGGTGACGTCGGCGATGGCGTAGGTCAGCTGGTTGTCGCTCAGCGGCCGGCGGGCCCAGTCGGTGAAGCGGCTGGACTTGTCCAGCTCGATCTTCAGCATCTGGCGCACCAGGGCGTCGTAGGCGATCTGCTCGCCGAACCCGGCGGCCATGCCGGCCACCTGGGTGTCGAACAGCGGCGTGGGCATGGCGTCGAGATTGTTGAAGATCTCGACGTCCTGGCGGGCGGCGTGGAACACCTTCAGGATCGAGGGATCGCGCAGCACGTCCAGCAGCGGCGCCAGGTCCAGGCCGTCGGCCAGCGGGTCGATGCAGGCTTCGGTGTCCGGCGAGGCCACCTGGATCAGGCACAGCTTGGGCCAGTAGGTGGTTTCGCGCATGAACTCGGTGTCCACGGCGATGAAGGGCTGGCCCTTCAACTCATTACAGAACGCCGCCAGCTCGGCGGTAGTGGTGATCGTCGTCATCGGCTGCTAATAGCCTCGCGCACCCCCGAGTCTGCAAGCTAAAGCATGAGTTGGGCGTCAACTTTTCCTTGTCTAAACGGTCCCTTGGGTCGTTTTCCATCCAGAGCGAGCGCATGAGCGACCAGCAGAACGGCCTCACCTACGCCCAGGCCGGCGTCGATATCGACGCCGGGAACGCCCTGGTCGAGGCGATCAAGCCCCTGGCCAAGGCCACCCGGCGTCCCGGCGCCGAGGCGGGATTGGGCGGTTTCGGCGCCCTGTTCGACCTGAAGGCGGCCGGCTACGACGACCCGCTGCTGGTCTCCACCACCGACGGCGTCGGCACCAAGCTGCGCATCGCCATCGACACCGGCATGCACGCCACGGTCGGGATCGACCTGGTGGCCATGTGCGTCAACGACCTGCTGGCCCAGGGCGCCGAGCCGCTGCTGTTCCTCGACTATTTCGCCACCGGCAAGCTGGACGTGGCGACCGCCACCAGCGTGGTGGCCGGCATCGCCGACGGCTGCAAGCTGGCCGGCGCGGCCCTGGTGGGCGGCGAGACGGCCGAGATGCCGGGCATGTACGGCGACGGCGAATACGACCTGGCCGGCTTCTCGGTCGGGGCGGTCGAGCGCGACGGCGTGCTGCCCAAGCTGGACAGGCAGCGGGCCGGCGACCTGATCATCGGCGTCGGCTCGTCGGGCCCGCACTCCAACGGCTACAGCCTGGTGCGCCGCGTGGTCGAGCGTTCGGGCCTGGCTTGGGACGCCCCGGCCCCGTTCGCGGAAGGCAAGACGCTGGCGCAGGCCCTGATGGCCCCGACCCGCATCTATGTGAAGTCGATCTTGCCCCTGCTGCAGTCGGGCCGGGTCAAGGGCGGCGCTCATATCACCGGCGGCGGTCTGATCGAGAACCCGCCGCGCTGCATCGCCGAGGGTCTGGTCCCTGAGTTCGACTGGAACGCCTGGCCCCTGCCGCCGGTCTTCGACTGGCTGCAGCGCGAAGGCGGCATCACCGACCACGAGCTGCGCCGCACCTTCAACTGCGGCGTCGGCTTCATCCTGGTGGTCGCCGCCAGCGACGCCGAGCCGGTGCTGGCGGCCCTGCTGAACGCGGGCGAAGACGCGTTCATCTGCGGGCAGCTGGTTCAGGCGTGAGCAGGATCAAAGTCGCCGTCCTGATCTCGGGCCGGGGCTCCAACATGGAGGCCCTGGTCCGGGCCGCCCAGGATCCCGCCTGCCCGTTCGAGATCGCCCTGGTGCTGTCGAACAAACCCGAGGCCGGGGGCCTGGTCTCGGCCGCCGCCGCCGGGATCGAGGCCTTGGCCGTCGACCAGAAGGCCTACGGCAAGGACCGCGAGGCCCACGAGCGGGCCATCGACGCCGCCCTGCGCGCGCGCGGGATCCAGGTCGTGGCCCTGGCCGGCTACATGCGCATCCTGACGCCGTTCCTGGTGAACGCCTGGGAAGGCCGGATGCTGAATATCCACCCTTCCCTGCTGCCCGCCTATCCCGGCCTGGACACCCATGGCCGCGCCCTGAGGGCCGGAGAGGTCGAGGCCGGCTGCACGGTTCACCTGGTCACCGCCGGCGTCGACGAAGGTCCGATCCTCGGCCAGGCCCGCGTGCCGATCCTGCCGGGCGACACCGAGCACATGCTCAGCGACCGCGTGCTGGAGCAGGAGCACCAGCTCTATCCGGACATCCTGGCGGCGTTCGCGCGCGGGCTCTGAACGCCCGAACTTGCACGAGAGCGAACTTTCGGCCGACGGAGCGCCGTGAAAAGCGGCTCTCGTTGCGCCCGGTGGCGGCGCCCCACTCCAAGCTGCGGCCCCGTCGCCCTCCGAAATTGACGCAACCTCGGTTGCGGATCCTCCTGGGAGCGCTCTCGCGGGAGAGATCGGGCCTGGCCCGGCGCTGAAGGCGAAACCGCCCCGGAAACGCTCAAGCAGAAGGACCGCGACGGCCTCGAAACGCTGGAAAGCAGGGCGCGTCTGCGTGCGCCCTCGCCGAAGGAGCAAGGCGGTCCCGCATCGCTGAATCTCTCAGGCGCCAAGGACAGCGGGGGTGCGGAAGGCGGGCCATGACGGTTCGTCACGACACTCCTTGGCTGCCGATGACCTGAATTCACGCCCTCGCGACCACTTTTCAAACGTTCGCCCGACCTCAACACGATCACCTATGCGGTTTTCGTGAGATGCTCATTGACACTAGCAATATAGATCATTTTCGATGTTCATAATTTATACATGCATGCATAGCGCTTGAACCCTATTTTATATTGTTGCCGCGAGCAGCTTTTCTGAATTTACCGCGATAGACGAACCGTCGAGCTTGGCCCCAGTCAAAAGATTGGGGATAGTCATG
Organism: Caulobacter sp. UNC279MFTsu5.1; assembly: GCF_900114015.1. Taxonomy (GTDB): domain Bacteria; phylum Pseudomonadota; class Alphaproteobacteria; order Caulobacterales; family Caulobacteraceae; genus Caulobacter. The sequence continues at coordinate 90,362 of NZ_FORN01000015.1, read as the reverse complement.
ACGAACACTCGCCTTGCGCCGGCCTCGCGCCATTTCCGGGCCCTGCTGCTGGCCGCCTCGGTGCTGGGGGGCGCGACGCCCGCCCTGGCCCAGGAGGCCGACAAGGCCTCGACCGTCGATGAACTGGTGGTGACCGGGGCCAGGGTGTCCGAGGCCAGCGTCGCCATCGGCACGGACCACGCCACCGCCACGGTCTCGATCACTCGCGAGGCCCTGCTGTCCGCGCCGGCCGGGGTCACGGGCCTGAAAATGCTGGAGTCCTTGCCCGGCTTCAACGTCCAGGCCAACGACGCCCTGGGCATGTACGAGTTCGGCAACTCGGTCTCGGTGCGGGCCTTCAACTTCCAGCAGATCGGCTTCCTGCTGGACAACATCCCGATGGGCCGTAGCGACCAGTTCGGCGGCAGCCCGATCTATCGCTATGTCGACAACGAGAACCTGTTGCGGGTGACGGCCTCGGCCGGGGCCGGCGACGTCTCCCTGCCCAGCTACGCCTCGCTGGGGCCGATCGTCGACTACTTCACCCAGAAGCCGTCCCAGACCGCCGGCGGCTCGGTCAGCCAGACCCTGGGCAGCGACAGCCTGCGCCGCTCCTTCCTGCGCCTGGAGACCGGCGAGCACGCCGGCTTCTCGGCCTACGCCAGCGCCTCGATCATCAAGGGCGACCTGTGGCGCGGCCCGGGCACGATCGACCGCAAGCACTACGAGGGCAAGATCAACTACGCCTTGCCCAATGGCGGGAACATCAGCTTCCAGACCGTGCACAACGACTATTTCGACTATGACAGCCCGTCGATCACCAAGGCCCAGTACGCCGGGACGGCCGGCGACGTGTTCGGCCGCAAGGGGCGCGACTTCGCCTATCTGGGCTACGTGCCGACCGGCCTGGCGCCGGCCGTGGCCACGGTCCACGGCGCCAGCGTCACGGGGCCGCTCTATTCCAACGCCAACTACGCCCAGTACTACAAGTTCGCGGTGAACAGCCGGCAGGACCACCTCTATGGCCTGACCCTGAACACCCCGATCACCGACGCGATCGACCTGACCACGACCGCCTACTATGAAGACAAGGAGGGTTACGGCGTCTCGCCCGAGGCCTGGGGAACCTCGATCGCCAGCCATACCGCCGAGGTCGACGCCGGGCTGACGGGCCTGACCGCGCCCAAGGGCATCCAGTACGGCCTGTCGGGCATCGACGGCACGCGCAAGGGCGTCACCGGCAAGGTCGCCTGGCGCGCCGGCTTCAACAAGCTCGAGGCCGGTCTTTGGCTGGAGGACGACGACTATCACCGCACTCAGGCGCGCTACAACGTGCAGAATGGCAACCCCGACGGCGCGCCGCTGTTCAACGAGCCCGTCCACCGGCAGCGCAACTATGTCTCGACCCGCCAGACCGCCCAATTCTTCGTCAAGGACACGCTGAGCCTGGTCGACGACCGCCTGAAGGTCGAGCTAGGCTTCAAGGCCACCGACATCGACTACAAGATCAGCGGCTATCGCAATCCGGCCGACTACATCAACAAGCGCCAGCCGACCCTGAAGGCCAACTGGAAGGACGATTTCTTGCCGCAGGTCGGGGCCGTCTACAACCTCAATAGCCGCGACCAGATCTTCTCGTCCTATTCGGAGAACATGGCCCTGCCCCGCGGCGCCGACGACGTGTTCTCGGCGGCCAGCCCGACGGTGGCCGGTCCCAAGCCGGAGACCTCCAAGAACCTGGAACTGGGCTATCGCGCCAACCGCCCCACCTTCAACGCCTCGTTCGTGGTCTACAAGACCGAGTTCAAGAACCGGCTGCAGCAGTTCAACGCCGAGGTTCCCGGCAGCACCACCCTGGAGAGCTTCTATCAGAACGTCGGGGCGGTGAAGGCGTCGGGCGCCGAGTTCAGCGGCCAGTGGAAACCCGACCTGCTGGGCGGCAAGATCTATTTCAACGCCAACCTGTCGTACAACAAGTCGGAATTCCAGGACAACGTCCTGAACTACAGGTCCAGCGCCACGGCCGCGCCGATCACCCTGCAGACCAAGGGCAAGTCGGTGCCGGACTTCCCCGAATGGCTGTTCCAGGGCGGGGTGACGGTCGAGCCGACGGATGGCTTCGTGTTCAACGTCTCGGCCCGCCACATCGACGACCGCTACACCAACTTCGTCAACTCCGAGGCCACCAAGGGCTACACGATCGTCAACGCCTATCTCGACCTGGGCGACGGCTTCGCCGCCGGGCCGTTCGAGCAGGTCAAGGCGCGGGTCAATGTCGATAACATCTTCGACAAGGACTATCTGGGCACGATCAGCACCACGGTGAACACTCCGGCCAGCTTCCGGCCCGGCTCGCACCGGACGATCCAGTTCACTCTCTCCGCCGACTTCTAGGTCCAAGTTCCGGCCGCTTCCGAGAGGGAGCGGCCGGACAGCGTTCGAGTACATCCATGACCCGATCCTTCCTGCTGGCCGCCGTATCGGCCCTGGCGCTCGCCACCTCGTCCCAGGCCGCCGAGACCGCCGCCTCGGCCCGCCAGATCCACGAGAGCCTGCTGACCCTCGACACCCACCTGGACACCCCCGCCAATTTCGGTCGCCCCGGCTGGGACATCCTGGACCGCCACGACGCGGCCAAGGACGGCTCGCAGATCGACTATCCGCGCATGGTCGAGGGCGGGCTGGATGGCGGCTTCTTCGCTATCTACACGCCCCAGGGGCCGCGCACGCCGGAGGCCACCCGCGCCGCCCGGGACGCGGCCCTGATCCGCGGCGTCGAGATCCGCGAGATGGTGGCCAAGCACGGCGACAAGTTCGCCCTGGCGCTGAAGGCCGACGACGCCGCGGCGATCGCCGCCCAGGGCAAGCGCGTCGTGTTCATGAGCATCGAGAACAGCTATCCGATCGACGGCGACGTCACCCTGCTGTCCAGCTTCTACGCGATGGGCGTGCGGATCTCGGGCCTGGCCCACTTCAAGAACAACGACATGGCCGACAGCTCGACCGACAAGCCCGAGTGGCATGGCCTGTCGCCGCTGGGGAAGCAGTTCGTGGCCGAGGCCAACCGGCTGGGCGTGGTTCTGGACGGCTCGCACTCGTCCGACGAGGTGCTGGACCAGTTGATCGCCCTGTCCAAGACCCCGGTGATTCTGACCCATTCGGGCTGCAAGGCGGTGTTCGATCATCCGCGCAATGTCGACGACGCCCGGCTCAAGGCCCTGGCCGACAGCGGCGGGGTGATCCAGGTCGACGCCTATTCCAGCTATCTGATCGACACCCCCAAGAACCCCGAGCGCGAAGCCGCCATGGCCGCCCTGATGGCCAAGGTCGGGGCGCGCAACAAGATGACCGAAGAGCAGCGCGCCGCCTTCATGGCCGAGCGCAACGCCATCGACGCCAGGTGGCCGGTCAGGAAGGCGACGTTCGACGACTTCATGAACCACCTGAACCACGCCTTGAAGGTGGCCGGGGTCGATCACGTGGGGATCGGCATCGATTTCGACGGCGGCGGCGGGGTCACCGGCCTGGAGGACGCCTCCGACTACTGGAAGATCTCCCAGGCCCTGCTGGCCGAGGGCTACACCAAGGCCGACCTGGAGAAGATCTGGAGCGGCAATGTCCTGCGCCTGCTGCGGGCGGCCGAGGCGGCCAAGGCGTCGGCGGGGTGAGAGGGACCTGAGTCCTGGGTCTTCGCTGCGCTTCGCCCGGGATGACAACCGGGAGGCGCGCATGGAGGGCAAGGCCTAGATGGCCCGCCGCTCCCGCCAGGCCTTGGCGGCGGCCAGGACCGCGACCAGCGCCGCCGCCGCCCACAGGGCCAGGACGCCGACCCGCAGATAGGCCGCCGCGCCCAGGGCGCCGCCGAGGCAGAGGCCCGCCCACAGCAGGGCGTAGGGCCCCCAGGCCCAATGATCGCCGCCGGTCAGGGCGGCGGCGATCCGCTGGCCGGCCTTGACCAGGGCCCCGGTCATGTAGGTCAGCCCGACCCCGACGTCGCCGTTGCGCTGGAACACCGCGTTCTCCGCGCCCATGGCCAGGACCATGGCCGCGACTCCCGCCGAATCGAAGCCGGCCGAGATCAGGGCGGCGGCGGAGGCCAGCAGCGCCGCCTCCAGCGCCAGGACCGCCGAGCGTCGCTCCTCGCCCGCCTTGCGCGCGACCAGCGCCCCCAGCACCACGCCGGCGACGAACAGGCCGACCAGCATCAGGGCCGTGCGGACCATCGCCCACTGGCCGGTGGCGATGCCCACGCCCAGCCGGGTGGAGTTGCCGCTCATGAACGAGACGAAGAACCCGCCCAGCTTCAGGAAGCCGATGGCGTCGACATAGCCCGCCACGCCTGACAGTCCGGCCGCCAGGGCGACGTCGCGGCGGCGATAGTCCTTCATGTGCTTTGCCCCAGCTTCGACGCGACCGATCGTCACCGATCCGGGGCGGCCTGCGCAAACAAAAAGGCCGGCGGATCGCTCCGCCGGCCTCCTGCTGTCGACAAGGCGAAAGCCTTAGCCAACGATCTCTTCGTCCTTGAAGAACTGGGCGATTTCGATGCCCGCGTTTTCCAGGCTGTCCGAACCGTGGACCGAGTTCTCGCCGATCGACAGGGCGAACAGCTTGCGGATCGTGCCTTCGTCGGCGTTGTCGGGGTTGGTGGCGCCCATCACTTCGCGGTACTTGGCCACGGCATTGTCGCCTTCCAGCACCTGGACGACCACCGGCTCGGCGGTCATCTGGGCGACCAGTTCGCCGTAGAACGGGCGCTCGGCGTGGACTTCGTAGAACTTCTTGGCTTGCGCCTCGCTCAGCTTCACGCGGCGTTGGGCCACGATGCGCAGACCGGCTTCTTCGATGACGGCGTTGATCTTGCCGGTCAGGTTGCGACGCGTGGCGTCAGGCTTGATGATCGAGAAGGTGCGTTCGGTCATGATCCGAAAATCTCACAGAGAAAGTTTGTCGATTGGGAGGTTGCGGGCTTATAGCCGGGCGCCTCCTCCCCGCCAACCCGCCGCGTAACCTTAAAATCAAATGCTCCAGATCAACGACCTGACCTTCGACGCCTGGGGGCGGCGGTTCTTCGACCACGCCAGCGTGAGCCTGCCGCCCGGCGCCAAGGTCGGGCTGATCGGCCGCAACGGCGTGGGCAAGTCCACCCTCTTCAAGCTGATCCTGGGCCATCTGCAGGCCGGCGACGACGAGATCAGCCTGCCCAAGAGCGCCCGCGTCGGCTCGGTGGATCAGGAGCACCCGGCCACGCCCTTCACCCTGCTGGAGACGGTGCTGGAGGCCGACGAGGAGCGCCACGGCCTGCTGACGCGCCTGGAGACCGCCGAACCCGAGGAGATGGGCGAGATCTGGGCCCGACTGATCGAGATCGACGCCGACGCGGCGCCGGCCAAGGCGTCGGAAATCCTGGTGGGCCTGGGCTTCACCCAGGACGACCTGGCCCGGCCGATGGCCGAGTTCTCCGGCGGCTGGCGGATGCGCGTGGCCCTGGCCGCGGCGCTGTTCGCCGAGCCGGACATGTTGCTGCTGGACGAACCGACCAACTATCTGGACCTGGAAGGCGCCCTGTGGCTGGAGGCCCGCCTCCAGAAGTACCCGCACACCGCCCTGATCGTCAGCCACGACCGCGAGCTGCTCAACAACAGCTGCACCCACATGCTGCACCTGGCGGGCGGTAAGCTGGAACTCTACACCGGCGGCTACGACGACTTCGAGAAGCGCCGCGCCGAGAAGGCCCGCTTGCAGCTGTCGGCCAAGGCCAAGCAGGACGCCGAGCGCGCCCACCTGCAGGCCTTCGTCGACCGCTTCAAGGCCAAGGCTTCCAAGGCCGCCCAGGCCCAGTCGCGGATGAAGCGCCTGGCCAAGATGGAGCCGGTGGCGACCACGATCGAGGAGCGCGTCGCGCCCTTCACCCTGCCCTCGCCGCCGCGCCCCCTGCCCCCGCCGCTGATCAGGCTGGAGAAGGCCAATGTCGGCTACGAGCCGGGCCGCTCGATCCTCAGGAACCTCAACCTGCGCATGGACCTGGACGACCGCATCGGCCTGCTGGGCGTCAACGGCGCGGGCAAGTCGACCTTCGCCAAGATGATCGCCGGGGCGCTGGGCGTGCAGTCGGGCGAGTTCCATCGCGACCGCAAGATGAAGGTCGGCTGGTTCCACCAGCACCAGATCGAGGCGATGGACCCCGAGGACACCCCGCTGGAGATTATCCGCCGGGCCATGCCGGACGCTTCGGAAAGCTCGCGCCGCTCGCGCCTGGCCCAGTTCGGCCTGGGCTTCGAAAAGCAGGAAACCAAGGTCGAGAGCCTGTCGGGCGGCGAGCGCGCCCGCCTGCTGCTGAACCTGGTGGCGATGGACGCCCCGCACATGCTGATCCTCGACGAGCCGACCAACCACCTGGATATCGACTCGCGCCGGGCCCTGCTGGACGCCCTGAACGACTACGAAGGCGCGGTGATCCTGATCACCCACGACCGCTCGCTGATGGAGCTGGTGGCCGACCGCCTGTGGCTGGCCGCCGACGGCACGGTCAAGCCGTTCGACGGCGACATGGACGACTACGCCAAGTTCGTGCTCGACCGCGCCAAGCAGGCGGTGAAGCCGACCCAGGTGGCGCGTGAACCGGCCAAGGCCGAGCCCGCCGCCCCGGCCAAGAAGACCGTCGCCATCGAGCCGCTCAAGCGCAAGATCGAGGCCGCCGAGCAGGTCGTCACCCGCCAGACCCGGCAGGTCGCGGAGCTGGACGCCCAACTGGCCGACCCGCAGCTCTACAAGAACCCGACCAAGGTCGCCGAGCTGACCAAGCGCCGCGACAACGCCAAGGCCAAGCTGGATGAGGCCGAGGCGACCTGGATGGGGTTGGCGGAGGAGTTGGCCGAGGCCGAGGCCTGAGGCCTACTTCCCCGCGAAGAAGGCCTGGCGCAGGGCGACGGACTTGATCTGGCCGGCGGCGATGCGCTGGCGCTTCAAGGTCTTGCGCAGAGTTGCCTGGCCGCCGAGGCCCTGGGCGTAGCGGCGGGCCGCGTCCTGGGCCAGGGCGTCCAGCGCCGCCGGCGTCACCCCGTCCTCGCCATAGTCGAACACCTCCCGAGGCGGGCCGATCAGCCGGCAGTCGCCGGGGGACCGCCGCAGCAGCACCCCGACCTTGTCGGCCTCGACCGCGGGTTCGTCGCCCGCCCGCTCCACCAGCTCGCCGCCGACGACCAGGAACTCGCCCGCCGTGGTGCTGGCGTTGCCGGTCTGGGCGAACACCCACAGCCGCCGGTCCCAGCGGGCGTTGGCCAGGGCCGGACAGGCCTGGACCAGATCGGCGGGCGCAGCGGCGAACCGCGCCTCGGCGGGCAGCTTCAGGCCTAGCAGGGGGTCGATGGAGGGCTGGGCCGGCGGCCGGGCCGCGACCGGGCCAGCCGCCAGGCTGGCCAGCAGGGCGAGGATCGCGATCCGCACCTCAGCGCCTGTAGATCACGTAGCTGGGCTTTTCGCTGCGATAGGCCGGCCCCGGCCAGAACGCCTCCTGGACGAAGTCGGAGATCCAGTTGGCGCCGTCATAGCCCTGGATGTGCCCGGCGGCGCTGCTGCTGGGGTTCTGGATCACCGCGACGTCGCCGACCTCCAGTTTGAAGCCGTCGGAAGCCACGCCCTTGCTGACTGCGTCGCCGGAGACGAAACGCGCCACGGCGGTGAAGCCGCGCGCCTCCAGATAGGGGCCGTAGTCCTTGGCCTGGCGCGGATTGGGCCCGGTGGCCATGCCGGCGGCCTCGAGAGCGATTCGCACGTACTTGGCGCACTGGCCGCTGCCGTAAGGCGGCAGGGCGCGCGTCTTCAGCGTGGCGGTGAACCGCGCCTTGTCGAAGTCCACGGACGCCAAAGCCGTCGCCTGATCACTCATCTTTGCTCTCCCTGAGGTGGCATGATGCTGGAGGGGCGTTTTCAGCTTGGCAACAGTCGATGTCGCTTTTTCGATCTCGTCAGCCAAGTTTGAGCTTGGCCATAACTTGACCGATACTCGAATTCATGGATTTCCGTCACCAAAGCTTGAGCATTCGGCAGGCCTTGTGACGGTATCGTCATGGTAAATGCGCCTAAACCACGTCTCTTATCCTTTACGTGACCCGGAGCGCTTATTCCTGTTCGCATGAGTTCAGGAACCGCATCCCGAAATCACATCGTCGCCAACCCGGAAGGCCTGTCGGCCGCCGCGGTGCTGGCGGCCTTCGGCGATTGGCTGGACCAGCGCCTGGCCGAGGCCATGCGGCTGGACATGGACCTGGCCTTCCGCGACCGCCCGTTCGACGTCGAGATCGGCCGCACGCCGCCCCTGGTCGGCTGGGAGCACCGCTATCTGCAGCCCGGCGCCCCGGCCCCGAAGGGCAAGATGTGGACGGTCTATCGGCTGCAGGATCAGAACGGCCGTCCCGCCGCCCTGCCCGTCCACGCCGACGACTACGCCGACACCCTGACGCCGCTGCTGGGCGAGCTGGGCTATCTGGGCGTGTTCGACGGCGAACCGGCGCTGTTTCCGGGCGTCGGCCGGCGGTAGTCCAGGCCGTCCCGCCTTGGATTCCGCTATTCAGGGAGTCCCTAACCGCACTTGACCTGCTGGACGACGCCGGAGTCGGCGTTGAACAGGATGTTCAGCCGGTCCGGGCGATAATCCATGGTCACCGGGCAGGTCGTGCAGGCCACCCGCCAGCGCGAGGGATCGACCGGGGCTGGCAGGTCGGTGCGGTTCTTGCCGACGAAGTCCTGGGCGTCCTTCAGGCCGCACTGGTCTTTTTCCGCCACGGGCGGCGCGGCGGGCAAGGCCACGGCCGGCGGCGCGGTCGGGGTGGTCGGCGGCGGCATGGGCGCAGGCTCGGGCGCGCCGGCGGAGCAGGCGGCCAGGACCAGGACGGCGCCGACCCACGCAAACCGCTTCATGCCTGCTTCTCCCAACCGCGTTCGGCGCCCTGGCGCCAGTACGACACGGGATGGCCCGCGCCCTTGAAGGCCTTCCACCGGCCCCGCGCCAGGCGCAGGGCCTCCTCGTCGCGGCCGTCGAACAACAGGATGCAGCGTTCGAAGGCCGAAAGATCGCCCGGCTCGGCCCCGTCGAGCAGGAACAACGCCCGGCCGCCGTTCGGGTTGTCCAACTTGTCGGTCAGCAGCACCGGCTGGCGGTCGGCCATCGGCTCGTCGTCCAGGCCGTGCGGCAGGAAGCTGTCGTCGCGCCAGGTCCACAGATGCGCGTCCAGCGCCCGCAGGCGGGCCGGATCGCCGCCGCGGACCAGGGCCCGCCAGCCACGCCCCAGGGTCTTCTCCAGCAGCCCGGGCAGCACCTCTTCCAAGGCGCTGCGCTCGAGATGGTAGAACCAGATGTCGCAGGGCGCGGCGGTCAAGGGCTAGCCTTCGTAGGCGTCGGCCACGAGGCGGTTCAGCAGCCGCACGCCGAAGCCGACCGCGCCGTCCGGGACGGTCGGATCGGTCGAGGGCTTCTTCCAGGCCACCGAGGCGATGTCCAGGTGGGCCCATGGTACGCCGTTGACGAACTTCTGCAGGAACAGCGCCGCGGTGATCGAACCGGCCGGCCGGCCGCCGATGTTCTTCATGTCGGCGATCGGGCTTTCGATCTGCTTCTCGTAGGACGCCGGCATCGGCATGCGCCACAGCGGCTCGCGCTCGGCCTTGCCGGCCGCGATAAGTTTCTCAGACAAGCCGTCGTTATTGCTGAACAAACCGCCCAAGTCGTGACCCAGGGAGATGATGATCGCGCCGGTCAGGGTGGCCAGGTCGACCATGAACTTGGGCTTGAAGCGGTCCTGGCAGTACCAGAGGGCGTCGGCCAGGACGAGCCGGCCCTCGGCGTCGGTGTTGATGACTTCGATGGTCTGGCCCGACATCGAGGTGACCACGTCGCCAGGGCGCTGGGCGTTGCCGTCGGGCATGTTCTCGACCAGGCCGAGAATGCCGATGGCGTTGACCCTGGCCTTGCGGCCGGCCAGGGCGTGCATGACGCCGGCCACGGCCGCCGCACCGCCCATGTCCCACTTCATGTCCTCCATGCCGTCGGCCGGCTTGATCGAGATGCCGCCGGTGTCGAAGCAGACGCCCTTGCCGACGAAGGCGACCGGCTGGGCCGACTTGTCCGACGCGCCCAGCCACTTGATGACCACCAGCTGGCTCTCGCGCCGGCTGCCCTGCCCCACGCCCAGCAGGCTGCCCATGCCCAGCTCGGCCATCTGCGCCTCGCCCAGGATCTCGACCTCCAGGCCCAGGGCCTCCAGGCCCTTCACGCGGGCGGCGAATTCCTCCGGGTGCAGGATGTTGGCCGGCTCGGAAACCAGGTCGCGGCTGAACAGGATCGCGTCGGCGACCGCCTCCAGCGCGACGAAGGCCCTGCGCGCCTTGGCGGGATCGGCGGCGGCCACCTTGACCACGCTGACCGATGGCTTCTTTTCGGCCTTCTCGGTCGTGCGGTACCGGTCGAAACGATAGGCCGCCAGCTTGACGCCGAAGGCCGCGCGGGCGGCCGTCTCGGCGTCGCCGCCGCCCAGCTTCAGCACCAGCTCGGTGACGCCCGAAGCTTTCAGGGCCTGGAAGGCGTGGCCGGCGGCCAGCTCGACCGCCTCGGGCTCGAACGCGCCGTCGCCGTCGACGCCGACCAGCAGGACGCGGGCGGCCTCCAGCCCGGCGGGGGCGATCAGGTCCAGAGTCTGGCCCTTGGCGCCGGTGAAGCGGCCGCCGGCGACGGCGCGGGCCAGGGCCCCGCCGGTCGCCTCGTTGACGGCCTTGGCCTCCGGCGACAGGGCGGCGGCTTCATAGGCCAGGACGGCCAGGGCGGCGTTGGCGCCGGCCTGGGTGTCGGCGGTGACGAACTCGATACGCATGACGCGCTCCTGATAACCGATGGAGCCCTAGCAGGACCTTCAGCTCGCTGGATTGACGCAAACCTGAACCGAAGAAAAGCACCAATCGTCGAGGGCGTCGGCCCGCCGGCCAACGAATGCCGGCGACCGCCACTTTCACGCCTGACTTGAGCGGTTGTGCGCACGCGAACACGCCGTGTAGAAGGGACCCTTCCTTGGGGGCGCGCCGCGCGACTCCGCCGCTTCCCATTACCCCTCGGTCCCCTGCCCCAACGTCGATGCGCCTGATCGAACGCTACCTTTTCCGCCAGCTTCTGGGCCCGACGCTGTTGGCGACGTTGGCCCTGGTGGCGCTCGCCCTGCTGGCGCGAAGCCTGTCGGAGTTCGATGTCCTGATCGAACAGCGCCAGAGCGGCGTGGTCTTCCTGAAGATCATCGCCCTGGCCCTGCCCCAGCTGCTGAGCATGATTCTGCCGATCGCCCTGTTCGTGGCCACCCTGGTGGCGCTGAACCGGCTGCATACGGAACAGGAGATCGTGGTCTGTTTCGCCGGCGGCATGAGCCGCTGGCGCGTGATTTCGCCGGCCGTGCGCCTGGCCGTGTTCGCGACCTTGCTGTCCCTGGTCATGAGCCTGTGGGCGGCGCCGTGGAGCTCGCGGGCGATTCGGGAGACCTTCTTCGACATCAAGTCCGACCTGGCCTCGACCCTGGTGCGCCCGGGCGAGTTCACCGAACCGGGCCCGGGCCTGACGGTCTACGCCCAGACGATCGACCGCGACCAGATCATCCACAACCTTTTCATCCACCAGGAAAAGGCCAACGGCGGCGCGGTCACCTACACCGCCCGCGAAGGCGTCATCGCCGAACGCAAGGGCCTGCCGGTGCTGGTCCTGCGCAAGGGCTCCAATCAGGAGTTCTCCAGTTCGGGCGTGCTGCAGTACCTGTCGTGGGACGAATACACCTTCGACCTCAGCTCGCTGTTCCAGAGCGACGAGCTGCTGCACTACAAGATCGGCGACCGCTACCCGCACGAGCTGTTCTTCCCCGACCTCACCCAGGAATGGGAGCAGCAGAACCGCGAGAAGCTGCTGTCCGAGGGCCATTGGCGCCTGGCCAGTCCGCTCTACAACCTGGCCATGATGTCGATGGCGCTGGCGGCGGTGATCGGCGGGTCGTTCAGCCGGATGGGCTATGGTCGGCGGATCGCCATGGTCGGCGCGGCGGCGGCCCTGGTCCAGATCGTGGGCTTTGGCGTCAAGGCCGCCTGCGACAACGACGTCTGGCTCAACCCGCTGCAGTACGCCGTGCCGCTGGCGGCGATCTGGTGGGGCCTAAGGCAGATCTTCCGTCAGAGAATCTCCCGCTACATCGCCATCGGCGCGCACGATGGCCTCCAGCCGCTGGGGGTCCAATGATCGGCGTCGGCATGATCGAGCGCTATGTGCTCAGGAAGACGCTGGGCGGGCTCGCCGCCGCCCTGGCGGTCGTCGCCGTGCTGGTCATGCTGATCGCCTTCGTCGACATCTCCAAGAACGTCGGCACCCGGACCGACGTCGGCTTCGCCCAGCTGCTGTTCCTGACCGTGCTGCAGGCGCCCGCCACGATCGTGGTGCTGACGCCCTTCATCTTCCTGTTCGGCACCCTGGGCGCGTTCGTCGGCCTGAACAGGCGCAGCGAGCTGATCGCCATGCGCGCGGCCGGGGTCTCGGCCTGGCGCTTCATCATGCCGGCGGCCATCGCCGCCTTCATCATGGGCCTGGTGACCCTGACCCTGCTCAACCCGCTGACCTCGGCGATGAGCGCTCAGTTCGAAACCTCGCGCAACGCGCTGATGGAAAGCTATCTGAAGTCGGCGCCCAAGGGGCTGTGGCTGCGTCAGGGCGACGAGAAGACCCAGGTGGTCATTCGCGCTCGGGCGCGCGACCAAGTCGAAGGCGCGGTCCGACTGCGCGGGGTGTCGCTGTTCGTCTATGCCGTGCAGCCCGACGGCTCGCTGCAGTTCGCGCAGCGGATCGAGGCGGACGAGGCCCGGCTGGAGCCCGGCTTCTGGCGGTTGTCGGGCGTGCGCGTGGCCATGCCGGGCGCTGGGGCGATCCGCTCCGAGACCTACACCATGCCATCCAATCTCGACGACCGCACGGCGTCGGAGCGGTTCAACAACCCCCAGGCCATCGCCGTCTGGCTGCTGCCCGAGACCATCAAGCGCACCGAGGCGGCGGGGTTCTCGTCGATTCCGTTCCGCCTGCGGCTGCAGCAGGTGCTGGCCACGCCGCTGCTGTTCGCGGCGATGTCGGTCCTGGCAGCCGCCTTCTCGCTGCGGCTGATGCGGCTAGGAGGGCTGGCGGGCCTGGCAGGCGCGGGCGTAACCTTGGGCTTTGGTTTCTTCTTCTTTAACGAGCTGTGTGGCGCATTGGGCAAGGCCGACGTGCTGACGCCGGCCATGGCGGCGTGGACCCCGCCGATCGTGGCGCTTTTGGCGGGTCTGACTCTGCTTTGTTATACCGAGGATGGTTGAGTCTGTGTCGCCGGGATCGAGGACTTTGATGATGGAGCTTCGCTGGGGGGCGAAAGAGACGGGCCGCGCGGTCCTGCTGGCCGGAGCGGCTTGGCTCGCTTTGGCCGGTTCGGCGCAGGCGCAGCAGCCGCTCGCCACGATTCCCGCCGCTCCCGCGCCCGCGCCGGCCGTCGACGACGGCCTGGGCGACACCGGCTACTACCTCGAGTCCGATCTCCTGATCCGCGACGACGCCAATCAGAAGATGATCGCCCGCGGCGACGTCGAGGCGCGCTACCAGGGCCGCACCCTGCGCGCCGACGAGGTGGTCTACGACACCAAGACCGAAGTGGTCACCGCCCACGGTCACGTGACGCTGGTCAACGCCGACGGCACGGCCGAGTTCGCCAACGACATGACCATGGACAAGGACCTGAAGGCCGGCTTCGCCCGCGGCTTCTCGGCCCGCCTGGACAAGAACATCAAGATCGCCGCCGACAGCGCCGTGCGTCGCAACGAGCAGATCACCGAGCTGAACAAGGCGATCTACACCCCCTGCGAGGTGTGCGCCGAAAAGCCCAAGCCGACCTGGAGCATCCAGGCCGACAAGGTGGTCCAGGACAAGAACAACCATCTGGTCTACTACCATGGCGCGACCATCCGGGTGTTCGGCGCGCCGCTGATGTACCTGCCGGTGTTCTGGCACCCGGATCCCCAGACCGAGCGCCGTTCGGGCTTCCTGGTGCCCAAGGTCAGCGTCTCCAAGAAGCGCGGCCTGGTCTATGAGCAGCCGTATCTATTCGTGCTCTCGCCGTCTCAGGATCTGGTTGTAACCCCTCAATTCAACACGAAAGTTAATCCGTTCCTGAAAGCCCAGTACCGTAAGCGGTTCTATTCGGGCTATGTCGAGGCGCGGGTCGGCGCCACCTACGACAAGGACTTCGACAACCACGGCGACCGGTTCGGCGAGGCGACGGCCAAGAGCTACATCCTGGCCAAGGGCCTGTTCGACATCGACGAGAAGTGGAAGTGGGGCTTCACCGCCGAGCGGGCCTCGCAGGCGCTGATCTTCGACGATTACGACATCAGCGACGTCTACCAGCAGCGTGGCCAATTCACGGCCGACGACCATCGCCTGGTGTCGCAGATCTACGCGACCCGACAGTCGGCCCGGTCCTATCTGTCGGCTTCGATGATCTCGGTGCAAGGCCTGCGGGTCGTTCAGGTCAGCTCCACCGGCCTGGCGAACAAGTTCGAGAACAGCGGCGCCTTTCCCCTGATCGGACCGTTGGTCGAGGGGCGCTGGGAACCGGAATCGCACATCCTGGGCGGCCGTTTGCGCGTCCAGGGCTCCGGCGTGGTCCTGACCCGCTCGGAATCCCAGTTCGGCGAACCGCCCTACGCCTACCCCGTCTACAAGGGGCAGGACGGGGTGGATTCCGCTCGCGGCTCGATCAAGGGCGACTGGCGGGCCAGCGTGATCCTGGGTTCGGGACTGCGCGTCGAACCCTTCGCCCAGGCCCGCGGCGACACCTATCGCGTCAGCGACGTCTTCCTTCCGACCAGCGCCATGGTCGCGGGCGACACCACCACCAACATCAACTATTCGCGCGGGCTCGGCGTCGCCGGGGTCGATCTGAGCATGCCGTTCTTCAAGCCGCTGAAGAACGGCGGCAGCGTGGTGCTGGAGCCTCTGGTCCAGCTGGCCGCCGGCTCCAACAGTTCGCGGGTGCCGATCGTCGTGGCCCGCGATCCCGCCGGCAATCCGATCTACTTCAACGAAGACAGCACCAACTTCGAACTGGACGAAACCAACCTGTTCGACGTCAACAAGGCGCCCGGCTTCGACCTCTACGAAGGCGGCACGCGCATGAACGTCGGCGGCCGCGCGACGGTGAAGTTCGCCGACGGACGGGGCGGCAGCGTCCTGCTGGGCCGGAGCCTGCGCACCAAGGTCGATCCGCTGATGCCGACCCGCGCCGGACTCGACCAGAAGGCGTCGGACTGGATCGTAGCGGCCACGGTCACCCCGATCCGCGGGATCACCGCCTTCACGCGCGCGCGCTTCGATGATGACACCAGCAAGCTCAACCGCCTGGAAGCCGGTCTCGACGCCTCAGTCGCCCGCGGCTTCGGCTCCGTGCGCTACCTGAAGGACAACCGGGACACCTCGGGCTTCCGCCAGGAAAACCTGGACTTCATCGGCGACTACAAGATCCGCGAGAACTGGGGCGTGACCGCCCTGGGCCGCCTGTCCTATCAGGACGCCCGCGCCTTCGGCCTGTCCTCCAACGCCAGCAAGTGGTCCTGGACCCGTCGCGATCTGGGCGTCTATTACAAGGACGATTGCGTCCGGCTCGACGTGATTTATCAGAACGAAGATCGTTACACCCAGACGGCAGGCGGCTTGAAGTTGAAGTCCAACGAGTCCGTGGTGCTGCGCCTAACGCTCGCCACATTGGGCGACACACTGTACAGCGATTAGAATGTCACCGCGTCGGGGGACGCGCGATCAAGCGCGCGCCTTCCTTTGGACGCGTCTAGAGGAACGACAATACCGATGCGGTCTGCGCGTAGCGTGACGAAACTGGCGGCCTGCACCGCTTCCATCCTCGCCTTGACCGTGGCGAGCCTCGGCCTGCCCGCCCTGGCTCAGGAGGCCGCGCCCGCGGCGACCCCGACGGTGGACGCTCCGGCGGCGCCGGCCGCCGCCGCTCCGCGCGCCAATCCGCTGTCGGAAAGCGTCGCAGCGGTCGTCAACGACGACATCATCTCCAGCTACGACCTGATGCAGCGCATGCGCCTGCTGATGGTGACCTCCGGCCTGCAGCCGACCCAGGAGAACCTGCCCCAGCTGGAGCAGGAAGCCCTGCGCTCGCTGATCGACGAACACGTCCAGATGCAGGAGCTGCGTCGGGTCGAGAAGGCCCAGAAGATCACGATCATCTCGACCGACAAGGAAGTCGAGGAGCAGATCGGCGACATCGCCAAGGGCAACAACTTGACCGCGGCGCAACTGACCCAGCAATTGCAGGCCCAAGGCGTCGGCATCGACACCTGGAAAGCGCAGATCCGCGCCGACAGCAGCTGGCAGGCCTGGATCAGCGGTCGCTACGGCTCGCGCCTGCGGATCGGCGACGACCAGATCAAGGCCTTCGAGCGCCGCCAGGCCGAGGCCGCCAGCAAGCCGCAGTACCAGGTCAGCGAAGTGTTCATCGACGCCGCGCGCGTCGGTGGCATGGAAGTGGCCGAGAACGGCGCCAAGCAGCTGATCACCCAGATGCAGCAGGGCGCGCCCTTCCCCGCCGTGGCCCGGCAGTTCTCGGCCTCGCCGACCGCGGCCAACGGCGGCGACGCCGGCTGGGTCAGCCCCGGCGAGATGCCGCCCGAGGTCGACGCCGCGCTCGAGCAGCTGCGCCCCGGCCAACTGTCGGCCCCGATCCCGGTGCGCGACGGCGTCTACATCGTCTATCTGCGCGAGAAGCGCTCGGGCGCGAAGACGGCCCTGGTCGACCTCAAGCAGGTCGCCGTGGCCCTGCCCAAGGACGCCGCCCAGGCCCAGGTCGACGCCGCCCAGAAGCTGCTGGTCGACCTCAAGCCCAAGATCACCAGTTGCGAGACCCTCGAGGCCACGGCCGGCAAGGTCGAGGGTGTGGTCGCTGGCGATCTGGGCGAAGCCGAGATCACCGACCTGGCTCCGGCCTTCCAGGAGGCCGCCAACACGCTCAAGGTCGGCCAGGTCTCCGACCCGATCCGCACCGACGCCGGCCTGCACCTGATCGCCGTCTGCGGCAAGCGCCAGTCCGGCGCCCAGGCGCCGACGCGCGACCAGATCGAAAATCGCCTGCGCGGCCAGCAGCTTGCGCTGATCTCCAAACGTTATCTGCGAGACCTGCGCAACTCGGCGACCATCGAGACCCGGTGAAGACCACGGCCCTCGCCCTGAGCGCAGGCGATCCGGCCGGCATCGGGCCGGAGATCATCGCCAAGGCCTGGTCGACCCTGCGCGCCGAAGGTCCCAGCTTCATGGTGGTGGGCGACGCCCAGCTGCTGGCCTCGGCCGGCGGCGGGGTGAAGGTTCGCGCGGTCACCGGGCCGGTCGAGGCCGTCAAGGTGTTCGGCGAAGCCCTGCCCGTGCTGGACATCCCGCTGCAGGCCCCCGTGGTGGCCGGCAAGCCGTCCAGCGCCCACGCCGCCCAGGTGATCCGCTGGATCGAGACCGGGGCGGGCCTGGCCCTGTCGGGCGCCGTGGCCGGCCTGGTCACCGCCCCCATCGCCAAGGCGCCGCTCTACGACGCCGGCTTCGCCTTTCCCGGCCATACCGAGTTCCTGGCCGAGCTGACCCATGTGGGCGAGCGCCAGCCGCCGCACGGCCCGATCATGATGCTGGCGGCCCGCGACCTGCGCGCCACCCTGGTGACCATCCACACCCCGCTGTCGGCCGTGCCCGCGGCCCTGTCGATCGAGGCGATCGTCAACGCCGGCCTGGTGACGGTCGAGGCCCTGCGCAGGGACTTCGGCGTCGCGGTTCCGCGCCTGGCGGTGGCGGCCCTGAACCCGCATGCGGGCGAGGCCGGCGCCCTGGGCGGCGAGGAGGCGGCGATCATCGAGCCGGCCGTCCGAGTCCTGCGGGACATGGGCGTCCAGGTCAGGGGCCCCGCCCCCGCCGACAGCCTGTTCCACGCCGAGGCCCGCGCCACCTACGACGCGGTGCTGTGCATGTATCACGACCAGGCGCTGATCCCGGTCAAAATGCTGGACTTCTGGGCCGGAGTGAACGTCACCCTGGGCCTGCCGATCGTGCGCACCTCCCCCGATCATGGTACGGGTTTCGACATCGCCGGCCGCGGCCTGGCCCGGGCCGACAGCCTGGTCGCCGCCATCCGCCTGGCGGCCGAGATCGCCGACCGCCGCGCCATCGCCTAGTTTTTTTGGCAGCCTGAACTCTCGAGACGTCCATGAGCCTCGCCGACCTGCCGCCGCTTCGCGAGGTTCTCGCCGAGCACGACCTGCTGGCCAACAAGAGCTTCGGCCAGCACTTCCTGCTGGACCTGAACATCACCCGCAAGATCGCCCGCCTGTCCGAGGTCGGCGAGGGCGACGTGGTGATCGAGGTCGGGCCCGGTCCCGGCGGCCTGACCCGGGCGCTGCTGGAGACCGGCGCGCGGGTCGTGGCGGTGGAGATGGACCGGCGGTTCATCCCCCTGCTGGAACAGCTGGGCGCCGCCGCCGACGGCCGGCTGGAGATCGTCCAGGGCGACGCCCTGAAGGTCGACATGGCCGCCGTCGTCGGCGGCCCGGCCCACATGGTCAGCAACCTGCCCTATAATGTCGGCACGCCGCTGCTGATCAACTGGCTGACGGGTCCGTTCCGGCCGCTGTCGATGACCCTGATGTTCCAGAAGGAGGTCGCCGACCGCATCGCCGCCGAGGTCGACGACGACGCCTATGGCCGCCTGGCCGTGGTGTCCCAGACCGTCTGCTCGGCCAAGGTGGTCATGGACCTGCCGGCCCGCGCCTTCACCCCGCCGCCCAAGGTGGCCTCGGCCGTGGTGCGGCTGGTCCCGCTGGCGCCGGCGCCCGACAGGGCGCTGGTGGCGGCCCTGGAGAAGGTCACCGCCGCCGCCTTCGGCCAACGCCGCAAGATGCTGCGCTCCAGCCTCAAGGGTCTGGGCGGCGGCGCGCTGTGCGAGAAGGCGGGGATCAATCCGGACGCGCGGGCGGAGACGATCGATGTGGCGGGGTTTCAGGCGCTGGCGCGGGCGGTGATGGGCTAGCCGACCGAAAACCGCTCCGCCTTGACCGTGGATCGTCAACTCGTTGCCTAAAGCAGCGCTCGTGACCATTGTTGGATAGGATGTCGAACAGCAGCCGCGAAAATCACTATGTGCCTCAGTGGTACCAAGAAGGCTTTTTCGACCAAGGCAAGACCCAGCTCGCCTATCTGGATCTGACGCCGCCGACCTTTAGGCGTTCCGACGGCAGCACCGTGTCTGGAAACTCCAGGTTCACTAGCCCAACTTCCCGCTGCTTCAAGCAGCGAGATCTTTATTCCACCTTCTTCTTTGGCGGCCTTGTAGTCGACGAGATCGAACGCAAGTTGTTCGGCGACATCGACACTAGGGGAGCCAGGGCGGTAAAAGCCTACATCGGCGCGGACCCCGCCGAATGCCACCGCCATTTCGAGAATCTTTTTAGCTACATAGATATTCAGAAGACCCGCACACCAAAGGGACTGGATTGGTTGCGGGCTCAGTATCCCGACCTCTCTCAGAACGAACTTATGTGGGAGATGCAGGGCACGCGGCAGATGCATTGCACCATCTGGACGGAGGGCGTGCGCGAGATCGTCTCGGCTCAAGACTCCGACGTGAAGTTCATCGTCACCGACAACCCCGTCACCGTCTACAATCCCGCCATCGAGCCGCGCGCCGTCGGCGACACGCTCGACCATGATCCCTCTATCGCGCTCAAGGGCTCACAGACGGTCTTCCCGCTCAACCAGGACTTCTGCCTGATTCTGACTAACCTGGAGAACGCCAGGACCCCAACCGCAACGCCGCTCGACAAGCGAACATTTGCCCGCAACTTCGGGACTTCGCTGGTGCGCACCGACACTTTCATCCGCACCCGCAAGCTCGCTGGCCCAGAGGTGAGCGCGATCAACGCGATCCTGAAGCGGCGAGCCCGTCGATACATCGCGGCAGGACGGGAAGAATGGCTGCACCCAGAACAACAAGCGCCCAGAGGCTGGCGGGAGCTTGGGGCCATCCTGCGCCCCCCCACGGACGGCCTATGGTCATTCGGCGGAGAGATTTTCGCCAAAATGGAAGATGGTAGCGTCCACTTTCAGGATGAATTTGGGCGGACAGAGAAGGCCTACGAGGCGCTGCAAAAGACGCCGCCCAAGAAGTTGCGCGGCAGCGACGCCTGCGGATGCGGCTCCAACATAGCATACCGGTTCTGCTGCCAAGCCCGACCAGAGGCTCGCAGGCCAAGCTGGACGGAGCTGAGCATTCGAGAGCGAAATCTCGCGCTCTACCGCGCTACGATCGATATCCTCGACATGGGGCCAGGTCGAACCTGGACTGACGTGCGCCAGGACCTCACCGACGACCGCATCAGTCGCCTGTATGGCGTTTTCACAGCGTTCTGGCCCCTGGAAACGGACCTTCTGCAGCTCCTGCCCAAGCCTGACGGGAGGCCGCGCGCGGTGTACAGCGGGGCAATACATCCAGAGCTCATCAACGAGTTCGCCGTCGGCGCCGGGCTCTATTTTGGCGAGTTGCTGATCGAGCACCCGTTCGTCCATGCCGGCGCCATGCGCAAGGAGTTCAGCCCGGTCGACAATCCTCAGATCTATCGGCAGGAAATCCTGAAGGCCGTTGCCCTATTAGTCGGTCTCATGCCCCTGATCGATTGCGGCCTGGTCAATCTCGTTCCCGACCCCTGCAACTTCAATCTCCATCTACGCCACCAGATGATGCAGATGGCACGCGCCCGCGCCGCCGGTCGCGACATCGAAATCGATGAAAACGACCGCACCTATAAGACCATGGAGAAAGATGCACGCAGAAGCTTTCTGCTGATGCCGCAGGAGGTTCTGGAAGCGCAATTGGCGAGCGGCATTCCAGGGCTGGAAGGCGTCGACGCCGCCGAGCTCCGGGAAGGCCTAGAAGCGTTGAAACGCGCCGATCCCCTAGTCTCCCTCCAAGCCGGAGCCTTGGCCAGCGGAAAGGATGGCGGCTTGCTCAGCATGGCAAAGCTGGCACCCAACTTCGAAATGGCGATGTATCTGGCTCAAGCCACCGGGTCGGCGATAGTCACGGACGCGGCCTATCGCTGGACCGAAATCGGCGACGCCCTGATGCGGCGGGGTGTCGATCCGCAGGGTGGTCTGCGCGGCCTTGCAAAGCGGATCGAGCAAGCGAACTTCGGCTTTGTTCAGGACGCGTTGGAGGCGGTGAGATCCTATTTCGATGGTGCCTTCAGCGCCTATCCGCCCTTGATGCAGGACGCCTTCGGGTATTTGCTTGATCGCGAAAAGCGGGGTGCCAAGCCAAACTACGAAGACGGTCTTGCGGCTCGGTTTTCCAACGGCCACGCCCGGACCCAGGCCACTCTCGCCAAAGCCGGGACGAACCTCGCCAGCGGACTGATCAAAGTCGCGATGCCGGCGCGTGGGATTCAGGACAACACCATCAACCGGTTGCTGCTGATGTCGAGCTCAGAGCATCATCTCGCCAGCGTGCCGATGGCGTTCTTCATGGCGCCAGCGGGCACGACCCCGCCTGAGATGGCGTGATGGGGACGACCTCCCAGTCGTCAGCCCTCCATTTCACTGACTATTTGGACTTCAGTCTGACCCAAAGTGGATCTTGTGAATGTACGCCTGACCGCAAATAGCGGCTCGTCCCCTAAATCTCTTCCTTCAGAAGATCCCCCACCAGATTGCCGATCCACGGGTTGCGGGCCCGCTTCTGGCGTTCGGCGTGGTAGATGTGGGCCAGGTCCGAATAGGCCTTGTCGAAGTCGTCGTTGAGGATGACGTAGTCGAACTGCTCCCAGGCGGCGACCTCGTCCTTGGCGCGGGCCAGGCGGCGGTGGATGACCTCTTCGCTGTCCTGGCTGCGGGCGTGCAGGCGGCGGCTCATTTCGGCCAGGGACGGCGGCAGGATATAGACCAGGACGCTGTCCTCGCCGGCCTGCTTGTGCACCTTCATCGCGCCCTGGAAGTCGATGTCGAACAGCACGCTCTCGCCGCGGTCCAGCGCCTCCATGATCGGCGCGCGCGGGCTGCCGTAGTGGTTGCCGTAGACCTCGGCCCATTCCAGGAAGGCGTCCTCCTGGATCATGGCCTGGAACTTGTCGCGGGTGACGAAATGATAGTCGCGGCCGTCGTGCTCGCCCGGACGCGGGGCGCGGGTGGTGGCGCTGATCGACAGGTGCAGGTCGTTGTGGTCGGCCACCAGGCGGCGGGTCAGCGAGGTCTTGCCGACGCCCGACGGGGCCACGACCATCAGCAGCAGGCCGCGCGTGCGTCCATGCGGATTATTCGACATTCTGAACCTGTTCCCGGAATTGCTCGATCGTGGCCTTCAGATCCAGGCCGTGCGTGGTCAGGGCGGTCAGCGCCGACTTGCTGCAAAGGGTGTTGGCCTCGCGCATGAACTCCTGGCTGAGGAAGTCCAGGCGCCGGCCGGCGGCCGCGTCGGCGGCCAGCAGGGCGCGGGCGGCGGCCACGTGGCTGGACAGCCGGTCCAGCTCCTCGCGGACGTCGGCCTTCACGGCCAGGGCGGCCGCTTCCTGCACGATACGTTCTTCCGACGCCGCCTCGCCGATCAGCTCGGTCAGCTTGCGGGCGTAGCGCTCCCGGAGCACGGCCGGCTGGCCGGCGGCTTCCTGGGACGCCAGCACGGTCAGGGCCTCGATGCGGGCGACGGCGCCGGTCAGGATCGGAGCCAGGGCCGCCCCCTCCTCCAGCCGCGCGGCCTTCAGCCCGTCCAGCGCCTGGCCGATCGTGGCGGCCATGGCGGCCTCGATCTCGGCGCGATCCTCGGCGGCGTCCTCCTCCTCGCGGGCGTCGACCACGCCGCGCAGGGCCAGCAGGCCGTCCAGGCTGGGCTTGGCGACCATGCCGGTGGCCACATAGGGCGCGCCGGCCTTCAGATAGCGCTCCAGCACCTCGACATTGATCTGCACGGCCGCCTGGGTCTCGGCGCGCTTGGCCTGCAGGTTGACCGTCAGCTGGCCGCGCTGGAAGCGAGCCTGGGCGGCGTCGCGCGCGGCGCGGTCCAGGCTCTCGAAGCCGGGCGGGCCGCGAAACCGGGTCTCGAGGTTGCGGCCGTTGACGCTGCGCGCCTCCACCGCCCACGACCAGACCCCGTGCGAGCCCTCGACGCGGGCGAAGCCGGTCATGCCTGACAGCGCCATCCTAGCCTCCGGAAAGCGGGGTCTTGGCCGCCTTCGATCGCTCGACCTGCCGCCACTTGGCGACATTGCGCTCGTGCGCCTCGTAGGTCGAGGCGAAGACGTGGCCGCCCGTGCCGTCGGCGACGAAATAGAGGTCGTCGCTTTTCATCGGATTGAGCACCGCCTCCAGGGCGGCCTTGCCCGGATTGGCGATCGGGGTCGGCGGCAGGCCGGTGATCAGATAGGTGTTGTACGGCGTCTCGCGCTGCAGTTCCGACTGCAGGATGCCCCGGCCCAGCGGCCGCCCGCGGGTCAGGCCGTAGATGATCGTCGGGTCGCTGCCAAGGCGGACGCCCTGGCGCAGGCGATTGATGAACACCGCCGCCACGTGCGGGCGCTCGCGGGCCAGGCCCGTCTCCTTCTCGACGATCGAGGCCAGGGTCACGGCCTGGTCCTTGGTCTCGAACGGCAGGCCCGGCTGGCGCTGGGCCCACAGCTTGTCGAGCAGGGCGTCGCGATCGTCCATCATCCGCTGCAGCACCGCCGCCCGGTCCTCGCCGCGCTGGACCTGGTAGGTCTCGGGCAGGACCGAGCCCTCCGGCGGGGTCGGGACCGTGCCGGTCAGCTCGGGCGCGCGCATCAGGATGTCGACCACCATGTCCGAGGTCAGGCCCTCGGCGATGGTCACCTGGTGGCGGACGATCTTGCCGTCGCGGATCTTGGCCAGCACCTGCCGCAGCGAGGCGTGGGAGGCGAATTCATACTCGCCGGCCTTCAGCTTGCGCGCCGCGCCGGTGGTCTGGGCGGCGGTCAGGAACAGCGAGGACGAGCGGATCACCCCCGCCTGCTCCAGGCTGGAGGCGATCTCGGGCAGGCTGGCCCCGCGCCGCAGGACGACGGTCGTCTGGTCGCCCGACCGCGCGGCCGGGCCCGGCCCCTGGTAGATCCACACCGCGCCCAGCACGACCACCAGGGCGGCCAGGCCCAGCATGGTCAGCAGACCCCCGCCCATGGCGGCGATGCGGCGTCCGACCGGCGCGGTCTCGCGCCGGCGCGGATTGGCCTTGCGGGGAGCCCCGGTCTTCTGAGCCGGGCGCGGAGCGCGGCGTTGGGGCGAGGGCTTGCGGCTCACGAGACTTTGCGGAACACGACGGAGGCGTTGGTGCCGCCGAAGCCGAAGCTGTTGGACACCGCCACGTCGATCTTGTGCGGCACGGCCTTGTTCGGCGCCAGGTTCATGGCGACGTTCACGTCCGGATTGTCCAGGTTGATGGTCGGCGGGGCGATCTGGTCGCGGATGGCCAGGACCGAGAAGATCGCCTCGATCGCGCCGGCCGCGCCCAGTAGGTGGCCGGTCATCGACTTGGTCGACGACATCACCACGTTCTTGGCGTGGTCGCCCAGGAAACGCTCGACGGCCCCGGCCTCGATGCCGTCGGCCATGGTCGAGGTGCCGTGGGCGTTGACATAGTCGATCTCCGACGGGGCGATGCCCGCGTCCCTGACCGCCGCCGACAGGGCCCGGAAGCCGCCGTCGCCGTCTTCCGACGGAGCGGTGATGTGATAGGCGTCGCCCGACAGGCCGTAGCCGATGACCTCGGCATAGATCTTGGCCCCGCGCGCCTTGGCGTGCTCGTACTCCTCCAGGACGACGACGCCGGCGCCCTCGCCCATCACGAAGCCGTCGCGGTCCTTGTCGTAGGGGCGCGAGGCCTTTTCGGGCGTGTCGTTGAAGGCGGTGGCCACGGCGCGGCAGGCGATGAAGCCGGCCATGCCGACCTTGCAGACGGCCGCTTCGGCACCGCCGGCGATCATCACGTCGGCGTCGCCATACTTGATCAGCCGGGTGGCGTCGCCGATGGCGTGGGCGCCGGTGGCGCAGGCGGTGACCACGGCGTGGTTGGGACCCTTGAAGCCGTAGCGGATCGAGACCTGGCCCGAGATCAGGTTGATCAGGGCCGAGGAGATGAAGAACGGACTGACCCGGCGCGGGCCCTTGGCCTCCAGCTCCAGGGCGGTGTCGGCGATCGTCGACAGGCCGCCGATGCCCGAACCCAGGATCACCCCGGTCCGGTACTTGTCTTCCTCGGTCTGCGGGACCCAACCCGAATCCTTCACGGCCTCGTCCGCGGCGGCGATGCCGTACAGGATGAAGTCGTCGACGCGCTTCTGGTCGCGCGGGCTCATGGTCAGGTCGGGATTGAACGCGCCCTCGACGTCCGGGCCGCCGCCGCCGCGGCCGTCGACGCGCGGCACTTCGCAGGCCACCTGGCAGGCATATTCCGTCGGGTCGAAGGACGAGATCCGGTTCGCGCCGGACTTGCCGGCCAGGATGTTCTTCCAGGTGACATCGACGCCCTGACCCAGAGGGGTCAGGAGGCCAAGCCCGGTGACGACGACTCTACGCATGGATCACTCCCAACCTTCGCATCGCGGACATATGGGGATGGCGACGACTCGGACAGCCCCCCGACCGCGAATCTCGGCCACATACGAAAACCGCCGCGCGCACGATGGCAAGAGCCCGTGCAACGCGGCGGTTGATAGTTCCGTTCGCTGAAATACGCGAACCCGACGCCTTAGGCGCCGGTCTTTTCCGTGATGAACTTCACGGCGTCACCGACGGTCTGGATGTGCTCGGCGGCGTCATCCGGAATTTCGATGTCGAATTCTTCTTCGAACGCCATGACCAGCTCGACGTTGTCGAGGCTGTCGGCGCCCAGGTCGTCGATGAAGCTGGCCTTTTCGGTGACCTTTTCCGGATCGGCGTCCAGGTGCTCGATGACGATCTTACGCACGCGCTCGAGAATGTCGGACATTCTGTTAGTCCCTCGTTTTGAATCTTGCAGTTCCGTGGACGGCGGGGCGAACCTTCACCACCCACGGGAATTGTCGGGCCACCGCCTATCACGTTCTTTTTCGAGTGACTAGCGGCACGTCCGGATAGAAATGTGGGCTTTCGTCTTTCCAAGCAGAAAGGCGAGGAGCCCAGGAAAAGACGACGCGTCAGATCATGACCATGCCGCCGTTGACGTGCAAGGTCTGACCCGTGACGTAGCCGCCCTGGTCACTGGCGAGGTAAACGCACGCGGCGGCGATATCGCTCCCTTCGCCCAGGCGGCCGGCGGGGATGGTCGACAGGATGCCGGCCCGCTGCTGTTCGTTCAGGGCGTCAGTCATCGGGCTGGCGATGAAGCCGGGCGCCACGCAGTTGACGGTGACGTTGCGGCTGGCCAGCTCCTGAGCCAGGGCTTTGGAGAAGCCGATCATGCCGGCCTTCGAGGCGGCGTAGTTGGTCTGGCCCGGATTGCCGGTGACGCCGACGATCGAGGTGATGCCGATGATCCGGCCCGAACGGCGCTTCATCATGCCCTTGGCGGCGGCGCGGGCCAGGCGGAAATAGCTTTCCAGGTTCACCTTGATCACGGTGTCCCAGTCCTCGTCCTTCATGCGGACGATCAGGCCGTCGCGGGTGATGCCCGCGTTGGCGATCACGATGTCCAGCGGCGCGCCGGCGGCCTCCTCGGCCTTGCTGACCAGGCCGTCGACGGCCGCGGCGTCCGACAGATTCGCCGCCACGGTCGAGACGCGCTCGCCGAACTGGGCCTTCAGCTCGGCCAGGGCCGATTCGCGGGTGCCAGAGAGCACCACATGGGCGCCCTGCGCGTGCAGGGCCTTGGCGATGGCGCCGCCGATGCCGCCCGTGGCGCCGGTGACGAGGGCGGTCTTGCCGGTGAGATCGAACATGATCCGTGTTCCTAGGAAATTAGAGCGACTTGGCGAAGGCTTCGAGGTCGGCTGGGCTGTTCAGGGGAACGGCCTCGGCGTCCGGCGCGATGCGCTTGGCCATGCCCGACAGCACCTTGCCCGCGCCGGCCTCGGCGAAGCGGGTGACGCCGCCCTCGCCGGCCAGCCAGGTCATGCTCTCGCGCCAGCGGACGCGGCCGGTGACCTGCTCGACCAGCAGCTTGCGGATGACGTCGGGATCGTGGACCGGGGCGGCGGTGACATTGGCCACCAGCGGGGCGCGCGGGGCGACGATGGTGGTCCTCGAAAGCGCTTCGGCCATCTCGTCGGCCGCCGGCTGCATCAGCGGGCAGTGGAACGGGGCCGAGACGTTCAGCGGAATGGCCCGCGCGCCCAGCTCCTTAGCCTTTTCGATGGCCTTGTCGACGGCGGCCTTGGCGCCGGAGATCACCACATTGCCGTTGTTGTTGTCGTTGGCCACCACGCAGACGCCGACCTCGGAACCCGCCGCCGCGGCCGCTTCGGCCAGGGCCAGGTCGGTCTTGGGACCGATCAGCGAGGCCATCGCCCCCTCGCCCACCGGCACGGCGCGCTGCATGGCCTGGCCGCGCAGCTTCAGCAGCCGGGCGGTGTCGGCCAGGGTGATGGCGCCGGCGGCCGCCAGAGCGCTGTATTCGCCCAGGCTGTGGCCGGCCACGAAGGCGGCCTTGTCGATCCCGACGCCGAACTCCTTTTCCAGCACGCGAGTCACGGCCAGGCTGACGGCCATCAGGGCCGGCTGGGCGTTCTCGGTCAGGGTCAGGTCGCCCTCGGGGCCCTCGCTCATCAGCTTGAACAGCGTCTGGCCCAGGGCGTCGTCGACCTCCTGGAAGACCTCGCGGGCGGCGGCGAAGGCCTGAGCGAGATCGGCGCCCATGCCGACCGTCTGGCTGCCCTGCCCCGGGAAAATGAAAGCGATGCTCATGAAGCCCGCGCCTCTTTCTATAGATTCAGGCGCGGAGGGTTAGGCCATCGAACGCAAGGCGGCAAGTCAGCCCAGCCACGGCCCGCCCGGCGGCCCCCAGCCCCAGGCCGGCATCGGCGGATCGTCGGTCGGCGCCTCGACGCCCGGGGCCGAGTTGATCACCGCCAGCCGCGTGCCCCATTCCAGGTAGCCGACGAAGGCGGCGCGGAACTCCGGATCCGCCGGCAAGCCGACGGCGTCGGCGGTGTCCAGCATCAGCGAGACCCAGGCGCGACGCTGTTCCTCGGTCAGGTGGCGTCCCAGGTGATGGCCGATCATCGCGGCGTGGCCGCCGCCGGCTTCGGTATAGGCCTTGGGCCCGCCAAACACCTCGGTGACGAAGGCGGCCACGTGCTCGGCGTGGCGCGGGTTCATGCCGGCGAACACCGGCGCCAGCACCGGATCGTTCGGCACGGCGGCGTAGAAGGCCTCGAACAGCGCCCGGAAACGCTCCGGTCCGCCCGCCCAGGCCGCCAGGGTTGGGATTTCCGTCTCACCGAGCGCCATGGTCGCCTCCCTGTTTCAGCCTTCGGACTTAAGGGCGCAGGTTGACGTTTGGAAGCCGGAAGAATGGCGTTATTGAAATCACGACGCAGCTGGCTGCGCCCTCGCCTTCCCCTGGAGCCTATGCATGCAACGCCTGCTCACCGGTCTCGCCCTCTGCGCCGCCCTGACGGCCGCCTCCCCCGCCCTGGCCGCCCTGAAGGTCGGCGACAAGGCCCCGGACTTCACCGCCCCCGCCGCCCTGGCCGGCAAGGACTTTTCCTTCACCCTGTCCAAGGCGCTGAAGAAGGGTCCCGTGGTGCTGTACTTCTTCCCGGCCGCCTACACCTCGGGCTGCACGGCCGAGGCCCACGAATTCGCCGAGGCGACGCCAGAGTTCGAAAAGCTGGGCGCGACGGTGATCGGCGTCACCGGCGGCAATGTCGCGCGCATCAAGGACTTCTCCAAGGAGCACTGCCGCGACAAGTTCGCGGTGGCCGCCGCCAACGCCGACCTGATCAAGACCTACGACGTGGTGCTGCCGATGAAGGACAACCTGTCCAACCGCACTTCGTACGTGATCGCCCCCGGCGGCAAGATCCTGCTGGCCTACAGCGACCTGAACTTCCAGGGCCACGTCGCCCAGACGATGGACGCGGTGAAGGCCTACAAGGCCGGAAAGCGGAAGTAATTCCGGTTTCGGCCAGCCAATTGCGAAATCGGCGCGCGCGGATCGGAGCGGTCCGCGCGCGCCCCGCCTAGGATCACGGCCATGGTCGATACGATCCTTCTCGAGATCCTGGCGCGCGGAATCGCCATCGGCGGCTTCGCGGTCACGGGCCTGGCCCTGGTGCTGGACCGGCGCACGACGCCGGCCCGCTGGGTCGGCGGCCTGTTCTTCGCCTGCGCCATCGCCCATGTGATCGAGGGCTACCGGCCGGGCGGCGTGGCCGTGGCGCCGCTGGTCGTCTGCGTCCTGTCGGTGGCCACCACCGGCCTGTTCTGGACCCTGGCCTACGCGCTGTTCACCGACGAGCGGCGCTTTTCGCCCCACCGCCTGTGGCCCGCCGTCGGGCTGGTGGCGCTGTGGGCCCTGGCCCGGTCCATGCCGCCGGCGATCTGCAAGCCGTTCTGGCTGGCCTTCAACCTGGCCTCGGTCGGACTGGTGGCCCACGCCCTGCTGATGATCTGGCGCGGCTGGCGCGGTGACCTGGTGGTCCAGCGCCGCCGGCTTCGCGGGCCGGTGATGATCGCCGCGGCCGGCTACATCCTGCTGCTCAGCCTGCGGGACATGGCCTGGATCGGCGGGCTGCCGGGCCTGCCCGCCTCGAGCCTGCTGCAGGCCGTGGCCCTGGCCGCCTTGGCGACCGCCGCCTCCGCCGCCCTGCTGCGCGCCGAACCGCTGCTGGTCGTGACCCCGCCGGCCGACGCGGCGGCGCCGCCCTCGCCCGCTCCCGTCATGGACCTGACCCCCGCCGACCGCCTGGTCCTGGCCCGGCTGGCGACCGCCATGGACGAGGACGAGGTCTGGCGCGGCGAGGACCTGTCGATCAGCGCCCTGGCGGCCCTGGTCGGCGCGCCCGAGCACCGCCTGCGCCGGCTGATCAACGGCGTGCTGGGCCATCGCAACTTCGCCGACTACGTCAACGGTCGGCGCATCGAAGCGGCCAAGGCCGCCCTCGCCTCGCCGGACCTAGCCCTGAAGTCGATCTCGACCATCGCCTACGACCTGGGCTTCGCCTCGCTGGGACCGTTCAACCGCGCTTTCCGGGCCGCCGCCGGCGTCACGCCGACCGAATGGCGGACCGCCAACACGCCCGTCCCCGCGCGGGTGAGGCTGATCGAAACCGGCGATGCTTCGCCGAAAGCCGACAAGACCGCCTGATTTCGCGATCGGCGCGACGGACGGCGGCGGCCGCGTCTTCCTCGGGACATCGCTCATTCGAGGACAATCCATGTCGTTCCTGCTCCCCTTCGCCGAAAACTGGCTGCGCGCCACGGTCATCGACGTCGGCCGCTACGTGATCTTCGCGATCGGGGTCTGGCTGGCGCTTTGGGTCGTGCTGGCCGTCCCGCTGGCCGGCCGCAAGATCCGAGAGGGCCGACCGCCCGTGCGCCAACTGCTGACCGAGTTCGCCTGCTCGATCCGCTCGATCATGATCTTCTCGACGATCGGCCTGTTGAGCTTCGGCCTGTTCCACGCCGGCCTGATGCCTGGCCCGCATATCGCCCGCGCGCTGGGGCCGGTCTGGTCATGGGCCAGCCTGGGCCTGATGATCGTCGCCCACGACGCGTGGTTCTACTGGACGCACCGGCTGATCCACAACCGACGGCTGTTCCGCGCCTTCCACCGCCGCCATCACCGGTCCAACAGCCCCTCGCCCTTCACCGCATACAGCTTCGACCTGGGCGAGGCGGCGATCAACGCGCTGTTCGTGCCGCTGTGGATGCTGATCGTGCCCACCCAGTGGCCGGTGGTCGGCCTGTTCATGTTGCACCAGATCGTCCGCAACACCTTGGGCCATAGCGGCTACGAGCTGTTTCCGGCCACGCGCGACGGCCGCCCGCTGCTGCCCTGGCTGACGACCGTCACCCATCACGACCTGCACCACGCCCAGGCCGGCTGGAACTACGGGCTGTATTTCACCTGGTGGGATCGGATGATGGGCACCGAGAACCCGCGCTATCTGGAGCGGTTCGCCCAGGCCGTGCGGCATCCCCGGCGGGAGGCGGCGGAGACCAGGGCGGCGGAAGCCGCCTGAGGCCTACCAGGTGGTGCGGACCAGCTTGACCATCAGCCGGCCGTCCTGGACCCGCTCGTCGGCGGCCCGCAGGCTGACGGTGAACTCGGCGGGGATGTCGAACGGCCGGGTCAGGCTGAAGTCGACGCCCTCGTCGCCCTGGGTGCCGCCGCCGACGGCGATCGAGGCGACCGGGCGGCCATCCAGGGTCAGTTCGGAACGCACATTGGCCCGGGTGACCGGCGTGCGTCCGCGCAGATAGACCGGCTGGGAGGCGTTCATGTCCATCGATAGCCGCACATAGTTGGCCTTGGGCAGCAGGCCGAAGCCGAACGACCGGGCCAGGGACGAGCGGATCGCCGCCTCGCGGGCGTTCCAGGACGCGCCCACCCCGACCGTCCGGTTGGCCGCGACGTGCTCGTCAGGCTTCTGGTTCAGGTTGAGGTCGAAATTGTAGGTCGGGTCATTGAGGCCGCCGGCCACCTTGGCGGTGAAGGTCGCCTTCTCGGCGTCGGTCGAAAGGTCCAGCGTCTGGGCGGCCGAATAGCCCTGAAAATGGCCGTCGGCGCCCCAGACCGCCAGGTCCGGCTTGCGCACGATGTCGCCCGCCGTCGCCGGCGCCGCGGCGGCGGTCAGCAAGGCCGCGATCAGGAAGGTCGTCCTGCACCCCATGAAAGCCCGATAGCACAAGGCGGTGCCAGGCTGAAGCCTTGCGCCGCCTAATTTATATGACAGTTGTTCGACAGCCTGTTTTCCAGGCGGGGTCAGGACTTCGTCGCCTTGGGAGCCGGCGGAGGGGCGGCGCAGGACACCTTGGCGCAAAGCTTCTGCAACATCTTGCCCTGCATTTCGGCCATGATCGCGGGCATCTGGGCCATCATCTTCTGGGTGAGCTCGGGCGTCTTGGCGATCAGGGCCTGGCCGGTGGGCGCCTCATAGAAGGCCACCAACTCGCGCAGCTCCTGCTCGGTGAAGACCTCGGCCACGGCGTCGATCATGGGCGCCTTCATCTTGTCGGTCATCTCGCGCGTGGACTCGATGACGGTCTCGCTGACCAGGCGGCTTTGCTCGTCGGTCAGCGACGGGGTCTGCGTGCGCAAGGTCTGGACCATGACCGGGATCATCTGGTCCATCATCTGGCCCAGCAGCTTGTCGTAGTGGATCGCCTCGAAATAGCGGGCCGCCAGGGCGCGGGTTTCGGGCGTGGCCTTGGACGCGGCGGCGGCCGGCGGCGACGCCTGCCGGGCCTGGGCCGCGCCGCCCGTCAGACACAGGGCCGCTGCGGCGGCGAGAACGGCGAGACGCTTCATGATGTTTCCCCCACAACAGCTCCGCCTCATCCTTGCCCCAGAGCTACCCAGGGATGCAAGCCTGCTCCGCGACTTGTGCTCGCGCGCCCTTTCCTGTATTAGCGCGCCCTCTCACGGATGGCGGTCTTGCACGCAGCCCCTCAAGGGTCGGGATTTCCCCGCTCGGCATGCAGGATCCATCGTGGCCGCCGGACTTCCGCCGTCGCCCGCGCCGCCTTCCAAGCCGGAAGAAGGAAAACATGGCGTTCTACGAACACGTGGTCATCGCGCGGCAGGACATCTCGCCGCAACAGGCCGAAGCTCTGAACGAGCAACTCAAGGCTCTCCTGGAAGAAAATGGCGGTCACATCGCCAAGATCGAATACTGGGGCCTGCGTAACCTCACCTATCGCATCAAGAAGAACCGCAAGGGCCACTACTCCCTGCTCGCCATCGACGCTCCGGCCGCGGCCGTGAAGGAGATGGAACGTCAGCTGCTGATCAATGAAGACGTGCTGCGCTTCATGACCATCCGCGTCGAAGAGCTGGACCTGGAGCTGTCGCCGGTTCTGGCCCGTCGCGACCGCGAACGTGGCGAGCGCACCGAGCGCCCGCGCGAAGACTTCGCCGCGTAAGGGAGAAGAGAGATCATGACCGACACCACTGCTCCCGAAGCCGGCGCGCCCGCCGCTGGCGGCGGCGCCCGCCGCCCGTTCTTCCGTCGCCGCAAGGTCTGCCCGTTCTCGGGCGCCAACGCGCCGAAGATCGACTACAAGGACGTGAAGCTGCTGCAGCGTTACGTCTCCGAACGCGGCAAGATCGTGCCGTCGCGCATCACCGCGGTGTCGGCCAAGAAGCAACGCGAACTGGCCAAGGCCATCAAGCGCGCCCGCTTCCTGGCTCTGCTCCCCTACGTCGTGAAGTAAGGGAGACACCACGATGAAAGTCATTCTGCTCGAACGCGTCGAAGGCACCGGCGTCCTCGGCGACGTGGTCACCGTGAAGGACGGCTTCGCCCGTAACTTCCTGCTGCCGCGTCACAAGGCCCTGCGCGCCAACTCGGCCAACCTGAAGACCTTCGAAGATCAGCGCGCTGAGATCGAAGCCCGCAACGTCAAGAACCGCGAGAACGCCGGCAAGGCCGGTGAAGGTCTCGACGGCAAGCAGTACGTGATGATCCGTCAAGCTGGCGAAAGCGGCCAGCTGTACGGTTCGGTCGCGGGCCGCGACGTCGCCGACGCCATCAAGGCCGAAGGCGGCAAGGTCGATCGCTCGATGATCGTCCTCGACAAGCCGATCAAGACGCTGGGCGTCCACGAAGTGAAGGTGAAGCTGCACGCCGAGGTGACCATCACGGTCAGCCTCAACATCGCGCGCAGCCAGGACGAAGCCGACCGCCAAGCGCGCGGCGAGAACGTCATCGCCGCTCAGTTCGAGGAAGACCGCGCCGCTGACGCCGAAGCCGCCCAAGACATGGCCGAAGGCGGCGCCGGTTCTTTCGAAGGCGACCACTACGAAGCCTAAACGCTTCAGTAGCCTGAACTATCGGAAACGGCGCGGAGCGATCCGCGCCGTTTTTCTTTGGCCGTTCCCAGAAAATTACTCGTTTACGACAGGTGCAAATGGGCGCTTTCCTGCGCGAACCACTCGCGCGCAAAGCGAAAACGCAGCGCGCAAAACGTAGGGGAACGAACCACATGCGCCGTCGTCATCTTCTGCTGGCCGCCGTCTCGGCCGGAGCGCTGCTGCAACTCCCGGCCTTCGCGGCCGCCCAAACCCAAGAGCCCGCCGCGGCCACCGAAGTCGAGGAACTGGTCGTCACCGGCACCCGCACGCCGGGTCGCACGCGGCTGGACACCATAGCGCCGGTCGACGTGATCGGCGGCCAGGCCTTGGCGCGCCAGGGCAGCGGCGCTGAACTGGCCCAGGCCCTCTCGAACCTGACCCCGGCCATCGACTTCCCGCGTCCGGCCATCACCGACGGCACCGACCACGTGCGTCCGGCCACGCTGCGGGGCCTGGCGCCCGACCAGACCCTGGTGCTGATCAACGGCATGCGCGGCCACGTCGGCGCCCTGGTCAACATCAACGGCTCGATCGGCCGCGGCTCGACCGCCTTCGACCTCAACTCGATCCCGACGGTCGCGGTCGAACGGGTGGAGGTGCTGCGCGACGGCGCCTCGGCGCAGTACGGCGCCGACGCCATCGCCGGGGTTATCAACCTGCGCCTGCGCGAGGCCCGCACCGGCGGCGGCGCGACCTACAACTACGGGATCTACGACACCGACGTCGACACCGCTCGCGGCAGCCGCAAGGCCCACGACGGCCTGACCCAGTCGGTCTCGGCCTGGCAGGGCCTGCCTCTGGGCAAGGACGGCTTCCTGACGGTGATGGGCGAGTATGTGAACCGCCACCCGACCAACCGGTCCGACTATGTCAACCTGGCCTCGGCCCCCAATTACGGCCATCCGGTCGTGCTGGGCCGCTATGGCGATCCCAAGCTGGAGAGCAGCGCGGTCTATCTGAACGCCGGACTGCCGGTGAACGAGACCTGGTCGCTGTACGGCTATGGCGGCTATCAGCATCGCGACACGGAGTCCGCCGCGACGGCGCGGACCTACAACAACGCCAACAACGTTCCGGCGGTCTATCCGGGCGGCTTCCTGCCGATCATCGCCACCGAGATCGACGACTACAACGTCGCCGGCGGGATCAAGGGCGACCTGGGCGGCTTCGCCACCGACCTGGGCGTCAGCTACGGCAAGAACAAGCTCGAATACACGATCAAGAACACCATCAACTCGACCTACGGCGCGGCCTCGCCCCGCACGTTCAAGGCCGGCGGGCTCGACTACGACCAGTTCCTGGTCAATCTGAACATGAGCAAGGGCTTCGACCTGGGCCTGATCGAGCCGACCAACCTGGGCTTCGGCCTGGAGTACCGCGAGGAAGGCTTCGCGGTGCACGAGGGCGAGCCGGCCTCCTACAGCAAGGGTCCCCTGGCCGGCGCACCGGTCTCGCAGGGCTTTGGCGGCTTCCGCCCGTCCAACGTCGTCGACAAGTCGCGCCACAACGTCAGCGCCTATGTCGACCTCGAAGGCAAGCTGACCCAGCGCCTGTCGTTCGACGCCGCCGCCCGCTACGAGGACTATTCGGACTTCGGCTCGAAGGTCACCGGCAAGCTGGCGGCCCGCTTCGACGTCGATGACGCCCTGGCCGTCCGGGCGGCGATCTCCAGCGGCGTCAAGGCGCCCGCCCTGCAGCAGCAGTACTTCAGCTACACCGCCACCAACAACGTCGCGACCCCGACGGGCTCGATCCTGGTGGAGTCCGGCACCTTCACCGTCGACAGCCCGATCGCCGTGGCCCTGGGCGCCAAGCCGCTGAAGCCCGAGGAGTCGATGAACTATTCGGCCGGCATCGTCTTTCACACCGGCCCGTTCGAACTGACCATCGACGCCTACCAGATCGACATCGACGACCGCATCGTGCTGTCGGAGAACCTGCCCAACCCCTCGACCCCGGCGGCGACGGCGACGGTGATCACCAACCTGCTGTCGAGCTACGGCGTCAGCGCCGCGCGCTTCTTCCTGAACGGCGTCGAGACCCGGACCCGGGGTGTCGACATTGTCGGCCGCTACAAGCTGGAGACCGAGACGGCCGGTCGCTACGACTTCACCGTGGCCGCCAACTTCAACGGCACCGAGGTGCGAAAGACCCCCAGCCTGCCGACCATCACCAATGTCAGCCAGCCGCCGTTCCTGTTCGACCGCGGCAACGTCCTGACCTACGAGGAAGGCACGCCCAACCAGAAGTTTGTGTTCAACACCGACTGGAGCCTGGGCGACTTCGGCGTCACCGCCAAGGCGACCTATTACGACAGCGTCCTGGTGCCCAACAACAACCCGACGCTGGACTACGAGACCGGCCATCGCACGATCGTCGACCTGGAAGGCCGCTACAAGCTGGGCCCGGCGGGGTTGGCCCTGGGCGTCAACAACCTGTTCGACCAGTATCCGCGCGAGACCCCGGCCCTGATCAATAGTCCCAGCGGGTCGATCGGCTTCCCCAGCTACTCGCCGTTCGGCTTCAACGGCCGGTTCCTGTACGCCCGGGTCAGCTACAACTGGTAGAGCGCCCGGGGCGAAGATCGGAGCGGCGCGGGAAGCGATTCCCGCGCCGTTTCCATGCGTCCGTTTCTGACGCAGAGAGCGGTCAGAACATACACAGAATATCCCCGTTCATCTTCGCCGGCGCCCCGCTGCGTCCGCGCGAAAAACCCGGCTTGGCGTTAACCTGTGGCGATGTCTCTCGTCCCTGCTCTAGACCTCCGCCCACCCTCGCCGATGGGCGACATCGTCGTCTCCGTCGCACCGCACAACCTGGAAGCCGAGCAGGCGCTGCTGGGCGTGTTGCTGTACGACAACGCGGCCTATGAGCGGCTGACCGACAGCCTGCAGGGTCGGCATTTCTACGAGCCCTTCCACCAGCGATTGTTCGGCTCGATCGAGACCCACATCCGCAAGGGTCAGCTGGCCGAGCCGATCCTGCTGGCCGACGAGTTCAAGCACGATCCGGCGTTCGAGGAGCTGGGCGGCCTGCGCTATCTGGCCGACCTGGTCGACCGCGCCCCGCCCGCCGCCAATGTCGGCGACTACGCCCGCGCGGTGTTCGACCTGGCCCTGCGCCGCGACCTGATCCGCATCGGCGGCGAGATCGCGGCCACCGCCCACGGCGGCGTCGGCAAGGACGACGTCAAGCTGCCGGCCCGAGACCAGATCGAGGCGGCCGAACAGCAGCTCTACACCCTGGCCGAGAGCGGCACGGCCAGTTCGGGCTTCGTCAGCTTCGGCGAGGCCCTGCGGGGCGCCGTCGAGATGACCGCCGAGGCCTACAGCCGCGACGGCGGCATGTCGGGCGTCTCGACCGACCTGATCGACCTGGACACCAAGATCGGCGGCCTGCACCCCTCAGACCTGATCGTGCTGGCCGGCCGTCCGTCGATGGGCAAGACGGCGCTAGCCACCAACATCGCCTTCAACATCGCCAAGAAATACGCCTGGGAGCCCCAGCCGGACGGCACCAAGAAGACCGTCAGCGGCGGCGTGGTGGCCTTCTACTCGCTGGAAATGAGCGCCGAGCAGTTGGCCCTGCGGATGCTGGCCGACGCCTCGGGGGTGTCGGGCGACAAGCTCCGCAAGGGCGAGATCGACGCCTCGGAGTTCGGCCGGGTGCGCGACGCGGCCATCGAGCTGCAGGAGGCGCCGCTCTATATCGACGCCACCGGCGGCATCTCGATCGCCAAGCTGACCGCGCGGGCTCGCCGCCTGAAGCGCCAGGTGGGCCTGGACCTGATCGTCGTCGACTACCTGCAGCTGGTCACCGGCTCGGACCTGTCGTCCAACGCCAGCCGGGTGCAGGAAGTCTCGCAGATCACTATGGGCCTCAAGGCCCTGGCCAAGGAGCTGGCCTGCCCGGTCATCGCCCTGTCGCAGCTGTCGCGTCAAGTCGAGCAGCGCGAGGACAAGCGTCCGCAGCTATCCGACCTTCGCGAATCCGGCTCGATCGAGCAGGACGCCGACATGGTCTGGTTCGTCTATCGCGAAAGCTATTATGTCGGCCGCTCCGAGCCGCGCGAGGGCACGCCCGAGCACCTGCAATGGCAGGAGGACATGGACCGCCTGCAGGGCCTGGCCGAGGTGATCATCGCCAAGCAGCGTCACGGCCCCATCGGCACCGTGCGCCTGTCGTTCAACAGCGACACCACCCGTTTCGGCAACCTGGCCCGCGACCACTATTTCCACCAGATGCGCAGCGGCTCGGACGAGTAGGCCGACGCCGTTTGACGGGGGCGGACGGACTGGGCCAGGGTGGCCCGGTCCGTTTCCCTGCAAGGCCGCCTGATGGAGTTCAATCCCCTGCCGACGTCCACGGTCGTCGGCGCGTTCCTGCTGGCCTTCCCGGCGCTGTTCTCGATCGTCAATCCGGTCGGCGCCTCGCTGATCTTCCACCAGGTGCTGGCCGACCGCACGCCGCAAGAGCGACGGCGGCTGGCCCTGCGGATCGCGGTCAACGCCCTGCTGATCCTGCTGGGATCGCTGCTGCTGGGCGGCTACATCCTCAACTTCTTCGGGGTCAGCCTGGGCGCGCTGCGCGTGGCCGGCGGCCTGGTGGTGGCGATCCGCGCCTGGGGCCTGCTGATGGAGCCCGAGGCGCACGAGGACCGCAAGAGCGACGCCGCCTCCCCCGCCGAGCGCAAGACCGACGACATCGCCTTCTTCCCGCTGACCATGCCGTTCACGACCGGGCCGGGCTCGATCGCCGTGGCCATCGCCCTGTCGTCCCAGCGGCCGGCCGGCGGCCATACGGTGATCCCGTTCTTCCTCGGCGCCAGCCTGGCCGCCGTGGCGGTGGCCCTGTCGATCTGGGGCCTCTACCGGGCTTCGGACCGGGTGATGGCCCTGCTCGGCGTCTCGGGCGCCCGGGTGATGTCGCGCCTGGTCGCCTTCCTGCTGCTGTGCATCGGCGTCCAGATCCTGGCCAGCGGCGTCGAGAGCCTGGCCGGCGATTTTCTGGCCCGCCACGGCCCCCTGCACTGAAAGACCTCGCCATCTGGACTGGCCACGGGCGGCGCGCTCGGCTACGTCCCGCCCCGTGACCGAAACCAGCCGCCTCACCCTCGACCTCGACGCCCTGGCGTCCAACCACGCCGTGCTCAGGGCCGCCGCAGGCGGGGCCGAGATCGCGCCGGCCGTCAAGGCCGACGGCTACGGCCTGGGCGCGGCCCTGGTCGCCGGACGGCTGTGGGACGAAGGCGCGCGCAGCTTCTATGTCGCTCGCCTGTCGGAAGGCGTGGCGCTGCGCCGGGCGCTGGGCGATCGCGCCGCGGCGATCTATCTGCTGGATGGCGTCACCCCGGGCTCGGCCCCGGCCATCGAGGCCGCCGGCCTGACGCCCGTGCTCAACAGCCTGCCGCAGATCGAGGCTTGGAACAGCCATGCGCGCGGCCGCGTGCTGGACGCCGCCCTGCATATCGACACCGGCATGAACCGCCTGGGTCTGCGTCCCGAGGAAGCGGTCGTGCTGACCGGGGCGATGGACCGGCTGAAGTTCCTGAACATCACCCTGGTGATCAGCCACCTGGCCTGCGCCGGCGAGCCGGACCACCCGCTGAACGCCCGTCAGCTGGCCCGCTTCACCGAAGTCGCGGCCCTGTTCCCGAACGCCCGCCGCAGCCTGGCCAATTCCGGCGGGATCTTCCTCGGCGAGGACTTCCGCTTCGACCAGTGCCGGCCGGGGATCAGCCTCTATGGCGGCGGGCCGCGCGACGTTCCCGACGCCCGGATCAAGGCCGTGGCGACGCTGGAGGCCCCGATCCTCCAGGCCCGGGTGGTGCCGCGCGGCGAGAGCATCGGCTACGGCGCGGCCTTCACCGCCCAGGACACCACCCGGGTCGCGATCCTGGCCGTCGGCTACGCCGACGGCGTGCCGCGCGCCGCTCATCCGCGCGGCGCGGTGTGGTTCGACGGCGCCCGCCGGCCGATGATGGGCCGGGTGTCGATGGACCTGATCGCCGTCGACATCACCGACTGCGACGCCGCCCGCCCGGGCGCGATGATGCAGATCATCGGCCCAGACCTGCTGGTCGACGAGGCCGCCGCCGCCGCCGGGACGACGGCCTACGAACTGCTGACCCGCATCGCGCCCCGGGCGCGACGGGTGGTCGAGGGCCGCTGACCTAGAGCATTTTCAATGCGAAGTGGACGCCGGTTCGCGTGAAGAAAATGCACCAGAACAAAGAGCTAAAGCACCGACCTGATGCAATCAGGTCGGTGCTTTAGCGGGCCAGCCCCTCGAGCCGACCAAGGTCCACCGACGCCACGGCCTGCTTCAGCACGTCGATGTTGTCGGCGGCGCCGTTGGCCTCGACGCTGAAGCGGTCGCCGACCAGGACGTTGTAGGTCCCGGACTTGCTGTCCCGATCCCATTCCTCGGTCGTCAGCCGGCCGTCGACCTTGCCCGTCTTCTTGTAGCCGGAGGCGGTCTCCTCGGAGGTCTGGGCGTTGAAGGCGCTGGCCATGGCGGCCATGCCGGCCGCGGGTCCGAGATCCGTGACGGCCAGGCGGAAGGCGGCGCCGTCCTTGGTGTAATCGCCCGTGGCCCCGACCATGGCCATGCCTTCGGCGCCGGCCGAATGGGTCTCGACCGACGTCCGCTCGAAACCCGCGACCGAGCCCGGCAACAGGCTTTTCAACGTATCGGCCGGAACCGGCGGAAGATCCTTGCGGGCGTTCACCTTCGCCGCGGCCGCCTCCAGCTTGCCCAGGTCGACCTTGGCGCCGTTGACCTCCATCGTGCCCGACATGGTCCCGGTGTTGGCGGCGTGGCCGGCCATGCCGGCGCCGAACATCGCCGCGCCGGCCACGGCGCCGGTGATCACCCCGATGACGATCGACAGCACGATCGCGCAAAGAATGGTGACGGCCGTGTAGCCCAGGGCCTTCTCCTGCGGCGCCTTCATCAGCTTGGGCAGACCCAGATAGAGCAGGTAGAAGCCGTAGAGGCTGGCCAGGGCGGCGATAATGCCCAAGGCCGGAATGATCCCCAGGATCCCGAACACCCAGGCG
The DNA here is from genome assembly GCF_900114015.1 of Caulobacter sp. UNC279MFTsu5.1. Lineage (GTDB taxonomy): Bacteria > Pseudomonadota > Alphaproteobacteria > Caulobacterales > Caulobacteraceae > Caulobacter. Next base: position 49,243 of record NZ_FORN01000015.1, on the reverse strand, counting down.
GCGGTGTAGCTGTAGGCCGCGACCTTGAAGGCCTGGACGCGATCCTTCTGGCCGTCGAAACTGGGGGCCAGGGCGTCGATGATCAGGGCGACCAGGAACACCGACAGCAGGCTCAGGCCATAGGCGACCACGGCGCCGACGATGGACGACACCAGCGGCGGCTTCATGTGGAAGCCGAAGCCGCCGATCCCGAACACCTGCCCGCCGATCAGGCCGGCGATCGGCGGGATCGCGGCCAGGATGCAGACATAGCCGACGTACAGCCCCTTGACGGTCGCCGGCTCGGCGTCGATGCGCTCCCACTCGGCCGAGGGCGACAGCAGCAGGCGTTTCACCCGGCCGACAAGGTCGGACGATGACGTCCGGGGTTCGATGACAGTCATACGATCGCTCCTTCGCGAATCCTGAACGTCCCCCGACGCGATCCCTGTATAACCACCACCATGAGGTGTTGAGAACATTGTTCCGTGACGACGGCGCGTTTGATCGGCGGGTGCGTCCGCCTTTGGCGCAGGCGCCCGTCAGGCTGTAATCTCCCGTCATCTTCGAATCAGGAGCATCCATGGCCCGCGACGGCGCCGTCTACGCCTGCCAGTCCTGCGGCGCGGTCTCGACCAAGTGGTCGGGGCAGTGCCCGGCCTGTCAGAGCTGGAACAGCCTGGTCGAGGAGGTCGGCGTTCGCGCCCCGGGGGCCTTGTCGAGCACCAAGGCCACGCGGGTGCGCGGCCTGCAGTTCACCGGCCTGGAGAGCGACACCCCCGCCCCGCCCCGCATCATCACCGGCGTCGACGAGTTCGACCGGGTCTGCGGCGGCGGCGTGGTGCCAGGCTCGGCGATCCTGATCGGCGGCGACCCGGGCGTGGGCAAGTCCACCCTGCTGCTGGAGGTGATGGCCAAGGCCAGCCTGGCGGGCGTCAACTGCGCCTACATCTCGGGCGAGGAGGCCGTGGCCCAGATCCGGGGCCGGGCCGACCGCATGGGCTTCGCCCAGGCCCCGGTGAAGCTGGCCGCCGAGAGCAGCCTGCGCGACATCCTCGACGGCCTCAAGCGCGAGAAGTTCGACCTGGTGGTCATCGACTCGATCCAGACCCTGTGGAGCGACGCCCACGAGGCCGGGCCCGGCACCGTGACCCAGGTCCGGGCCTGCGCCAGCGAACTGGTGCGCCTGGCCAAGAAGCAGGGCGTGGCGATCCTGATGGTCGGCCACGTCACCAAGGACGGCCAGATCGCCGGTCCCCGCGTGGTCGAGCACCTGGTCGACGCGGTGCTCAGCTTCGAGGGCGAGCGCGGCTATCCGTTCCGGGTGCTGCGCGGGGCCAAGAACCGTTTCGGCGCCACCGACGAGATCGGGGTGTTCGAGATGGGCGACGCGGGCTTGCGCGAAGTGAAGAACCCCTCGGCCCTGTTCCTGAACGAGGGCGGCGAGCGGGCGGCCGGCGCGGCGGTGTTCGCCGGCATCGAGGGTTCGCGACCCGTCCTGGTCGAGTTCCAAGCCCTGGTCGCGCCATCCGCGTACGGAACGCCCCGGCGCGCCGTGGTCGGGTGGGATTCCGGGCGCCTGGCCATGGTCTTGGCTGTGCTTGAATCGCGTTGCGGCCTTGGTTTTGGCAACAAGGACGTCTATCTGAACGTCGCTGGCGGCCTGCGGATCACCGAGCCGGCGGCGGACTTGGCGGCGGCGGCGGCCCTGGCCTCCTCGGCCCTCGACATCGCCCTGCCACAGGACTGCGTCGTGTTCGGCGAAGTCAGCCTGTCTGGTGAAGTGCGGCCGGTGAGCCGTATGGAGACACGTTTGAAAGAGGCCGCGAAACTCGGCTTTGGCCGAGCTCTGGGACCGCTGTCGGGGCTGCCCGAAGGCGGCGGAGCCCTGCCCGTGGCGGGCGTCGCGCGCCTGGCCGACGCGGTGCGCCGCATCGGCGACGAGATCTGGGGCCAGCTGACGTGACGCCGTTCGACATCATCTTCGGCCTGATCCTAGTGGTCTCCGCCCTGGTCGGCTTCGCCCGCGGCGCGTCGCGCGAGCTGACCTCGGCCCTGTCGTTCATCGTCGCCGCCCTGCTCTCCCTTCTGGCCCTACGGGTCACCGGTCCGCTGTTCCGGGGCCTGATGGACCCCGACTGGGCGGCCACCGCCGCCGCCATCCTGGTCACCTTCGTCATCATCTTCGTGCTCCTGCGCCTGGTCGGCGCCCAGATCACCAAGACCCTGCACGCCGACGGCGCCCTGGGCACGCTGGACCGGCTGATGGGCCTGGCGTTCGGCCTGCTGCGCGGCCTGGTGGTGTTGGGGGTGTTCAGCCTGGTGTTCCACATGGCCACCCCGCCCGACCGCGTGCCCCACTGGATGTCGAAGTCGGCGCTTTACCCCCTGTCCAACGCCGCCGGCCGGGTGCTGAAGGTGTTCGCCCCCAAAGGCGCTGGTTTGGCAGGCAAGTTGGCCCCCGCCATCGAGGACGCCGTCCAGGACGGCGCCAGCGACAAACCGTCCGACCGCAAGCCGGACGAAGCAGGTTATGATAAGGACCAGCGTCGTTCCGTCGACGATCTGGTGGAGAAATCTCGATGACGTCCTTCGGCCAGTCGACCGACCGCTTCTCGTCCAAGCCCTGGCGCGATCCGGAAGACGACACGCTCCGCCTCGAATGCGGGGTCTTCGGCGTCTATGGCGTGCGCGACGCCGCCGCCGTCACCGCCCTGGGGCTGCACGCCCTGCAGCATCGCGGCCAGGAGGCCTGCGGCATCGCCGCCTTCGACGGCCAGCGCTTCCACACCGAACGCCACATGGGCCATGTCGGCGACGCCTTCACCGGCAACGACCTGGTCGAGCGCCTGCCCGGCGCCATGGCCATCGGCCACACCCGCTACTCCACCGCCGGCGGCAGCGGCATCCGCAACGTCCAGCCGATGTTCGCCGACCTCGAAACCGGCGGCGTGGCCATCGCCCACAACGGCAACCTGACCAACTTCCTGACTTTGCGCGAGCGCCTGGTGCAGGAAGGCGCGATCTTCCAGTCCACCAGCGACAGCGAGGTGATCCTTCACCTGATCGCCCGCTCGCGGAAGGCCCGCATCGTCGACCGCTTCATCGACGCGGTCGGCCAGATCGAAGGCGGCTACGCGATCGTGGCCATCACCAACAAGAAGATGATCGGCCTGCGCGATCCGCTGGGCATCCGCCCGCTGGTGCTGGGCGACCTGGACGGCCAGCCGATCCTGGCGTCCGAGACCTGCGCGCTCGACATGATCGGCGCCCGCTTCGTGCGCGACGTCGAGCACGGCGAGATGGTGGTGATCTCCGAGACCGGCGTGAAGTCGCTGCGTCCGTTCCAGAACGTCGCCGCCCGTCCCTGCGTGTTCGAATATGTCTATTTCGCCCGGCCCGACAGCGTCGTGAACGGCCGTTCGGTCTACGACGTGCGCAAGCGCATGGGCCAGCGCCTGGCCATCGAGACCGGCGTCGAGGCCGACGTCGTGGTGCCGGTTCCCGACAGCGGCGTGCCGGCCGCCATCGGCTTCGCCCAACAGAGCGGTCTGCCCTTCGACCTGGGCATCATCCGCAACCACTATGTGGGCCGCACCTTCATCCAGCCGACCCAGGGCGTGCGCGAACTGGGCGTGCGCATGAAGCACAGCCCCAACCGGGCCGTGCTGGAAGGCAAGCGCGTGATCCTGATCGACGACTCGATCGTGCGCGGCACCACCTCGCTGAAGATCGTGCGCATGGTCCGCGAGGCCGGCGCCAAGGAGGTTCACCTCCGCTCGGCCAGTCCGCCGATCAAGTGGCCCGACTTCTACGGCATCGACATGCCCGAGCGCGATCAACTGCTGGCGGCCAACAAGTCGCTGGAGGAGATGGCTCGGTTCCTGGAAGTCGACAGCCTGGGCTTCCTGTCGGTCGACGGCCTCTACACGGCGCTGGAAGCCGGTCCTCGCGACCCGGCCCACCCGCAGTTCACCGACCACTACTTCACCGGCGACTATCCCACGCGCCTGACCGACCGCGAGATCGCCGAGGGCCGCAACGACCAGGCCGAGAAGCAACTGTCCCTGCTGAGCGCCTAGGCTTTGGCCAATCCGGTTTCCGTTCTTTTCGCCAAGCTGAAGATCGACGGCTATATCGCGGCCCTGTTCGGCATGGTCGTGCTGGCCTCGATCCTGCCGGTGCGCGGCGAGGCCGCGACGATCGTCGGCTGGGTGGTCAAGATCGCCATCGCCGTGCTGTTCTTCCTGCACGGCGCCAAGCTGTCGCGCGAAGCCGTGGTGGCGGGCCTGACCCACTGGCGGCTGCACCTGACGATCCTGGCCTTCACCTTCGTGCTGTTTCCGGCCCTGGGCCTGCTGATCAGCAGGTCGGGCGTGCTGTCGCCGACCCTGTCGAGCGGCATGCTGTTCCTGTGCTGTCTACCCTCCACGGTGCAGTCGTCGATCGCCTTCACCTCGATCGGCCGGGGCAACGTGGCCGCCGCCGTCTGCGCGGCCTCGGCCTCGAACCTGCTGGGCATCTTCCTGACCCCAGTGCTGGTCGGCCTGCTGATGCACGCCCATGGCGAGGTGGGCGGCTGGGACTCGATCCAGTCGATCGTCGTCCAGCTGCTGGTCCCGTTCGTGGCCGGCCAGCTGGTGCGCCCCTGGGTCCGGGGCTGGATCGAGAAGCACAAGGCCCTGGTCGGCCAGGTCGACCGCGGATCGATCCTGCTGGTGGTCTATTCGGCGTTCAGCGCCGCCGTGGTCGGCGGCATCTGGAAGATCGTCTCGATTCCCGAACTCTTCCTGCTGCTGGCCGCCTGCGTGGTGCTGCTGGCCGTGGTCATGACCGCCACGGTGTTCGGCGCGCGCGCCCTGGGCTTTTCCAAACCCGATGAGGTGGCCATCGCGTTCTGCGGCTCCAAGAAGAGCCTGGCCACCGGCGTGCCGATGGCCGGCATCCTGTTCCCCGGCGCCACGGCCGGCGTCCTGGTGCTGCCGCTGATGCTGTTCCACCAGATCCAGCTGATGGCCTGCTCGGTGATCGCCCAGCGCTACGGCGCGCGGCCGGCGGACGAGGCCTGACACCCACAAATTCCGTTGGTGTTCATTGAGAACACCAACGGATTTCGTTTCAACCACAAACGGTTCTGTTTAGAACCCGCCCATGACTCTCGACTCCGAAAAGCCGCTGGCCGGCCGCATCGCCCTCGTCACCGGCGCCACCCGCGGCATCGGCGAGGCCATCGCCCTGGGCCTTGCCCAGGCCGGCGCCCACGTCGTCGCCGTGGGCCGCACCCAGGGCGCGCTGGAGGCCCTGGACGACGCGATCCTGGCCGTGACCGGCGAGCACGCCACCCTGGCCCCCCTGGACCTGCGCGAGGCCGACGGCCTCGACCAGCTCGGCGCGGCCCTCTACGAGCGCTACGGCAAGCTGGACATCCTGGTGGGCGCCGCCGGCGTGCTGGGCGCCCTGACGCCGGTGGGCCACCTGGACCCCAAGGGCTGGGACATGATCATGGCCACCAACCTGACGGCCAACTGGCGGCTGATTCGGGCCATGGATCCGCTGCTGCGCCGCGCCGAGGCCGGCCGGGCCATCTTCCTAACCAGCAGCCTGGCCAGGACCCATCGCGCCTTCTGGGGCGGCTATGCGGCCTCCAAGGCCGGGCTTGAGGCCGTCGTCGCCTGCTATGACGACGAGATGGAGAACTCCACGGTGCGCGCCGTCTGCGTCGATCCCGGCGCCATGCGCACCCGCATGCGGGCCGGCGCCTTCCCCGGTGAGGATCCCCAGACCGTGCCCGCGCCTGACACGATCGTTCCGCTGATCGTCGATCTGGCCCGCCCCGACCGCGTGCCGCCCAAGGGCGTCGTGCGGTTCAAGGAACGCGGCCAGGAATCAGCCAGCGAGGGATAGGTCGCCTAAGATCGCACTCGAAGGCAGTGCTTGGCCGATCCCGACCGATCTTTGCCGCGCCAAGCCCTGGGCGTCATGGAATGTCCAGGTACAGATTTTGGCAATATGAGTCATTTTGCGTAAAATGTGTTTTGTATGATCACCGATACGGTTTCGAACTCTTCCATGTTGGAACTGAAATCGATATTCGTGCCAATAAGTCGCATCAATACAAGATCCGTCACGCCCTACCGTTAAGCTTTCAGAAACGCGCCCGGCGCACGTTTCCCGTGTGAGAATATCCATCAGGGATCTCCCGGGGAGCCCATCCAAATGTCGTTCTTTTCCTTGAAGCGCAACGACGCGAAGGCGGCGCGGCGTCTGGCGGATCTGGAAGCCATGGTCGCGGCGATCGACCGCTCGCAGGCGATAATCGAATTCCAGCTCGACGGCACGATCATCAGCGCCAACAAGAACTTCCTGCACACCATCGGCTATTCGCTGGACGAGATCGTCGGCCGTCACCACGAGATCTTCGTCGACCCCGCCTACGGCCGCAGCGCCGAATACAAGGCCTTCTGGGCCAATCTGGCGCGGGGCGACTTTTTCGCCGACAAGTTCCAGCGGGTGGGCAAGAACGGCAAGGACGTCTGGATCCAGGGCGCCTACAACCCGATCTTCGACGCCTCGGGCAAGCCTTGCAAGGTCATCAAGTTCGCCATCGACGTCACCGACGTCGAACTGGAGCGGATCGCCAACGAGGCCCGGCGCAAGGCCGAGGAAGAGCAGACGACCGTGGTCTTCTCGCTCGCCGAGCGTCTTCAACGCCTGGCGGCCGGCGACCTGACCGCTCGGATCACCGAACCCTTCGAAGGCCGCTTCCAGCAGATCAAGGACGACTACAACACCGCGATCGACAGCCTGCGCGAGGCCATCGGTCAGATCTCCGGCGCCACCGATGGCGTGCGCGGCGGCTCGGAAGAGATCGCCCGCGCCTCGGATGACCTCTCCCGCCGCACCGAACACCAGGCCGCCAGCCTGGAAGAGACCGCCGCCGCGCTGGACCAGATCACCGCTACGGTGCGACGCAGCGCGACGGGGGCCAAGGAGGCCTTCGTCGCCGCCTCCAGCGCCCGGGAAGACGCCGCCCGCTCCGGCGAGGTCATGCGTGACGCCGTCGAGGCCATGGGCGAGATCGAGCACAGCTCGGGCAAGATCACCCAGATTATCGGCGTGATCGACGAGATCGCCTTCCAGACCAACCTGCTGGCCTTGAACGCCGGCGTCGAGGCCGCCCGGGCCGGCGACGCCGGCCGCGGTTTCGCGGTCGTGGCCCAAGAAGTGCGGGCCCTGGCCCAGCGTTCGGCCGAGGCTGCCAAGGAAATCAAGGGGCTGATCGCCAGCAGCACATCGCAAGTCGCGCGGGGCGTCCAACTGGTCGGCGAGACCGGCCAGGCCCTGAGCGGCATCGTCGGCAAGGTCGCCCAGATCGACACCTTGATTTCGGAGATCGCCCAGTCGTCACAGGAGCAGGCCACCGGCCTCGCTCAGGTGAACACCGCCGTCAACCAGATGGACGAGGTCACCCAACAGAACGCCGCCATGGTCGAGGAGGTCACGGCCGCCGCCGCCAGCCTGAAGGCCGAAGCCAACGAGCTGACCGCGCTTGTCTCGCGCTTTCAGACCGGAGAGCTCGCGGTGGCCGGCCACCCCGAACCCGTCCAGGCTTGCCGACGTCCTTCCGAAGCGGCCCGCCCCCAGACTCGCGTCAGCGCCCGGTTCCGCCCCGGCGCCGGCAACGCCGCGCTCGCGGCCACGGCCTGGGAGGAGTTCTAGAGCATCTTTGAGCGAAGCGGACGCAGGTTCGCTTGAAGAAAATGCATTAAAACAAAGATCTAGAGCGCCAGCCTGATGCAATCAGGTCGTGAAACGCTCCAGGAGCTTTCCGATCCGATGTCCGGAAGAGTCGGATCGGGAATGCGCCGGGACATCGACACCCCCTTCGATCGTCCCGGCGCACCTTAATTACGTAACCTATCGCGTGGGCGACCGACGCTACCGCCCTTTCGGCGGCGCCTTGTTGCCGCGAACCGTGCGGGCGCCAGCCACCGGGCGGCGCGGCGCGGTCTTCGAGCCGGCCGCCTTGCCGCCCGCCGCCTTGAAGCCGACCTTGTAGCTGGGCGTGGTCGACTTCTTCTGGGCCCTGGGGCCCTGCTTCTTGACCGACTTGACCGCCGCCTTGCCGGACTCGGCGGCGGGCGTCGCGGCGATCTCGGCCGGCTTGGGCGCTTTCGAGGCCTTCGAGGCGGGCTTGCCGGCGCTCTTGGCGGGCGCGGGCAGACCCGCGGCCTCGGCGGCGGCCGCGGCGGCGGCTTCGGCGACACGCACCGACTTCTTGACGGTGTTGCGCGAGGCGCGGATCCGCTCCTTCTCGCGCTCCTTGCGCTCGAACTCCCGCTTGCCCTTGCCCGAGTGGCCCTTGGCCTCACCCTCGGCATAGGGATTGGCCCCCGACTTCAGGGTGATGCGCAGCGGCACGCCCGGCAGGTCGAAGCTTTCGCGCAAGGAGTTGATCAGATAGCGCCGATACTGCTCGGGCATCTGGTCGGCGCGGCTGGAGAACAGCACGAAGGTCGGCGGGCGGGCCTTGGTCTGGGCCATGTATTTGGGCTTGATGCGCTTGCCGCCGACGCTGGGCGGCGGGTGGCGCTGCATGGCCATCTGCAGCCAGTCGTTCAGGTCACGGGTCTTGACCTTGGTCGACCAGTCCTTGTGGCTCTTGAGCACGGCCGGCATCAGCCGTTCGACGCCGCGGCCGGTCTCGCCCGACAAGGCGACCACCGGCGCGCCGCGCAGCTGGGGCAACATGCGCTCGGCATGTTCGTTGAAGTCCTTGAGGATCTGGCCCGGATCCTCGATCAGGTCCCACTTGGCCAGGACGAAGACCACGCAGCGCCCTTCCCGTTCGGCCAGGTCGGCGATCTGCAGGTCCTGGGTCTCGAACGGATGAGTGGCGTCCATCACCAGCAGCACGACCTCGGCGAAGGTCAGCGAGCGGATGGTGTCGGCGGTCGAGAGCTTCTCGAGCTTCTCGTTGACCTTGGCCTTCTTGCGCAGACCGGCGGTATCGACCAGCCGCACCTTGCGCCCGCCCCAGTCCCAGTCGACCGAGATGGAGTCGCGGGTGATGCCGGCTTCCGGCCCGGTCAGCAGGCGCTGTTCGCCGATCAGGCGGTTGATCAGGGTCGACTTGCCGGCGTTGGGACGGCCGACGATGGCGATCTTGATCGGCTTGTCGTCGTCCAACTCGTCATGGTCGGTCTGCAGCTCTTCCGGCGCGACGGACAGCAGGGCCGCATAGAGCTCGGCCATGCCCTCGCCGTGCTCGCCGCTGATCTGGATCGGCTCGCCCAGGCCCAGGACGTTGGCTTCGGCCGCGCCATGGTCTCCGGCCTTGCCCTCGGACTTGTTGGCCGCCACCAGCACCGGCTTGTTCCGCTTGCGCAGGATCTCGGCGAAGATCCGGTCCAGCGGCGTCAGGCCCTCGCGGGCGTCGAACACCAGCAGACTGACGTCAGCCTCGTCGATCGCCAGCTCGGTCTGGGCGCGCATCCGCGCTTCCAGGCTCTCGTCGGTGACGTCCTCGAAGCCGGCGGTGTCGATCAGCTCCAGGTCCAGGTCGCCCAGGCGGCCGTGCGCGAACCGGCGGTCGCGGGTGACGCCGGGCTGGTCGTCGACCAGGGCCAGCTTGCGGCCGGCCAGACGGTTGAACAGGGTCGACTTGCCCACATTGGGGCGGCCGACGATGGCGAGTTTCAAAGGCATGGGCTGTGATTAGTCGATTTCGGAGACAAAAGCGACAAACCCGGACTGGTGAGGACCAGCCCGGGTTCGCGGCGCCTGAATTGTGGATCCGGGCGGGCCCGGCGAAGTCTAGCGGATGGCGATCAGATCCGCCTCGTCGGTCGCCACATAGACGGCGTCGCCCATGGCGATCGGACCCAGCAGGACCGGCTGGCCGATCTTCAGGGTCTTCAGTGTCTCGCCGGTCTTGGGGTTCAGGGCCACGGCCTGACCTTCGCTCGACACGGTGATCAGGCGGTTCGAGGCCAGGATCGGGGTCGACCAGACCACTGGATGCTTGGCGCGCTTCTTCTTCTGCTTCTTGCTCAGCTTGTCGGTGTTGTTGAGGTCGCGGATCCAGTAGACCTGACCGGCCTCGCGCGAGACGCAGATCACCTGGCCGGCCTTGTCGACCACGAAGACCACGTCGCCGGCCGCCCAGGGGCTGGTGATGGCGGTGACCGGCAGATTCCAGCGGGCCTGACCCGTGCGCAGGTCGGTGGCGGCGAACACGCCCGAGTGGCTGACGGCGAAGACGTCGCCCTTGAAGATCACCGGACGGCCGGCGATGTCGCGGATTTCCGACAGGGCGTTGGTGCGGCTGGCGCGGCTGAGGGCCTCGCTCCACAGGTCGTTGCCGTTGCTGGCGCGCAGAGCGACCAGTTCGCCCGAGGCGAAGCCGGCCACGACGGTGTCGCCGCTGACCGCGGGGCTGGTGGCCGCCAGGATCCGGGCCGGCTCGATCAGGGCCTGATACGTCCAGCCCGGCGCGCCGTCGGCGGCGTTGAAGCTCAGCAGTTCGTTGTCGGTCGAGATCACGAACACGCGGCCATCGGCGACCGTGGGGGCGGCGTGGACCGGCGTGCTGGTCTGCTGACGCCAGGCTTCCGCACCGGTGGCGGCGTCCAGCTGGGCCACGAACCGGAAGCCCGAGGCGACGTAGAGCTTACCGTTGGCGTAGGCGACGCCGCCGCCGAAGCCCGTGCGGTCGGCCGCGCTGCCGCCGATGCCGAAGAAACCGTGCTTCTTGCCGGGGGCCTTGGCGGGACGCAGATCCTTCTTCCAGATCGTCGAGCCGCTCTTGGCGTCGATGGCGCTGACGGTCGCCTCGCCGTCCATCACGAAGATCTTGCCGTCGGCCGCCACTGGCGGCGCGGTCACGTGATACTTGCGGTTGGCCTTCTGGCCGAAGCCCTTGCGCCAGGCGATGTCGAAATTGGCGGCGGCGGCCACATGCTCGACCGACTGCTCGGCGTTGCCGCCCGGCAGCGGCCAGTCGGCCTGGACGGTCGGCTCGGGCAGGAAGAAGTCGGCGCCCTTCAGCGCTTCGGCCGGCTCGACCTTCTGGTCGAAGGCGATGACCGAGATCCGCTGCCCCTGGGTGGCCAGGGTCTTGTTGGCTTCCTTCTTGTCGAAGGGGTTCAGCTTGGAAATCGTCGAACAGCCGGCCACCGACACCGCGGCGGTCATCATCGCGGTGAGGAGCAGATAGCGCTTGGTCGTCATGGGGCGTCGGCTCATTGGGCGGTATTGGGGGCGACGTCGGCCTGCGGGCCGGTCGGAAGCGAGAGCGCGGCGGACGGCGGCAGGGCCATGGCGGCCTTGACCACGGCCGGCAGGTCCTTGGCGGAGCCGGAATCGATCATGGCCATCGCGCCCTTGGCCCGTTCCCGGATTTCATCCGAGGAATTGTCGAGCGAGCTGGACAGCACGAGGAAGTCGCCGCGCGCGCCGGCCAGGTCGCCGGCCCGCAGCTTGGCGAAGGCCAGGGCTTCCTTCGCCTGCACGCGATAGGGACTCTTCTCGCCCATCAACGGGTTCAGCCTCGCCTCGACATCCTTGTAAGGAGCCGTGTCGATGAGCGCCAAGGCGGAATTGAGGCCGGCGAGGTCGGCCAGCACCGGATTGGGCGAAAGCTTGGCCGCTTGGTCGAAATAGGCCACCGCCTCGGCGGTTTTGTTCTGCTCCAGGCGCACGCCGCCCATCTGCAGCAGGGCCAGGGCCTTGTAGACCGGCGTGCCGGTCTTGGAGATGGCCTCGAACGCCGGGAACGCCGCGGCGGGGCCCGACTTCTGGCCGGTGGTCAGGGCCGCCTGATAGGCTTCCGTGGCCTTGTTGGTCAGGTTCTGCTGGTAGCTGGTCCAGCCCATCCAGCCGCCCGCGCCCAGAATCGCCACCGCGGCCAGCGCGCCCACCCAGGGCAGCGACTTCAGCGCGAGGGACTTGTAGCGGTCGGAGCGCAGCTGCTCTTCGACCTCGTCAAACACATCGACCACGAACGAGGCTCCGATAGGGGCGAAACAGCGCCCTGAGGCGTCGACGCCGGATCGCTCCGGAATCGACACGCGAAATGAAAACCATGGTGAGCGGACCCACCGAGGCGGCGAACCTATAGCGTGTCCGAGCCAGCCGCAACGGGGCGGAACCAGCGCCCCGTTTCTTGGTGCTAGCTCTTCTTGGCGTAGTAGGTCTCGGCCTCGCCCGGGAAGGTGCGCGCCTTGACGTCGCGGGCGTAATCGGCGGCGGCGCGCTCGATCTCGCCCTTCAGGTCGGCGTAGCGGCGCACGAACTTGGGGGTCCAGTCGAACAGACCCAGCATGTCGTCGACCACCAGCACCTGGCCGTCGCAGCCGGCCGAGGCGCCGATGCCGATGGTCGGGACCGAAATGGCGGCGGTCACTTCGCGCGCCAGGCCCTCGGCCACCCCCTCGACCACGACGGCGAAGGCGCCGGCCTCGGCGGTGGCGCGGGCTTCCTCCAGCACCTTCTGGCGCCCGGCCTCGTCCTTGCCCTTGGCCTTGAAGCCGCCGTCGACCAGCACCGCCTGGGGCCGCAGGCCGATATGGCCCATGACCGGAATGCCGCGCTGCACCAGATAGGCGATGGTGGCGGGCACGGTGGAGCCGCTCTCGACCTTCACCGCCTGGCAGCCGGTCTCCTTCATGATCCGCACCGCGTTGGCGTAGGCCGTTTCCGGCGCGCCCTCGTAGGAGCCGAACGGCATGTCGACCACGACCATCGCCTTGCGCGAGCCGCGCATCACCGCCTGGCCGTGCAGGATCATCATCTCCAGGGTCACGCCGACGGTGTTGGGTAGGCCGTGCACGACCATGCCCAGCGAGTCGCCGACCAGCAGCAGGTCGCACGACTCGTCCAGCGCCGCGGCGATCGGCGCGGTGTAGGCCGTCAGGCAGACGATGGGCTCGCCGCCCTTGCGCGCGGCGATGTCGGGAGCCGCCAGGCGGCGGACCTTTTCTTCACGATGGGCGGACAGGGTCGGCACTCCGGCGAAAGACGCGTGCCGTTTTCCGCCAGATCGTTCGGCGCCGCAACATTATCAGCGAAAAGTTTGGCGAAACCCCGCCTAGACCTCGTCAATCAGACGGGTCACGGCGAAACCCAACGCCAGAATCGCCAAGGCGGCGCCCACCCAGAGGACCTCGGAGCCGCCCAAGGTGAACAGCTGGTCGTAGCGGTTCGTCAGCTTGGCCAGCGCTAGGCTCCACTGCTGGGTCCCTTCGCTGGACACCTCCGAGAACTCGTTGGCGAACCGCGCGCCGATCATCTGGACCGCGACCGCCAAGCCCGCGACGACGCCCGTCGCGCCTATCGCCACCCGGCGCAACGCCCAGCCGCGATCCAGCTTCTCGGTCACCTGCCGCGCGAACAGCTCGGCGTCGCGAAACACCGGCGCCTGACCGTAGAGACGGGCGAGTTGGGTTTCGAAATCCTGGTCAGCCACGGTTTTCTCTCCTCGCGGAGTCGTTCGATGCGCTTTCGGACGGCGCGGCCATCCGGACTCTGAGTTTATCCAGACCACGTTTGACATGGGATTTGACCGTCCCAAGGGGGATGTTCAAGGCCTCGGCCGCCTCGGCGTGCGACCAGTCGGCCCCGTAGCACAGCGAAACGCACAGGCGCTCGGCCTTGGACAGATGCTTGAGCGCTTCGTCCAGATCGAGGCGGTCGGCCGTCGCGGCGGGACCGTCCGATCCGGCCGGCGCGGCTTCCTCGGGGGCCTCGGTCAGCACGAAACGGGCCTCCCGCTTGACCTTCCGCAGATAGAGCCGCGCGGCGGTCTTCTTGATCCATCCCGCGAAAGCCCCCTCCCCGCGATAGTCGGCGATCTGCTCGTAGCCGACCAGGAAGGCGTCCTGGGCGACGTCGTCGGCCGTGGCCGGGTCGGCCCCCAGCCGGCGCAGCAGGCCCCGCACGGCCGAGCCGTGGCGACGCACCAGCTCGCCGAAGGCCAGCCGATCGCCAGCCGCCGCCAGGGCGGCCAGTTCGACGTCGTGGCCGGTGTGTGGGCGTTCAGTGCCCATGAGCTTGGTCCCCTCCTCCCCGTATTCGCGCTCAAGCCTCGGGCGGACGCTTGTTGGGGTTGAAGAAGCTGAGAATGACGAAGGCCAGGCCGATCATGCCTGGAATGGCCGCGCCGCTGAGCGTGCCGTACATCGCGTAGTCGTTGATCTGGCCCAGCGCCAAGCCGGTCAGGGCGACGCCGCCGGCGACGAAAAGCAGAACTACGCCGATCCGCATGTCACGATGCGACGAAGACGCCGCTCTTGGCCGCACGTCCTTGGACAGGGCCTCGACCAGTTCGGGCGGCAGCGGTTGCCCCTTCTCGATGGCGGCGCGGACCGTCGCCTGCATTTCGCGGCGCTCGCGCGTCCGCAGCCACGCCGGCACGATCACGATCGCCGCGACCATCAGAAACGGAGCCAGCGGGATCAGAATTCCAAGTTCCATGACTTAAGTCCCCTCGAATGCCTGGCGGCGGCGTTTCGCCCTCGCCTTCTGTAGGTAAGAGACCTGGGCCATGGCGATTGGAGGCGCCGGGTCGGATGAAACTTTCGTAAGGCTGGCGCCTCTCGAACGTTTCGCCCAGGTCCCGGGCCAATCCAGCGTCTAGCGGCGCATTAGCACCTGGCCGCCCAGCAGGCCGGCGGCCGCCGCCAAGGTCAGGATCCCTGCCGCCGGCAGCAGGACGGGCGCCAGGGTCTGGACCGCCAGGTTCAGCACCGGGGCGCAGGCCCACAGCACCGCGCCCGCAGCCACGGCGGTCGCGGCGGCCGAGGCCAGCTTCAGCCGCAGCTCCCGCCGCGCCACCCGTTGCATCACCTCGGCGACGAACGCGGCGTCCACCGTCGGCCGCGCGGGGGCGGCGTCCGCGGACAGAAAAGCGGCCAGACGATCTTCGGGGGTCATGACGCGTCTCCCAATACGGCCAACAGCCTCTCACGTCCTCGGTTCACATGCGACTTCACCGTGCCCAGGGGCAGGCTCAGGGTTTTCGCCGCCTCGCCGTGCGACCAGCCTTGGCCCAAGCACAGGGTGACGCAGGCTCGCTGGTCGGGCGGCAGGTCGGCCAGGGCCGCCTCCAGCGCCAGGCGGTCGGCCGGGTCGACCCCGCGCGGCGCGTCCGCCGCCTGCTCTTCGCGCCAAGCCTCGTCGCGGCGCGCGGCGCGGCGGGCGGACCTCCCGTGGTCCAACGCCTTGCGCCAGGCGATCCCGTACAGCCAGGCGCGGAAGCCCTCGTCGTCGCGCAACCGGCCCAGGCTGGACCAGGCCGCCAGGAAGGCCTCCTGGGCGATGTCGTCGGCGTCGCCGAATCCGCTCTTGCGCAGGAACCCGCGCAAGGTCCGCTCGTGCGCCGCCACGAGCCTGGCGAAGGCGGATTGCGATCCGTCCCGCGCGGCCCGAACGAGCGGTCCGTCCATCAGACCTTCGGCCCTCGATCCACCAGGATCGACACCGCCGCCGCCACGGCCAGGGCTGCCATGACGAAGGTCACAATCACGAAGGCCGGCCCGGCCTCATAGAGGTCGGTAGCCGCCGCATAGGCGAAACCAGCGCAGAGACAGCCGAACAGCGCGACCCGCGACCAAGTGCCTTCTCGGCGATAGCGGCGACGATGGCGGCGGCCGACGCGCCCGTCGTCATCCTCCGCCTCGTCCAGTTCGTCACCGTCGTTCCAGCGCTTGTTGAGCTTGGCCAGCAGCTCGGGCGGCGGCTCGCGCCCGGACTGGGCGTAGGCCTTGATCAGGTCGAGGGTGTCGCGGTTGGCCCGATAGGACAGCCAGCTCTGATAGGCGCCGAATACGAACCAGCTCAGCGGGAAGAGAATCCACCAGAACTGTCGGAACAGGTCTTCCATGGTCTTAGTCTCCGGGCGCGCTCACGCGCCGTGAATGTCAGTGCAAGGGGCGGACGTTCAGCCGGTCCAGCAGGCCCGCAGGCGGCTCGTGGCCGGCCTCGGCGTAGAAGCGCAGCATGTTCAGGGCGTCGCGGCGGGCGCGGTAGGCCAGCCAGTTCTGGAACACGCCGAACGCGCCCCAGCTCAGAGGGAACACCAGCCACCAGTAAGAGCGAACCAGATCTTCCATCGGTCTTAAATCTCCAGATCGACGCGACCTTTCGCGCCGTTTCTGAAGACTAGTCGGCGCCGACACGCTGATTGGATGCGGCGACCCGCGAAATAATTTCGTCCATGGCCGAAAACATCATGGTCGGGCCGTGATCGGCCAGGGCGCGCCGCGTGGCGTAGCCCCATTCGACGGCCCCGCAGGCTAGGCCCGCCTCGCGCGCCGCCTCGATGTCGCGGGTCTCGTCGCCGATGCACAGCACCCGCTCCTTGGGGATGCGCGCGGCCTTGACCACGGCCCTGAACTTGGCGGCCTTGCCGAAGATCGCCGCCCCGCAGCCGTAATGGTCGACCAGCCCGGCCAGCTCGTCGCCCAGGATCGAGCGGATGGTCGCCTCGGAATTGGAGCTGACGATCGCCAGGCGCAGGCCCGCCGTCGACAGGCCGCGCAGCAGGTCGCCCGTGCCCGAAAACAGTGGGATGGCGTGAGCCTCGGCCGCCATCATCTTCTTGCCGTGGGCGGCGACCAGCGGGACCTTCCACAGCGGCAGGCCCAGATAGTCGATGATCTCGCGGCTGGAGCGGCCGCGCAGCATGGCGATCTCGTCCTCGGTGACGGCCTTGAACTTGAAGCGTTCGGCCAGCGGCCTCACCGCCCGGATGGCCCAGGCCGTGCTGTCGGCCAGCGTGCCGTCGAAATCGAAGATGACCAGATCGATCTGGGCGTCCATTCAGCCCCCTGAACTCAAGGCGCGACCATACACGTCAGGCTTGAATCCGACCAGTAGTTGATCGCCCGCCACAAGAACCGGCCGCTTGATCATCGACGGATGGGCCAGCATCAGGTCGATGGCCTTGGCCTCGTCGATCCCCTGCTTGTCGGCGTCCGGCAGCTTGCGAAAGGTCGTCCCGGCCTTGTTCAGCAGGACTTCCCAGCCCACCGCCTTGGCCCAGGCCTCCAGGCGCGGGCGATCGACGCCGGCCGTCTTGTAGTCATGGAAGTCGTAGGCGACCCCGTGACCCTCCAGCCAGTCCCGCGCCTTCTTCATCGTGTCGCAGGCCTTGATGCCGTAGATCGTGGTTGTCACGCCAACTGCTCCGCGCGCGTCAGATTCTCGAGTCCGACCAGACTAGAGTTCACGCGCCATCGGGCAAAACGGAAAAGGCGGAGGCCAACGCCCTGTTCGGCGATTCAGGCCAGGGCCAGCAGGCCCGCGCGCAGGACGTCGCTGCCGCCATCGGGCAGGCCCGCCTCGACCTCGGCATGGGTCTGCGTCCAGACCGGCAGGGCCCGCGCCAGCAGCGCCATGCCGGTCGGCGTCAGGGCCAGTCGCCGACCGCGCCGGTCGGCCGGGTCGACGCTGACCGTCAGCAGGCCGCGCCGCTCCAGGGGCTTGAGATTGGCCGTCAAGGTGGTGCGATCCATGGCCAGCAGGCCGGCCACCGAACCGATCGTCGGCGGCTCCGGCCGGTTCAGCGACATCAACAGAGAGAACTGGCCGCTGGTGATGTCGAACCGCGCCAGGGCCTGGTCGAACCGCCGCGCCAGGGCCCGCGCCGCGCGCTGGGCGTGGAGGCACAGGCAGGTGTCCTTCACGTGGAGGGTGGCGGCGAATGGGACTTCCAGCGGTTTTGACATGTCGCAATTATGTTGATATCAACTCTTTACGTCAAGGCCGATGGGCCGGCGAACTCACGCACCAGGGAGAAGAACGATGCTCAACCACAAGGTCGCGTCGCGCGAGGACTGGCTCGAAGCGCGCAGGGCGCTGCTAATTCACGAAAAGGAAGAGACGCGGCTGCGCGATCGCAACGCCGCCGAACGCCTGGCCCTGCCCTGGGTGAAGGTCGACAAGGCCTACGCCTTCGACACGCCGAACGGCCGCAAGACCCTGGCCGAGCTGTTCGGCGACCGCAGCCAGCTGGTGGTCTACCACTTCATGCTGCCGCCCGAATGGGAGGCCGGCTGCCCGGGCTGTTCGTTCCTGGCCGATCACCTGGATGGGACCCTGCTCCACCTGAACCATCACGACGTGACCCTGCTCGCCGTGTCGCGCGCGCCGCTGGACAAGATCGCCGCCTACAAGGCCCGGATGGGCTGGAAATTCCCGTGGGTCTCGTCATTCGGCGGCGACTTCAACTACGATTTCGGCGTGTCGTTCACGCCGCAGACCATCGCGGCGGGCGCAACCTACAACTTCCAGCCAGCCGGCGAGGGCGCCAACGAGCTGCCGGGCCTGAGTTCGTTCTACAAGGACGAAGCCGGCCAGGTGTTTCACACCTATTCCAGCTACGGCCGCGGCGGCGAGGAACTGATCGGGACCTACATGATCCTCGACCGCGCGCCCCTGGGCCGCAACGAGTCCGGCAACATGGGCGACTGGATGCGTCGCCACGACGAGTATGAGGACGCCGCGCCTGCCAAGGCCTGCCACGCAGAAGCGGTTCCGGCCTAGGCGCCCGCCATGCTGTGCTGCGCGCTGGGACTGCTGGCCTTGCTGACCGGAGCCTCGGCGCGCGGCCTGCGGGCCTTGCTGGGCGGGTGGCCGATGGCGATCCTGGCCGGCGGGGCGGCCACGGTCCTGGCGGTCCTGGTTCCGCACCACCTGGAGCACTACCGCCAGCGCGCCCAGGCCCACGACCGCACGGTGCTGGCCGAGATCGTCGCCGCGCCGCTGTGCTCGGGCGCCCCCTCCTAGGCGGCGGCCTCGACCGGCGGAGTCCTCAGCGCACGGCTGAAGAACATTGGCAGGCACAGCAGGTGGAGCGCTGCTCCAGCCAGCGAAACCAGCCGCCATCTACGAGGCGAACTCACACCTTGGCGGGCTTGCTCCATAGCGCGCGGGTGCGGTGGGCCGCCAGCTTGGGCTTCCGTTCGCGGGTGAAGAGCCCTTTGTGGTTCAGCGCCCCGACCCGCATGATGCTCTGCGAAGTGCGGAAGTCGGCGAAGGCCCACGGATGGGCGCCGAAGATGAACGGGTAGTCGGCCAGCACCCGGATATACATCTCGACCATGTCGGCCTGGTATTCCTCGGTCCACATCTCGGGCGGATGGGCGTGCATGCCGGCCACCGCGTCGGCCCCGAACTCGGTGAACATGATAGGCTTGTTCGGATGGCGGGCGCGCAGCTTGGCGACGTCGCTCTTCAACGCCTCCTCCGCAAGGTCCAGCTGGCCCGACAGCGAGTACCAGCCCTGATAGGAGTTGGTGCAGACCACATCGCCCAGGGCCTGCCAGTCCATCGAACCGCCCTGGATGCTGACGATGGTCACCGGCCGCGTGCCGTCCAGCTGGCGAGTCAGGTCGAACAGCGGGGCGAAGAACCTCAGGCCGGTCTCGTTGCCGCCGGGCGGCTCGGGATCGGTCGTGTGGAAAGGCTTCACGAGCGGCTCGTTGGCCAGCGACCACATGATCACGCAGGGGTGGTTCTTGTCGCGGCGGACCAGGTCGACGATGTCCTGCTTCAACTGCTTGAAGCGAGCCTCCTGGATCTCGGGAGGATCGGCGAACACCAGGCTGACGGCCGGAGTCTCGTCGATCACCAGCAGGCCGCGCTCGTCGGCCAGCATCATCGCCTCCTCGCTGTAGGGGTAGTGCGAAGTGCGGAAGCTGTTGCCGCCGATCCATTTCAGCAGTTCGAAGTCGCGGATGATCGAGGGCACGTCCAGGCCGCGGCCGTGGATCGGGAAATCCTCGTGCTTGCCGAAGCCACGCAGGAACACCGGCTTGCCGTTCAGCAGCAGCTTGTCGTCCTTGGCCTCGATGGTGCGCACGCCGATCTTGAAGGCGTATTCGTCAGGCGTCGCGCCGTTCTCCAGGCGGATTGTCAGGGTGTAGAGGTGCGGGTCGTCCGGGCTCCAGGGCCGCGGGTTTTTCAGCGCCACGACCGTCGAGCCCTTGCCGCCCGCCAGGGTGGCTGAGCCCTTCTGCTCGCCCCGGTGGTCCGAGATCGCCACGCTGGCCTTGCCCGACCAGGGCGCGCTGGCCTCCAGATCGATCGACACCTTGCCGTCGAGGCTGGTCTTCACCGTCACGTCGCTCAGGTGGAGATCAGGTGTCGTGAACAGCAGCACGGGACGATGGATGCCGGCATAGGGGAAGAAGTCGTAGGCCGTCTGCGGGAAGTGGACGGTGTGCATGTGCCAGCGCGCGCGATCAGGCGTCGAGGGCACGCGGTCCAGCTGGATCTTGTTCTCGACCAGCACGGTCAGGATGTTGTCGCCATCCAGGGTCACGGCGTCGGTGATGTCGAAAGCGAACGGTAGGTGCCCGCCCACATGGCCGCCCAGCAGCTTGCCGTTCAGCCAGACCTTGGCGGTGTAGTTGACCGAGCCGAAGCGCAGGTGGATGCGCTGGTCCGCCCAGCCCTTGTCGATGCGAAAATCGGTCTCGTACCAGGCCGAACCGACATAGTTGCGCACGTCGTCGAAGATGTCGTTCCAACTGGCGGGCACCGGGATCAGGCGGAAGTCCTTCAGGCCCTTCCACCAGCCCTCGGCCTCGCCGGCATCCTTGGGGTCGGCGCGAAACCGCCAGGTCGCCGCCAGGCTCCGGGTCGCGCGCGTGGCGCTCTCGTGCGGATAGAGAAGGCTGGGCGCGCCCGGGGCCGGACCGGACCTGGCCGCCGCCGGGCTCGCACCGGCCGCCACCCCCGCCAGGACCATGCCGCCCGCCGCGCCGACCGCGCCCCTGCGGGTGACCAAGCCGCGCCGGGTCCCGCCCTCGCTCCAAGACTTGTCCGCCATCCCTACGCCCTCGCCTGCCTGAAATGTCTTTTGGACACAGCCTAGCGCCGAATCCCGCCGCCGGGCGACGGAAGTCGCGCTCTGGCCGCGGCGCGACTACTGGCTGGCCGCCGAAGTCGCCGTGCTGGCAGGGGCCTTGCCGGTGGCTTTCCCGTGTCGTTCTTGGGCAGACCCTAGCGAGCGGCCTGGCCAATTTCAAGACAGACCTCTGACCTTCGCCGGAGATCGATGACCTAGGATAATCGCCTACAACACTTGGGGGATTGTCCTTCATAAATGGCTCAGACATGCTTTCTGACGTCACGCGCCAGCGCCAACCCGCTTGACTTCGAGCCGCGAACCGGCGATTGGTCAGGCCAGTTTTGATCCCGCCGCCAGTTCCATCGGTCGCGCGTCGCCTTCCGGCGGCGTGACAGAGGGGGCGCCCACCCCGCCCTCGCCACGGGCGCCCCCTCGCCTTATCGCTTCTGGACGCTGGAGGCGCCGCCCTCGCTGGCGTTGTGGATGTACTGCTCGGCGACCAGCCAGGCTTTCACCGGCCGCAGCGTTCCGAGGCAGCCGGCCAGCAAGGCCGGAAACACGGTCGCGAACTGAACCCAGAGCGGCGGACTCCAGGCGATCACCGCCCAGGCCCAGACCGCGATCACCAGGATGCCGACGCCGGTCATGACGAAGAAGGCCGGCCCGTCCGCCGGGTCGGCGAAGCCGTAGTCCAGCCCGCAGCGATCGCAGCGCTTGGCCAGGCGCAGGAAACCGCCAAACAGCTTGCCCTCGCCGCAGCGCGGGCAGCGGCAGAGCAGCCCAGCCTGCAGGCTGGTCGGATTGTCGAAATGGGTGATCAGGGGCCGTTCCATACAATGTGCGCCTTGTTGCATACATTCTTCATTGAATGTATGTATCGCTTCATGGAAAAGCAAGCATGACCCGGAACCGCCCCATGGCCGCTTGGCTGCGGCGAGTCCGCGCGAACGACGGCCAGCCGATCTATCTGGCGCTGGCCGAGGCCCTGGAAACGGCCGTGCGCGAGGGCGAATTGCAGCCGGGAGACCAGCTGCCGCCCCAACGCGTCGTGGCCGACCAGCTCGGCATCGACTTCACCACGGTCACCCGCGCCTATGGCGCCGCGCGCGCTCGGGGCCTGGTCGAGGGCGCGGTGGGGCGCGGCACCTTCGTACGCCGCCGCGCCATGGAGGACGAGGCCGGTCTGGTCGACCTGAGCATGAACCTGCCGCCGCCGCCCCAGGGCGTGTCGCTGGCCGCGCTGCTCAAGGAGGCGACCGCCGCGATCCTCGACCGCACCGAGGTGGCGACCCTGATGGCCTATCACGCCGGTCCCGGCGCGCCGGGACAGCGAGCGGCCGGCGCCGCCTGGCTGGCGCCGACGCTGGGCGAGGTCGGGCCCGAACGGATCGCGGTCTGCCCTGGGGCACAATCGGCCCTGATCGCGATCCTCACCACGATCGCCAGGCCCGGCGCCGGCCTGGTGGTCGAGCCCCTGACCTATCCTGGGATCATCGCCCTGGCCGCGCGGCTGGGCCTGCGCCTGATCACCTGCCCCGTCGACGCCGAAGGCTTCCTGCCCGAGGCCCTGACCCGGCTTTGCGCCGAGCAAAAGCCCGCGGCAGTCTATCTGGTCCCGACCACTCGCAACCCCGTCGCCACGACCATGGGCCAGGCCCGGCGTCGCGAGATCGCGGCCGTCGTCGCCGCCAGCGACGCCTGGCTGATCGAGGATGACCCCTACAGCCGCCTGTTCGATGCTCCCCTGCCCGCCCTCGCCGCGGTGGCGCCGGCGAGGACCTTCCACATCGCCACCCTGTCCAAGACCTTGTCGCCCGGCCTGCGCGTCGCCTTCCTGGCGGCGCCGAGCGGCGCGATGGCCGCGCGGATCGCCGACGCCCTGCACGCCACGGCATTGATGGGTTCACCCCTGACCACTGCGGTCGCTGTTCGCTGGATCCGCGACGGGACCGCCGAACGGATCCTGGCCGGCGTTCGGCTGGAGGCCCGGGCGCGCCGGGCCATCGCCGCCGAGGTTCTGCCCATCGCCCAGGGCGACGCCGAGAGCCTTCACGTCTGGCTGGAGCCGCCGTCCGGCCTGGACGCGAGCGGATTGCGCGCCCTGGCGGCCGCCCGCGGCCTGGCGCTGGTCGCGGCCGACGCCTTCGCCGCCACGCCCGACGCCCCCGCCGGACTGCGCATTTCGCTGGGCGGCCCTGCCAAGGCGTCGCTGCTGCGCGAGGCCCTGGGCCAGGTCGCGGCCCTGTTGAAACCGCCGGCGATCGTTTGAGGCGACAAGGACCCAAGATCCCGCCCGCCAGGGCCAGTTCAGATCGAAGGGGGGGCACACCGCGCCACGCGGCGATTGGTTCGCCCTAAGCCGGAGGCAGATCCTCCGCCTTCAGCGCAACGCCCATCGCGCCAGCGGGACGTGTTCGGTCCGTCCCAGCAGGCTGTGGACCAGGGTGAAGCCGCCAACGGTCCATCGGATCGGCAGAAGGGCTTGCTCGGCCACCAACCGCCTGTCGTAGAGCATCGTCACGTGCGGTGTGAAACTCCTGTCCACCAGCTTGCCGAGACCGGCCCGCGCCATCGCCAGGCCCAGGTCGCGCTGGAAGGTCTTCAGGGCATCGAGACCCTCGCCGCCCTGCAGGACATACGGATTGTTGCCGCCGTTGTGGAAGCTGGCGGCGCGATCGAAGACGACCTCGAACGGCGAGGTCGTCATCGCCTCGGCCGCCTCGCCGGCCATCGCCACGATGTCGCGCCGCACGCCGGCATGGTCGCCCAGGTGATGCAGGGTGACGTGAAACCGCTCGGGCGCCAGCGGCCGTCCGCTCAACTGGTGCGCGGCGCGCAACGCATCGGCTTGCCGGGCGATGCTCGCCGCCGTCGCCGGATCGGGAAAGATCGCGAAGAACAGCCGGTCCGTGACCGGCGGCGCGTCAAAGAGGGAGAACTGGTCAGGCACCCGGGCATCCTGCCCGGATTCCGGAAACCATGCCACGGCGCGCCGAGAAGGCGCTGGCGCACAACCGTGCCGAGTGGTCATCTCAAAGGATGCAGATCGCTCCTCCCAGCCACGATCTCCTGGTTCACGCCCGCACGATGATCAGCATCATCATGGGCCTTAGCCTGGCGCGCCTGCTGAACGGCGTCGCCGGCCTGATCCAGCACCCGAAGAAGGAGCACCTCTGGTGGCCGCACCTGTGCTGGGTGCTCTACATGATGACGACGATCACCGCCTTCTGGTGGTGGCAGTTCCAGCTGAGCGAGCTGCGGGCCCTCACCTTCGAGACCTATATTTTCCTGATCGCGGAGGCGGCGATGCTGTTTCTGCTGTGCAGCGTGATCTTTCCCACGGAGATCAGCGAGTACGAAGGCTACGGCGACTATTTCATGTCGCGGCGGGCCTGGTTCTTCGGCTTGCTGGTCGTCAGCCTGCTGATGGACATTCTCGACACCCTGCTGAAAGGCGCGCCGCATTTCCGGAGCCTTGGCCCCGAATATCCTATCCGGATCGCCCTGATGGTCGGCCTCTGCCTGGCCGGTTGCTTCATCCGCAACCTGCGCTTCCACGCCCTGTTCGCCGCAGGCGCGCTGCTCTATTTCGCGGTCTACGTCGCCCGCCACTATGGCCGTTTGCAATAGCCGATTGCGTCGAAAATTCCCGTTTGGATTGCGGTTGTTAAGCGCTAATCTTCCGCGACATCGGGAGGGCGGCCATGAAGCTCAGCGCGCATTTCTCGCTCGAGGAGTTCATCATCTCCACCAAGGCGCTGTCGATGGGCGTCAAAAACGACCCAACGCCGGCGCATCTGGAAAACCTCAAACGCCTGGCCGAGCGCATGGAGGCTGTCCGCGCGCTGTTCAACCGGCCGATCGAGATCACCAGCGCCTACCGCAATCCGCAGGTCAACGCCGCGGTCGGCGGCGTGCCGACCTCGGCCCACGCCCTGGGCCACGCCGCCGATTTCCATGTCGACGGCCTGAGCGATCTGGAGGTCGCCAAAGCCGTCCGCGACAGCGGATTGAAATTCGACCAGCTGATCTACGAAAAGAGCCGCTGCGTGCACGTCAGCTTCGATCCCAGGCTGCGTCGCCAAGTGATGCGCCAACCCGGCGGGCCGGGCTCGGCGGTCTATAACGGCCTCGAGCCTTAGTTTCGCCTTCGCTCCGGCGTCATGCCCAGGCGGACGTCGTCGCGGCGAAGGTCGCTTGAATGTTCCGGAAGCAGAGGCCTTCCTCTCGTATGTCGCGAAGGATGTCGAGGACGTATCTGGAACCATGAATGTGACGCCCTGACGTGACGCCTGCGCGGCCTTGTCGCGCCCCATGTCCAACGAATCTCGCATAAGCCGACCGCGACACGAATGATCGAAACATAAGGCTCAGCACCGAAATGCACACGGCTCACGAGATGAGCGAATGGTCCGCGTCTGGTTTGCACGAACCCATCCTCGACAGCGTCACGGCGAACGTAGCGATCCTGAACGCCACGGGCGAGATCATCGCGGTGAATGACGCCTGGGTGCGGTTCGCCGAATTCAACGCGCTGCCGGTGGAAAACCATGGATTGGGTTTGAACTACATTGCCTTCTGCGACGGCCTGGGCGCGTCCGGCGCCTCGGAAGCCGCTCTCGGCCTGCGGGACCTGCTGGCGGGCGAACCTGGGCCTTTTCGTCACGAGTACCAGATGGACCTGGCCAACGGCCCCTTGTGGGCCAGGATGACCGCCACCCGCGTTTCCAACGACGGCCGGACGTTGGTCATCGTGGCGCAGGAGGACATCACCGTTCAGCGTCACGCCCAGGCGGCCTTGGGGCGCGCCACCGCCGCGCTGCTACACGCCGAGGACGACGAACGCCGACGCATCGCGCGCGAGCTTCACGACGGCACCGCCCAGTACCTGACCGGCGCCAAGCTGATGCTGGGCGCGATGAAGGTCGAGGGCCGCGCCGAAAAGACTCGGGTCGAGATCGAGGCCCTGCTGGTCAACGCCCTGGAGGAGATCCGCAGCCTTTCCTACGTGCTGCATCCGCCGGCCTTGGAGGAGATGGGCCTGGGCCCGGCCGTCCGGCAGATGGCGGAAGGCTTCGCGCGCCGTACGGGACTGTCGCTGCAGATCGACATCGCCGACGACTTCCCCAAGATGGCCCGGCCGACCGAGGTGGCGCTGTATCGTGTCGCCCAGGAGGCTCTAGCCAACGTACACCGCCACTCCGGCAGCCCTCGCGCCACGATCGGCCTGCGTCAGGCCGGCGAAATGGTGCTGTTGTCGATCCGCGACTATGGCGTGGGCTTGCCGGACGGCGCCTCGGCGACCACCGGCGTCGGCCTGGCCGGCATGCGCCTGCGCCTGGAATTCGTGAACGGCCACATCTCGCTGACCAGCGCCGTTCCCGGGGTGCTGGTCGAGGCCTGGGCGCCGTTCCTGCCCAAGAGCTAGGGTGGATGGCCCGGCTCGTTGTCGGGAGGCTGGGTCGACCGCGCCGTCAAAACGCGCGAAATCCGAGCACAGTCCCTATCGTCCGTGCACCGCTGCTAAGCAAACGGCGCCGATTCCATGCTGCGATGCGACATGACGCGGTTTTCGGATTGCCGCGCCGCCCCGCCCGCCCCCTCCTAGTCTCAACACGCGGGACAACGACGTTCCGCGATGGCCCGAGAGGGCCGCCCGGCGGCGATGTAGCCGCATGGTACCGTTTGGACAACGACGTCCGGAGAGACCGCTGAAGCGGTCCCGCCGGGCGTTTTTTTTGGTCTTTTGGGGGACTGAACCATGACAAGACTGCGAGAAATGCTGCGGTGCAGCACGGCTTTCTGCGCCCTGATGCTAGGCGGCGCGGCCTATGCGCAAACCTCGCCGGAACCGGTTCCGGCCGCCGCCGAGCCCCCGGCCGAAGCCGTCGAACCCGCACCGCCCCCGCCGCCGCCGCCGACCTTCAGCGACCAGGTCGCCGCCGGAAAACTGATCCTGGAAGTCCGGGCGCGCTACGAGAGCGTCGACCAGACCAAGACCGCCACCCTGAAGGACGACGCCTCGGCCTTCACGATCCGCACCCGGCTGGGTTGGGAGACGGCCGAGTTCCACGGCGTGAAGGGCCTGATCGAGTTCGAGGACGTTCGTCAGGCCGGGTCGGAGCACTACGCCGTCAACGTCCCGGGCGCCGCCACGCCCCCGCTGAACGGCGCCGACAAGGCCCGATATCCGATCGTCAACGACCCGGACGTCACCGAGCTGAACCGCGCCCAGCTGACCTGGACGCCCAGCGCCGCCCTGCAGGTCACCGCCGGCCGCCAACGCATCCTGCTCGACGATCAGCGCTTCGTCGGCAATGTCGGCTGGCGCCAGGACGAGCAGACGTTCGACGCGATCCGCACCGATGTCGCCCTCGGCCGGTTCAAGGCGACCTACGCCTACGTCTCGCATGTCAACCGCATCCTGGGCGAACTGCGCGACTGGGACAGCGACAGCCACCTGCTGAACGCGACCTGGTCGCCGGCCGAGGCCCTGCGCCTGCAAGGCTTCGTCTACGCCCTGGATTTCGGTAATTCGGCGGTCAATTCGTCTCTGACCAAGGGCGTCAAGGCCTCTGGCAAGACCTGGGTCGGGCTCTACCAGCTGGCCTACAACGCCACCTACGCCAAGCAGTCGGACTACCACCACAACACGCCGAACTTCGACCTGGCCTATTTCGGCGGCGACATCGCCGGCACCTTCGACATCTACACCGTCAAGGCCAGCTACGAGTCGCTGGAAGGCGACGGGACGCGCGGCTTCACCACGCCCCTGGCCACTGTCCACGCCTTCCAGGGCTGGTCCGACGCCTTCGTCTCGCCGGGCGGCAACAAGAGCTTCGTCGACGGGATCGAGGACGCCAACCTCAGCTTCAACGCCAAGCCGCGGTTCAAGCGGACCTACTTCTTCAACACCGACATCCTGGTCCGCTATCACGACTTCAACGACCAGCGGACCGGCGCCGACCTCGGCCACGAGTGGGACGTCGCCTTCGCCGCCGCCATCACGCCCAAGCTCTCGATCCAGCTGAAGTACGCCGACTTCCAGCGTGAAACGACCGTGCCCGCCGGCACGGCCACGCCGCCGGCCTCGCGGACCAAGGCCTGGTTCACCCTCGAATACAAACTCTGACCTCCAGCGGGATTTGAGATCATGACCAAGACCGACAAGACCGCCTCCGAGACCGGCCTGACCCGCCGCCACGCCCTGGTGGGCGCGGCCGCCACGGTCGCCGCCGCCAAGGCCCTGTTCCCGGCCGGGGCCCACGCAGCGGGCGCCGGACCCGAAGTCGCCAAGGCCCGGCTGGGCTTCATCGCCCTGACCGACTCCGCGCCGGTGATCATCGCCAAGGAACGCGGCCTGTTCGCCAAGTACGGCCTGCCCGACCTGGAGGTGGTCAAGCAGGCCTCGTGGGCCGCCACCCGCGACAACCTGGTGCTGGGCTCGGAGCGCGGCGGCATCGACGGCGCCCACATCCTGTCGCCCATGCCCTATCTGATGACCACGGGCGCGATCACCGGCGGCGCGCCGACGCCGATGTACATCCTGGCCCGCCTCAACACCAACGGCCAGGCGATCTCGGTCGGCAACGACCTGAAGGCGGTGAAGGTCGGGCTCAACAGCGGCGGCGCCAAGGCCAAGTTCCAGCAGCTGAAGGCGGCCGGCAACATCGCCAAGGTGGCCATGACCTTCCGGGGCGGCACCCACGACCTGTGGGTGCGCTACTGGCTGGCGGCGGGCGGCATCAATCCCGAAACCGACGTCGCCACGATCGTCATCCCGCCGCCCCAGATGGTGGCCAACATGAAGGCCGGCACCCAGGACGCCTTCTGCGTGGGCGAACCGTGGAACGGCCAGCTGGTCAACCAGCACGTCGGCTACACCGCCTGCCTGACCTCGGAACTGTGGATGAACCACCCCGAGAAGGCCCTGGGCATGCGCGCCGCCTGGGTCGACAAGTACCCCCGCGCCGCCCAGGCCATCACCGCCGCCGTCCAGGAGGCGCAGCTGTGGTGCGACAAGGCCTCGAACCTGCCGGCCATGTGCTCGATCGTCTCGGGCCGCCAGTACGTCAACGTGCCGATGGGCGACATCCTGCCCCGTCTGCAGGGCACGGTGGACTATGGGGACGGCCGCACGCTGAAGAACTCGCCGCATCACATGAAGTTCTGGGCCGACAACGCCAGCTTCCCGTTCAAGTCGCATGACCTGTGGTTCCTGACCGAGGACATCCGCTGGGGCGTGCTGCCGCAGAAGACCAACACCCAGGCGCTGGTCAACAAGGTCAACCGCTCGGACATCTGGCGCGCGGCGGCCAAGACTATCGGCCAGACGGGCCCCGCCGGCGACAGCCGCGGCGTCGAGCGGTTCTTCGACGGCAAGGTGTTCGACCCGGCCAATCCGGGCGCCTACCTGGCCAGCCAGCCGATCAAGAAGCTGGTGTAGGGAGGACGCGTGATGACCTTCCCCAAGCCCTCCTTCTCGCCGGCCGAGCCGGTCGCGGCCCCGGTGATCGCGCCGCCGCCCCCGGAACCGCGCGCCTCGCGCGGGTCGGAGATCGTCCGTCGGGCGGGCGCGACGGCGGCGGCCGTCGTGCCGCCGCTGTTGACCGTCCTGGCGATCCTGGGCCTCTGGCAGGCGGCGATCGGCGACTCCTACGGCGGGCTGCCGTCGCCGGTCCAGGTGTGGACCGAGTCCAAGGACCTGATCCTCAACCCGTTCTTCGATCACGGCGGGGTCGACAAGGGCCTGTTCTGGCACGTGCTGACCAGCCTCAAGCGGGTCGGGGTCGGCTTCTCGGTCTCGGCGGTCTGCGGCGTGATGCTGGGCGTGCTGATCGGCTCCAACCGCTGGGCGCACCGGGGGCTGGATCCGATCTTCCAGGTTCTGCGCACCGTGCCGCCCCTGGCCTGGCTGCCGATCTCGTTGGCCGCCTTCCGCGAGGCCCAGCCTTCGGCCCTGTTCGTGATCTTCATCACCTCGATCTGGCCGATCATCATCAACACCGCCGTCGGCGTGCGCAACATCCCGACCGACTACGTCAATGTCGCCAAGGTGCTGCGACTGTCGCCGGTCGAGTACTTCTTCAAGATCCTGCTGCCGGCCACCACGCCCTACATCTTCACCGGCCTGCGGATCGGCATCGGCATGAGCTGGCTGGCCATCGTCGCCTCCGAGATGCTGCTGGGCGGCGTCGGCGTCGGGTTCTTCATCTGGGACCAGTACAACGCCTCGCGCATCTCCGACATCATCGTGGCCCTGGCCTGGGTCGGGCTGACCGGCTTCTTCCTCGATCGCCTCGTGGCCCTGCTGGGCCACATCGTCTCGCGCGGCAACGCGGCGAGCTAAGGAGACCTGCATCATGGCCAAGGCCTATCTCTCCATCGAAGGCGTCGGGGTCACCTTCGCCAAGGGCGCCGTCCGCTCCGAGGTTCTGACCGGCGTCGACCTGAAGGTCGACAAGGGCGAGTTCGTCTCGATCATCGGTCATTCCGGCTGCGGCAAGTCCACCCTGCTGAACGTCGTCGCCGGCCTGGTGCCGGTGACCACCGGCGCGGTGATCCTCGACAAGCAGGAGGTCAATGCTCCGGGCCCCGACCGGGCGGTGGTGTTCCAGAACCACTCGCTGCTGCCCTGGCTGTCGGTGCGCGAGAACGTCTCCCTGGCGGTCGACAAGGTGTTCGGCGGGGTGAAGACCGCCGCCGAGCGCCGGGAATGGACGCTGCACAATCTGGAGCTGGTCAAGATGACCCATGCCCTGGACAAGCGGCCCTCGGAAATCTCCGGCGGCATGAAGCAGCGGGTGGGCATCGCCCGCGCCCTGGCCATGGAGCCCAAGGTCCTGCTGCTCGACGAGCCGTTTGGGGCCCTGGACGCCCTGACCCGCGCCCACCTGCAGGACAGCGTCATGGAGATCCACGCCAGCCTGCGCAACACGGTGCTGATGGTCACCCACGACGTCGACGAGGCGGCCCTGCTGTCGGATCGCATCGTGATGATGACCAACGGCCCCCGCGCCGCGATCGGCCAGGTGCTCGACGTGGCCCTCCAGCGTCCGCGCGATCGTCTCGCCGTCGCCGAGGATCCGACCTACATCCACGCCCGGGCGGCGGTGATCGAGTTCCTCTACGCCAGGCGCGCGGCCTAGGTCGTCAATCCTGAGATCAGGTGGACGGGATCGGATCTGAACCGGTCTGGCTCGTCCGCCCAATCGCCGTCCGGTGTGCGTGATTTTACCCCCTTCATCGCTGGGTTGCGAATGGCCGCAGTTGAGATACGAATAACGGTCTCGCTGTAGCCCAGTTCGGGGGAGCGCCTTGGCCGAACCCACGCCAGCAGAATCTCTGGAATCAGCCGCCTTCGGTTTGGCGCGCCCCCCCAGTCCCGCGATCGTGCTGGTCGTCTTCGGCCTCGTCAGCGGCGTTCTGCTGGCCGACGGGCACAGGGTCTATCCCAACCTGCACACCATTCTCGACACGGGCGTGGCCCTGCTGTCGGGAATCTTGGCGCTGAACCTGTGGGGCGCCGGCCAGCATGAGCGCGGCGACATCGCCAAACGTCTGGCCCTCGTCTTCCTGGCGACCTGCGCCATGGAGGTCGTCCATGTCCTCGTGACCGTCGAATGGTCGGGTCCGCTGGCCCCGATCAGGGCCTCCAGCGGGGTTCTGCGGCCGTCGACATGGCCGCCGCCGTCCCACCTGCTGCCCCTGGGCGTGATCGGCGCCCTGATCTGGCCAGCGGGCGGCCGTTCCGGCCTGGCCGTCTTCGCCTTGGCGATCTTGGTGACGGCGGCCGCCCTGTTCGCCGCCTATCAGCATCTGCCAACCTATCTCCCGCCGGGGCCCCTGGGGATCACCCGTCCGACGTTGATCCTGCCCCCCTTGCTTTGGGTCCTGGCGGGTGTCCTGGCGTGGCGGCTGGCCGACCACGACCGGATCGCTGGGGCGCTGCCCACGACAGCGGCCATCCTCGCCTTGGCCAACGGCGTCATGCTCTATTCGCGGTCGCCCGCCGACGCGCCCGCGATGGCCGCGCATCTGGGCAAGATGGCCGGCGACTTCACGCTGCTGTTCTTCCTGTTTCAGACGGCGTCGCGGGACATGCGCGACCGCGTCCAGGCCGAGGCCGCCCTGTCGACGCTCAACGCCGAGCTGGACCAGCGCGTCGCCGAACGCACCGCCGAGCTGGAAGCCGAAACCCTGGAGCGCTGGAAGAGCCAGCGCCTGCTCGAGGCCGTGGTCGAAAACTCTCCCGCCGTCATTTATGTCAAGGCTCTGGACGGCCGCTACCTGATGGTCAATCGCCGCTACGGCGACATCTTCCACATCGACCGCGACGGGATGATCGGGCGCACCGACCACGACATCTTCCCGGCGGAGATCGCCGACGCCTTCCGCTCCATGGACGTGCGCGTGGCCGCGGCCGATCAGCCGCTCACCGAGGAGGAGGTCGCCCCGCACGACGACGGCCCCCACGCCTACATCTCGGTGAAGTCCCCGTTGCGGGACGAGACGGGCCAAGTCTACGCGGTGTTCGGCATCTCGACGGACATCACCGAGCGCAAGGATGCCGAAGCCAAGCTCCATACGCAGCTCGAACGGCTGAGCCTCCTGGACGAGATCACGCGCGCCATCGGTCAACGGCAGGACAACCAGAGCATCTTCCAGGTCGTGGTGCGGAGCATCGAGGACCAGCTGCCGGCCGACTTCGCCTGCCTTTGCCTGTACGACGACCTGGAACGAGCCCTCACGGTCGCCGCCGTCGGGCTCAACAGCCAGGCGTTGGCGCTGGAACTGGCCATGCCGGAACGCGCCCGCGTCGACATCGACGAAAACGGCCTCTCGCAGTGCGTCCGGGGACGACTGGTCTACGAACCGGACATCGCCAACATCCCCTTCCCGTTCCCGCAACGGCTGGCGGGCGGCGGCCTCGGATCGATGGTCTGCGCGCCCCTGCAGGTCGAGAGCAAGGTGTTCGGCGTCCTGGTCGTGGCCCGCTTCCAACCGAACGCCTTCGTCAGCGCCGAATGCGAATTCCTGCGCCAACTGAGTGAACACGTCGCGCTCGCGGCTCACCAGGCCCAGCTGCACACCGCGCTCCAGGCCGCCTATGACGATCTGCGCCAGTCCCAGCAGGCGATCATGCAGCAGGAACGGCTGAAGGCGCTGGGCCAGATGGCCAGCGGCATCGCCCACGACATCAACAACGCCCTGTCGCCGGTCTCGCTCTATACGGAGGCCATGCTCGAAACCGAGACCGGTCTCAGCCCCGCCGGACGCGGTCAACTGGAGATCATCAACCGCGCGGTCGAGGACGTGGGCCAGACGATCGGCAAGATGCGCGAGTTCTACAGGCTGCGGGAAACCCAGCTGGAGACCGAGCCGGTCCAATTGAACGAACTGGTCGATCAGGTCCTGGAGCTCACCCGGGCGCGGTGGAACGACATGGCCATGCAGCGCGGCGTGGTCATCAAGGTCGTAACCGCCCTGGAGCCCGACCTGCCGCTGGTCCTGGGCGTCGCGAGCGAAATCCGCGAAGCGCTGGTCAATCTGGTGTTCAACGCCATCGACGCCCTGCCCGATGGTGGGGTTCTCACGGTCAGCACCGCCAGGATCGGCGGCAACGCCGGCGACGCCGTGCGGGTCAGCGTCGCGGACAACGGGATCGGCATGGACGCCGAGGCCCGTCGGCGATGCCTCGAACCCTTCTTCACCACCAAGGGCGAACGCGGGACGGGTCTGGGCTTGGCGATGGTCTATGGCGTCGCGCAGCGTCACGGCGCCGAACTCGATATCCAATCCTCGCCCGGCGCCGGCGCCGCCGTCTCGCTGACCTTCGCCCGGGCGATCGACGGTCGCGCCGTCCCGGACGCCGCGGCGGTCGCTCCGCGACGCCGGCTGCGGCTGCTGCTGGTGGACGACGATCCCGTTCTGCTCAAGGCGTTGAGCGACGCCCTGGAAAGCGACGGACATGTCGTGACCATCGCCAATGGCGGCGGCGCGGGGATCGAACTCTTCGAGGCCAGCCAGGCCGGCGACCGCTTCGACGCCGTCTTCACCGACCTGGGCATGCCCTATGTCGACGGCCGTCGCGTGGCGACCGCGATCAAGGAGCTGTCGGCCACGACGCCGGTGATCCTGCTCACGGGCTGGGGCCAGGGACTTCTCGCCGACGAGGACATCCCACCCCACATTGATCTGGTGCTGAGCAAACCGCCCAAGCTGCGCGAACTTCGCGCGGCTCTCGCCCGCTTGACGATGTGAGCCGTTCCATGCCCGAACCTCAGAACCCGGCAGACGACGACGTTCGGCGGACGCGCATCCTGATCGTCGATGACGAGGCGGCCAATCTCCAGGCCCTGCGCGTGACGCTCGGCGGCCAGGGCTTCGACGTCACCGGCTTCACCAGTCCGGCCGAGGCGCTGGAAGCGATCACGCCCGGCGCGTTCGACGTGCTGCTGACCGACCTGAAGATGCCGTCGACCACGGGCGTCGAGCTCCTGCAGAAGGCCCACGACCGCGACCCTTACCTGTCCGGGGTCATCATGACCGGCGAAGGGACCATCGCCTCGGCGGTGGAGTCGATGCGCAGCGGCGCCGTCGACTATGTCCTTAAGCCGCTCAAGCTGAGCAATCTGCTGCCCGTCCTGGCCAGCGCCCGCACTCTTGGCCGGCTTCGGCGCGAGAACGACCAACTCGAGCAGAGCGTGCGAGCCCGCACAGCCGAACTGGAGCGGGCGCTCGAAGAGGTCGACCACCACGCCGCCGAACGCCTCAAGGCCGAGCAGGCGCTGATGCAGGCCCAGAAAATCGAGGCCATCGGCCGCCTCACCGGCGGCGTCGCCCACGACTTCAACAACCTGCTCGCCGCCGTGATCGGCAATCTGGAGCTGCTGCAGCGCAAACTTCCGCCCGAGGCGGAGCCGTGCCGCCGGTTCGTCGACAACGCCCTCGAGGCCGCCAACCGCGGCGCCAAGGTCACCGGCCAGCTCCTGGCGTTCTCCCGCACCCAGCGTCTGAGGCTGGAGCCGCTGGAGGTCGACGCCACCTTGCGGCGCAGCGACCCGCTGCTGCGCCAGGCGCTCGGCCCGGGGGTCGATCTCGAGGTGAGCCTGGAGGCCGATGGCGCGTGGGCCAGCACCGACGCCACGCAGCTGGAGCTGGCGGCGCTGAACCTGATCGTCAACGCCCGGGAGGCCTTGCCCGATGGCGGCCTGGTGCGCCTGAGCACGCGCCTCGAACCGGATCGGATCGTCCTGGAGGTCGCGGACACCGGTGTCGGGATGACGCCGGAGGTGCTGGCGCGCGCGACCGAGCCCTTCTTCACCACCAGAACAGGATCCGGCACCGGCCTAGGCCTGGCGCAGGTTCATGGCTTCGCGCGCCAATGCGGCGGCGATTGCGAGATCGACAGCGCTCCGGGCGCCGGCACGCGGGTCCGGGTTTCACTTCCGCGAACCGAGCCCCCCGCCTTGCGCATCGAAGCGCCGCCCGAACCGGTCCAGACGCAGCGAAAAGGCCTTCGGGTGCTCGTCGTCGACGACGACCACCATGTCCGCGAAAGCCTCTGCGAGGCCCTGGTCAGCGAAGGTTTCCTGGTGCGCTCGGCGTCGGACGGCCCCTCGGGACTGGCCCAACTGGAAACCGAGACGCCCGACGCCGTGGTGCTGGACTATGCGATGCCGGGCATGACCGGGGCCGAGGTCGCGCGACGCGCCCAAGCCGCCTATCCCCATCTGCCGATCGTCTTCCTGAGCGGCTATGCGGACTCCCTGGCCCTCGATCAGATCGAGGCCGCCGCCGTCCTGCGCAAGCCGATCGCCATCGCTGACCTCAGCCGGGCGGTGCGCCTGGCGGTCGGTTGACGCTCAGGCCGGCTCGGCCGGGCGCGCGGCGACGGCGGCCGTAGCCGCAAAGGCGCCTAGGCTCGCCAGGAGATCGACGCGGCGCTGACATCTTCGGCGAGATAGGCCCGCAGGTAGGCGGCTAGGTCGCGATATCGAGACTCTCCGTTGGCGTCATAGACCCAGAGTTCCGGCTCGTCCTCGAAGTCCAGCCAAAGCAGGTAGATCCGCTCGTTGTTGTATTCACTACCGGCGAAAAGCGACAACCGTTCAGGTCGGAACAGGGTGGAGGCGTCGTTGGCCCAGCCTTCCGCGCTGGCGGCTTGCATCTGCTTGACGCCTTCGACGAAGGGATCGGTTCCGTTGTTCAACCAAAGGGCCTCCATGTCGGACGTGGAAAGCCAGTGGCCGTGGCTCGCCGTCGTCCATCGGCCACAGAGCTGGAAGCGCTCCTCCAGCATGGGACTGCTGGGCCTGAAAACGCCCGGCGCAAGCGCGGGGATTCCGTGACGGAAGGGTGTCGGCGGCCACATTTTTGGACGCAAGGCCTCTTCGGCGGTCTCCCAATATTTCGCCGTCTGCGCGAACGCCGCTTCGATCAGGGTCTGGGTCAGGATCCAACCCTCTCGAACATCTCCGACGACCTCACGTCGCGCGTTGGATATAGTCAAAGACCTGCTGGTACAGACGCCGGGCGCCCGGCGCCCCGAAGTGTTCTTCCATCAAGGCTTGTGCAAAATCCTGCCTGCCGCAGACGAGCGCGGCGGCGACGACGCGGATGAGTTGGGGGCGGTCGTTCCTCAATCGGCCATCGTTGCGCTCTTGCGCCGCCACCATGTCCTCGGGCGTTGCATAGACGTCTAGGAGCGGCATCGTCCATCGATCCAGGAAGGTGCGGACCTCATCGACGGCGGCGGGAAGATCGTCCAGTTGGCGCACATACCACCGACCCGGGTCGGCCTTCTCCGAGGTGAAGCCGATCGGTTGCTTCGACCTGGCGTCCGAATAGCCCCGCAACGCCCCGGACGCGCCACCCATCATGGCCTCCAGGACGGCGTCCACGGAGGGAATTCGAACTTCCATTCGAGGATAGAGGGCCGCGACGGTGACGGGGTCCTCCTTAGGGCGGGCGTCGAAAGGGAGGTCGATGATCTGCGTCGCGCCAGCGAGGGCTCGCTTGTAGATCAGGCTGTTCCTTCCCCGATGGAAACCATGCTCGGCCATGTACGGGTCGAGGCTTGTCCCGACGGCGGACAGCAGGCCGACCTTGACGTCCTTCCTCATTTCAAGGGTCTCGAAGTAGGGCTCAGGTGAACAGATTTATCCGCTTTTCGATGAATTCAAGAAAATCATCGGCGTATTTCTCGCCAGTCGCCAACGATAGGACGGGGTATTCGTTTCCTTCTATGCCGTTTGCGGTTTGAAATGCGAAAACACCGTCTATATCACTATGGCACAAAGGTATGAGGCTCGAATCTAAACCGTCTTTCATAGCCAATTTGTACATATAGACAATATCGCCACCAACAACATCATCGGGATTTTCAGCATAGATGCTAAAAATTTCCTCGCCTCCAATTTCTCCACCACTGTAATTTGCGAGCCACCACTTATAAGATTGAGGCAGCGGGTTTCCGATATTTTTTTCGGCAGCGGCAATCCATTCCGAACTCACGCCATCTCCGAAATCCGCGAACTCAGCGATCGATCGATTGCGCTCGATTAGGTCGATAGTTCTTTTGTAGGCAAGTTCATCCATGGCTCAAAACCCTGTGGACCGGTTTATCCAGTAGCTTTCCCTCCACGAATTGAATGCCGATCGATCAATTCCTGAAGGAAGTTGTCCAGTATTGATATGTAGGGTGCTGTAGTACTTCTGGTGCATGCTCCCCGATACCTCGGCTATTCCACCATTCTGAGTTTGTGTCAGGTGGTGAAGATTAACCGCTTTCCCATCAGTTCCAATTGGAGCGCGTCCGGTCGCCATGCGCTCGATGTTGGTTCCCGTAACAGTTTTTCCCCTCACTTTCCAAGAACTGGTCGCCTGCGGATCGAACAGGTCGTTCCTTTGGAAGACCTTATTTCCCTTGAATGTGGTGGAAGTTTTCCAAAATTGTGGAGTGAATGCACAACCGGCGAGGCCTAGCGGGTCCACCCATGCATTGGGATCGAACACATAGGCCGCCGCGTTCAGTCCGCCCTCGAGCCCGATCGGGTCGGGGCTGACATACCGGGCGACGCCGGGATCGTAATACCGGAAACGGTTGTAGTGCAGGCCGGTCTCGGGGTCGGCGTACTGGCCCTGGAAGCGGATCGGGTTGTCGACCACCGCCTCGGCCTTGCGGGCCACCGCGCCCCAGGCGGTGAAATCGTCGCGCCAGGTGACGACGCCGTTGTCGTTGGTCAGCTCCTGCGGGGTGCCGGCCGCGTCCAGCTGGAAGTGGTGCAGCTCGGCGGCCTGGTCCGGCGCCGTCCGCCGCGCCAGCGCCAGCGGGCGGAAGCTGCCCGGCTCGTGCAGGTACAGCGTGGCCAGCGGATCGGCCGCCGCGCCGTCCGGGTCCGCCGCCGCCTCGCCCAGCAGGACGTCGCCGTCCCAGTAGAAGATCGTCCGCGCCAGTTTCAGCTCGGGCGGCGCGGCGCCGGGCTCGGCGTTGGCCGGCGGCGGCGGCGCGTATCCCGACTCCTTCCAGGCGCGCCGGCCCAGGGCGTCGTAGCCGAAGCGGGTGACGCGCAGGCCGCGGCGGGACCGCTCGACCACCTCGGTCAGCATGCCGGCGCCGTCATAGGCGTAGCGCAGCTCGCGGCCGTCTCCGGCCCCGCGCAGCTCGCGGACGCGCCGGCCGTCGGCGTCGTACTCGAAGCGCCGGTCACCCCAGACCCGCAGCCGGTCTCCCGTCGCCACGCCTTCGACGCCCAGCGGACCGGCCGGCAGGACGTTGCCGGAGGGGTCGACGACGAAGGCCTCGGGCGTCGCGCCGTCCACGCCGACCAGGCGGTCGTTGACGTCATAGCGGTAGCGCTTCACGCCGCGCGTCAGGTCGTCCAGCGCCAGCAGTTGTCCGTAGGGGTCGTAGGTGTAGCGCCGCTCGATCACCGGCGCCGCGGTCCCGCCACGCAGGCCGTGCTGGTGGAGC
Source organism: Caulobacter sp. UNC279MFTsu5.1 (assembly GCF_900114015.1). Lineage (GTDB taxonomy): Bacteria > Pseudomonadota > Alphaproteobacteria > Caulobacterales > Caulobacteraceae > Caulobacter. The sequence continues at coordinate 10,430 of NZ_FORN01000015.1, read as the reverse complement.
AGGAAGCCCGCCGCGTCGTACTCGCTGCGCACCTTCAGCGCTCCGGCCTGGCGGGCCACTTCGCGGCCGGCCTGGTCGCGCGCGACGGCCGCGACCAGGCGTCCATCTAGCGACACGGTGCTGAAGTCGTCGCCGGCGTCGTATGCGACCGCGATGGCGCGGCCGTCGGGCAGCTGGGTGGCGATCCGTCGTCCCCGGCCGTCGTAGCGGTGGACGAGCTCGATCCCGTCCTGGGTTTCGCCGACCAGTTGTCCGGCCGCGTCATAGGCCAGGACCACCGAGCGGTCGGAGGTGGTCGCGCCGATCATTCTCCCCGCCGCGTCCCAGGCGAAGCGGTGCAGCCGGCCGTCGGCGAAATTGGCCTGGATCACCCGACCGGCCTCGTCGCGGCGGTAGCGGGCCGTCCCGGCGGCGTCGCGGCGTTCGACCAGTTGGTCGCCCGCATCCCATCCATAGTGAATCTGACGGCCGTCGAACCCGGTCTCGCGCACCACCCGACCGGCCGGATCGATATCGAAGCGGTGGACTTCGCCCTTGGCGTTAGTCAGGGCGACCAGTTGCAGCGTGGCATTGTAGGTGTAGCGGAGCGTGTCGCCGGCGGGGTCGGTGCGGCTGACCGGGAACGGCAGGCCGGCATAGTCCCAGGACGTAGCCCGGCCTCGCGGATCGACATGCCGGATGACCTGGTCCTCGGCGTCGTAGTCGAGGCGCACCCGCGCGCCGTCGCGCGCCCGCGTGAGGGCGACGACATTGCCGTTGGCGTCGCGCTCGTAATGTGTGGTCTCGCCGTCGACGGTGACGCTGCGGGGGCGACCCAGGGCGTCGTGGCGCAGGTCTCGGCGGGCCTCGCGCCCGTCGCTCTCCCAGGCCAGCAGCCCCTGGGCGTCCCAGCCGTAGCGGCGGAAGATCCCCTCGCCGTCCCGGATCGCCAGCGGCAGGCCGCGGTCGTCGCGCAGGAACCAGGTCTCGCGACCCAGCGGGTCGGTCGTCGAGACCAACTGGCCGCGCGCGTCGTAAGCGTAATGGGTCACGCCGCCGGTCGGATGGGTGGCGAACAGCGGCAGGCCAAGGCTCGGCGACGACAGCGACGCCGTGTCGACCAGGTCCGCGAAGCCCGCGCGGATCGAGGCGCCGTCGGGGGCGGTCTGCCGGACGAGGCGATTCAGGTCGTCATAGGCGAAGGCGGACGTGCGGCCCTCACCGTCCTTGTATTCCAGCAAGGCGCCGGCTTCCGACCAGAGCCAGTGTTGTTCGTGGCCCAGCGGGCCGCGTTCCAGCACCACCAGGCCGATCCGGTTGTAGGCATAGAGGGTCTCGCCCCCCTGGTCGTCGGTGACCAGGGTGACGTGGTCGTCGGGCCGGTAGTCGAACCGGCAATAGTAGAGATTGCCGTCGCCCCAGGTCTCGATGCACCGGGCCCGGCGGCCCAGGGCCGGGTCGTCCCAGCGGAAGTAGAACCTGAACCCGCCGCGGCGCTGCTCCTCGACGATCAGGTGCTCGACGCAACGATAGCGCGTGACGCCGCCACGGGCGTCCGTCGCCTGGATCAGGTCGCCTTCGGCACTATAGGCGTAGGAGACCAGGCGCTGGCGCGTGCCGGAAACGGTGGGGTGAGGAGCGTCGATCTCGACGATGCGCCCGGCCTCGTCGCTGACCACCTGGAGACGTCGGCCGCCGACGTCGATCAGGGCCAGGATGCGCCCCTTGGCGTCCCGATCGATCTGAATATGGTTTCCAGCCGCGTCCCGCACCCCGACCAGGCGGTGAAGGCCGTCGGGATAGCGACGGAAAAGGTGGCTCAGGCCATCATAGCCGGCGATCCGATAGCCGTCGCCCTCGGCATGCAGGACCAGGCGCTCCGACAGGTTGACCATCGGTTCGCCGGGGCGGGCGATCGGGAAGAACGCCAGGCGGCCGTCGTCCAGGCGCGCCCGGACCAGACCCTCGCGCGGCAGAACCTCCAGCGCCATGTCGAACGGGTGCGACCAGCCCGAGCCGAGGTCGCCATCGATGTTGGACGACGAGTTCCATCGCCGCGTCCAGGTCAGCGGCAGCGGACCGGGAAGTTCGAAGTCGGTGTGTTCGACGATCAATTCTCCGGTCGCGACGTCCACCGGGTGGCCGCGCAGGCTGCGGATCGCGTTGCGCGCTCCGGGAACGCCGGCCAGTTCGCCGATCGTCTCGCCGGCGATACGACCCTTCTCGCCCCAGAAGGCCTCGCCGATCGCCCCGCCGATCATCTTGCCGGCCAGGCTGGAGACGACGCCCAGGGCGACGTTGCCGACGAAGGCGCCGACCGCCGCCAGACCGCCCAGCGCGGCGCCGAAGAGTCCCGCGCCCAGGGCCACGCCGCCGCCGATGATCATCATCCACTTGGCGGTGGAGCTCATCCATTCGGGGATCTCGGGGCTGATCGGCAGGAAGGTCCCCGGCTCGGCGCCGATGGTGACGTTCGGCGAACCGGCGGCGATCGTCCCGTCGCATTCGGTCTTGTCGCCCTTGCGGGCCGCCGGCAGGCCGTTGATCCCGACCGTCTTGCTGCCTTGTGCAATGCGCTTGGGAACCTGACCGTGCTTGATGCAGGCCACGATGTCCATGACGCCGCGCGCCGCCGGCCGGCCGTTGACGAAGACATTCAGCGAACCGGTGAGGATCGGCCCGCTGGGCACGCTCATCAGCCCGCCCAGCACGCCTCCCGCCATGGCGCCCGCGCCGACCCCCGCGACGATCCCGCCCAACGCAGCCACCGCCGCGACCCCGGCGCAGAGCGACAAACCGCCGGTGAACGGCGCCGCGACCACCGCGCCCAGCAGAGCCACCCCCACCGCCAAGCCAACGGCCGCGCCGATCAGGAAGCCGAGCATGGCGTTGGAGTGCTCGATCTGGTCGCCCACGCGGGCGGCCGCTAGGGCGGCTTCCATCGTCAGGCCTCCACGCCTAGAGCCACTTGAACCCGCCGAGCATGTCCAGGAACAACGGATCGACCGCCTCGAAGTCGCTGTCCAGCGCGGTGTTCACCAGGGTGATCAGCCGTCCGTCGTCGAGCGGCACATAGATCTGGCGCTGGCGCAGCAGACCCGAACCGGCGTCCCAGCGGAACAGGATCTCCAGGCCCCGCCGGCCGTCCACGAGGACTTCCCGGCGACCGATCAGGGTGAATTTCTTGGCCTGGCGAGCCAGGTCCGCCGCCTGGGCATCGACGAACGCCTCGATGGTCTTGTCGGTGGGGAGTCGGTCATAGGTCGCCAGGATGTTCGGAACCACCGCCTGGCCGGGCCGGGGCTGGGCGGACCACGCGATCATCCGGCGATCCTTCCAATCATCCGGCGCCTGGAACGAGAATTCGGCGGTGCGGCAGTCCTGCGGCATGGCTTCCCCGATAGAGAGCTCAGTTCAACGTTGAGCATGTCTTCTTCGCGGCCATGCGCCATCGAACGGCGCACGCCCTGCGCCGGGATAGGTCGCAGATGGCAACTCTCAATTGAACGCCCGGTTCCATCAGACCTGTTGAGCGTTGGAACTTTTTATTGGAGGGGTTCAGAGCAGCGAGCTTCATGCCGGGTATCGGAATGACGGCGTCGGGATGGTCTCTGAACGGATTCCTTCATGCGCCAACGCCTCAAGGCGGCGCAGGCCGTCGTCGAGGACCAGGGTCGGCGGTTCGGCCGGTTCGCCGTCCCCGGCCTCGTCCATGAATGAGGCCGGCAGGCCATCGCAGCCAGGAGTTGTCTTGAGGTCGCCCTCGAACCGCCCCGGCTGAGAACCTCACACGCGCGTTAAGGTCGTTCCACGAAGCACCAGGCGCGCGCTTTCGTTGGCCTTGAGGCTGATTGTGACAACCGAGCCGGAGCAGATCACGGTATGGCGACCGTCTGCCTTGGCGGTCAGCACCGCCTCGGTGAGCTTGCCGCCCGCCCAGTGGATGTCGACGCCGACCCCGCCCCGCGCTCGCAGGCCGGTGATGCGCCCGGTCGGCCAGGCCGATGGCAAGGCGGGCAGCAGGTAGATGTGGTCGTTGCGGCTTTGCAGGACCATTTCGGTCATGCCCGAGGTCCCGCCGAAATTGCCGTCGATCTGGAACGGCGGATGGGCGTCGAACATGTTCGGATAGGTCCGCTCCGGGCTCAGCAGCAGCTTCAGGATCCCGTGGGCATGGTCGCCGTCGCCCAGGCGCGACCACAGGTTCAGGCGCCAGGCGATGGCCCAGCCGGTCGAGAGGTCGCCTCGCGTGACCAGGGTCGTCCTGGCGGCCGCCGCTAGCTTGGGCGTGGTGTCGATCGAGATCTGGTCCGAGGGGAACAGGCCATAGAGGTGCGAGACGTGGCGATGGTGGATGTCGGCCGCGCCGGCGTCCCAATCCTCCTGCCACTCCTGCAGTTGACCGTCCTTGCCGATCTTGTAGGGGGCCAGCTTGTCGCGGGCGGCTTTCAGCTCGGCGACGAAGCTTTCGTCGGCGCCCAGAATGTCCTCCGCCTTCAGGCAGTTGGTGAAGAGGTCGCGGACGATCGCCTGGTCCATGGTCGGACCGGCCGCCAGGGACGAGCCGTGACCGTGATCGTTCTCCGGCGAAAGCGACGGACTGGTGACCAGCACGCCGAACTTCGGATCGACCACCAGGGTGTCGAGGAAGAACCGGGCCGAGCCCTTCATCAGCGGATAGACCCGCGCCAGATAGGCCGTATCGCGATTGTAGTCGTAGTGGTCGAAGACGTGCTTGCAGAGCCAGGCGCCGCCGGTGGGCCAGACACCGTAGACCGCCCCGTCGATCGGCGCGGTGGCGCGCCAAAGATCGGTGTTGTGGTGCGCGACCCATCCCCGCGCGTCGTACATGACCTTGGCCGTCCGTGCGCCGGTCTCGGCGATGTCCCGCACCAGGGCGATCAGCGGCTCGACCAGTTCCGGCAAGCCGGTCGGCTCGGCGGGCCAATAGTTCATCTCGGTGTTGATGTTGATCGTGTATTTGCTTCCCCAGGGCGCAGAGGTCATGTCGTTCCAGACGCCCTGCAGGTTGGCCGGTTGCCCGCCCGGCCGCGAACAGGCGATCAGCAGGTAGCGGCCGTACTGGTAGTAGAGCGCCGCCAGGGACGGGTCGTCGGCGGTCGAAGATGACCTGATCCGCTCGTCGGTCGGCGAGAGCTCGGCCCGCGTGCGGCCGAAGTCGACGTCCACGCGACGGAACAGGGACCGATGATCGGCCTGATGGTCCGACAGCAGCCCGGTCCAGGATTTACCGGCCAGCCGGGCCAGGGTCGCCCTGTTCAGCGCCGTCGGGTCGCCTGACACATCGTCATAGCGGCGGTAGCTGGTGGCGGCCGCGATGAGCAACACCACCTCGTCGGCGCCGGTCACCGAGAGCTTCCCGCCCTCCCCGCCGACCTGGCCGCCCTTGGCGCGCACCTCGACGCGGCACTCGAACTTCAGCCGAGCCGGAACGCCTTGCTGGCTGTCGTTCAAGCCCGTCAGCACCAAGGCCCCGCCCACGACGGCGGATTCGGATTTCAGCGGGCAGGCGAAGCCGAGGTTCACCGCGATCGCGCCCTTGCGGTTGGCGCGCAAACGCACCGCGACCACACCGGCCGGCGCGCTGGCGATCACCTCCCGGACATAGCCAACACCGCCTGCGGTGAAGGTCGTCGTGGCGATCGCCCCATCCAGATCGAGGTCTCGGACATAGTCGCTCGCCGTTTCCGCCAGGCCTGGAAAGTCGAGCTTGAGGTCGCCAATCGTCTGGTAGGACATCTGGGTCTTTGGCACGGCCATGAACTTGGCGTCGGCCAGCGCCGTGGCCTTGGCGTACTCGCCCGCGTCGATCAGGCGACGGATTTCCGGCAAGGCTGCCAGGCCCGCCGGGGGGGCCGGATCATAGGGGCCGCCGGCCCACAGGGTGTCCTCGTTCAGTTGCAGCCGCTCGGCCGCGACGCCGCCGAACACCATGGCGCCCAGCTTGCCCGAGCCGACCGGCAGGGCTTCGACCCATTTCTTCGCCGGCTGGCGATACCAGAGGCGCAGCGGCGATCGCTTGGGCGTCGCTGCGCGAGACGAAGCACCGGCAAGAGCCGTGGAAGCGCCAAGGGCGGCGAGCGTGGACCGACGAGTCAGGGTCATATGGCTCTCGAAGCATTGTCGGGGAAATCGTTGAACGGGCCGCCCGACCGGGCGTCACTGGCCACGGCGAGCGAGTCAATTACTCCGACAAGTTATGACAACGCCGCCCGGGCGCAAGACGGCCATTGCTCCCGGAGATCAAAGTTCACGCTTCGAACGTTAGCGCTACCATTTGCGAATTTCGCCGACTAGGATGAGGTGGAGCCCGGCTTGCGACCGACCGTCGTCGTGCGATTTGCCGTACAAGAAAAACGCGATCAATCGCGATCCTTCGGAGGGAATTCAGCCAGGTGATCCGCCCAAGCCTTATCGCCCTTTGCCTCCTGGTCGCCGGCACCGCGCAGGCTCGCGCCCCGCTGCGCCCGGCCAGCGATCGACCGGACGCGCCGAAGGCCGCGTTCGACTGGTTCGAGTACACGGGCGCCGATCCGTCGGACGCGGCGTTCAAGCCGACCTCGGCCCAGTACGCCAACCCGATTCTCAAGGGGACCTACCCCGACCCCGCCGTCATGCGGGTGGGCCAGGACTTCTATCTCGCCAGCTCGACCTTCGCCTGGTTCCCGGGCCTTCCGGTCTTTCACTCCACCGATCTGGTGCACTGGAATCAGATCGGCAACGCCATCGATCGCCCCGGCATGCTCGACTTCAAGCGGCTGGGCCTGTCGCGCGCCGTTTTCGCGCCGACGCTGAGCCATCGCGACGGGCTGTTCTATATCCTGAACACCTGCGTCGATTGCGGCGGCAACTTCCTGATCACCGCCAAGGACCCGAAAGGTCCGTGGTCCGATCCGGTCTGGTTGCCGGCCGTGGCGGGCATCGATCCGTATCTTTTCTTCGACGACGACGGCGGCGCCCTGATCGTCTTCAATGGTGAGCCGCCGGGAAAGCCCGAATACAGCGGCCATCGCGCCATCTGGGCGATCGGCTACGACGCCAGGACCCAGAAGACCATCGGCGAACCCAAGCTGCTGCTCGACAAGGGCGTCAACCCCGCCGCCAAGCCGATCTGGCCGGAAGGACCTCATATCCTCAAGAAGGACGGCTGGTACTATCTGGTCGCCGCCGAGGGCGGCACGGCCGAGGGCCACAGCCAGGTCGTCCTGCGATCGAAGAGCGCTTTGGGGCCGTACGCTCCGTACACGCACAATCCGATCCTGACCCAGCGCGGCCTTCCGAAGAATCGCCCGCTTCCGATCACCTCCGCGGGTCACGCCACCCTGGTCGACACCCCGGACGGCAAGTGGTGGGCGACGTTCCTGGCGGTCCGTCCCTATGGCGACGATCTCTACAACACCGGCCGCGAGACCTTCCTGCTGCCCGTCGAGTGGAAGGATGGCTGGCCGATCATTCTGGAGGACGGCAGGACCATCCCCTACGTCCACGCCAAGCCCGACCTGCCCGCGACGGCGCCTGCGCCGCCCCCCACCGCCGGCGCCTTCACCGTCCGCGAGGAGTTCGACGGCCAGGCCCTGCCGCTCAGCTGGGTCACGTTGCGGATCCCGCAGCAACGCTGGTGGCGGCTCGAGTCCGGGAAGCTGGTACTGACCGCGCGCCCTGAAACGATCGGGGGGATGACCCAGCCGTCGTTCTGGGGTCGCCGGCAGCAGCACATCAACGCCAGCGCCTCGACCCTGATGCGCTTCGATCCGGCCAAGGCGGGCGACAAGGCCGGCATGGTCGCCGTGCAGAACGACGACCACTTCTTCTTCCTGGGCCTGACCCGCGACGCCAGCGGCCAGGCCAAGATCGTGCTCGAGCGCCGCGCCGGTTCCGGAGATCCGGTTGACGGCGTCCAGGTCGCCAGCGCCCCTGTCGCCCCCAAGGCCGGCGCGCCGGTCTGGCTGAAAATCACGGCCCGCGGCGGTCTCTACGATTTCGCCTATGCGCTCGCGCCGGGTCGGTGGACGACCTTGAAGGCCGGCGAGGATGGAACGATCCTCTCGACCAAGAAGGCTGGCGGCTTCGTCGGCGCGCTGCTGGGCGTCTACGCCCACGAGGGGCTGGCGGACCCGGGGCAAGACCGATGAAGGACGCTCCGGCGTCGGACGGCGCCCCGGCGGGACAGACCTGAACCACAGCAACAGAGGGCGACGCAGCCGGGAGATCGCCGGCGCGCCGACATCCAAGGGAGAAGACATGATCAAACTGACCGTTCCGATGACCGCCTGCGCCCTGGCCTTGGCGCTGACGCCGACCCTGGTTCTGGCCCAGGCCAAGGCCGACTCGCCGATCGCCGTGAAGATCGACGCCGGCGCGCCGGGCCCCAAGATCGACCGCAACATCTTCGGCCAGTTCGCCGAGCACCTGGGGACGGGCATCTACGGCGGCGTCTGGGTGGGCAAGGACTCGCCGATCCCCAACACCCGCGGCATCCGCAACGACGTCGTCCAGGCCCTGCGCGCCATCAAGGTTCCCAATGTCCGCTGGCCGGGCGGCTGCTTCGCCGACGAATATCACTGGCGCCATGGGATCGGCCCGGCCGAGGGCCGGCGCAAGACGATCAACTCCAACTGGGGCGGCGCGGTCGAGCCGAACACCTTCGGCACCGACGAGTTCATGGACTTCGTCGATCAGATCGGCAGCGAGGCCTATGTCTCGGTCAATGTCGGGTCCGGCTCGGTGCAGGAAGCGGCCGAATGGGTCGAGTACATGACCGCCGATCCACAGACGACGGCGGGCAAGGAACGCGCCGCCAACGGCCATCCCGCGCCATACAAGGTCAAGTATCTGGGCCTCGGCAACGAAAGCTGGAGCTGCGGCGGGGCGATGACCCCCGTGTCCTACACCGACGAAATGAAGCGCTACGCCCGCTTCGTCCGAAACTACAATCCCAAGCAGACGGGCGCCGAGGCGATGCAGCGGATCGCCGTCGGCCCCAACCAGGCCGACACCGCCTATACCGAGGCGGTGATGGCCTCGCAGAAAGGGCACGACTGGGCCTGGAACATCGAAGGCCTGTCGCTGCACTCCTACACGACCGGCGGCTGGCCCCCGTCGTACTCCAGCACGAAGTTCGACGAGACCGCCTACGCCAAGCTGGTCAAGGAAACCCTGGGCATGGACGGCCTGATCGCCCAGCACGCGGCGATCATGGATAAATACGATCCCGAGAAGAAGGTGCCGCTGGTCGTCGACGAGTGGGGCGTCTGGCTGGCGCCGCTGGAAAACACCAATCCCGGCTTCCTCGCGCAGCAGAATTCATTGCGCGATGCGATCGTCGCGGCCCTGAACCTCAACATCTTCGCGCGCCACGCCGACCGGGTGCGGATGACCAACATCGCCCAGATGATCAACGTCCTGCAGGCGATGATCCTGACCGACAAGGACAAGATGGTCCTGACCCCGACCTATCATGTCTACAAGATGTACCTGCCGTTCCAGGACGCGACGTCCCTCCCCGTCAGCTTCGACGCCGGATCTTATGTACAAGGCGACATCAAGCTGCCGCGCGTGGACGCGATCGCGGCGCGCGACGCCCAGGGCAAGCTGTGGCTGGCCGTGACCAACCTCGATCCCACGCGCCCGGCATCGATCCTGGCCAACCTTTCGGGCGCCAAGGCCGCGAATGCTCGCGGCCAGGTCCTGACCGCCGCGCGCGTCGATGCGGTCAACACCTTCGAAGCGCCCGGCGCCGTGACGCCCAAGCCCTTCAGCGCCAAGGCAGGGCGCGACGGCCTCAAGCTGGACATCCCCGCCAAGTCGATCGTCGTGGTGCAGCTGGAGCCCTAGATCCAACGGGAACCCAAGCCGCCAGTGACACGGCGGCTTGGGTTCCGACTCTATTCCGCCGACCGTTTGGCCTGGATCGTCTCCGGCGGACGGGGACGGGCCGCGCGCCGAACCTTGCTACTTCAGTGGTTGTCGCGGGGCAGGCCCTTGGTCTGGGCGATACGCTGGTACTTGACGGCGGGTTCGAGGACGGCGCCGGTCTCCATCTGGCCAATGATGGCGCGCTGGATCTCCTGCCAGGGGGTCTGGCTTTCGGGGTACTGATAGCCGCCGGCCGCCTCCAGCGCCTTGCGGCGCGCGACGATCTCCTCGGGCGTGACCAGCACGTCGACCCGCGACTTGCGCAGGTCCACCCGCACCCGGTCGCCGGTCCTGAGCAGGGCCAGGCCGCCGCCGGCCGCCGCCTCGGGCGAGGCGTTGAGGATCGAGGGCGAGCCTGAGGTGCCCGACTGGCGTCCGTCGCCGATGCACGGCAGCTGGTGGATCCCCTGCTTGATCAGGTAATCGGGGGCCCGCATGTTGACCACCTCGGCCGCGCCGGGATAGCCGACCGGCCCGGCCCCGCGCATGAACAGCACGCTGCGCTCGGTGATCCC
>NZ_FORN01000009.1 GCF_900114015.1 Caulobacter sp. UNC279MFTsu5.1 | reverse complement strand
CGGAAGTTGCTGGCCAGTTCGACGGTGAGCGCGGCCAGATCGGTCGGCTCGAAGCGCCCCCGGGTGCGGCCGGCCTCGACGCGGGAGAAGTCGAGCAGGGAATTGACCAGCTTCAACAGGCGCAGCGCATTGCGATGGGCGATGTCGAGCCGCTCGCGCTGGGCCGGCGGCAGGTCGGCGGCCTCGTCCAGGGCGTCCTCGATCGGTCCCAGCATCAAGGTCAGCGGGGTGCGGAACTCGTGGCTGACATTGGAGAAGAACGCCGTCTTGGCCTGGTCGAGGGCGGCGAGCATCTCGGCGCGACGACGCTCGTCCTCGAAGGTCTTGGCGTTGGCCAGACCGGCGGCGAGGGCGGCCGCCAGCAGATCGAAGAAATCGCGATAGGGCGCATCGAGCGGCAACCGCGGACTGGCGCCGACGATGAGCAGGGCCGTTGGCCTCGCTGAGCCCGGAACGAAGACCGGGAAGGCCAAGGCCGTGTGCGGCGCCTCCTCGTAGGGGCCGCAGGCCGCTCCGCCTAGGCGAGCCGAAACATCCTCCAGCAGGATCGGCCCGTGCTCGCAAAGCGCAGCCGCCGGCCAGGGCGCGTCGGGATCCGACGGCAGGACGGCCAGCGCACTGGCCGTCTGCGCGGCCAGGCCGACATGACCGGCCAGGCGATAGGCCTCGCCCCCCGGGATGACTTCATAGAGCAGCACGAAGGGCAGATCGAACGGGTGCTCGGCGAAGGTCTCGACGGCGCGGGCATAGACCTCTGCTGTCGTGCGCGCCTCGCCTAACCGACCACTCAGGTCGCACAGCAACCGCGTGCGTCGCTCCGAGAGCGTGCTGGCCGTGGTCTCGATAACCGGCAGGAAGACGCCGCCGACGCCGCCGCTTTCGTCGCGGATCGGGCTGAGGGAGAAGGTGAAGAAGGCTTCCTCGAGATAGCCGTTGCGGAACAGGAACATCCGCTGATTGTCCAGGAACGAGGTCGCGCCCGCCCGGGCCTGATGGAAGGGGTCGCCAATGGCCGGCCAGGCCGAGGCCCAGGTCACGTTATAGGGTTCTCCGAGCGACTGAGGATGGGCCGCTCCGCACATCACCCGATAGCCGTCGTTGTAGATCTGGTTGTAGTGCGGCCCCCAGATGATGTTGATCGGGAAGTTCGAGGCCAGGCACAGGCTCACGGTCGTGCGCAGGCTCTGCGGCCAGGATTCGATCGGGCCCAGCGGGGTTTTCGACCAGTCGCTGGCGGCGATCAGCTCCGCCATTTCGCCGCCGCCGGACAGAAAGTCGGAATTCCTGAACGCCGGAACGTCGATCCGCTTGTTCATGACGGCAAGCCTTGTCGGGGCGTCGAAGACCGTTGTCCGTGTTGAGAGTTCGCTTCTGAAGTCTACGCAGAGTTGTGGCGAGCCGCAATGGTGGGAACTAAGTAGCTACCCTTAGCGGATGTCATCATCCGGCCATGGGCTACCGGGTCGCACTGTTATCTCCAATTCTCCAGCTGGTGAGCATGTCAGGACGGCGCCAATAGCCGACCTTAGCCTGACTTCAAGAACCGGACGTTCGGGGCGCCCAGCGGGCGGCCCGGCGTGAACGGCCGCCACGAGATTGCAAAGCCGATCGTCCAGATCTCCTATCGGGAAAACAGCTGACGGTCGCGGCAATGTAGATCCTGGGGATCGAAGTATTTCCGAGCCCAAGATCCCTGACACCCAGGAACCACTGCGCCTCGGCGGCGGCCGTGCGCTTGCCCGCAACGGTCGTCGGCGTTACGGGCGCAACGCCTGCTTTCTTGGCCTCGTCGGCGACACGCCCCAGAAAGTTGAAGTGGTCGACGAGCGCTAGCGCTTCGATGGCGAAGGCCGCCGCAACATCGGCGTCACGGATGGCCAACAAGTTGTCGCCGTTCACGGTCTCGCCGGCAAAGGCCATCGGCTCCCTCGCATCAAGGAAGCGGAGCAGACGAGGGCCGAGAGAACTCCCGGAAGAGCCCTTCGACGCTGTCGCTCACAATATCTTTGATGCCCGTCGGGTTGGTGTAGGGAAAGCGTGCGTTGATCCGCCGGACGGTCGCTGCCTTTGCTGCATCTGTGAAGCCTCCGCGGGCAATCTCCTCGGCGGCGATGGCGCGGCAGGTCCTCAGGTACAGCCGCTCGTCGTCGAACATTGGCTCCTTTGGACCCGACGCGCCGTGCCCTGGATGCACAATGGTGACGTTGGGGTACATCGCCTCGGTCCGGTCGAGGATGCCGAGCCACTCGCCGGTATGGGCTTCTCTAAGCGGACCGTGGAGCCGGTTGAGAATAGCGTCCCCGGGGAACAGCTCTCGCGTGGAGGGCAGGTAGTAGGCTGTCGTCGCAGGGGCTTCGCCAGCGCCCAATTCACGCGCGACGATCGTCAATCCGTCGATTTGCAAGGTCGTATCGCCGTCGAAGGTGATGCCAGGGACCACGAAGTCGCGCGGCGTGATGTCGGGCGCATCGGCCTGCGTACCCGCATTCGCACCATAGGTGTCGTAGCGGATCGCATCGGCTGTCGCCTTGGACGAATAGACGGGGACGCCCGGAAAAGCCTGCCGGAATAGGCCAAGCCCGGTATAATGATCGGGATGGGCGTGAGTGATGAGGATCGCACGCACCGGCTTGCCCACCGCCTTGACGGCCGCCAGCGCCTGCGCAGCGTGGACGAGATCGCGCTGAACGTCGATGACGACGAGGCCGCCGCCGGGCGTCTCAATCCAATAGGTGTTGACGGTTCCAGTCCCGGCATAAGTCCAAACACCGGTCTTGGCCGGCGACACCGTTTGGGTCGACGAGCTGTCCTGCGCTATTGCGGGCGCGCATGTCGCCATGGTCGTCGCGGCCAGAAAGGCTATCCAGCTAAAGCGCATCGGCTAATCCTTGATCGTCTGTGAGGGGCAGATGGTGGCGGTCCGCGCCGCCGATATTGCCAGGGCTTCGTCATGCTGAGTTGGGCCGCGGCCATGGGGATCGCGGTGTCCGAACGGTTGGGCGCCTACCGAGCACGGATGAAGAGCCGCCCCCCCTGGTCGCCAAGGTGGTTTGCCGACGAAGCGCTTGTCTGGCGAAGCTTAGCCCTTGGTCCAGGCGCGAAACTCCGTTCCACGCCTGGCGCGTCCGCTGAGCGATCGCCGTTGAAGGCGCGGGCGCCGACGTCCGCGTCGCCTCAATGAAGGTCGGCGCGGGCTGAGTTGGGCCCCCGCTCATCGCCATCAGTCCACGCCGATCCACCTCGCCGCGGCTTCCGCCGTATCCTGGGGCCGGGTGTTGAATGCGAGAGCGGCTTTGGGAGCGCCCTGGTGAATGGCGTTCACGACTCTCTCGAAGAACACCAGACTCTTGGGCGGCAGGCGCAGGCCGCCCCCGATCACTATGCAATCGTAGTTCGCCTTCGCCAACTGCGCGGCCAGCATCGCTATACCGCTGTCGTCGGGGGCGATCATGCAAAGGTCACCGTTCCAGCCTCGCTCAGACATCGTCGCCTTCGCGATGTCGATGCCCGCCTGGATTTTTTCGGCGTCGAAGCCTGGCGGCAGGGACGGGTCGGAAAAATCGACGGTTTCGGGCTTCTGCCCGACAAATAATACACGCGTCATGATCAAGCTCCTTGGAGTGGTGCGGTGGGGATGGTTTCGTCGCTTGAGACATCGAGGCGGCTCGCCAGAAACGCGCCGATGGCGTCCAGCGCCCCCTCGGCGACCCGGATTGGGGTTGGCAGAGCGGCGCCATTAACCTGAGACGCCGCCCACCTCGCCGGTCTCGTAACGGACGCCCTCAGCGGCCGGTGCAGCGGCCATCATCGCGTCGAACATAGGCCGGGCCTCGGAGCCCATCGGCTCCCCCTTGTGCGGGGCGGTCGCCTGCCCCATCGCGGCTACGACAGGAGCGTCTTCGGCGACAAGAGGGCGCAGATCGGCCATGGAGCTCTCCTGGATTCGGTTATCAGGCTGCGGCCCACTGGGCGGCGGCGTCGCGGGCGAAATCGCGATAGGATCGCGGGGCGCGGCCGAGCAGGGCCGTGAGCCGCTCGATCGCCACGGGATCGGCCACCGCGCCGTCGCTCTGGTAACGCTGGAACATCAAGCGCAAATCCAGGGCGTGCCAACCGGGTAGCATGGCCTTCATCCGCTGCTCCATGATGGCGAGGTCGTCGCCGCCGTGGCGGACGGGGCGGCCGAGCGTTTCGGTCCAGATGTCCGCGATGGATTGTCCGGTCAGGCTGTCGGGTCCGACGAGGTCGTAGGTTTCGTGGGGAAGCGGGCTCGGCGCACGTTCGCGCCGCAGGAGCTCAGTGGCGGCGGCGGCGGCGATGTCGCGGATATCGACCATGGATACGCCCTTGGCGCCGATCGGGGCGCCATAGACGCCCGGCCCCAGCAGCAGGTCCTTCTGGCGCAGGTCATTCTGGATGAAATAGGCCGGCCGCAGCACGGTCGCCGGCAGGGCGAGCACCTGGATCATCCGTTCAACCGTGGCCTTGCCCGCGAAGTGCGGCACGTCTGCATAGGCCTCGCCCCTGAACACCGACAGATAGACCACGCCCTTGACGCCGGCCTCACGCGCGACAGTGAGCGCGAGCATGGCCTGGGTCAGCTCGTCAGCCAGGTTGGGGACCAGCAGAAACAGGGTGCTGACGCCGCTCATGGCCGAGCGGAGGGAGTCGATGTCCCCGAGCTCGCCGCCGACCGGGATGACGCCAGCCGGGACTTGAGCCTTTTCCGGCGAGCGCGTCAGGGCGCGTACTTCGGCGCCTTGACCTTGCAGATGGGTCAGGACTTGGGAGCCGACGGCGCCGGTGCTGCCCGTGACCAGAATCGTCATTTTCAAATCTCCTCAGGAGAGGCGCGGAAGGCGCCGTGGCTTGAGGTTGAAGATAGACGTTCCGGGTTTGCGGAGAAGATGGCATATCTGGAACAAGTTGTTCCGAATTTGAGACAAACCGTGGATCTAGCCGCCCTCACCGACTTCAACCTCGTGGCCGCCCAAGGCGGCTTCAGCCGCGCCGCGCGTTTCTCCGGCAGGTCCAAAGCGACCCTGTCACGCCGGGTGGCGGAGTTGGAGCAGAGCTTGGGCGTTAGGCTGATGGACCGCGGCACGCACACCCTGCGCCTGACTGAAGAAGGTCGCGCCCTGCATGCGCGCACCGAGGGGCTGCTCGCCGAGATCACCGAGGCGGGAGAGGCCATCGTTTTCGGCGCTTCGGTCCCGCGCGGCCGCCTGCGCGTCAGCGCGCCGGTCGTGTTCGCGCACGTGGCCCTCGGTCGCATCGGCGCGCGCTTCGCGCTGGCCTATCCGGACGTGCAGCTGGAGATCGTCGCCGATGACCGCCGGGTCGATCCGGTCGAGGAAGATTTCGACCTGGTGATCCGCATCGACCCGGCGCCCGACGAGCGCCTGGTCGGGCGACGTTTCCTGACCGACGAGCGGCTGATCGTGGCCGCTCCAAGCCTGCCCAGGCTTGCTATCGAGGCGATGGAGCCAGGCGAAATCCCGGTCGGGGCGGTCGTGCTCACCGCCATGCCGCCAAACCGCCTTTGGCGCATGCGGTCCGTCGAGGGGGGGACGCTGACGATGAAGCCCCAGCCCGTGCTACGCCTGTCGTCGCTGCTGATGGTGCGTGACGCGGCCATAGCGGGGGCGGGAATCGCCCTGCTGCCCAAGCTTCTGGTCGCCGACGACGTCGCCGCGGGGCGACTGGTCCTATGGGGCGTGGAGGACACGCCGCCAGTGGAGATCTGGGCGCTGCAAAGCTCCCGACGTCTGGTGGGGGCCAAGGTTCGCGCCTTCCTGGACGTTATCGACCAAAGCTTCCCGAGCAGGGTATTCGTTTCTCAAAACTGAACGGTGCGGGCGGCCCATTCATGCTGCCTTGCGCCATGAGCCGCCTTTGGCGTGCCTCCAGAAACTGGACGTTCAGCACCAAGGTCCAGCCGCCTGGTCCGCCGGCCGGAACTAACTGGTGCCGCCGCTAACCTTCGTTCCACTCACTACAACCGAACCATCGCCTCGGGGGACGATGCATCTCGCAGGTCGTTTGAACAATTCCCACTCGCGTCGAGGCGCCGGCCCGCCAGCCTCTACCGCTTAGGGCAAGCCCTGCGTCGGTCGCGCCCGCTCGCCCCGCAGACGCGGCCGATCAGGGCGCTGGCTTGGGCTGGCCAACGCCCACGTCCACACCCAACTCACCACGTGCTGAGCCCCTTGGCGATCATCGATAGTTTTCGAGCAGCCGCTGTTGGCCATCCGGAAAATGGCTCGCCCGTTTTCGGGCATCTACTTCGAATTCTCCGGATTTCCGCTCAATCTGTTCAAGCAAATTGTGCTGCAATAGTGGAAGCAGCTGCGATAGCCGCTCACTAAACAGAGCAAGCTCATAGAGCCTCCCCTGTGGGCGCGGCTCCATGTGCATCCGAATGCCCATGCGATTCAAGACGCCCTCAAGGCCGGCGGCCTCGTTGAGCTTTTCGACCACGGCTTTCTCGTGGAAGCGGCTCCAACGGTCCTCATGCTCGGGATCGACATGTGTCATGAGGCCGTCCACGCTGTTCACGAAGAGGTAGCCGCCGTTCAGCACGGCGGAACGATCCTTCGCGGCCAGCTTTGCCTTTCGCTCCCTCGCGGCTTCGCCGAAGCGGGTTTCATAGGCCCAGAACATCCCGACCAGCAGGCCCGCGATGATGGCGCCGAACGTCAGCCCAACCGCGAACCTGTGGGCTATGTAGAAGGCCGTGACCGGCGGCAACCAGCCTTTCAGCATGGTCAATAAGGCCGCGCCCGTGGCGATGCCGAAGAACCCAAGCACGGTGATCCCCGTCCCCATGGTCTCGACAACCGCCTTGATGGTCTCCCAGAGCTTTTTCATCCTCCAATTGTGAGGGCGATTCCGTCTATGGTCCAGTTGGACCGATAGCCGTGAGGATCGCTGTGAAGCCATTAGCCGAATGGACCCAAGCCGACCTTGAGGCCCTGATTGGCACGCCTGAAAGTCTCACCGTGGACTTCAAACAGTCCGAGGCCATTCTGATCCATGGTCCGGCCAAGGAGAAAGTCCGCGCCTCGCTGGTCAAAGACATTACCGCTCTGGCGAACGCCGCCGGGGGCCGAGTCTATTACGGCATGCGGGAGGACAAGACCACGAACGTCGCGACCGAACTGGACGATGGCGTGACGATGGACGACGCCAAAGCCGACGTGATCGCCGACATCATCACGGGCAACACCGAACCCCAGATAGTCGGCCTGAGCGTCCACGAAGTCCGCCTGAACAACGGCCGGTATGCCTTCGTCATCAATGTCCCGCAGGCGATCACCTTGGCACCGCACCAGTCGCGTTATGATCACGTCTACTACCGGAGACACGACCGTAAAATCCTGAAAATGTACGATCACGAGATCAAGGATTTGATGCGTCGGTCAGATGAACCACTGATCACGGCCGACATCCTGAACGTCAGCAACGAAGGCGGCGTGTCTTTCTACCAAATCCGCATCGAAAACATGTCGCCCGCGCTGGTGAAATACTTCTCGGTGACTCTAACGCTGCACGACGACCTAACCTTTGAGGAGGGAAGTTGGCCAACGTGGCAGTACGTCGGGCAGGCCATTGAGGAAGACCCGGACATGCGATGGGCTGGGAAGCGGTATGTCTATCATTTTACCCCGACGTCGCATCAGCCGTTATTCAAGGGCCAACAGCACGTGCTGACGACCCTTGTCAGCAAATCGGGCAAGACGGATTTCCGCCAATTCTCCATCCGGATCGCCGCGCATGGTTTCATTGGCCGGTGGCGCGGCGCGGTAAGCGTTATGCCGGTCTATCAGCAAGGAGTGATGCATCCTTGGCCTGAGATTTGATTGGCCGATTATCCCGACCGGGAACACGACCTCCGCAACCAAGTGTAGCGGCACGCCTCCAGAAACCGGACTCTCAACGCCTGGGTCTTGAAGACCGAGGCCGCGCCGAGGCGGGACCCGCATCACCCCGACCCCGCCAAGCGCCCGCGGCGGCCATCTCAAATCCGCATCTCAAAGAGGTCGTGCCGCGTGAGAGGCCGGTTCTCGTCCTGAAGCTGACGAATGTCTTCCAGCACGGTGTCCGAGATCGACATCTCCTCAAGGACCTCGTAGTCGCGAATCCTGATCGCCCGAGTGCCCGATAGCGAGGCGGCCTCATCGCGCTCCGGGATGAGATCTCGATAGGCCGTGATCGCCTTGGACCAGGCGTCCAAATCCGCGTCAAACCCGTCCCGGAGCCAGATCATAATCTTGCCCAGGTCGCTCATATAGACGCGCACCAGCCTCAGGAGGTTGAGCCGTTCGGGGAGCTCGGGATCAGCCTCTCGCATGGCGGCGTATTGCGCCGCCAGGGCCCGCCACTTGGGCAGCAAGGCCATTTGGGTCAAATCCAGTTCCGGGGTGAAGGACTGGATCCGGCGGCGCGTCTGTTCTTCGGGATCGAAAAGCCAGCGTCCGCTAAAGGTCTGGCTGTTGACGGCCAGACCCTGATGCTGGGCGTGGTTGCGCAGCCTCTCCATGACCCGATAGCCGAAACTTCCATCATAGAGCTGGCTCTTGAAGTCCTGGTGCGCCTTGAGCACCGCATCCCCGTAAAGCTCGCTGAGCGCGCTTTCGGCCAAGTGCTCGGTTCGGGCACGGCCGATCTGATCGTCGCCGGCGGTGTCGAAAGCATGAGCCGCGCCCCGTTCGTGATGGGCAAGGCCGACAGCGCCTTTTCGCGCAACGCCGAGATCTTCGACACCACCATCGGCTGGCGCTTCGTCAATCCGGCCATGCGCAAGCTGTACGGCGTCGACTCCATGCCGGAGACAGCCGAGAACGTAGCCAGCGACTATGGCGTCAATCGCGAGGACCAGGACGCCTTCGCCCTGCGCAGCCAGCAAAAGGCCGCCGCCGCCATCGCCAGCGGCTTCTTCGACGGCGAAATTGTCGCCGTCGAGGTTCCCGGCAAGGCCGGCCCCACCATTGTCAATCGCGATGAGCACCCGCGCGAGACCACGATCGATGCTCTGGCCAAGCTGAAGCCGGTCGTGCGCGAAGGCGGCACGATCACGGCCGGCAACGCCTCGGGCGTCAACGACGGTTCGGTGGGCCTGCTGATCGCGTCCGAAGCCGCCGTGCGCAAACATGGCCTATCGCCGCGCGCCCGGGTCACCGGCTACGCCACCGCGGGGGTCGAGCCCCGCGTCATGGGCGTCGGCCCCGTGCCGGCCGTCCGCAAGCTCCTGGCGCGGACCGGCCAATCGATCCGGGACTTCGACGTTGTCGAACTGAACGAAGCCTTCGCCGCCCAGTGCCTGGCGGTGCTGCGCCAACTGTCTCTGACTGATGACGACGAGCGCGTGAACCCCAACGGCGGGGCCATCGCGCTCGGCCACCCCCTGGGCGCGTCTGGCGCGCGGCTCGTTTTGACGGCGCTTCGCCAACTGGAAGCAACCGGCGGCAAGCGCGGCCTGGCGACCCTCTGCATCGGCGTCGGCCAGGGCGCGGCTCTGTCTTTCGAGCGCGTCTAGGCAAGCGTCATGAGCCTGATCCGGCCCTCCTCGCGAGAAGACGCCCGCCAGCCGCCGTCACGGCAAGCGCCCGACGCCTCGACCGTGGCTCGTTCGCCGCGCCAGCCGCTGGTCAGGATCCCGGCACACCCTGACCGAGACAACTGGTCCAACGCCGCCTGGTCGCGGTTGATGGGGTCGTCCCTTCAGAGCGGCGCGACAGGCTCGTCGCCCACCAGGCTGCGGACCCAGACAGCCTCGCCGTACGCCGCTTCGACATGGTCTTGCGAGGCGAACGCAAAACCGCCTTCTCGACCTCTGAGATCGATGGAGCCCTGTCCTTGCCATCCCTGATCCGCGCCCAGCCCTTCACCTCGCCCGTCATGCTTGCAGTGTTCGGTGACGAGGCCAGGCTGGACGCGGCCCTGCGCTTCGAGTCCTCCCTGTCGCAAGCGCAGGCGGACGTCGGGGTGATCGACCCGCCGGCAGCCGCGCAGATCACCGCGACCTGCCTCGATCACCCCGACGCCGAAACCTTGGCCGAATCCGCAGCTCGGCGGCCAGCACCGCCTTCACAGAGGCCGCTGAGGTGATGGCCGAACTGGCCGAGTAGAGAGCGCCTTCGACAGGAGACATTCATCCCATGCACGCCTCGCGCAGCCGCGCCAAGATCGCCCTGCTACCGGACCTCGGCTTCTCCGGCGACCTCCCTACCCGCCTCGACGATGGCCAGGCCCAGGCTCGCACCCGCGCCCTGATGCGGATCGCCCGTGGCAAAGCCCGCCCGGCTTCCCGCGCCCAGATCGGCGAGGTGGCGCGCTGGCAGGGTGTCAGCCTCAAGGCGCTGCACAACCTGGAGGAACGTGGCATCACCGAGTCTGAACGGGGCCTCAATGGCGTGCGCTTCTATTCGCCCGATCAACAGGTGCGGATCGAAGCGGCGTTGGCGCTGCGTGAACTGGGCGGTTCGGCTCAGGATATCCGCGAGTTTCTGGACCTTCTGCCCCAGGGACGTCTCCAAGCCATCGCCTATCTCTCAGAATTCCTGCGCCGCCGCCTGACGGCGGTGGAAGCGCGCGCCCAAATTCTCAACGAGGCCCTGGCTCTGGTCGAGGCCGATCGCGTGATCTGAAACAAAAAGCAGCGCCGACCTTGAAACCCTGCGGAGGTGCAAAGCGACTTCAAGGCTGGATGATAGGCTAGGCGATTGTCCCGGACAGAGGCTGCCGTCTGATCCCAGGCTTCAGCGCCCGCGATCGCGTGGGCCCGCTTCCGCACACGAAAGCCGAGTGGTCCAGGCGCGCGGCCGACGATCCCGCCGAGCTTTTGTCCGACGAGCAGGTCATTTTCGAGCGAGCTTAGTTCACCGCCCATCTTCCCGCTCCCCTCCGCGCCGCCGCCCAAAGAGGTGCGCGGCGCCTCAGCCTCGGCGCATACGCCAGTGAAAAGCTGCCGAAACATCCGGCGACCCGGCAATGGGGCTCAACATTCCTCGGCCAGCCTGCCCTAACCACGTGTGGTTGCTCTCCTTTGGGGTGCGACAATCTGCACTTTCGAATTTTACCGTCCGTTGAGCCAGACTGGCTCTTCTGCTCCGACGGTTACGTTGGGGGAAAATGCAAATGAACTCGTCGCAAGACCGCTCGCAAAACAAAGCCCCTCCTCTAGCGCCGCGGTGCGTCAGGTCTTTCGACATCTCCAGGGCCAGCGCGGCCTAAGCATGGCTTCGCGCCTTCAGCTCTATCGCCATTCCGCTCACCGGCAGGGCCTGCCTGCCGCCGCAGCGCTGTTCGTCGCATATGTAGCCGTCGAGCTCTGCATCTGGCTGTTCTGCCGAGACATCAGCGACGCGGTGGCGTTCTTTCCCTCGAATGGCGTTCTGCTCGCTGGAATCCTGATGCTGCCGCCTCGATTGGGCCTAGCCTTCTGCCTGGCCTGCTTCAGCGTCGACCTGGTCCACAATTGGATCGGCCGGATCGACCTGACGCATGCAATCCTGTTCAGTAGCCTCAACCAAGCCCTGGCCTTTGCCAGTGCGGTGGCGACCCGCACCTTTTGCGGCGCTGCGCTCGATCTGTCGCGGCCCAGGCGCCTGTTCATTTTCGCGCTTATCGCCCTGAGCGCCGCTGCGGCCGAGGCCTTGATCGGCCAAGTCCTGCTCGCGCTGATAGACGGGTCATTCAACGACTTCTGGGACGCCTGGCTGCAATGGATGCTCGAGGACGGTCTGGGCCTGCTCGTCGCCACGCCGGCGGCGCTTTTGCCCTTCAAGCAGGAAAGACTCTTCCGCGCCCCAGGCGGTCGTCTTGAGCGTTCTCTTCTGCTGGCCCTCACCGTCGTCGTCGCTGTCGCGTCGTTCGCCTTGGACCAGTTCATCGCGCTGACGCTTGTGATGCCGCTTCTAGTGCTGATCGCGTTCAGGGCCGGACCAGGCTGGGTCTATGTGTCGGTGCTGGCGACCAGCCTCGTCGCCATGTCCCTGACAGCCAATGGTCATGGACCGATCGCCTTCATAGCGCCTACGGACCCCTACCGGCAGGAGTTCATGGTCCAGCTCTTGATCGCCTCGATCTTCGCTACGGCCGTGCCGGCCACCGCCGCGCTGGGGGCGCGCAACCGAAGCGCTCAGCGGCTGGAGCGCGCCTTCGCCGCTGTGCGTAACGCCAAGAACAAGGCCGAGGCGGCTAGCCGTTCGAAGTCGGAGTTTCTGGCCAATATGAGCCACGAGATCCGCACGCCCATGAATGGAATCATCGGCGTCGTCGGGGCTCTGGCCCGAACCGACCTAGCGCCGAAGCAGCGCGACATGGTCCATCTGGTCGAGACCAGCGCCGACTCTCTGCAAGTCCTGCTCAACGATGTACTGGACATGGCGCGGGTCGAGGCGGGCGAGCTGGCGATCCACCCAGAGCCCTTCGATCTGCGCACGACGTGTCGCGCCATTGTCGAACTGTTCCGCGCCAAGGCGGAGGAGAAGGGGCTGAGCTTCGAGCTGGAAATCGCACCAGAGGTCGCCGAGCGTCACATCGGCGACGCCGCGCGCTTGAGGCAAGTGCTGGGCAATCTCGTCTCCAACGCCATCAAGTTCACGGAGCGCGGCCGCGTCGAAGTCAGAATTGACGCCACGCCGGAGGTCGACGGCGTGCAAGCTTTGGCCCTGGCGGTCGTCGACACCGGCATCGGCTTCGACGCCGAGACGGGTCAACGTCTGTTCGCGCGCTTCGCCCAGGCCGATGGCTCGATCACGCGGCGGTTTGGCGGCACGGGCCTTGGTCTGTCGATCTCACGGGCCCTAACGCGTCTGATGAACGGCGAGATCGAGGTTGCGTCCACGCCGGGCGAAGGCTCGTGCTTCACGGTCCGCCTGACGTTGCCCGTAGCGAACATGACGAACTCGGCCGCGTCCTCGCCGGCTCTGGCCAGTCCCGCCCTAGATGCTGGGCGCACCTTGAAAGTCATGCTGGCCGAGGACCACGACATCAATCGCCGGGTCGTGGCCCTGATGCTGGAGGGCATGGATGTCGATCTGACCATGGCTGTCGATGGTCAGGACGCGGTCGCTCGCTTCCAGCCCGGCGGGTACGATCTCATTCTGATGGACATGCAGATGCCGGTCATGGGCGGCCTCGAAGCCATAGCCTCCATTCGCCGGACCGAACGCGACGCTGGCGCGCCGGCGACGCCGATCGTGATGCTCACAGCCAACGCCCTGCCGGAACACCAGGTGGCCGGGCTATCGGCCGGCGCCGACGCCTTCCTGATGAAGCCGATCGTGGCCGTCGACCTGCTCGAAACCATCCGTCGTCTCACGGCGGCAGCCGACGAGGCGGCATGAGGGTGTTCGATATCGACCGCCTTGCGCTGCGGTACTGCAGTTACCCCTCGACCTGAAGCCCATAGGCTCGGATGAAGGTATCGGCCGCCGCCTTGGCCGCGCCGACGAGGTCTTGTTCATCGCCCCTGAGCAAGGATCCCTCCAGCAGACGTTGAACGGGCCCGGCTTCGCATAGGGCGTGAAACTGGTTCACCGCCACCCACGGGTCGGCGCGGCGCATGAGGCCTTGGTCCATCGCCGCAGCGAAATCCTCGGCCATCCGCGACCAGCCGCGTTTGGGTCCGTTCTCGTAAAAGAGTTTGCCGAGCTCCGACTTAGCGCCTTCGGCATAGACGATGCGGCGGAATGCCAGAATCTCTTCGGCGGTGATGAACCGCACAAAGGCCAGAGCGAAGTCCTGCACCGCCAGGTTCAGGCTCTCCTGGTTGCGGAAAGCTTCGAAGAGCGGCTGGACCTGAGCGGCGCCTCTTTCCAGCATCACGGCGATAAATAGATCCTCCTTGGAGGCAAAGTAGCTATAGAGGGTTTGTTTTGATCCGCCCAATCGCGCGGACACTTGGGCCATGCTGGCGCCGGCGTAGCCGCGCTCCAGAAACACGCTCTTGGCGGCCTCCAGGATAGCGAGCCGTCGCTCTTGATTTTTGACTTGCATCATTGGCCTCCCCGACACTTTGCCAACGCCCCGCACGCTCTTAACGCCGAAGCGCCGCCCGGCATGACCGGAGAAATTGCAGCGTCTGGGCGCCCTTCAGCTCCACCGCGGAGATGCGTGTCCTCAGCCGTCCGCCCTTGGAGAAACCCTAGCCGGTCAAGTACAGCGCGACACGCCCTTGGCGGCCAGCACGCGCCGCGCCATGAACCGGCCCTGGCGATAAAGGGCCGCCAGGCTGGCGACGAAAGCTACGGCGCAG
Organism: Caulobacter sp. UNC279MFTsu5.1; assembly: GCF_900114015.1. GTDB lineage: Bacteria > Pseudomonadota > Alphaproteobacteria > Caulobacterales > Caulobacteraceae > Caulobacter. The sequence continues at coordinate 138,608 of NZ_FORN01000009.1, read as the reverse complement.
ACGCCGGCCAGCAGCCGTAAGGCCGTTTCCGCGCCGTGCGCCAAGCTTAGCATTGCAAAGACGATCGGGCTCAGGAACTGTCCCAGGAAGAAGGCGGTGTTCCACGCCCCGGTGCTGCGTCCCCGGTGGTGGGCGTTGTCGCCGCCGGTCGCCCAGGTCAACAGGGTCGGCAGGGCCAGGCCCGAGCCGACGCCGTTGATGAAGGCGCCCGCCAGGGTTCCGGCATAGCCGGTCTGGTGCGCCATCAGGAGAAAGCCAGCGGCGGACAGGGCGAAGCTGATGGCCATGCGAGCCGCGACGCTGCGCCTGGCCAGGATCCGGAACAGCACTGAGCCCAGTGGAACCGCGGCCGCCGCCAGGGCCGCCCCCAGGCCGATCTGGCTTGGCGCGGCATAGCCGCGGGTCGTCAGCAGGAACGGCAGCTGGATAACCACGACATAGAAGGCCACCGAAGCCAGAAGTGTCGTCAGAGCCGGTGCGGTCAAGGCGCTCCATCCACCGTCCACGACGGGTTCCTGACTCGCCGGGACCCCCGCGACGTCAACCGGACGGCTGACCAGGCGCCAGACCAGCACGGCGAAGATCGATGGCAAGGCATAGACGAAGAAGGGCGTGCGCCAGCTGACTTCGCCCAGAGCCCCGCCCAGCGCCAGGACGACGATGGAGACCAGGGTCGCCGACCCTGTCTGCAGGGCGAACCACTGCTCGCGGCTGGGCCCGTCGAAGAGATCGGCCAGCAGCGCGGTCCCGGCGGTCATCACCACCGCCTCGGCCACACCCACAACGCAGCGCGAGGCCAGGATCGCCGGCAGCGTGTCGAGAAGCGTGGGCGCCAACCCCGCGGCCGCATAGAGCAGCAGCCCGCCAATCAGCACGCCGATACGGTCCACGCGATCGATCAACAGACCGATCGGCACGGCGAACAGCGCCACCATCAGGGCCGGCAGGGCGATGGTCAACTGGACGAGTTCCTTGGCGTTGGGCGCGTCGGCGAAATGGCGAGCCATCAGCGGCAGCACTGGCGCGATCAGGGAGGTGGCCATGACCGCCAGCCAGGCGACCGACACCAGGATGAGGCCCTGAAGCGCCAATGGCGCGGCGCGCGAAGATCTGCCGATGGGGAACGTCACGATTTCACCTCCCTACAAGCGGCGCGATTTTTCGCCGCTTGCTTAAGCTACAAAATTATCGATATATGAGAATAACGTCAATTGCAGACATTGACGCCGAACAACGTCGACTGGGGCGTCGGCGGGCGCATGGCGACGAGCCAATGCGTCCCGCGCACGCGCCGAAACGGCCGAAAGAGCAACGGGGAGAGAGACAATGCGGCAAGTATCCTTGCTGACCTTGATAGTCGCCAGCGCCTGGGCGACGGGTGCTGCGGCGCGACAGGAGGCGGCGACGCCAGCGGCGCCGGCCGCCGACACCGCGATCGCGGAAATCATCGTCACGGCCGAGCGCCGCGACAGCAGCGTCCAGAAGACCGCCGCGGCGATCTCGGCTCTGACCGCCGCCCAGCTCGAGCGTCAGGGCGTCACCCAGCCTCAGGACATCAGCAAGGCCGTGCCGGCCCTGAAGATCGCCACAGGCGGCGGCGGCTACACCCAGTTGGCCATCCGCGGCATCGGCACGCTGTCGGGCAACGCCTATTCCGAGCAGGCCGTGGCTTCCAATCTCGACGGCGTCTATGTGCCCCGCCCGGCCGAGGTGAACGGCGTGCTGTTCGACCTGGACCGCATCGAGGTCCTGAAGGGGCCGCAAGGCACGCTCTACGGCCGCAACGCCACAGCCGGCGCGATCAACATCATCACCCGCAAGCCCAGCTTCACCACCGGCGGCGACCTGACGCTGGAAGCGGGCAACTACAACCAGCGCCGCGTCCAGGGCGCGCTCAACCTGGCCCTTTCCGACGCCGTCGCCATCCGGTTTTCCGGCCAGGTCAACCGCCACGACGGCTATCTGAGCGACGGTTATGACGATGCCGACGAGAGCGCCGCGCGGCTGCAGCTGCGAATGGCGCCCAATGACGCTGTCGACTTGACCCTGTCGATCGATCACGCCGAGGTTGACGCGCACGGCGGCGGCGCGGTTCAGAGTCCCTTCGTCGATCCGGGCTCGCCCTATACCGGCGCCAGCACCGCGGCCGGCCAGGCGATCTTCGTCGCGGCGGGCCTCAAGCCGGTGCTGAACGACGGCTATCTGGACTTGAAGACCACTGGGGCCGGCGCGACGCTGAACTGGAAGACCGGGCTTGGGGCTCTGACGGTGATCCCGGCCTATCGGAAGATGGACTTGGACACGCGCCAGTACGCGCCGGGCTTCCTGCTGGAGGACTCCGAGACCTCCCGCTCGCGGTCGCTCGAGGCGCGCCTGGCCTCTCCGACTGACGCCGCGCTGAGCTGGATCGTGGGCGCCTTCGCCTTCGCCGAAGACCAGACCACCAACATCTTCACCGATCAGAGGGTGACCTATTCTCGCGTCATAGCCCCCAAGCTTGACACCCGTTCCTACGCCCTGTTCGGCCAGGCGACCTGGCGGGCCACCGACCAGCTTCGCCTGACGGCCGGCGTGCGCGCTTCGCGTGACGAAAAGACCCTGCAGGGCACGCGCCTGTCGCCGCTGCCGGCCGTTCCGGCGGCGGCCTATCCGGCCGTCTGTCCCAGCCCAGCGACCTTCAGCGCCTCGGCGGGAACCTGCACTTCGCCGATCGCCGGCGACGCCACCTTCAAGAAAACCACCTGGAAGATCGCCGCCGAGTACGATCTGACCCCGTCCAACCTGCTCTATGCGAACCTCGGCACGGGCTTCAAGGCCGGGGGGTTCTACTCCTCCCTGGCCCCTAACACCTTCCAGCCCGAGAACCTGACGGCCACGGCGATCGGCTCCAAGAACCGGTTCCTGGACAACCGGCTGCAGATCAACACCGAGGCCTTCTACTGGCGCTACAAGGACAAGCAGGTCACCCACCTTGGTCCGGTCACGCCGAGCGGCTTTGACCTGATCACCGAGAACGCCGGTAAGGCCACGCTCTACGGGCTCGAGGTCGACATGATCTGGAAGCCGACGGCGAACGATCAGATCAGCGCCAACCTGCAGTATGAGCACAGCCGCTACGGCAGCTTCGTCTACAACCAGTCGACCACCACCGGCGCGCCGACCACCAGCTGCAAGGTCAGCGCCACGACCGCGGCCTCGGTCGTCTTGGTCGACTGTTCGGGTCACCGCCTGGCGCTGGCGCCGACCTGGTCGGGCGGCGTCACCTACAGCCGCGGCTTTGACCTCGGCTCGGGACGCGTGGAGGCAGAGATCACCGAGCGCTTTGAGTCGAGCTACTGGGTCGGCGACGAGCAGGTGCTGGGCCAAAAGCAGAAGGCCTACAACAAGACCGATCTGCTGGTCAGCTACACGCCGGGCGACGATCGTTGGACCTTAAGCGTCTATGGCCAGAACCTGGAGAACAAGGCGGTGATGAGCTCATCCTTTGTCCAGCCGGTTCTGGGCGCGCCCTATGTCACCCTGCGTCCGCCCCGCACCTGGGGCGCCAGGCTCTCGGCCCGGTTCTAGGCCACTTGGGGGCGCGCCAAATGCGCGCCCCTCCTTTTTTCACCGGCCTGTTCAAGACAGCAAGGCCGCCTGCGCACGACGGGCCTCAGCCTGCTCTGCCGCACCTATCGCGCACGGTGATCTGGGCGGACCGGGGCCCGTTGGCAGTGCGCCGTGAGCGGGAGCCGCCCGCCGCCGCTGTTTCAGGGCGCGGCCTCCAAGTCGATCACGCGCACATCACCGCCCGCCTCCCCAAGCGCTATTTCGAGAATGACATCGAGGCCGCCGAGGCCGCGGCCAGGCGGAAGAGTTCACATTCCTGACACTTGTTTCGGCGTTCGGCGGATCTAGCCTGGGCTTAGCTTACCGGCTCCGGGCGCAGGACACCGAGGACTGGTCTTCGGTCTTGCGCATCCCGCCCGTCCGGCGACGAACTCTGAACGACGAACGGCTTGGCCGAGAAAAGCTGAAGGTCATACCGGCATTTGCAAAGGCGCACCGCCCGGGCGGCGCCGACCGTTCGCCATCCAAACTCGCCACCTGCGGCTGCAGAGCACGGCCGCTGAAGCGTGCGTGGAAGGCTGCACCCCAAATCGCCCGCGGCGCCCGGGGACGGTGAACGACACCCAGCAATAGGGTCGGTGTCGGCCAGAAAAAGAGCGCTAGGAGGACTCCAATGACCACGAACGACAATGCCGCGCGGCTGCAGGCGAACAAGGATGTCGTGACGCGACTGATGAGCCGATTGTTCGATCCGGCGACGAGCGACACTCCCGAGACCCGCGCGCTGATGACAGAGAATTATATCCAGCATAATCCGAACTTCGCCGATGGCCCGGACTCGGTGATGCGCTTCCCGCATACGGAGAAGGCGCGGGCAATGTTCGGCGTGCTCAAGTTCGCGGGGGAGCGGCTGCTGATCGCCGAGGGAGACTATGTGATGATGATGCAGCCGGTGTATCGCGACAAAGGCGATGGCAGCGGCGAGTCGTTCGTGTCGTTTTGGTTCGACCTGTGGCGCATGGAGGACGGCAAAGCGGCCGAGCACTGGGACTACGCGGATTGGGACCCCGATCTTGCGGGCAAGCTCCATGGCTGATGGTCGCCGCCCGCGCGCACCGTGCCTCGGCGGGCCCCTCTAGGCGGTCCAACGCCATCTTGTTTCAGCTCGCCGACCCTTGTCGGCGAGCTCATGCATCCAGGAGCGCATCAGCACCACGACGCACAGTTGGCCTCGCCAGTTTTGCCCAGCAGGCCTTTGAACGCCACCTGCTGAGCACCACATCGGCCAGTACTCATTCACTTTTGTCGCGGTCGTGGATCACGGGGACGTTTCTCCACCGTTAGAGCGCGGATAAGGCGGCAAGCTCGCGGCGAGCACGGCGCCCAGGATCAGAGCTCCGACGACGATCGGCGAGCCGGGCGCGTAGGCGCCCCATTTGTCGCGTAGGACACCAAGCAGCACAGGTCCGATGCCGAGCGACAGCGTTGTTAATCCGATGGCCACTCCGAAAATCGTCGAGGCGTTCGCCAGACCGAAATATCGGCTTGTGAAGAATGGCAGCAGGCCAGCGACCGCGGCGAACCCCGCGCCCATCATCGTGAGGCCGATGATCACAGCCCAGTCCTGCGACGTCAGCATCGCCAGAAAGCCGATCAGCGGAACCATGAAAACGATCGCGAGCATGCCTGGTCGCCTCAGGCGATCTGCGGCCGCGCCGGCGATCAGTGCGGCGAAGGGCCCGACGAGCGAGTACAATGTCAGCGCGAAAGTCGCGATTCCGGGGGATACTGCCCGTTCCGCGCTCCAAGGAACGAAGTGGCTCACCACGCCGCTGCACGAGGCGCAGACGAGCGTCGAGGAAAGCATTACGGTCCAGAACGCCCGGCTGGTGAATGCAGCCGTCGGCTTGACGCCTTCAACCGCCGAGCCTGGCATCATCGCCATGGAGGGGGAGACCGAGTGCGGTGCCTCCCGCAAGAAGAAATAGGATACCGGCAGAGCGATGAGGACAATCGATCCCGCAAGGACCAGATAGGTTTCGCGCCAACCGATCTCGATGATCAGGGCGCGCGCAACGACAAGCATCAAGGCGGTGAAGATCGCCACCGAGCCGCCGAGGATGGCGCTCAGTGCAACGCCACGGCTTCGGTCAAACCAGCTCGAGACGACTTTTGCCAGCCCCACGGGGCCGCAGGTCGCAGCCAGCGGCCCCATCAGCGCTGAAACGACATAGAGCATGACCAGGCTGCCGTTCAGAAAGGACATGGCGACAAGCGTTGCAGCCCAAGCCACCAAACCAGGCAGCAACACCTTGCGCACCCCGAGCTTGTCGATCAGCCGCCCGACGAGTGGTCCGCTGAGCGCACCCGTTACGCCGGAAATTAACATCGCCTGTGGGAAGATCGCAGCACTCCACTGGAACTGCCGAGACACCGGCTCCAGGAACTGCGGAAATGTGCCAAAGAAGATCGGCGCAAAACCAAAACCCATGCAGATCGCACAGGCGACCGCAACGGCGACGGCTTTGCGGGTCACCTCGGATCTAACCGGCTCTGCGGCGATGATCCCGGGGCCTTCATCGGCAGGTATTGGACCCGATGTACCTGTCATGCGCTGCCCTTCCATGTTTCCCCTTTTTCCGTTCGCGCGCGCACGCTCACCCAGCCTCGCCGTGTTCGCGACCGGCGCACCCCGACCGCGGGCAATGCCGACGGCCGTGAGATACCCTGCGTGGGAGATCCCACTCGGCGAGCGCCACCATGTGGATATGTGCGGCAGCGACCGATCGAACGAGGGGGCGACATCATGACGGAGTCGCACGCTTCATCCCCGCCTTTTTAGGCTGACAATTTACCCAAACCAGTAGTGGCTATTCCTCGGCCGCCCGATTGGCTGTCGCATGGCCCGCGTGCAGACCGCCCTCTATCGCCGTTGGCGTCTTCAAACCGCGCAACTCAGATGTCAGGCGTCTGCTTTTTTGGGGGGAGGCAGCCGCCGCGAGCTCTCCAATTCCCACCCCTTGTTCGGCGCCCGCTTCGCGTTCAGTGACGGAAAATCCGCGGGGCGCAGAGAACAGGGGCGTCAACGGCCAAACGCCGCACTCGCGCCCTGCTTGATTGACCTTAAAAGCGCCGACACCCAAGCTCCCCGGAGCGCTTACACCAAACCACGTCGACGCGCTCCTGCTGAAGGAAAAAGGCTTTGGTCACTGCTTATCGGGTCGATGCGCCAAATTTTTCATCTCAGCATCGTTCTGCGGTCACGCTGGTGAGACCGAATGCTTTTTTCGAGGCCATCGTGGGTGCGACGGCTTCGGCAAAGAAGGCCGCCTGCGCTATCGCCAGGCGGATCGAAGGGGATCTGATCGCGAGAGGCTGGCCGATCGGGACAATCTATGGCTCTGAAGCCGAGTTGGCCGATCGCTTTGGCGTTAGCCGCATGGTTCTGCGCGAAGCCGTCCGCATCCTCGAAAGCCGCGGAACAGCCAGAATGCGGCGCGGCCCCAATGGCGGCCTGCTGGTGCTGGCGCCTGAAATGGCAGCCGTACTGGAAGCCATTCATCGCTATGTCACGTCGCATCGCGGCCTGGACCTGCAGGGCAGCATCTGCCGACAGGTCCTGAATGCAGCGCACTTGCAAACGGCCCACCCCAGTTCGGGGAGGCCGATAGGCGCCGGCATGGAGGACTTCCTGGCCGGCCTGACCGCCGCTGTGGAACACTACGCCCGCGAAGGGGCCGAAGGCCGTATTGCGATGAGGGCGACGCCAGGCGCTCGTTCGCGGGCGGAACAAGTTTTTCGTCTACTCATAAAAGATCTAGGAAACGCCAAAGCCGATAATCGACGGCTGGGATCCGAAATGGATCTTTGTGAACGTTATGGCGCTGACCGCAGCGTGTTGCGCCAAGCGGTTCGAATGCTGGAGTTTGAAGGCGTCGCTGTGTCCACGGCAGGCCGCGGGAAGGGATTGATGACCCGCTCGCCCGATCCTACGGCCCTTTGCCAACTCATCAGTTGCTACTTCGCCGCCGTTGGCGTCACGCCCGACGATGCGATGGCGGTCTTCAAGCGATTGAGCATCGAAGTCGTTTCTATCGCGGCAAGGGTGGCGACGAATTCGGATCGCACCCGCCTGAAAAGAGCGCGGCGATTGCTGTCCGAGCGCCACGGAACCGTAAGCGCCGATGTCATGCAGCTGGCGGAGGAAAGCCAGTTCCGCATCGTCAGCGAACCTCTGATAGACATCCTTTTACGATGCACCAAGAGCTATCCTAGCTGGTCATCGGCGCTCCGCGATCCTGACGACGAACTACTGGGCGCCCTCTATCGCGAGGAAACGCTCAAGGTGATCGCGGCCATACTCGATCGAAACCCCGTGGCCGCAGCCGCAGCACAAGCAGCAAAGGTCGACCGCCTCGCCGCGTTGATCTGACAGCTGCGGCGGGCCTTCAACCCAGCAGGGTTCCTCCGGTCGCGTCGATCAGCTGGCCCGTGATCCAGCCCCCCTCGTCGCTCGCCAGGAAAGCCACGATGTTGGCGATATCCGCAGGGGCGCCGAGTCGCCTCAGCGCCGACTGGGACTTTGCGTGTTCCACGAAGGAAGGATTGCCTTGCGCCATGCGCAAGAACTCTTCTGTGGCGGTGGGCCCCGGCGCGACCGAGTTGACGGTGACGCCACGCGGACCAAGCTGCTGGGCGATTGTCTTGCTAAAGACTTCCAGCGCGCCTTTGGCCATCGCGTATGAGACAACGTCCGGATTGACCACACGAGATGTGCCCGACGAAATATTGATGATGCGCCCACCATCGCGAAGACGAGGAAGGGCGCCCTGGACTATAAAGAAGGGAGCCTTCACGTCGACGGCGAAGGCCTTGTCGAACGCTTCCGGCCTCAGGACATCGACCGCGCCAAACATGATCTGGCCGGCATTGTTTACGATGATGTCGAGACCTGATTGGCCTGAACACAGATTCAGGCCGCGATCAAAATCCTCAAACATCTTGGCTAGCGAGGTCTCTGGCGTATGGAGGTCCGCCTGGATGGCGAACCCCCTCCCCCCCGCCTCTACGATCGTGGCGACGGTCTCTTCAGCCGCGGCCAGGTTGGCGCCGTAGTGAACCGCTACGGTCGCGCCATCGGCCGCCAACCGCTTGGCGATCTCACGGCCGATACCACGACTGGCGCCGGTGACCAGCGCGACCTTGCCTGCAAGGTCAGCCATCTCACGACGCTCCCAGGACGTTGGTTTCGCCAAGCAGCTGACTCGTACTGTACCAATAGCCATGTCCGGTGCTGCGGAGGCGGAAAGGCAGAGCCACCGTCGCGACCGGCGGCGCATTGATATCGCTGGCGTCCAAGATGAGCAGTTCGCTACGCATCTCCTGATGCTTGCCTACAACCGTCAGAATATAGCCTTCCCCTTCCGGCGCATCGTTACTTTTAGGTACAAATTGGGGCTCGCCGATCGAGCAGTCGTCGCCGGCATAATATATCTTCGACGGCTTGTTCCCGTTGACGTCCATTGTAGCGACCCACTGGAAGCCGTGACCGACCCGTTCTTGCCCTGGAACGTCGAGCAGATTCATCGTCACGAAATTGTAGTCCATCGTCTCAAATCGCGTATCAATGCGCGGTAGCTCACAGGGATATTCAAACAACTTCTGCTCGGTGAAGTGATCGCCTTCGCTTTCCATATCGATCACGATGCGCTTCATGTACGGCATAGTATCGGCCGGGCTGAACGCGGAGCCATCGACGTTCGGGAAGAAATGGAAGAAGGAGCGCTTGCTAAACGTGTTGTCCGCATAGATGTAGCGCCCGTCGTCGAAGGCGCCGACAGTATGCCCATGGCATTGGTTCGGTCCCTTGAACCACCTGATCTGGTCACCATTGCCCTTTCTCGGCAGCACGCCGAGATAGACCTCTTCGTTCGGATCCCACTTGAATGCCGGCTCGCGCCGCTCGATCCATTCTAGCTCGTGGCGAAGAGGCGTAATGGGGAAGACCACATAGTGTTCAGTGACCATGATGTCATGCACCATGCAAGTATAGGGAGCCTTGAACCAGGCCTCGTGAATTATGCGCCCTTCGGCGTCCGCCTCGTAATAGGCGACATCCCGCGTTGCAGGACCCGCCGCGCAATATCCGAAGAAGATCAGTTCACCGGTCCGCGGGTCGATCTTCGGATGGGCGGTGATCGCCTTGGCGGTTACAGCGCCGCCCCAGTCATATTCGCCGATCGTCTCGAGCGTGAACGGGTCCATCTCGATCACCGGGCTGTCTTCTTTCATCGCGAATAACTTGCCCGCGTGGGCCAGCATCGTGACGTTGGCGGTGCCGCGGCTAAGGCCAGCGACAGACGGATCGTCGGTGAACGGGTTGCGATACTCTCCGAAAAGAGCCCGACCGGCCTTCTCCTCCGCCACAAAACGCGGCGTGCGGACATAACGCATCTTGAAGTCGACCCTGCCGTCCTTGAAATAGAAGCAGGACGCCATCCCATCTTCGCCGAGCATGAAGATGTCGTTCTCCACGAAGGCGGGCCACTTCCGATCGCCAATCAGGCGGAAGAAGCCGCCGCTAAGCTCTTTTGGCACCTCCCCCTGAACGACCTCCAGTCCAGCCAGGTCGATCTCCGCGCGCATCGGCGCCTCGAAGTTCTTGAAGTCGTTGTTTGGAAAGCGAATGCCCATTGTCGTGACGCCCTACCTGGAAATCGTCGTTTGATGCCGTCATGAAAGGTTGCTCCTGGCGGGGACCCGTAACCAGCCGCAAGAATCCAGCCAGGCCAGCCGGTCTCCGGGTGAGCGACAGCCATTGCGACGATTTCTGGACTTTCAGCATCCTTGGCGGCGACCGGGAGACACCGCGGTGATGAGCTCTTCTTGCCTCCAGCCCGTTCTGGGGCGCTCTATGTCACCCTGCGTGCGCCCCCAGCTGGGCGTCAGGCTTTCGGCGGGGTTCCAGGTCGCGCCTGGGTCTGCGCCGCACGCGCCCTTAAATTCTGCAGCCGTCTGTTCGGACCGCAAAGCCGCGTGTGCTAGAGGACCAGAAAAGGAGGAGCTCGCCCTTTGACGACCGCCGATCGCGTCCTGTCCGTTTTGCAGCTCTTTACGATGGCCGAGCCCGAATGGACGGTCGAGGACGCCGCCCGTCGGCTGGAAGTGCCCACCAGCACCGCCTATCGCTATTTCCGGAGCCTGGTAGATGCGGGCCTGATCGTGAACTTCACGGCCGGCCGCTATGTGATCGGGCCGGCGATCATCGAACTCGACCGACAGACGCGCCATCTTGACCCGTTGATCCTGGCCGCCCAACCGACGCTAAGCGCCCTGGTCGAGCCTCTGGAGACCACGGGCGTCAGCCTGCTCTGCCGGATCTACCGCCGCACGGTGATCTGCGTGGATCAGGGCCGCCCACCTGGCCGGCCGCTGGAGGTCAGTTATGAGCGGGGCCGGCCGATGCCGCTGTTCCGGGGCGCGGCCTCGAAATCGATCACCGCGCACATCACCGCTCGAACCCTCAAGCGCTATTTCGAGGATGACATCGAGGCCGCCGCCGCCGCGGGGCTCGGCGCCGACTGGGAAACCTTTAAGGCCAAGATGCGCGAGATCCGCAAGGCCGAGGTCTGCGTCACCTGCGGTGAGCTGGATCAAGGGTTGCTGGGCGTGTCGGCGCCGATATTCGCGCCAGACGGCGACATCCTGGGCAGTATTGGCGTGGTGTTGGTGCGCGCGCAGATCGACGCCGCCACTGAGCGCACCTGGGTTGAAACGGTCCGGCAAGCAGGCCGCACGGTCACCCAGGCGCTAGCCGCCCACGCCACGCCGCCCGTCGCTCAGAACACCCTGACCAAGGCAGAAGCCCCGGGCGCGGCCTGAACCGTTGGCACGGTTCCGAGCAGCTCATTCAGACGCGCGGCGAAGGCGGCTGTCTCCTCGGGCAGGAAGGCGCCGGCGACATAGCGATCAGGACGGACGAGCAGCACCCGCCCCGCCTGGCCCACCAGGGCCGTTGCGTCCCCGGACGACAGGGCCAGGGCGGTGACGTTGCTTGCGCCGGACGCGTCGACCCCGCCGCCCAAACGCACGATCCTCGGCGCCAGTCGAGCGATGGCTGGGCTAGCGGCGATCCTGGCCAGAACCTGTGGCTCCACCTCCACGCCGATCAGGGCGAAGCCGTCGCCCAGCCAGGCGTCCAGGAGGTCCTCACCACCCTTTCCGTCCCTGGCCTTGGGCTGGGGCAGGAGCCGTCCGACCACGGTCTTACGCTCCGATTGGCCGTCGGCGAGGATGAAGCCGGCGTCGAACCTGGGCTTGGGCTTATATTTCATCTCGGCGAAGTAGTCGCGCGCCGCGGGCCACAGGCTGAGGGCCCGGAACGCGGTCTGGGTCGCCAGGCCGTGCCAGTACGTCTTGGGCCCCATGATCCGGCCCATCCGCAGGGCCAGCTGGATCATCGCCCAGACGTGGTCGCGCCGTTCCTGCTCGTAGGTTTCCAGCAAGCTGGGCGGCGCGCGCAGAGCCAGGACCCAAGCCAGCTTCCAAGCCAAGTTATGCGCGTCGCGCAGACCGCTGTTCATGCCCTGGCCGGCGAACGGCGGTGTCAGGTGGCAGGCGTCGCCCGCCAGAAACACCCGGCCTTGCCACCATCGCGGCGCCAGGCGCGCGTGGAAGGTGTAGACGGTCTTGCGCTTGATCACGCTGCCGGCGTCGGCGCCATGGTCCTTCAGGAGGTTGGCGACGACCGCATCGTCCAGAACCTGCTCGCTGGTCTCGCCTGGCAGGAGCTTGAACTCGTAGCGACGGGTGAGTTGTGGGCCGGGCAGGGCAATGCAGGGACGGCGTACGTCGCAGAACACCTGGGTTTCGCGGCTGGCGCAGGGCGAGCGCTCCAGATCGACGATCAGCCACTTCTCGGCGAAGGTCTCGCCCTCCAACGTCAAGCCAAGCTTGGTGCGCACCGCGCTCCAGGATCCGTCGGCGCCAACGAGGTAGTCGCAGGCGACCTGGACCTTCTCCCCGGCCGCCGTCTCTAGCGTGACGACGACGCCGTCTTCATCCTGTTCGAAGTCGACGAGGGTGGTGCGGAAGCGCAGTTCGACATGAGCGAAACGCTCCAGCCCCTTGCGCAGCTGCGCCTCGAGGGTGGGCTGTCGAAAGGCGTTGCGGCGCGGATAGCCGTAGGGTTGTCCGGTCGGGTGCACCTTGAGAAAGGGCTGTCCGCTCGGCGTGCGATATTCCGAACCATAGCCGGCGACCACGGTCGGCAGGACGATGTCGATCAACCCCGCCGCCTGTATCGTGCGCAGCGACTCATCGTCGATCGAGACGGCGCGCGGCTCGGAGACGGTGCCGGTGTTTCGCTCGACAACCAGGGTCTTTGCGCCATAGACGCCCAGGAGATTGGCCAGGGTCAGGCCGGTGGGCCCGGCGCCGACGACGATGATCGGAACATGGTCGAGCCCGCCCTTGCCGACGCCGGTGCGCGATCTGGTCTTGGCCGCCATCACTCAGGTCTCGTCCGCGACAGTGTTGACCAGCAGACCCACACCCGGGATGTCGATCTCGACAATGTCGCCGGGCTTCATCCATACCGGCGGTTCGCGCTTGGCGCCCACGCCACCCGGCGTGCCCGTGAGGATCACGTCGCCAGGGGACAGCGTCGTGAAGGTCGAGATGTAGGCAATGATGCGCGGGATCGGAAAGAGCATGTCCGACACCGGCTGGCTCTGCATGACCTGGCCGTTGAGGCGGGTGGTGACTGTCACCGCGCCCAGGTCCTCAATCTCGTCGGGCGTCACCATCCAGGGGCCTAGCGCGCAGGTCTGCGGAAAATTCTTGCCCGGGGTGAACTGCTGGGTGTGCCACTGCCAATCGCGGATGGAGGCGTCGTTGGACGGGGCCAGGCCCGCCACGTGGGCCATGGCTTCGCCCTCGGTGATGCGCCGACCTCCCCTGCCGATGATGACCGCCAGCTCGCCCTCGTAGTCGAGGCTGGTCGACTCCCTGGGGCGCAGCAGCGCCGCGCCGTGCGCCGTCAGGGTGTCGGCAAACCGCAGGAAGACCGACGGATAGCTGACCTTGGCGCGACCGGTCTCCTGACGATGGCTTTCATAGTTGTGGCCGATGCAGAAGATCTTACCCGGGCGCGACACCACGGGCGCCAAGACGACCTCGGCCAGGAGCACCCGCGGAGCCTCGGCGATGGCGGCCTTGGCCACATCCAGCGCTTCGGCCGCGATCAGGGCCTCCAGGTCGGGATATTGCTCGCCGAGCACCGCGCCGACGTCGATCACATGGTCGCCGTCGACGAAACCCCACGAGGCCGCGCCCGCGGCCCTGAAGCTCGCGATCTTCATGTCAAATCTCCAGAATGTTGATGCAGGCGGCGGGTCAGCTTCGCAGCAGGCCCTGGCCCCAGCTGTTGAGGGTGCGTTCTTCGTGCGGCCAGGAACCGACGGCGCGATCGGGCTCAACGATTTCGAGTTCGGCCGAAATCTCCACCCAGTTGCCGTCGGTGTCGTGGACGAACATGAAGAGGTTGTCGCCGGGGCCGTGCCGGCCGGGGCCCCAGACCAGCGGGATGTGATGGCCGGCCATGTGGTCGCCCCAGTCGCGGATCAGCCCCCAGTCACCGGCTTCGTAGCAATGGTGATCCAGACGGTTCTCGGCGGCCTGGAACACCGCCAGGCTATGGTGCTCGGCGCTGCAGCGCAGGAACGAGGTCCGCACGCCACCGGCCTCGTCGACAACCACGTCCGACAGCGCAAACCCCAGCACGGCTTCGTAGAAGTCCGCCAGGCGATGAGCATCGCGGCTGGCGAAGACCACGTGCTGGAGCCGGGCCTCCCGCGCGGCGGCCCCGTCATGGACCGCCGCGGCCTCGTGGCGGGCCGGCAGGCCGAAAACGAAACAATTGCCGTCGGGATCGCGCAGGCAGACCGCTTCGGGCCCGAAGAGCGGGGATGGCGAGGCCTCTAGCGCCACCTTCGCTGTCGCGGCCCGCTCGCGCAGGGCCGCAAGGTCGGAGAGGTCCTCCACGGCGTAGGCGGCGAAGGCGAGCGTCTTGGGCGCGCCGGGCTGGAAGATCAGCGTCCGCCCCTTGGCCCGCCCGATAAGGCCGGGCGCGGCCGCCTCGACCCGCAGGCCCAGCGCGCGGCCGTAGAAGTCGGCCAGACCGGCTGGATCGGGCGAGGCCAGGGCCAGATGGTGCAGGCTGGCGCGAATGGCGGCGAACATGGAATCGGGCATGTCAGACAGCCTTGATGGAGGACGGTGAAACCGCCCGGCTCCAGTTGCCGTGCAGCGCCATGCGCATGCGCAGAGGCAACTTGACGGTGGCGACGGGACCCTCGCCCAGCCGCAAGGCGTCGAGGACGACCATGTCGGTGGTCCGCTCGTCCAGGCGATTGACCAGGCTCAGCAGATAGCCGTCGCCTTCGCGGATCGAGCCGGTGCGTGGCACGAACACCGGCTCCTGGAAGCAGGAGGCCTCGTCGGCGAACCAGGTTTGGATCTTGCCCGTGGCGATGTCGAGGTGGGCCAGCTGATTGAAGAACTGGAACGGACGCGGCCCGACGCGGTCTTCCGCATAGGGCTTGGTCGGATCCATGGCCATCATCCAGCCATGACGGTGGGGGCGCAGCGCAACGCGATCGTCGATGCGGGGGAATTCGGCCGGGAACGGCGTCAGCGGCGACATATCCAAGCGACCGCCCTTGACCGAAAGGTCGAACGTCCAGCGCACGAGCTGCGAGACCAGGGTCTCGGGCGACGGCACGAAGCCATCCGCGGGCGGGAAGAAGTAGAAGACGTTGCCGTTGGTCGAGGTCATGTCCGCATAGACCTTCTCACCGTCGTCGAAGGCGTTGAGGGTGTGACCTTGGAAGCCGTTGGGGGCGGTGAACCAGTGCAGGTCGCCGCCATCGCCATCGCGGCGCATGACGCCGAAATACTGCGGCAGGTCCGGCTGCCACTGGAAATGGCGACCGCCCTGGCGCAGGCGCTCGACATCGACGCTCAGCGGAATGATCGGGAAGACGACGAACCGCTCGGTGACGGCGAAGTCGTGGACCATGGCCGACACCGGCGCCTGCACCCAGATCTCGCGGGTCTTGGCCCCGTGCTCGTCGAACTCGTAGTAGACGATGTCGCGCGAGCCGTCGCCGCGGGCTTCATAGCCGAAGGCGATCATGTCCCCCGTCAGCGGGTCGATCTTGGGATGGGCGGTGAACGGCGCGTCGGTCAGCTGGCCGCCGAAATTCCATAATCCCTTGGTTTCCAGCGTCAAAGGGTCGAGCGCGTAAGGAAGGCTATCCTCCTTCATCGCCAGCAGAACGCCAGCGTGCTCAAGGACGTTGGTGTTAGCGGTGCTGTTGTTGAGACCCAGGACGCTGGGATCGTTGGTTGAAGGATTGCGATAGACGCCGTGGAGCGATCGACGCGCCGCACGCTGTGCTTCCAGGCGCTGGGTGCGGACATAGCGGCGCTGGAAATCGACATGCCCGCCGCCGAAACGGAAGGCCGAGACCGCCCCGTCGCCGTTGAAGAAGATGTCGTCCTCGCGCATCGGCGGAAAGGCCGCGTCGGGCGCGACCGAAAAGAACGTCCCATCGATATCGGTCGGCAGCTGGCCATCAACCTCCAGATCGAAGACCTCGCCCTCGAAACGGGAGGGCCTATACAGCGCGCCCGTGAACTCGCGGGTATTGGGGAAACGTGCGGTCATGGCCAGCCTCAAAACGGATAGCGGGCGGGGGTCGAGCTGAAGGTCAGCCACTGCCACTCGGTGAACTCTTCCCAGGCTGTGATGCTGCCAAAGCGATTGCCGTTGCCAGAGCTCCCCATGCCCCCCATCGGGATTTGCGGCATGTCGCCGACCGTCTGGTCGTTGACGTGCACCATGCCGGCGTGGATCTGCCTGGCGAGGCTCAAGCCGCGATCGAGGCGGCCGGTCTGGATGGCGCCCGAAAGTCCATATTCGGTCTGGTTGGCCAGCGCGACGGCGTGGTCGTCGTCCTCGGCGATGATCACCGGCGCTACCGGCCCGAAGATCTCCCGGCTGAAAGCGGGCATGTCGGCGGTCACCCCGGCCAATACGGTCGGGCGATAGAACAAGCCCTCGTAGGTCCCGCCGGCTGCCAGCTGTGCGCCCTGCTCCACCGACTGGCTGACGATGGCGTGGACGTTGGCCAGCTGGCGCTCGTTGATGATCGGCCCCAGCGCGACCTGCTGGCGGAACGGATCGCCGACCGGCAGATGGGCGGCCTTCTGCGCGAGCGCCTCGGTATAGGCTTGCGCGATCTTGCGATGGACAATGTGGCGCCCCGTTGCCATGCAGATCTGTCCCTGGTGAAGGAAAGACCCCCAGGCGCCGGCCGAAGCCGCGGCGGCGAGATCGGCGTCATCGAGCACGATGAAGGCGTTGTTGCCGCCCAGTTCCAAGGCGACCTTCTTGAGGTGGCGGCCGGCCAGCTCGCCGACGCGCCGCCCGACGGCGGTGGAGCCGGTGAAGGTGATCATCCTCACGGCCGGGTGTTCGATCAGGGCTTCGCCGACGTCGGCGCCGCCGTTGACGAGGCCAAAGACGCCGGCGGGAAGGCCCGCCTCCTCAAAGATCCGGGCCAGGACCACACCGCCGCAAATCGGCGTTTGCGGATCAGGCTTGAGAACGACGGCGTTGCCCAGGGCTAGGGCCGGCGCCGCCGAGCGCATGGCCAGCAGCAGCGGGAAGTTCCAAGGGGTGATGACCCCGACGACGCCGAGTGGCAGGCGCTGGGCCAGGCTCGTTCGGCTCGGATCGGGCGAAGCCAGGATGTGGCCATGGGGCTGGATGAGCTGGGCGGCGGCGTGATGAAGCTCAGCCACGGCGCTGTGCAGTTCGAACTCGGCCTTTGGGCGCAGGCCGCCGCTCTCGCGCACGATCCACTCAAGAATTTCGTCGGCATTGGCCTCTAGAAGGCCGGCGGCCTTGCGGATCAGCGCCGCTCGCGCCTCGGCGGGAACCCCGGCCCAGGCGCGCTGAGCAGCCTGGGCTTTATCGATCACCTCGCGCGTCAAGGCCGGATCGGCCAGACCGACGCTCCCCAGGGTCGCGCCGGTGGCCTTTTCGATGACGCTGATTTCCCCCGCGCCGGCGCGCCATGCGCCGTCGAACAGCGCGCCACCCCAGGCCGCCCCGGCCAGAAGCCTCCCGCTGGGTGGTTCAATCTCAGTCCTGATGGCGGCGACGTCCAGCATTCTGGCCTCCCAAGCCGAAGCCGCCGTTGGTTCTCTCCACAGGCGGTGACGACAAAATTGCTATTATATGAGAATTCTGTCGTCAACTAACTTTGCGGGCTCTTCTGTCTCTCGCGGTCTGAGGTTTTGGGACGGCCGAAAATTGATCCGCGTTTTCAAATCGCGGAGGAGGACGGATGATCTGGCCGCCCGCGAGGGGCTTGATCCGTTAAGGGGGAAAATCGGGGAGCCGATAGCGCGGTCAGCGCGACGACGCCGCCTAGCCACCCGAGCCGCTACACATCGCGACGTGCGACTTACGCTGCGCGCTTGCGATGGGCCTTTCAGGAAGCCGCGGACGTCAGGTCAGCCTGAGGTCATGATCTTTGCAATAGCGGCGCGCCTCTTCAGCATCGGCGAAGACCTGATCGATCAGCGCGGTCACCGAGGCGAACTGCTCCTCCGGACGGAGATAGGCCAGGAGTTCGGTCGACAGCATCTGATCGTAGATGTCTTCATCGAAGTCGAAGAGCCAGACCTCAAGAACGGGCGCCGTTTTGGGAATAGTCGGGTTGCACCCCACACTCGCAACCCCGAAGAAGGCTCGACCGTCGGCCAAGCGGCTACGGACGACATAAACGCCTGTGCGGACGGGGGGCTCTTCGGCCAGAGGAATGTTGGCGGTGGGAAAGCCTAGTTGGCGCCCAAGCTGCAGCCCCCTTGCCACGACGCCTACGATGACCCTCAACGGACGCCCCGCCCCACCCTGCTGATCCGCTCCGGTTTCCAAGGACACCGGGATATTCGGGGGTGGAGGCGTCGTTGGTGACACGGCGCAGGAAGGCCTTGCATCCGAACAGCCAACAGGGGCCCCTTGCGCGTTGGCTTGGGCGCTCATGGGCTTTGCAGGCATTGTCGGAGGAAGTCGTCGATCCGGGCGTTGGCCATGGACGCCGACGGATGTGGCGTTTCGATAAAGGCGTGATCGGCGCCCGGATATAGGGCGAGTTCGGCGTTGTTGCCCGCAGCGAGCCAGCGGCCGTACATGAACATCGAATCGTCGAGCATGGCGTCCAGCGTTCCAACGGTGAACAGCGCCGGCGGCATGCCTTGCAGATCCGCATACAACGGTGAGAGCTCAGGATCGCGGCGTTGATCCTGCCGCGGCGCATAGGCGTCGGCGATTTTGGCGATGTCCTGGGCCTTTAGAACGCCCGTCCGCGCCAGGACTTGGCTCGGCGTCATGGAGGAGTCATAGACCCCAAAGCTCAGAGCCGCGCCAGCAAAGCGCTTCAGCGCGCCTCGCGGTCGCAGCCGCAACAAGGTGGCCACCGCCAGCAGCGCCCCTGCGGATTCTCCGGCGATCATCAGGGTCTCGACCCCGAACCGGGACTTGGCATGCTCAACCAACCACAGCGCAGCGGTCTCGCAGTCATCCCATGCCGCCGGATAGGGGTTTTCGGGCGCCAGGCGATATTCGACGCTGACGCAAGTCAGAGCCGTCTGATCGGCGATCCGTTCCAGCATGGCGTCCTGATGGGCCGCGGCGCCCAGGATGAACCCGCCGCCATGGATGTGCAGCAACACCCCCTTAGGCTCGGCGCAGGGCACCACGTGCAATGAGACCGTGTCGTTCACGGGCACGTCATAGGCTCTCGGCGACGGCGGCGGCGCTGGCATGAAGGCGCCGCTACGGGCTTGCGCGACGCCGATGTCCCAAATGCTGGGGAGATCTCCGATCCGCTTGGCCATGAGGGTGTTGAAAGCGGCGACCTCGGCGGGAATCGCCTCGGGCCCGAACGCGTCTGTGCGCATGTCTCAAATTTATCCGCGCTGCTGGATTTCCGGTAAGCGGATCGGTCCGCTCGCAAGGCACTAAGCGAGGCTTCCAGGACAAACGAGTGGGACAATAGGCTCAAATCCCGCCCGGCATGGCCTTCCTTGGGGACCATCTTGCCCCCGCGCAGGCGAGACGCCCGGCCTCGCGGGCGGCGCGACTTCTAAGCTATCCGCCCTCCAGCCTGCGGCGACCGGACGCACCGCCCTAAAAACGGCACATATTGTCACAGTAGGATTATCTATGCACTTTTATAAAAAAAGGGGAGAGAAATGCCTGCTGTTTCGCGACCGACGGAGCCTGCCGCGCGCGCAAGTACGCCGATACTTGCCGCAAGCGATGACAGCCTCCTGACCGACGTCATTGGCGAACGACGGGGCGGCGCGGAAAAAGGCGCCTGCCGGATCGCCAGGCGCATCGAAGAGAGCCTGATCGTCAGCGGATGGCCGTATGGAGCGGTGTGTGGCTCTGAACAGGCCCTGGCCGAGCGGTTCGGCGCCGGACGCGCGGTGATCCGCGAGGCCGTCCGGATCCTAGCGGTCCGTGGCACGGCGCGCATGGTCCGAGGGCCGCGGGGCGGATTACAGGTTCTCGCGCTCGATTCCCGCCATACAGCGGCATTCCTCGTTGGCTTTGGCCTCTTCTTCGGCGTGACGCCGGTCCAGCTCGACGAGACAGAGGCGGCGCTCGACCGTGTCCGCTTGGACTTGGATGCGCTTCACCTGCCCGGGCCTGAAGGGACCTCCCGCTTCGCGACGGTGTTCGCGTTTTTCGAAGACGTCGTTCGCGCGGTGCGGCAGGCCGTCTCGGACGGCGGCTCGGTGCGCTCGTCGGTGCTGCTGACACCCGAGCACCTGCGACATTCGCGAGCGGGGCAGATCGCCGAGCGCATGCTGCTCGAATGCACGGCCGAGGAATGGGCGCGAGGGCGTCGCCTCGGATCGGAAGAAGACCTTTGCTTCCGCTACGGCGCGGATCGAGATGCTTTTCGCCAGGCCGTCCGAATTCTCGAAAGCGCTGGCGCGGCCGAAACCTTTTGCGGACGGGGCCATGGCCTCGTGAGCCAGGCCCCGCGGGAAGGGACCCTCGCACGGCTCGTATCCTGCTTTTTCGCCAGCGGCGGCGTGCAGGCCCACACCGTCATGCAGGTCTTCGAGCGGCTGAGCGTCGAGGTCATCGCCATGGCCGCCAGCCGGGCCTCGGCGGAGGATTGCGAGCGGGTCAGCCAAACACTCGCGAAGCTGGAAGACAGCCTGGAACGACAGGACGCCGTCGCCAGTCTGCCACATGTGTTCGACGCCGAAGAAGCGATCGCCTCGGTCATCGCCAATCCTTTGCTGCAACTCTTCACCAAGAGCCTGCGCGGTTATCCGTCGGCTCGGATTCCGAGAGATCCGGCCGTTCTGGACGTTATGAACCGTCGGTTCCTGACGCTCAGCCGTCCGCTGCTGGAGGCGCTCCGCAATAACAACGCCCAGGACGCGGCGCGGGCGCAGAAAGCGCGTGTTCAGGGGCTGGCGCAGCTCAGCGCCGCCATGCCGGCGCTCGCCAGCGGATAAAAAAAGACATTGATTGTCACAATGCGCGAATATATGAATTTTTTAGCGACGAGCGCAGACCGGTCGCGAGGAAATCCAGGAGCAGAAAAATGCATGTAGGCTACGCCACCGGCTTCCAGCATCAGAGCGGGCCCGAACGGAACGACACGCAGTTCCTCAAGCGGGACCTTGATTTGGCGATTCAGTCCGAGGCGCTCGGTTTCGAGTCGATCTGGGTCACCGAGCATCATTTCTCCGACTATTCGATCTCCCCCTCTCCGCTTCAGTCGCTGGCCTACCTGGCCGGCAAGACCAAGCGCGTGAAGCTGGGAACGCAGGTCGTCGTGCTGCCGTGGAATGATCCGGTGCGCGTGGCCGAACAGGCCCTGTGGCTCGACAACATCACCGAGGGCCGCCTTCTCCTCGGACTGGGACGCGGCCTGGGTAAGATGGAATACGAAGGCATGCGCGTTGACATCAACCAGACGCGCCAGCTCTACCGCGAATATTCGGAACTGATCATCCAGGCGCTCGAGACGGGCGTTATCGAAGGCGGCGAAATCACCAAACAGCCGCGTCGGGAACTTCGCCCGCGCCCGTACAGAAGCTTCGAGGGGCGTATTTTCGGTTCGGCCGGGTCACCGGAATCGGTTCGCACGGTCGCGGAACTGGGCATCGGCGTGCTGATCATCAACCCTGAGCCGCGCCCCAATCTCGGCGTCGATTTCGAGACCTATAACAATGTGTGGGCTCAAACCCACGGCGAATCCCGTATGCCGCCCGCCCCGCTGCTTTCCGGCACTATCTTCGTCGATGAGAGCAGTGAGCGCGCCAAGGAATTGTCGAGCCAGTATCACCGCGTCAACTTCCGGGCCGCAGTCAAAAACTACGGCATGGCCGACGATGACTATGGAACGACCAAGGGCAATGAATTCTACAAGAGCATGCGGATCGCGCCCGACAAGATCGACGAGATGGCTGACAAGATGGGCACGGTGATGCCTGCGGGCAATCCGACAGAAATCCTCGAAATTCTCGACAACATTAACAAGCAATGCAAACTGCAGGGCTTCTTCCCCCACTTCCACTTCGGCGGCATGCCGCACGAAGAAGCCGAGCGGAACATGCGCCTGTTCGCCGAAAAGTGCCTGCCGGAGGTCAAGAGCTGGCCTTGCCAAAACAGCCTGGATGGTCAGCCGCTCGCCGAGCTGGCCGCCTGATCGTTCGCCGCGCGGCGGCCGCGCAGGAGCGTTGGCCGCCCCACGGCGGCAATAAGCGTGGTTTGGGAAAGATGTGATCGATGCGGAATATAGCCGGCAAAGTCGCTTTCGTGACGGGCGGGGCGAGCGGCATTGGACTGGGGATCGTCGAGGCGCTGCTCGACCACGGCGCCAAGGTCATGATCGCCGACCTGCGGCAAGATCATCTCGACGAGGCCCTTGCCCGGTTTGGTGGTCGGGACGACGTCGCGGCCATCGCCCTCGACGTCATTGACCGTGAGGCCATGGCAAGGGCCGCCGAGCGAACGTTTGACGCCTTTGAACGCTGCGACATTCTCGTCAACAACGCCGGCGTGGGGGTCAACCCTTCCATCGACAGCGTCAGGTTCGAGGATTGGGACTGGGTGCTTTCGGTCAATCTCGGCGGGGCGATCAACGGCCTGATGGCCTTTTTGCCCGCGATGCTGCGGCAGGGCGAAGGGCACGTCGTCACGACCTCGTCGATGGCCGGCCTCTTGCCGACAGCCAATAACTACATCTACGCCGCTTCCAAGTATGCCGTCCGGGGCATGAGCGACTCCCTGCGCCTGACGCTGGCGCCGAGAGGCATTGGCGTCTCAGTGCTCTATCCGGGCCTGACCCGTAGCCGCATGCTGGCCTCGGCGGAAAATCGGCAGGCGCGGTTTGGCCCCGCCATCTCGGCCGCGCCCGAGGGCGGCCCCGTCGCACCGCCCAAGGAGTCCGGCATGGATCCGCGCGAGGTTGGCGAGGCCGTCGTCCAAGGGATCATCGAAAACCGTGGCTACATCCTTTCGCATTCTGAGTTTCGCGATGAGCTGGCGGCGCACTTCGAGGATATCCTGGCGGCATGCCCTCCGCCCCAGGACATCGATCCTGGGCGACGAATGCTCGAGGATGCGCGTCGCAATCAGACCGCTCAAGCGATGCGAGCGGTCGAGGCGCTGAGCGCGCGCCTCTAACTTGGAGCCGTCGCCCCGAGGGGCGTCCATGAGCGCGCCCTTGAACGGGCGGACCGGGCCATCACAGACAGCCTTGCCTGGCTTGTCCTCGACCCGCGACAAGCTCCTCTTGTATGTTCAGCGCTTTTCCAGGTCGTGGATGGAGCTTCGAAGCGCCGATGGGACACGAAACAGTCTACCGCTCGGATCATCTACTAGCGGGTAGAAGGCTTGGCCATCGCCGCCGGCGTCCTCATGGATCGCAGCCGTGGTGAGCGCTACGCGCGGGCGTCGTCCCGAAACGAGTTCCGACAAGACCCTCTCGGTGATGGACCTCTTCACGCCGGATCGGCCGGAATGGACGGTGGAAGCCGCCTGCCTCGCGCTCGGCCAATCGGAAAGTACGGTCTATCGCTACTTCCGCAGCCTCACCGCGGCCGGCCTCATCTTCAGCATCCGTCCCGGCCGCTACCTGCTCGGTCCTGGCATCGTCCATTATGACCGTCAGCTGCGGTCGTCAGACCCCCTGCTCAGAGCGGCCGAACCAACCTTCGCCAAGCTTTCCCACGCCTACGGGGTCCCCAGCACGGTCTTCATCTGCCGCATCTATCGCGATCACGTCATGGCCATGCACGAGCATCGGTCCGGCGCGCCCCCCCTCCCCGAGGGCGTCTTCGCCAGAGGGCGACTGGCCCCGTTGTTTTGCGGTCCGCCCGCCTTGGCCATGCTGGCCTTCATGGAGGTCCGTGCGGTGCGGGCCATGTTCCAGAAGTCCGCGGGCGAAGACGCCGACTGGTTGGAGATCAAGCGGCGCATGCGCACGATCCGCGCGGTCGGCTACGCCGTGAGTCTCGATGACCCCGATCCAGGCGTGATTTTGCTGGCGGCTCCGTTGAAGCAGCAAGACGGCGGAATTGCGGGCGGCCTCTGTCTTGGGCTCGCCCATACGGCTGAAAACGCCACCCTAATCGCCCAAGCCGGCGAAGATCTAGTTGATGAAGCGTCCAAGATGGCCGAGCGCTCTCTAATATTTTCGAACACCTGAAATTGCGCCATTTCTACCCCTCGTTTACGCGCGACTTTAAAGTACAAGAGCATCAACTTTTTTGAAGGTTGCGCCTTCTTCTCTGAACGACACGGTGGACGCATGCGCACTCATCCCATCCAGTCTGGCAGCCTCGGGCTCGTCACTGGAGGCGCGAGCGGCATCGGTCTGGGCATCGCTCAGGCGCTGCTCGAGGCCGGCCTCCAGGTGATTGTCACGGACGTCCGAGACGATCACTTGGAAGAGGCCAAAACCCTGCTGGGTTCGGCAGGGGACCAAGTGCATTTTCTGCGGCTGGATGTCACCGACCGCCCGCAGTGGCGCGCCGCGCGTCGGTTCGTCGAAGAGCGGTTTGGAGCGCTGCATGTCCTCTGCCTGAACGCCGGAGTCGGCGTTCTTGGATCCATGCTCGAGGCCAGTGACGCCGACTGGGAATGGATCACCTCGGTCAATCTTGATGGCGTCCTAGCCGGCGTGGAGACCTTCCTTCCCCACATGGTGGCGCACGGGCGGCCGGGCCATATCGTGGCGACCTCATCGATGGGGGGCCTGATCGTGGCCAATGACGGAGGCGTCTATTCGGCCGCGAAGTTTGGGGTGGTCGCCTTGATCGAGGGACTGCGCCGCGATCTGCAAGGCGCTAGCGTGGGCGCGACAGTCTTATGCCCGGCGGCGGTTAACACCAATATTTACGACCACGAACGCATGCGTCCCACCATCTTCCAACACTCGGACGCCGTTCGCGACGACCAGGCGCTTGAGGCTATGGAAGCATTCCACAAGCAGCTCCTGGCCCTGGGCCGCGATCCGGTCGAGGTGGGCCGCATGGTTTGGAACGGCATTGAAGCCGACGCCCCCTATGTCTTTACCGACCGGAACGTTTGGCCAACCCTCGTCAGCCGCCGTGACGCGCTGCTGGCTTTTGCGTGAGGATATCATGAGGTCCCTCATCGGCGTCGCGCTCGACGGCAGCTCGCCTTCCTTGGGCCTTGGCGCCCTGGCCTTGCCCATCGCGCGCCTTCAGGTCGCCGACGGCGAGACGAACATTTCGGCGTTGCGCGCCGCCGTGGAAACTGTCCCTGGCGCAGTAGACGCACTCATCCTGACGATTGGATTAGATAAGCGCGCGCTTTCTGAGGATCCCGTCGATTGGGAGCGGCGGGTGTGGCTTCCTCTTCGTCGGGCCTTTGGCGTGCTCACCGGCGCTGGCCGACGCTTTCGTCAAGCCGGACACGGCGTGATCGTGGTCGTCGCGCCCTCCGCGGCGATAGGCCCCGCGGAGAGTTCGACGCCGGAACTGGTCTTGCTTCGCTCCATCGTGGGAATGGCCGAGGCGCTTCGCGCCGAACTGCAGACTAGCCCCGTGCGCGTCAGCATCGTCTTCCATGACGGTGCGGGCGGCGAAGATCTTTCGACACGCTTGACCAACGTCCTCGCGGCCGGCCCGCTGTACAGCCTGTCGGCGGATATCTCGCCAGATCGGATCAACGCCTATTTCGAGCCCCTGCTCGACGCGATCGCGCAGACGAGCGCGGGCCCACCGCTTCCGGACATCGGCCCCATGGCGGCGGTCTACGATCTGGCGGCGGCGGGCGCGCCGTCTCGCTAGCGCCAAGGTCGACCTGGCCGCTGTAGAAACCCTGGCCAAAATCGCGCGGACATCAATCCGTCCCCTCGTTTTCGACTGTCGCTGGACGCCTACTGAGTCTCACGCAGCGGCTCGGCCGCGGATCACTGGAGGCCCTATGCCCATCCACGAACGCGATATTTCAAGGCCATCTCGCACGAAGTGTCCGGCGCGAATGGCAAACTCTGACGGACGCGTTTGCGCGCCTCGCCCGGCTCATTTCTCACCGCATGCCCAACTCCGGGCAGGCGATCGCAACGCGCAGTGCGGATGCGGCGCATGACGATACAGGTTCCACAACCTCCGTCGCCGACACGGGACGATTTCCTGGCGGCCATGGCGAAGGTCGCCAGCCCGGTCGCCCTGATAACGACGGGAACCTTGCAAAGCCCAGTCGGCCTGACGGCAACGGCCACCTGTTCGCTCTCTGCCGACCCGCCTTCGGTGCTGATCTGCATCAACAAGTCCGCCAGCACCCACGATGAGCTGCTGCGGCATCAAACTTTCGCGGTCAATTTTCTGCTGGCCGACCAAGGTGATGTGGCGGCGCGGTTTGCTCGGAAGGATGTCGACCGTTTCGCGGGCGAGACCTGGACGGCCATGGCCACGGGCGCGCCGGTCCTGCAATCGGCGGGGGTCGCCCTCGATTGTCGCCTGCACGCCGCGATCGACGCGTTCTCCCACTCAATTCTGATCGGGACCGTGATCTCAATCCTCACGGATGAAGGCGAACAGAACCCAAGCCTTGTCTGGCACCAACGCCGCTTCTGCAGAACAGCCGAAATCTAACCCCGGTGCGCCGATAGCCTAGGGCGCGGCCGGCCCGGTCGATTGGCGCGGCGGTGGCCCAGCACACTCACGCTGGCGCGCTTGATGCTTGGCCCCGCGATGCTTGAAGGAGGACAGTCAGGGGTGAGCGCAAGCGCCGGACGCCGAGCGCCGGAAAGCCGCTTGAAAGGCCGCTATGAGCTCTGGAGGGTGGCTTCTCGCGGCTAGCATAGGCCCGAGGCGATTGGCTCAGCGACGCGCGGCCACCGAAAGGCGCTGGGTGATCGGCGCCAGAGCGCCTTCGGGCGCATTGATCGCGCCGAGGCCTTCCCGACTGGGCCGCCCGACGGTCACCGAGGTTGGACCAGGGCTCGCCTCGAGCCCTTGGCCGCTGCAGACCCGTTCAGACCAGGGCTCCGACCAGGTCATGGCCGTGGCCAAACATTGTCGGATTTCCATCATCATCTCCCTGAAGGCGGCCACACCCATGGCGACGACGGGCGCGGCCGCCAGCCAAGACCGTGCGTTTCAGCGCTAGCATCTTGGGCCATGTAAACCAGGCGGAGGAATTGGCTGGCGGCAGCGCCCAGCGTCGGCCAGCGCGATCTCGCAAAAAAGCGCGCCTCCCCTGGCGCGCATCCTGGTCGCGTCGATTTTGAACGCTCCGCGCCGCCCCCGGCGCAGCCAAGCGTCACCTGAATTGCGCCCACTAGTTTTCCGGCCGCGGGCGCCAGCACAGTGGCGACATCAGCAGGGCCGCCACCACAGAGAAGCATCGCCGAGCCGCCGCCCAAAGGTCGTTCAACGATAGCTAACGGCCCCATCATGGGTTGGAAAATGACGAGAACCAGCAGAGACAATTCGTGCCGCCGGAGCCTTTTGGCGGGCACGGCGGGCCTGACCCTAGCGATGGGCGCGGCGTGCCTGCCGGTCCAGGCCCAGGCCCAGGCCCAGACGACGAAAGCCGCCCCCACCAGCCAGGACGCTCCCCAGGCGCTTGATGAGATCGTCGTCACCGCCGAGCGTTTCGAGCGCAACGTGCAAAAGACGGCCGCATCAGTCACGGTCCAGACCGGGCAAGACTTGCTGACCCAGGGAAAGTTCACCCTGAGCACCATCCTGGAAACCGTGCCGGGCGTTTCAGGCGGCGAGTCCGAAGGCGTGTCAAACGAGCCGACTGGAAACGACAGCCCGGCCGCCGGGATCACCATTCGCGGCGTCTCATCCAATGGCGGGCTCTCAGGTCAGACGCTGTCGGGCGTTCCGGCGACGGCGCTCTATGTCGACAATGTCTATAACGGCATCGGCGGCGGCTACGATGTCGATCGGGTCGAAGTGTTGCGCGGTCCCCAAGGCACGCTCTATGGCCGTAGCGCCACCGCCGGCGTGGTGGCCATCCATACGCGCAATCCCAACCTCGCCGGCTATTCGGTCGACGCCTCTGTCGAGGCGGGAAGCTATGATTTGCGTCGCGCTTCGGTCGCGGTGAATGCGCCCATCGTGTCCGACCACCTGGCCCTGCGCGTGGCGGCCAATCACTACGAACGCGACGGCGCCGACGTTGACAAAGGCTTTGGGGCCAGCCGGGGCGATGACGTCAAACTGAAGCTCCTGGCCCTGCCTAGCGACGGCGTCTCCCTCCTCATCGGGGCCTCGATGCAGGATCGCACACTCTACAATGGCGGCGCCGCAGGCAACCTCGTCGCCCCCAACACGGTCGAGTACACGCCCTACTCTGTCGGTACGGCGAAATTGAAGTCTCGGCAGGTTTGGGCGGAGCTCAACGTCGATCTGGGCCCGGCTCGACTGACCTATCTGCCCGCCTATCGCTCGTTCAATCAGGACGCGACGGTCTTTGTGGTCGGTCCCGGCGGCAACTCGATCAAGCAGATCGTCACCACGCCCGAGGACGACTTCGTCACGCACGAGCTTCGCCTGACGTCGCAGCCGGATTCGATGATCAAGTGGCAAACCGGCCTCTTCTACTATTCCAACGGCATTCGGAGCTCCAACCGCAACGTCTGGGAATCGTCCGACGGTCTGCTGTTCAGCGCCGACATCGATCGCAAGACCCGTGACCTCGGCGTCTTCGCCGAAGCGACCGTGCCCGTGACGCAGGCCCTGAGGCTTACAGGCGGCCTGCGCTGGGACAAGACCACGGTGACCACCGCGGAAGTTTACAGCTCCAATCTCAGCGTCTTTTGCAATACCCCCCTCGGCTTCGTTTCGGGATGCGCGGTCGCGGGTCAGAACTCGCCCCTCGCGGGCCTGCCGGAGTCTATTTCCACCATTAAGGTCTCGGGGAACGCGGGCCGTCGCGCGTTTAAGAACCTGACCTACAAGGCGCGCGTCGAATACGACTTGGCGCCGGCCAATCTTCTCTACGCCTCAATCTCCAGCGCCTTCCTCCCCGGCGATGTTCAGATCGGCACGGGTGCGGGCAACGTCCCGACCGTCTATCCCTACGACTCAGAAAAGCTGACCGCCTACGAGATTGGCAGCAAGAACCGTTTCTTTGACCGCCGCCTCCAAGTCAATCTTGGGGCGTTCTACTATGACTATGCTGGATACCAAGCCAGCGTTCAGCTCGATCAGAGCAACCCGGCCTCGGCCGTGCTGTTCAATGTGCCCTTGCGGATGGTGGGCGTCGAACTGGAAACCTTGTTCCAACTCTCGCCTGCGGACCGGATCGGCCTGAACGTCTCGCACATCGATTCTAAATTCCACGACCTGCCGGCCGGCTTTGCGGACGCCGTCGCCCAGCGCGAACTTTGGGGTTTCGCGCCGACCAGCCTCACGCTCCTTTACGACCACCAGATCCGGCTCTCAGGCGGTTCAACGCTCAACCTGCACGGCGACGGCGCCTGGCGATCGGCCTATGACGTTCGCTTCACCACGCCGGGCTTGGCGGCGCAGGGCGGGCTGGACTACGAGCGCCAGAAGGCCCTGTTCCAAGGCAATCTCAATCTCACCTGGGCCTCGGCGAACGACCGTCTTTCAGTGACCGGCTACGTCCGTAACGTGACGGACAAACGCTACAAGACCTATGTGAATCTGCAGTCGATCTCGCCGTTGCAGGCCTCGGCCACCCTCTCGGATCCGCGGACATTCGGCGTGGTGCTAACCGGAAAATTCTAGATCCGGCCTGCGCCAGGCTCAGCGTCCTTCGCGTCCTGCTCAACACCCTCCGCCCCGCCTTCGCTCTGAAGGCGGGGCCCTCACCGTCAACGAGCCACAGAGTATCGATCATGATCGCTGAGATGCGCGGCCAGCGCCCTAATCCGACGATTTCTGCTATCTCGCCGCCCGAGCCTGACCTGACGCCAGACCAGATGATCGCGCGGGCCGACGGCATGCGGGATCTTCTTCGCGAGCGTCAGGCCGCCGCCGAGGCGGCGGGCAACATCTCCCAGGAGACGAACCAGGCGATGGTCGACGCCGGATTCTACCGCGTCATCCAGCCGCGCACCTTCGGCGGCTACGGCTTTGATCTGCCGACCTATGTCCGGCTGGTGACGGCCGTCGCGCGCGGCTGCCCGGAAACGGCCTGGGTTCTGTCGCTCGTGCTGGGCCATGTCCACCAACTGGCCACCTATAGCTTGGAGGCCCAGATCGAGGCCTATGGCGAGACGGGCGACTTTCGCGCCCCCGAAGTCGCAGCGCCGCAGGGACGCGGCATCCCGGTTCCAGGCGGTTTCAGCGTCACCGGCGCCTGGGACTACGCGTCTGGTTGCGCGCATGCGACTCACATCCTGCTGACCTTCCTCGTCACGGATCCGCAGAGCGGCGCAACGACCATGCGCATGGGCCTCTTTCATCGCCGCGACTATGAGATCGTGCGTAACTGGGAGGTCATCGGCATGCAGGGCACGGGATCCGACCGGGTCGTGATGACAGACGTGTTCGTTCCCGACTATCGCGCCAAACCCTATCCCCCGTTCGACGCCGTCCCGCCGGCTGAGGCCTATGCCGAAAGCCCCCTGTTCTACGGCCCTGCCCGCCCCTTCATCGTCACCGAATCCGCCTCGGTGATCGTCGGCGCCGCCGAAGGCGCGCTCGACCTCTACGAGGAGAGCTTTCGGGCGCGCAAGGCGACCGGCCCGACCGGGGCGCCTCGCCAGGAACTGGCTGAGTATCAGTTGAACTATGGCCGCTGCCGGGCGCTCGTCGACACCGCCCGCGCGGCCCTGCTGCAAACCGCGACCGACTACATGGAGATCGCGCGGCGCACGCACGAAACAGGCCAGCCGTGTTCGGAGGAGGTCTTCCGGCGGCTGACCCTGGTGATCCTGCAGAGCATTCATCTGGCCCACGAGGCGGTCGACATCATCTTCCGGACGGTGGGCACCGCCGCGTCCAAGAAGGACGCCATGCTCGGGCGCTACTGGCGCAATGTCGGGGTGCTGCGCGGCCATCTCGCCCACCAGTCCGACAGCGCCTCGATCAACTATGGCCGCACCCATTTTGGTCAACCGCCGGTGGGGATCGCCTGATGACCAAGGCCGCGCTGATCGACCAGATGGACGCCTATCTCTGCGCACTCGCCGTCGGAGACGGGGCTTCGCTCAACTTGAGCCCGAACTTTCGTTATTCGGAGAACGGCGCCTTTCTTGCTGTCGGCGAGGGCCTATGGGGCCGCGCGCCGCGCTTCGAGGGCATCCAGGCCTTCGCCGACACCGAAACGGGCCAGGTCGTGTGCATGGGCGTGGCCTTCCTCGACGGACAGCCCCGGCCCTTTGCGCAGCGCTTGCTGGTCCAGGACGGCGCCTTGGCGGAGGCCGAGACAATTGTCAGCACCGATGCGAAGGGGCATTTCGCCGATGTCGAACAGCTCTTGAAGCCCGACATTCTCTATACTGCCGTTGTCCCCCCATCCCGTCGCGTCGACCGAGCCGGGCTGCGCGAAGCGGCTGACCGCTATTGGGAGGGCCTGGAGCAAAGCGACGGCCTGATCCCGCGGTTCAACTATCGCTGCGACAAGTACGATAACGGCGCCAAGACCACGAACACCTTGCGCACGCTGCTCTCGCCAGACGGCAAGGTGCACAGCTGCGCCTCGGCCCTGAATGACACCCGGGCGGCGCGTCCGCGCGCTCGCGAGCGTCGCTATCCGGTGCTCGACACCGAACTGGGTGTCGCCGGCAGCTTTGTCGTCGTCGATTTTCACCCTATTCCCGACCATCCGCGGCCGGACGCCGGCGCCATGTACATGCTCGGTGTTTTCAAGGTGGTGGATGGCGAGCTGCGCATCATCGACGAGATCCGCGAATTCCTGCCCTTAGGGTCGTCCGCCGGCTGGTAGGAAGGCGAAGCCTTCAGCCCACTTAAGGCGCTGTTCTCGCGCTCACGCGGCGTGAAGACGGATGCGCGATGGACGCCGCATAATCGACGGCTCTCGCTGAACGGCGCAGATCATCAAGGCGATGACCAAGGCGCACTGATGTGCGCCGCGAAGCCCTGACTAAGCCGCTAAGCGCACGTCAGGTCCCCCCTTGAACGCTGGCGGCCGGGGGCCGACCGGCACGGCGGACCTTCCGGTGAAGGCGGCAAATCGGAAATTTGTAGCCACGCCAACCCCGACTCCGCGCCGGGCCGCTTGCCCCCCGGAGGAATCCGCCAAACCTCGTCGCCGGGGCGATAGCAATGTTGGATCTCTGGAAAACGGATCGACGCGACCGAAGGAACCTTGCTCCGCGAGGCGCGCCCTTCTCTCGGTCGAGGCGCCCTTCTCTCAACCAAGGGCGCGGCTCATCGGAGCGCCCTCTCGAAGCCCGGTGGGGCGGCCGGCGTAACGTCAGCGCATTTGCGCCAACGCCGCGAAGGTGTCGCGAGCGGCATAGACTGGCGGGCCCTCATGGCCGCTCACGACCACAGCGCCCTCATGGGACGGGCGCGGCGCGTCCGTCATGACCAAAGCCAAGATCAGGCTCAACAGCAGAACTTTCATATCAGATTTCCGCGAGGCTCAACCGTTGGGCGGCAAGGCCGGGCAAGGGGTCGCGAGGAAGGCATACGCAAGAACCAAGGGCGTCGGGCCGGCAGTATTCCCCCGGTCCGACGCGCTCGGCGGCGCCTAGCCCTTCACGTTCAAGGTCAGGCCAAAGGTCCGCGGCGGCTGCAGGCCGTAATCGCCGACGGCGGTGTTGGCCTTGAGGCTGACGATCCAAGCGTCCTCGAGGTTGCGCACGAAGAGACCGACCGACCAGCGGCTCTCATCGGCCGAGTAGGTCAGGTTGAGATCCGTGCGCGTATAGCTAGGCCTTTGGCTGTAGGCGGCCTGGGTGAACTCCGTGAAGTATTTCGACGAGTAGTTGGTCTGGATGCGTCCGGTCAGCGAGCCAGCCTGGAGGCGCCATTCATGCTGATAGGCCGCCATGCCGCTCAAGGAGGGCGCGTGCGGCAGCTGCTTGCCGCTGACGTCGATCATGGCGCTGGCCGGGGTGGCCGGAATAACGAAGGCGCCGAACTTCGACTTCATCGGCGAGAGCGTCAGCTCGAACTGGTCGCGCTCGGTCGGGCGATAGATGGCCTGGAGCTCGGCGCCGTAAATCTTGGTGGTTCCCTGGCTGTTGAAGACGAGGGCGCTCAGGCCGCCGTAGTGCGCCAGGCCCAGGGTCGAGGTCTGGTAGTTGTCGTAGCTGTAGTGGAAGCCCGACAGGTTCAGCTGAAGGCGCCCGTCGAACAGGCGGCTCTTGATCCCGGCCTCCACCGAGCGAAGCTTCTCGGGCTTATAGGTGTCATAGCCGGGTTGGTCGGGGAGGAAGCCGCCCGCCTTGTAGCCCGTGGCGTGGGTGGCGTAGAGCATCACGTCCTGGGCCAGGTCGTACTGGACGCCAATCCGATAGTTGACGGCGTTGGACCGCAGCTTGCCGTCGAACGGCCCGACCGTGACGCCGCCGCCCGAGACGAGCGTGCCGATCTGGCTCTTGCGGTCGGCGGTGTAGCGAAGCCCGCCGCCCAAGCGCAGCCGGTCCGAGAGCGGAACGGTGATGTCGCCGAAGACGGCGTAGGACTTGGTCACCAGGTTGGGCTGGTCGTTGATGACGCCGTAATCGGGCAGGTTGGCGTAGTTGCTCAGGTCGCCGTGGAAGTAGTAGAGCCCCGAGACCCACTGGACCTTGGCGTCGCGGCTCGACGAGAAGCGCAGTTCGGTCGTGGTCTGGTTTTCCCGGGCCCGCTGCTGCGAATAGATGCTGTAGTTGGTGCCGGTGTAGTCGTAGACATAGCGCGAAAAGGTCGGGAGGAAGGTCACCCGAATGGGGCCGGCGTCCCATTCGGCCTTGCCGAACACCGTGACGAAATCCTGGTCGAGCGTGCCCGCCGGCTGGTGACTCACCACGGCGTGACGGGAACCTTCGGGCTCGGTGGCCAGGACCGAGCCAGGCCCGACGCCGCCCTCGTGCGCATAGGAGACGCCGGCCAGGACATCGAAGGTCGAGGTCGGCTCCCAGAGCAGCTTGAGCCGTCCGGCGAAGCGCTTGGCGTCGTCCTGCCCCGTGTCAAGGTAGCCGTCATGGGACTCGCTGCCGAAGGCCGCGCGCAGGGCCAGCTGCGAAGAGACTGGGATGTTGAAGGCCCCCTCGGAGCGAATGAGGTTGTAGTTCCCGACGGTCAGCGACCCGCTGTAGCCGAACTCATAGCCCGGGTCGTTGGTCAGGATATTGACCACGCCGCCGGTGGCGTTGCGGCCATAGAGCGTGCCTTGAGGTCCCTTGAGCACTTCGACGCGGGCGACATCATAGAGGCCAGAGACGATCGTGCTCGCCTGACGCAGGTAGACGCCGTCGATATTGGTGTTGACGCCTGGATCGCCGGCGGCCGAGTCCAGCCCCGTGCCGACGCCGCGGATGTCGACATTGGCGCCCTTGTTGTTCACCTGCAGATAAACGCCGGGGACGTTGCTTAGCGCGTCATTCAGCGAGCCGACGCCGCGCTTGACCAGCTCGTCGCCGCCCAGGACGCTGATCGTGGCGCCGGTTTTCTGCACGGTGCTGTCGCGCCGTTCGGCGGTGACGATGATGTCGGCCACAACGTTCGAGCTTGGCGCCTGCGCACTCGCCGTTTCGGCCGCCGGCGCGGCCGTCTCCGCCATGGCCGAGCTGCACGCCGCCAAAGCCAGACCCGCGGTTAGCAAGGTTTTCTGGTACTTCATGGTACCCCTCCCTAGGTTTTTATTTGTTATCCGGAGAGTTTGGCGCAGCGCCGCCGCGAAACTAGACGGCGCTACTGCCGAGGTCACATCCCCCCGTCGACGACGAGATTGACGCCGGTAATGAAGTCCGCCCGGGGGCTGACCAGGAAGCAGACCGCCGCGGCGATATCCTCGGCCCGGCCTATGCGACCCACGGTTTGACGGAAGACCCCTAGGGCGATCTCTTTCTCGTTATCCTGCCAGTCGCCGGCCATGCCGACCTCCTTGGCGATGCTGGCGATCTCGGCGTCGGATCCCGGCGTATGGATGATCCCGGCGCTGATGGCGTTGGAGGTGACGCCCGTGCCCGCCAGGCTGCGCGAGAACGAGCGTGAGAGATTGATCTCCGCGGCCTTTGCGGCCTGGTAGTCGGGGAAATTGGGCGGCTGATGGATGGCGATGGCGCTGGCGATCTGCAGCACGCGCCCCCAGCCGCGCTCGATCATGATCGGCGCCAGGCCTTCGATCAGCGTCACGGTCGAAATGACATTCTGCTTATAGGTGGCGATCCAGTTGTCGCCGCCGGCGCCCATCCATCCGTTGCGTTCCCAGCCACCATGGCGGCCGCCGGCGTTGTTGACCAGGATATCGACCCCGCCCAGGGCCCGGACCCTCTCGACGGCGGCCTTGGCCTGGTCGGCCTCCATCAGGTCGCCAAGGACGACGAAGGCGCGACCGCCGGCCTGGGTGATCTCGTCGGCGGTCTTGTTGGCGCGCGCCTCGTCGCGGCCGTGGACGACCACCTCGGCGCCTTCGGCGGCTAGCTGCAGGGCGATGGATCGCCCGATCCCTGAGCTGCTGCCCGTGACCAGGGCGCGTTTGCCGGTAAGTTCCAGTTGCATGATACCTCTTCGCGCCGCTGCGGACGCTGTCTTGGAAAAAGGATTAGGCGGCCTCGGAGGCCTGGCGCTGGGCCTTATCGACGCCGGGGACCGCGGCGGCGAAGGCCGCGAACGGCGGCAGGCCTAGCTGCTGGCGGCCGCTGATCTCGGCCGACGGATCAAGCCGGGTCGAGCCGTGGGTCAGGGCCACGCGGGTGTCGCGCGCGAACCGCTGGATGGGGTTTTTCAGGCTGACGGTGGCCGAGCCCAGGGTGAGCTGGATGAGATCGATGGCCGCGCCGCAGACATTCCCGGCATGGACGAAGTCCATCATGATCTCGGCCTCTTCGGCCGGCTCGAAGCCTTCGCCGGCGATCGCCTTGCGGTCGATGTAATCGGCGCGTGCGAAGATCAGCGCCTGGGCGGCGTTGATCATGGCGCGGGCCTTGCCGGCGGCCACCTGGATGGACGGCGTGGCGGCCAAGCTGTCGTAAGGCAGGTTGAAGGGCTTTTTGTTCTCGGTCTGCTCGACGAAGCAGTCATAGGCGCCCTGGGCCATGCCCAGGGTGATGGCCATGGTCTCCATGGCCACGATCAGCATGAGGCCCAGGCCATCGAGCTGATAGCCAAGGCCCGAGAACCGCTGGCGCAGCCCATTGAGCTTGTCGGGCAAATGCGCCAGGTCTGCGAAACGGCCCTCGGGAACGAAGATGTCGTTGGGCGCGGTGACGCTGTTGCTCGACGAGCCTGAAAGACCCATGACCTTCCAGTCGTCGAGGATCTCGTACTGGCCCTTTTCCAGCAGCACCATGCCGCGCACGTCGTCGACCTGGACGCCCACGACCAGGAAGGCCGCGTGCTTGCAGCCGCTACCAAAGCCCCACTTGCCGCCGGCTTCGACGACATAGCCGCCCTCGACCTTGCGCGCGCGCTGGATGCGCTCGGAAAACAGCGAGGCGCTGGCGACAATGGGACCGCGCCAGTCGCGGGTGGCCGCGTAGACCTCGGCGACGATCGCGTCCGGGAAGGTCAGGAACACGCGGGCAAAACCCGAAGCGATCATCGTCGTCCAGCCGGCCGAGCCGTCGCCGCGGGCGACCTCTGTGACAATCTCGGCCAGATCGCGGGCGCCCAAGGCGGGGCCGCCGAACGCCGGCGGCGCCGAAATATTGAAGACCCCGGCCTCGGCCAGGGCGTTGAGGGTGGCGGGCGGCAAGCAGCCTAGCGCTTCCCCCTCGGCCGCATGTTCGCGAATGAGCGGCCGCAGGGCGCGGACCTTATCGCGGATCTTCCGCCCCACCTCGGTCGACAGTGGCGACTCGTGGATGGCGCTGTCTTTCTTTGCGGTCGTCATGGCCAAACCTCCCAAAGCTGTTTGGCCAGGAGCGTAAGGCGGGGGTCAGCCTAAACCAGACGGCGGTTAGGACGACGTCGTCCAGACCTCTTCGGCGCCCAGCGGGATGATCTCCCGGATCTCGTCAAGGCTGCGGATTTCCCCGTCGCTGATCTTGAAAAGACCCGCCATGTAGAAGGTCCCGCAATCGGGCCGATCGATATGGGGCGCGGGATGGAAGTCGACCAGGACGAAGCTCACCGCCACCCCCAGCCGTGTGTCCAGGACAGGAAAGCGCCGGTTGCGCGCCAGCGGGCGGGCCGGCCGGGTGGCGTTGATGCAGCTGGCGGGCGTATGCACCGCAGCGTCCTGCGACAGCAGGATCGACAGGTTGTTGGTGATCTTCTTGCCGTTGTCATAGCGGTCGCAGCGATAGGCAAAGCGCGCCAGGCTGCCGTCGCTCTCCTCGAGCGCCTGCCAATAGCTGTCGGCGGCCTGCCGCAATCCGTCTCGATCGACGGCCCGGTGAGCCGGAACGGGGGCCTCGTAGAGCACGTCGGGCTTGAGCAGCTGGTCAACGTCGGCGAAGTGCCCGTGGCGGGCCGAGCTGATGATCTCCTCGACCTCGACGACGGTGTCATCTGCGATCATCAGGCGAAGGGCGTAGGGCGTGGGCGTCCCAGCGATCTGCGCCGCGCCGAAGACGGCCACCTGCCCTTGCGCCGGATCATCGAACATCTGCAGGCTCAGGATGTCTTCGATCAGCGGCGCCTGACCTGGGCTCAGCAGCCGATTGTTCAGCGAGTGACGGAGCGCCCCGTCAGAGGCTTTCCCCGACAGCCTCTGCTCGAGGAACAGCGCCGCCCGCGAACGGAGGACCGCCGAAGGTCCTGCGCCAATGTCGATCCCCTGCACGCGTTCTCTCCTGATTGAAACCTCAACCGATGGCGCCGCTGCGGGTAAAAACCAGACGGTGGCACTGCGCACCGCGCCTCGGGCCCGACGACCTGGCGCCCCGGGGCCAAGCCCTCGAAGCCGTCGCGGCAGCGCGCACGACGGCTCATAACGCCTGGCTTCGGCGCGCGGTCTTGCCGCGCTCGACAACGGGGTGAAGAGGTTGACCCGCGCCGTCTAGGGTCGCGAAACGCTGCGGATCCATCGCCCCACGGCGTCAGCTTTGGCGCGTTGAGCAACGCCGCGCCTCCGCGTCCCTTGGGCTTGGGGCGCGGGCGGTCAGTGTCGACCGCCCGATCGGGTTTTCCTACGTCTAGTTTAGGCGTGCGCCTTCGGGTCCTGTGTCACCAGCAGATCAACAAAGAGCAATGGCCGGCATCGAGAGCCGTTGCCCGATCGGGCGGGAGACTTACATGGCGCGAAATGACAGGAAGGCATTGCACCTGATCGGTGGCGAATGGATAGACGCCGGCGAGCCAGGCGAAAGCTTCGATCCGGCCACCGGAGACGTCATCGGTACGTATAGTCTTGCGGGAGCGGCCGAAGCGGGCCTTGCGATCGCGGCCGCCGGCCGGGCGTTCACCGACACTGGCTGGAAGGACGATCATCGCCTTCGGGCCAGCGTCCTCAACGCAATGGCCGATGCGTTCGAAGCTCGGTTCGACGAACTGGTGGCGCTGACCGGGCTCGAAAATGGAAAAGTGAACCTCCATGCTCAGATCGAGATCGGCATCGCGCCGCAGACCCTTCGCTATAACGCCGCGCTGGCGCTGACGGAGGCTGGCCGCGCGGCGGAACGCGCGCCGGGGCAGATATCGCTGACTCTGAAGCAGCCCGTGGGCGTCGCCGGCATCATCGCGCCGTGGAACTCCCCGTGCGCCCTGGTGACCCGTTCCCTCGCGCCGGCTCTGGCTGCCGGATGCACAGCGGTGATCATGCTGCCGCGACAGACCGCTCAGCTCAACCACCTGATCGCCCAGATCATCGCCGCCACCAAGGGTCTTCCTGCGGGTGTGGTGAACCTCATCACCGGAGGCCAGCAGGCGGGCGAAGCGATCGTCGCATCACCGCAAGTGCCCACGATCAGCTTCACCGGCAGCACCGCCACGGGCCGGGCCATCGCCGCCAATGCTGCGCCACGGGTCAAGCGCCTGGGACTGGAGTTGGGCGGGAAAACGCCGCTGATCGTGTTCGACGACGCCAATCTGGATGCGGTGACGCCCACCGCCGTGGCGGCGTTGACGGTGTTCTCCGGTCAATTCTGCATGACCGGCAGCCGCCTCTTGGTGCAGCGCGGCGTCGCCGCCAAGGTTGCTCAGGCGCTGGGCGAGGCGCTGTCGACCGTCCGCGTTGGTCCAGCCTCCGACCCTGCATCCGAGATGGGCCCACTGATCGACAAGGCCAATGTCGAGCGGGTCGACCGCATGGTCGAGGCCGCGATCGCCGCCGGCGCGAAGGCGATTGTCCGGGGCGGTCCGGTCACGGACGGCGAATTGGCCAAGGGCGCATTCTATCGCCCCACGCTGCTGGAAGTGACGGATAACCAGGCTGACATCGTTCAGCAGGAAGTCTTCGGTCCGGTGCTGGCGATGCAGGTTTTCGACACCGAAGCCCAGGCCGTCGCGCTAGCCAATGGCACCGAATATGGCTTGGCCGCCAGCGTATGGTCACGCGATCTGGATCGCCAGGTCCGTATGGCCAGGGCGCTTGACGCCGGCACGGTGTGGATCAATGGCTGGGCGGCGCTCTCGGATCAGTTCGAGGAGGGCGGGTTCAAGCAGAGCGGTCTGGGGCGCATGCGCGGCCTGGCGGTGCTGGAAGACTTCATCGAGCACAAACACATCTCGTTCGTCACCAGTTGAGCTCGACTGTTCGACTTGAGCTGAAGCAGGCGGTGCGTGACCGCGAGGATCTCGCACCGCAAGAGGTAGAGACGATCGACAAGCCGGGTCAGACCTTCAATCTCAGAAACACCGCTCGCGACGACCGTTTCCAATCTCCGCCTGGGCGTTTTCGACCGGCCGTCAGTCCGAGCGTGAGCTGTCTATTCGGACCGCCCCCGTTGCAGGCCGCTGCCACCGACGACCGCAAGCCCTCGCTTCAGTCAATGAGTGAGGCGATCCTGGCCAAGCCGCGACGTCCGACGTCATTGTCGCCCCTGCGTTCTCGCGTTGTGTTTCTAGGAGCCGAGGCTCGCCTTGCGCGCTCGCGCCAGGCCTTCGAGCTTGGCTTGCTCGGCGACCATCGCGCCAGCCCTGTCCTGAGCGCAGATCGCCCGAACCACCCGCTGAGTGTGCATGCGGTAAAGGCGGGTCACGGCTTCAGGCGCGACAAGCTGGCGATCCATGCGCCAGGTCATGAACGCCTTGACGCTGTCGATGCAGAGGCCAAGGAGAATGTTGTGCGCGGCATGCTGCTGGAAACGCTCGAAGCTTTGGAGCACCGCCACCGGCAAAGGCCCCTGCAAGTCGCCCAGGTCTTCGCGCAGTTGCAAGAGCGCGATCCGGTCATCGAGATCGGCGCGATCGGCGGCCAGACCGGCGCATTCAATGCGCAGGGCGCCAAAGACCCGCTCGCCGTCTGCTTCATCCAGGCCGTGGGCCACGAAATAGGCGCAGAAGAGCCGGCTGAGCGGCGCGGTGCTGGGCAAGCGGGTCACAAGGCCCCTGCCCCTTCCCGGCAGCGCCACGGCGGTTTCGGCGTCCTCCATCAGGCGGATGGCCTGGCGAATGATGCTTTTGTCGACGCCGAACCGATCGGCCAGGTCGAATTCGTTGCCGATCAGGTGGCCACGGTTCCAGACGTGGGGCGGCGTGGTCGACATCAGGCTGTGAACCACCTGCATCGCCTGAGCTTTGAAACTTTGGTCTGGAGGCGCGCTGGGCGGATCGACATGACGCTCGTCCGACGCCTCGCCCACCTGGGCTTGGGTCCAGGGCAGTTGGACCTGGTGGATCCAATCAAGCCAGGCCGCGGCATCGAGGCCGAAAGCGATGCGTCGCCAGGGCGCCCCGCACCATTCCGCCTCGAGCGCAGTGTTCGCCGAGCGCGGTAGCAGGCTGGCGACGCAGGCGCCCAGCTCGGCCAGCAGAGGACTGGCGCTCGCGGCGATCAGGTCGGTTCCCAGCCCGCGCAGACTAAGGTCCGGCCGCGCGAAGAGCGCGACCAGCCGGTCCCTGGCCGCAACGGGCGTTTGCGCTGACGAGAACAGCAGCCGCACCGCGACCGCCATCAGGATCGTCCAGGTTTCAAGGACGCTGACACGATCGAGTTCGGAGACATAGGCATAGCCGTTGAGGCGGCCGCAAAGGTCTTCCAGGTCGGGGCGGATGACTTCGAGACCACCTTGGGGCCCACGCCGCATGCGGGCGTGCCGTCGACCTTCCAGCACGCGCACGACCTCTCGCAGAACATCGCGGCCCACATCGTATCGCTCGGCGAGGGCGGCCTCGCCGCCGAAGGACTGGCCCGCGGGCCAGCCGGCGCGCAGGAACTGGGTCTCCAGATCGTCTGCGATCAAGAAAGGCCGCTTGCTGCGCAGCTGGCCGCCGGTGACGCTTCGCACGAGCTCCGCCAAGGTCTGGCCCGCTTCGTCGGACGCGCCTGCGCAAGGGGTGGGCGCCGTCGTCTTCATGACACGCGTTCCGCGACGATCGACAGGCCGTGATCATCGTGGGCGGGGCGGGCCGGAGCGTTGGCCCGCGGCAGCAGGCCTATGGCGATGGTCGCGATCGCTACGGCCAAGGCCGTGAGCGCAAGGGGCAAGACGTAACCGCCCGTGCGGTCGAACCCAAGGCCGATCAGCAGCGGCGCCAGGCCGATCGAGGCCATCGACATGGCCATCACGATCCCGAAGATTTCGGCCGACGCGCCAAGACCGAAATACCGGGTGACCAAGAAAGGCGCGAGGCCGGTGACGGCGCTCATGCCAAGCCCGACCAGCGCAGCCCCCAGGACCATGGTCGGCAAGGCGTTGGACGCCGCCATCAGCCCGAGCCCCGCCAGCGGCAGAGCGTAAAAGATTTGGATCGGTCGAATGCTGCGCGAGCGATCGGCGACATAGCTCGACAGGAAGGTGCCGGCGACACCCGACAGGAAGAGCGCCGACAGGACCAAGGCCGCCTGCGCGGGCGCGACGCTGCGGCCCGTCAGCCAGCTGACGACATGAACGCTGAACCCGATCAAGGCGCCGCTGGCCAAGGCGCTGGCGATCGCCAGTTGCCAGAAGGTGCGAGTCCTAAGGGCCTGGCCGGCTGTCACGTCGACCGGTTGAGGCCCCGGCATCTCCGAACCGCCGGCGGAATTGCGCCGCAAAAAGAGGAGCGCGGTCGCCGCGCCGACTACGGACACGACAAGCGCCAGCATCTGATAGCTCGTTCGCCAGCCGACCGTGGCGATCAGATGCTGGGCGAGCGGGGCTACGACGGCCTGGGAGCACATCGGCGCGATCGACAGGACGCAGCCCAAGGCCAGCGCCCTGTTCTTGTCGAACCAGGACGACACCACGCCCACAAAGGCCGGCGGCCCCGAAAGGGCGGCCCCCGCGCCGAGCAGCAGGGCGGCGACCCAGAACACCGCGCCATTGGAGCGGATCAACGACAGCAGGCCCATGCCCGACGCGACCAGGATAAGGCCCAAGGCGACCGGAATGCGCACGCCGATCCGATCAACGAGCCTTCCGCACAGCGGCATCAGGACCGCCGCGGACAGGGAGATGACGGTGATGATCTGGGGCAGGACCGCGCGCCCCCAGGCCAGGTCTCGCGAAACCGGTTCGAGGAAAACGGGGAACGAGCTCATGAACACGGCCGACATGCCGACGGCCATGCATATGGCGCTCGCCGCCATCGCGCTCCATCGCCGCCAATCGATCATCTTCCTCTCCGTTTCCTCATTTGCGGCGCTTTTTGCCGTCGTTCTCAAGCGACCCCGAACCTGATCAGGGCTTTAGGGCGCCATCCCAGTGCTCGGCCAGCTTGCCGTCTTCGATGCGCCACATGTCGAACCAGTGGGTCCGGTAGGTCTTGGAGGGATCGGCTGGATCGGGCACATCGCGCGGCAGGATCATCACGATGCGATCGCCCTCGACCACGAACTGCGGCGGATCGGCCGCAGGGCGCATCTCATTTCGCGCGCGCTCGGCTTCGGGCGAGCGCGTGAAGGCGATGATGGCGTCCGCCCCGGAGGCGATGGCCGGATTGTGCTGGATGTAGCTTTCGGTCAGGTACGGCCTGGCCTGCTCGGCCGTGGCCGGATCGATGAGCAACTCCATCACCTTGAGGACCAGCGCGCAGGCCTCGTCCCTGTTCAGGGTCACGGGCTTGGCTTTAACGGCTTCTATCATCTGAGTTTCCTCCTCCTACCTTGTTCTTTTGCCATCAGGACCAGGCCGGAACCTGTGTTCCGTCGATCCAGGTGGAATGAATTCCCAGCCGCATTCGCATGGGCAGCTTGATCCTGGCGACCGGACCGGCCGACAGCCTCAAGCTCTCCAGCACGACCAGTTCGCTGCGGCCTTCCAGGGGATGGTTGAGCAGCGCAATCAAGAAGCCGTCGCCCTCGGGCGCGTCCTGCGACCGGGGGAAAAACACCGGATCCTGAAAGGTGGCGGCCGGACCCGGGTACCAGTCATCGCGCGCGCCGGTTTCTAGATCGAAATGGCTGAGCTGGTTGAACATCACCGGCTGCGGGCGACCGTTCTGGTCGGTGGCGAGCTTGCTGCGGTCCAGGGTCGGGACGAACACGTGACGATGCGAGCGCAGCTCGCGCCTGGGGTCGATATGGGGCCCCTCGCCGTTCACCGTGGCCAGGACCGTCCGGTCGCTCAGCGTCAGGGACGCGTCGTTATAGTCGATCCGCCAGCGCACCAGGGCGCTCGATACGCTTCCCGGGGGCGGCGCCTGACCGGCCCGATCGGTGATGACCGGCGCAAAGCCATTGCCGTCGGCTTCCAGGACATCGAAGACGATCTTGCCGTCCTCGTCTTCAAAGGCGTTGACCGTGTGGCCGGTGAAGCCGGGCGGACCACGAAACCAGCGAACGGTGTCGGCGTCGCCGTAGCGCGGCAGAATTCCGAAAATCTGCGGCATGTCGGGATCGTAGATGAAGTGCGGCCCGCCCGAGCGCAGACGCTCCAAATCGCTGGTGATCGGCATCAACGGCAGGATCGTGTAGTTCTCGGTGGCGGCGCAGTCATGGATCATGGCGCCGACGGGCGCCTCCAGCCAGGCCTCGTGCTCCACCTTGCCGGCGTCGTCGATCACATAGTAGGCGATATCGCGCGTGGTCTCGCCCTTGGCGGCGTAGCCGAAACCAATCAGTTTGCCCCGCTCACGATCGGTCTTCGGGTGAGCGGTGAAGGTCTTGCTGGTGATCCCACCCTCCGCGGTCCAAGCGCCTCGGGTTTCGAGGGTACCTGGATCAACCTCGTAGGCCAGGCCATCCTCCTTGCAGGCGAACAGCCGATCGGCATGGAAGAAGAGCGCGGTGTTGGCGGTCGTGCGGCTCTTGCCGGCCACCGAGGGGTCGTCGGAGAACGGGTCGCGGTAGTTGCCGAACAGGGAGCGGCGCGCCTGGCGCTCGAGGACGAAACGTTCGGTGCGGACATAGCGCGTGCGAAAATCGGCATGGCCATCCTTGAACCGGAAGGCGCGGACCGCGCCGTCGCCGCCAGCAGCCACGGTCATCAGATAGAGGTGGTCGACCTCAGGCGGAAAGGCCTGGTCGGGCACGGCCTGCACGAGGAGCCCGTCAATCTCCGCTGGAATCGCGCCGTCAGTCACTTCGAGGTCGTACACCTCGCCTTCGAACCGGCTGGGTTCGTCGATGCCCTGGGTCATTACTGCGGGAAACGGCCTCGTCATGCTCCAACTCCGTGACACGGCTCAAGCCGCAGGACACGTCGCAGGCTTAG
This sequence comes from Caulobacter sp. UNC279MFTsu5.1, assembly GCF_900114015.1. GTDB lineage: Bacteria > Pseudomonadota > Alphaproteobacteria > Caulobacterales > Caulobacteraceae > Caulobacter. Next base: position 93,633 of record NZ_FORN01000009.1, on the reverse strand, counting down.
GTCAGCGCAGGGGTTAAACCAGACGGAGGATAAGGGCCGAGGGGTCGATCTGTGAGCCGCGTCGTGAATCGAAGGCCGCCCGGCGCATTTCCCGCCCATCGCGAGCTTCCAAGGCCGCGCCGCGGGATCATCCTAACTTCTACGAGTTGGCCCGGGCCTCTCGGTTCGGCCGCTATTAGAACTTGAAAATAACCGCGAGGCTGCCGACCGGCGCTTGCCTCGCACGCCTCTGGCGCGGTGCCCGCAAGGCGCGCCCCAGGCGCCGGCCCTGACCGATTGGGCCTGGCCCGATTTGAGCCGCGCCCAGTTGCGCGAGCACGTCATCGAGCCGATCGGCTAAGACCCGATCACCCCGCTTGGCCCAGGTCCAGCGACACCAGAAAGGCTTCGATCAGAGGTCGGGCGAGGCTTTCGAACCTGGCCGCCGAGATCCTCGGGATGCGGGCGGCCAAACCGCCATGACTTTTTGCGATGCTCCCACCCGTGAGGCCCACAATCAGCTCTAGCTGGGCGTGGGCGTCGCGCGGACCAGCGCCCGCGCCCAGCCCCTCGATCCTGGCCCCTGCGGGGAACACGAAGCCGTAGACGATGACCGGCCGCGACGCCTCGGCATAGGCCTCCAGGCGCTCGCGCCTCTGGGCGACATCATCAAAATCGATGAGGACCGCGTCGTCGCGCAGAAGCGGTTCGGCCTCGGCGTGCGAAGCGTCCGCGGTCAGGACCGCATGGCGTTTGGGCATGACAAGGATGTGGGGGCTGGCGCCCGTGCGCGCCAGGGGTCGGCCGGCCCGCGGGCGCTAGAGGGCGAGCAACACGGGCCGGCTTTCCATCCACCAATCTCCCCAGAGGCGGACCTTAGAACAGCGATCGCGGCTGGCCAGGGGTTCCTGCGACGGCCTCGGCGTCAAAGCGATCGCGAATAGCCTTGTTGAAATACTCACCCTTGGCCAAGGCCAGGCGCAGCCCCTCGGCGACGTCGGCGGGCACGGCGCTATAGGCATAGGCGCGCCCGCTCACGAAGGTGATGGTCAGGACTTGGTTCGCCGCATCGTAGGCGAAGGCCTTGATCACCGCGAGGGCATCGGCGCCTAGTGCTTTGGGCGGTCGCCGCGGTCGCCTTGGCCGCGGCCGGCGTCGTACTTGGCGTGCTGGCGCTGGTCGGCGGCCAGCGACTTGCCGACGTCGACGGACTCCGTGATGCGGCCTTGGTCGTCGCGCCGGATATAGCGTTTGTCGCCAGGATTGGGCTCGATCAGTTCGCGTTTGGACATGGCTGTAAGTCCTCCTTCGAAAAGGCGAATCCGCAGGCTGCCCAATCTGTTCCACGCATCGGCCCATGGAACGCGGTCGGTGAGATGGCGCTTGTGCTGTCCGGAGGACGCCATGACCCGCCAGCCTTATGACGAGCCAGGCCAGGTTGGGCCAATCGATGTGGAGGACGAGGCCGCCCTCGCGCGATGGGCCGAGCGCTTGGGCTTTGACACCGACGCGGTGCGTAACGCGGTCATCGCCGTGGGACCTGACAGTAAGGCCGTGGCGTTGCGGCTGAAATCGGCGCGCGGCGCGGCCGACTAGGTCCGCCCTTGCGCATCGCCACCCTGAACATCAACAATGTGCTCAGCCGCTTTGACCCACTGATCGAATGGCTCGATGACACCCAGCCCGACGTCGTCTGCCTGCAGGAGCTCAAGGCGCAGCAGGGCCGCTTTCCAGCCGAAGCCCTGGGACAGATGGGCTATGGCGCGGTGTGGAAGGGCCAACGCGCCTGGAACGGGGTGGCGATCCTGGCGCGCGGCCCGGTCCTGACGCGCAGCGCCCTGCCCGGCGAGCCCGACAGGAGCCAATCGCGCTACATCGAGGCGGCGGTAGACGGCGTGCTGATCGGCTGCCTTTACCTACCCAACGGCAATCCAGCGCCCGGCCCCAAGTTCGACTACAAACTGGCCTGGTTCGAGGCGCTCCTGGCCCACACCCAGAGCCTTCTGAATACCGGAGCCCCCGTCGTCCTGGCCGGCGACGACAATGTCGTGCCGACCGAGGCCGACATCTATCCCAACCATTCCTATAGCGGCGACGCCCTGCTGCGCCCTGAAAGCCGCGCGGCCTTCCAGCGTCTGCTGGCCCAGGGCTGGACCGACGCCCTGCGCGCCATCCATCCGACCGCCGCGCCGTGGCCTGCGCCAACAGCTGTCGGGCTGGGCTTTCGGCCACGACGCCCAGTCGCTCGACCACGGCATTGGCCAGCCCGAAAAAGTCGGCCAGACCCGCGCGGGCACGCGAGACGCCGGCCCCGCAGAAGAAAATGACCTGTCCCTCGTCGCGGGCGACGAGCAGGTCATGGGGAAGGTCGGGGCCATCGGCTACGAAGCGCATCGCATGCGATCATGCTGCGCACGCTCCCCTGGCTCAAGGTGAAGCTGATGCTATCTTGACCTTATGGACCACTTCCGTATCCGCCCGATCGCCGAGAGCGACCTCGACACCGTCGTTCTGGAAGCTGGTGGGCGGCGGGCTCATCCCGACCACGACCGCCGCGATCTGCGCGGCGCCGATTTTGTCCTAGGCGATCTGGTCATCGAGCTGAAGGCGCTGGACGAGGACGGCTTCGACAAGCCAGCCCGTCAGCAAAAACTCGCCACGCTTTTCCGGGGGCGCGATCCAGAGCGCCCCGTCGTCGTCGTTGACCGAAAGCGCCTGTCCGAAGACGACCAGCGCACCTACGACCGGATTGTCGAGGGTCCGGTCAAGAACGCGATCAAGTCGGCAAAAGGCCAGTTGGAGCAGTCGCGCACCGAATTTCCAGATACCAAGCTGTCGGTCGTCCTGCTTCTCAACAACGGCTACACCGCGCTCGACCACGACGCGCTGCTGGAGCTTGCCGAGCGACGCGCCCGCAATGACAGCAGCGACATCGACGGCGTCATCGTCGCGGGCTGCTACTTCTACAGCGACACCTTCGACAGCTTTTTCACTTGGCCGATCGACTACGTTTCGGTTCGCGGTGCCCCAGAGCCCCCGGAATTCGAGGCGCTTCGACAAGCTTGGCACGGGCTGGCCAACAGCGCGATGACGGCGCTGATGCAGAGCGGGCATGGCCCGGACGCGATCAAGGGCCCCGTCGTGGACATGCAGTTCGACGTCGACGGGGTGACCTACGTGAAGCCCGCGCCACCGATGGGTCGCAAGTCGGACTTCTTCGTCAACGGACGACCGCGCAAGGACAGCTCGGGCTTGAAACACTGCCCGCCTGTCGCGCTCACGCACCCTGGCCTTTCGCTGGCCGAATGGACCCGTCTGCGAAATGTGCTGAGCGGTGATCCGGGGCTTGGCGAAACCTATGAGGATTGGCTGCGGCAGAAGGCCAAGGGTGTCGAACATGGGACACCCATGGCCCCCTTTATTCCGGTTGCGGTTACTGCCGCACCCTTCAAGATCTGGTTGGCGACAGAGCGCCAGCCGGCCACCTTCGGCGCCCTGCTGAACTATGCCAACGGGCTATTCGATACGCGCCTGCGCGTGCTCCTGGCCGGTGCCCGCGAGCGCACCACCAAGACCCTTTTGCCGCCGCGCTACGTGTTGGCGGTTACCCAGGAGATTGGTCAGGACCGAGCCAACGATGTCTCCGACATCGCGATCGTCCACGAGCTTCTAAACGGCGAGACCAAGATCTATCCGGTTCTTGAGAACGTCCGGATGTTCCACGAATACGCCCTCACTTTGGCTTGCGCCCATGCCTTGGCCAACGAACTGGAAACGGTGCTATGGCAGAAGAACCGCACCTACGGGTGGTCCTGACACGTCACCGCCAAGCTAGGTGCGCGTGGACGCGCTGGCTTTGCGATCGGGATTGCTCCGATGGATCTTCACGATCCGAAACGGGAAGCCCAGGTGCTCATCGTTGTCGGCGATCCAGCGCTTTTGCTCTTCGCTGAGGGAGTCCTTGGAGGACTTGACCTCCGCAAGGAAGAATGCCCCGTCCTCGCCTCCAAGCACCAGAAGGTCAGGCCACCCCAAGTGGCGGCCCCAGTAGTCACCGATGAGGTATTGCAGGATCTTGACGATCGCGGCGGGCGACAGCCGCTCGATCAGCATCCGCCCACGGTCGAAATCCACGTCCTTATGGACCCAAAGATATTGCCGCAGCTCGTAGCTGACGCCCCGGAAGTAGTCGTAGGTCCATAAGAGCGTGAAGCGATCGTCTGGCAGCTCAGCGAAGAAACGCTTGAGTTTGGCGGCGCGGCGGTCGGCGTAGGTTGGCTTTCCGAAGTCCTCCGGGAGGCTGGCCCATATCTGCCGGCACGGTCGTCCGGCCTCATAGTCGTCGCGATTGCCAAAGCCGCAGAAACGGACCTGATCATCGAGCGTATCGCAGATGACCAGCGCCATCATCACCGCGAAAAGCGACATGAACGGCACGCTCTCTAGCGGGATCGCTTCCAGGCCCTGCGCGCGATAGTGCTCTATCGCGAAAGCTTCGGGCGAGATCACTTCGTCGCCGACCTGAATGATCGCACCCTTGCGCCCCTTCGGCGCGTATTCTGCGGTGAGGTTCTCGATCTCGACCTTGTAGCGGGTTAGCACCTCCTGGTCGGAGACCTCGGTGTAGACGTACTTGGGTGAGGCCTCATGCAGGGCCTTGATCTCGGCGAGCACGGCCGCCGCGATCTCCGCCTGGGCCAGGACTTTTGCGTCTTCGTCCGCATCGGGATGCGCGACTTCCCAGTCGTCGAAGCGCCGCATCTCCTCGAAGAACAGCTCGCGCCAGTAGTAGCGCTTGATCTTCGACGTCGCGCCCATAGACGGCGCCCTAGGCGCCGGCTGGGCTGGAAGGCCTCTGCATTCGGGGCAAATCGCAGGTTGGAACCCCAGGGTCACGGGAATCCGCTGCTGCGACTCCAGGACCGTTCCCTCTCGAAGTTGATGCGCCAGAAACCGCCTGCCAAACGCCTCGTCGCAGGCGCACATCATCAGCGCGTCACATGAGCCGCAGGCGTACTTTCGGATCAGCTCGTAGGGGTTGATGCAGACGGCGTCAGCATGGTTGCAATTGCTGGTCTTGATGATTTGCGCGTGGTCGCCGGCGGGACGTTTCGGAAGCGCCATCTCAAGCCACACCCAAGGCCGCGCCGATGTCCTGCATCCCGGCCGCCTCAACCATGTCCCACAGCGCAGCGACATTGCCGCGCGCCGAGTTGGTCGAGGTGACAAACAGCCGCTCGCGGGCGCGCGAGACGGCCACGAAGAAGAGGAGCGCCTCCTCTTTAAGGTCGGGCGAGCTGAAGAAGCCGTCGTTCTGCAGATGCAGGAAGAAGACGGTGTCGGCCTCGAGCCCCTTGCTCTTGTGCACAGTCATCAGGCGGACCTGGTCGCGCCCCTGGAACTGGGCGACGGCCGCCGTCCACGTCGCGGCGCTGTTCAGGCATTCCTGAAGGAAGGCCGCGGTAGCGGCCTTGACCGTCTCCAACCACTCGGGATTTTCGTAGTCGGGCGACAACTGCGGTAGCAGCCTGTCCCCAACGGTCTTGAGAATATCGTCCATCAGGAAATGGGCGTCGATCTCGCTGGTCGCGGAGGCTGCAGCCTTGCGGGCTACCGCGACAGCCTCGCCGATCAGCTTCTCCACACGCGCCTCGGAGGCGGGCCGGTCGTCCTGGTTCCCCAGCACCGGGCCAACCATGTTGCGAACGCGATGGAACGGTGCGTCGGTCCGGTCGTCGATCGCCATCTGGATAATGCCGATCACCAGGTCGGCCAGGGGCTCGGTCATCAGATCCTGAATGGCGACGCCATCGACGTTGCGCGCTTCGTTGCGCAACACCAGGCCTTGGCGCGTAAAGGCGTCCGTCAGATCGGTCTCGATGTCGCCGGCGTTCTGACGGACGAGAAGCAGGTAGTCCTGAGCTTTGGCGCCCTTCTCCCGAATTTCCCGTGCGATCAAGCCCGCCAGCCCGGCGGCTTCGGCTTCAATGCCCGGGAACAGAATGTAGCCGTCCGTCGGCTGGGGAAGATCGTCAACGATCCGGCCGGCGACGACCGGGATGGCGTCCGGCTCGATGGACCGGGCCATGGTGTTGACGATCTCGACAATCCGAGGATTGGACCGAAAATTCGAGGTGAGCGGGATCAGATCCGCTCGGAAGTCGTCGCGGAAGTCCGTGAACACCGAGGCGCGGGCACCGGCGAAGGTCATGATCCGCTGCTTGCTGTCGCCGACTGCGGTGATGATCGCTGGCGATCTCTGAAAGGCGACCTTCAGCAGAGCATACTGGAGGTGGGTGGTATCCTGGAACTCGTCGAGAAAGATGTGGGAATAGGTCGCCCGCAGCGCCGCGGCGATCTGTGGGTTGTGGGCCAAGATCGTCATGGCCAAAGTGCTGATCATGCCGAAGGTCAGCTGAACCGGCTTTCTAGCGCCTAACTCAGCCCACCATGCCAAGCCCGGTTTGTTCGTGAGCAGATCCTCGTCAAATGTCCGGGGCAAAGGGCCCGGCGAGGCCGTCAGCGTCGCGTGCCCCTGCTCCAGCTGGCGGCCGTTGACGCCGTAACCCGAGCGGTCGGCGAAATCGCGCCACTCTCTGGGCTTGAAGAAGCCAATGCTGTAATCGCGCGGGACGCGGCACCACTCGGGCAACGCCGAGCCAAACCGGTCGAGGATGCTCTTGGCGAAGGCGTCGAAGGTGTAGCTTTCCAGCCGCCTGGAGAGCTCTTCGCCCACGCGGACGGCCACCCGCTCGCGTAGATTTCTCGCCGCGTCACGCTTGAAACTGATGGCCAGGATTCGACGCGGCGCCGGGCATGTGTCGGTCTGAAGCAGATAGGACGCGCGCTGCGCCAAAAGTTCGGTCTTGCCCGCGCCGGGCCCTGCGACGATGACCGCATTGGTAGCGCTCTGGACAGCCTCCCGCGTCGGCACGTCGAGCACGACATGGCTCGGCGGGGCCCAATGTTCGGGTGCCAAGCGCATCAGAGGTCCCCCACGTCGAGACCCAGCAGGGCTCGGCAGCGATCGAACAGGGCCTTGAGGGGCTCGGGACAGCGGGCCTTGATCGCTTCGACCTCCAGCTCGGCCAAGGCCTCAACGTGGGCGACGGGCTTGCTGCCCTTCTTGAAGAGCGCGTCGTACTGGGCCAGGTGCAAGGCGGTCGGTGCAGTCAGCGCATCGAACATCTCCAACCCCTTCCCTTTGCCAAAAACCGACTCCTCATAGCCGTCGGTCGAGATCGGGGCGGCGACGCCGGCGACGGCGCCATAGGCGGCCGGGAAAGCCTGGAGCATCATCATGTCGAGATCGACGTCGCGGGAATAGAACACATCCCGTGTCCTGAGCCATTCGATCCAAGCCGCGATGTAAGCGCCATCCAAGGTGTCCCAATCGGCGGCCTTGGTCGGTCGCGGCAGCAACGGGATTTCGACGCCAATCACCTCAAGCTGGTCGACGGCGTACTTCAAGCGGCGCGGCCCGCCGCCGCTGCGGCCCAGGTCGTAGTCGAGCAGCGTGACGTAGGGAATTTGAAGCCCATCGAGCAGACGCCAGAAGTGATTGACGTGCCGCCCGCCCAGCGGGACGAACGCCACGAAGGCCGGATCCAGTTCGAGGTCGGCGTGAAGGGCTCGCGCCACGCGCGGCAGGACCATTTCTTCGGACCGCCCTTCCCCCAGAATGACCAGACGCGAGAAGTAGAGTTCGGGGTGGCTGACGACCGCTTCCTGGACGAACTTATGGGCGTCGCTGGCGATGGGCGGCAGCTTGATTGGATTGACCTTGGAGGTCAGCGTCGCGGCGTTATGGCGGATGTGGCGCACCTGCTGGGGGGCCACGCGGCGCAGGGCGCTGGCCGAATGGGTGGTCAAGAGACCCATCACCGCCGGGCTGCGGGCCTGCTCGGTCATCAGACCGACCATCCGCGACAGGTAGAACGGCGCCAGGTGGTTCTCTGGCTCTTCTAGCGCCAGCACGGTCAGCCAAGGCCGCACGGCCTCGACCTCGCGGAAGCCGTCCGGCTTGGCCTTGGCCAGTTCGGCGTCGAGCTTGAAGAGCGTGACCACCAGCGCAAGGTAGAAGAGCGAGGCCTGGCCTTCGCTCAGTTCATGGACGGAGCGATGGCGGCCGCCAGGCCCCGGGCCCAAGGTCAGGGAAAGATCGCGCAGCGCCCGCTGTATCTCCCGGGCCAGGACGGTCAGCCGCGGCGCGCGCAGATGCGGCCCGTCGAACAGCAGACCCCAGTTGACCGCGAGTTCCGACGTGACACGGCTGATGGCCGGCATGTCGTCGAACAGCTGCTGCATGCCGTCCCACTGCTTAGCCATGGGCTCGCGGCCGCCGCTCCAGTCGCCGAACTTCTCCAGCCAGACCAGAAGCTCACGCAGCGCCTGGCGCAGTATCGCGTCGCCGTCTCGGGTGGCCGGCAGATAGCGGACCTGGAAGCGTCGGCGATCATTGGCCGAGAACGCCAGCTTGGCGACATCGCGCTCGCCGAAGGGCACGTCGCCCATCGACGTCACCCAGAACATCTCGGTCTGGATGTCGTCGTCGTCGACGCCATAGGTCCAGGTCGCCTCCAGACGGATGCGCGCCTTCAGGGCGTCCCCGGGGCCGGCCGCCGACATCGCCCGGAAGATCTCGGCCACCGCGCCCATCCGATCGAGGACCGGATCGTCCAGTTCGGGGAAGGCCAGGATCACTTCGATCAGGACCTGCCGGCTGGAGACCAGCACCGTCGGATCAGGCTCGACGGGATCAGCCGCGCTCGCTGCTCCGGCCTCGCTCAGGATGTCGCGCAGGCCGCTGACCGCAGGCGGCGGCGCAACGACCTCCCGAGTGGCCCCGGGCTCTTCGTCTCGGCCGAAATGAACGTCTTCACGGACCAGGCGCCGGTCCTCGGCGCGGGTTCCGAACAGCTTCTGAAGCGCGCCGATGATCGCGGTTTTGCCCGCGCCATTGGCCCCGACGATCGCGGTCAGGGTCTCGTCGAACTCGATCTTCGCGCCCTGGTCGCCGAAGCAGCGGAAATTCCGCAGGTAGAGGCTTTCTATGAACATCGTCGAGCCTTTTGCGCTCTCCGGATGCGCCCATAGCTCCGGGGCAGACCAACCCTTAGGCGATCAAGCTTAACCACGCAACGCCAACAGGTGCGCCGTCCCCTCGCGATCCTTGAGGTTCTCGAGCCCCGAAGCTGGGTCGAAGCCGGCGCGAAGTGCGCCAGGGGGCAGCGCCCCAAGCCCGCACACAGCAGCGCGCCCACAGAGAATGAAGTTTGAACAAGGGGCGCACAGCAGGCGCGCGAGGCGCCAGTCCATCTGTTGGCGCACGCATCAGCAGCGCTCGGAGAACCGGTCGTAAGCGTCGATCTTGCGGGCGAGCAGATCAACGTCGCCGCCGTAGATTTCGCGGCGCAGGAAAAACAGCTCCGCGTCCTTGTCGGCCTCGGCGACATCGACGTACCAGCAGCGCGGCGGGACGACATCGTCGCCGCCCCAGCGATAGCCGCGCGCCTTGAGCTTATCCTTCATGGCGAACGGCGAGTTCTCCGCCCAGATCCGCCAACTGGCGGTACGGGCGCTTTCCAGCAGCCGCACCAGGCCCGGCGCGCCGCTCCTGGGCAACGGCAGGGCCAGCAACTCGATGGCCGCCAGACAATCGCTGGTCGCCCGGTGGCGGTCGTAGAAGAAGCCGGCCCCTGTCGCCAGATAGGCCAGCTTGGCGCCCTCGTGCCCCTCGGCCTTCCAGTCGATCTGGCTCATCGAACAGGCCCAGGGCTTGGTGCGAAAGACCGGACTGAACTGCTCGAGGAAGCGACGGTCGAACGCGGCGTTGTGGGCGATGACCAAGGCGGCGGGCGCGGCGAAACTAGCCACCGCGTCGGCGTCGATGACCTGCCCCTCGACCATGGCGTCGTCGATTCCCGTCAGTTCGGTGATTTCCAGCGGGATCGGATCGGTGGGCTGGCGGTAGCCGTGGAAGGGCTCCAGCACCTCGTAAACGACGCCATCCAGGCCGTAGCGGAACGGGATCATGGCCAGTTCGATGATCTCGTCGCGCTTGGGATCAAGGCCGGTGGTCTCGACGTCCACGAAGAGACCGATCCGGGTCTTCTCGCCGTCCGGCGGCGAGATCTTGGGGCGGGCGCCGAGTTTGCGCAGCACCCGATATTCGCCGCTTGCCTCCAGGGCGGCGGCCATCGCCGGTAGGTCGAGCGAGGCCATGGCCGCCTAGCCGGCCTTGGCGAGCGGCTGTCGCGCCGTCTGCGTCACGGCGATGTCCGGTAAGGCGAAATTGGTCATCTGGCCCTCACCTGCAGGGTCAGCCTGACGCGCGCCTCCGTCAATTGCGGTCGCCCCGCCTGGACGGTGCGCCCACCCGCGGGCGTCAAAGCCACACCTCCCCCGTGGACGAGACGCGGGCCACGGCCCATTGCCTGGCGATCATGGCGTCGACGTCTTGGTCCGAGAAGTCCGCGGCGTCCATGGCCATGCAAAGAAGATGACTCGGCCGCGTCATGGCGACGTAGTGTTGTTTCAGACTATCGCGGATCGTCGCCGAAGTCTGCTCATCTCCGTGTCGCGCGCCCAAAAGCCAAGGCTTCAGTCGCGCGAGGTTGTTCCCCCGATAGAAGGTCTCCAACACCAACGTGGCGGTATGGGTCTCGCCCTTGGCGGCATGGATAGAACCGACATCGATCTCCAGCTTTCCGGCCGCATGGGCGTAGCTGAAAGTATTGGAGGCAGGCGTTTTATCTTGCTGGGAGCCCAACGGGGTCCAGTCGAGAAAGGCACCGACATCCCCCGGCTCACATCCAGCTATCGCAGCAGCCACGCGCGTCCAACGCGGCACCCATTTCTCGGCCCACTCTTGTTCGTCGGCAGGCAGACGACCTCGCGCCACCAGTTCGACAAGGCCAAGATAGATCCGCCGGGCTGTATCATCGTCGCCAAGCGCATCCAGGACCTCAAGATGTCTTCGCTCACGCCGTGAGACCTTGGCGTTGGGGTCTGCCAGACGCGCTAGATGCAACACGGCTCCGGCGATCTGATCGACCGTCTGACGAACGTCACCATGCTTGGACCTCGCCGTGGCCAAGGCCTGAACAAAGCGCGTGGGCCGGGGGTCCAGGCCGGATCGTTCATGGTCGTAACCGGGGCAGTAATCGCCAACCACAAGATGGTCCGATCCATCGACGCGAGGCTTGTGGACGTGGCCGATCGCCTTGAACCGACCGTCCTTGAGCATGCCCGCCGGGACATGGGCGAGGATTCGTCGCGCGAACGTCGGCAGGACTTGCGCTGCCGCGGCGCGTTCGAACAGAAAGATCGCGTGGCCTGGCGTCGGCGAGGCCTGCCGCATCCCCACCAATCCGGCCGGCTTCGGCGCCACTGGATCGGCCAGCGCCGCAATGGCCGAGCAGAACCGATGACTATTCGCGATCGGCCAGGCGCAGCCGTCACGTGGAAAAGCATCGGTGGACGCGACGGCATCGCTGGCGTCGGCATGGCCGAAGATGGCCTGGTTCATGTCGCCGAACCGCTGCCTTACCGCGCTGCCCTCCCCCGCGGTGAAAAGGCGATGGAGAATCCGAGCCTGAGGCTCGGTCGTGTCTTGAACCTCGTCGATGAAGACGATCGGAAAACGCCGGCGGATATCCCCCAAGAGACTCGGCGAGCGCGCCAGCAGGCTCTCGGCCCAGAGGAAAATCTCGTCGTAGCGGAGATAGCCTTCCGCCATTGAATCCACGAACGCCGACCGGAGCGCCTGATAGGCTTCGCCGTCCTTTCGCAGGTTCCCCCTGCCCCATTTGACGTCCCCAAGATCGCCATCGGCATCCAGCACCTGGAGCTTTCCAAGCTCGACCCCGGCTGTGGCCATGCCGGACCTTGTCTTGAAAGGCAGCTTGGCCGTCCTGACCCGATTGGCGAACGCATCGTCGATGAACCGCGGTACGATGCCTTGGGATCGAAGCGCGGGTCCGGCCAGGAACTGGTTCACGAACCCGTGGATCGTGCCGACGAAATGCGGATAGGCCAGCAGACGATGCCCGCCAGCGGCTGGTGCCAGCCTCGTCTCGATCTCATGTCGCGCGACATTGGTATGGGAAATGACGCAGATGCCCTGACCTCGCCCCTGCCAGTCGCGAAGCATCAAGGCGAGTTTGGCGACAAGCAGGGTGGTTTTCCCGCTTCCCGGACAGGCGGCGACATCGAGATCCCCGAGATGCGCCAGAACACCTCTGCGCGCATCGGCGCCGTCCTCGCCGAGGAACGCGTTGTCCGGCAGGCCAAGTTGTTGCGCCGCCCACCGAAAATCGTCGTCACCATACTGGATGGTGTCCCAGCCAGCCCTGCGCGGCGCCAAGCTCATGACGCCGCCGGCGCGACATGACGAAGGGCCGAGACGAGGTAGCCCGGCAACCGCGCCAGCAGATCAGTCTTGGAAAAGGCGCCGCGAACGACCTTGTGTTCGAGGATTCCGGCCAGGTATTGGGCCGCTATGGCCTTCGACGCCCCTTGATCGAACAAGAGGTAGATACGGGTCGCCCGTTCGTCGGCTGGCAGCCCGGCCAAGGTCGCGCGATAAAGCTCAATGGCGGCGCGTAGCGTGGCCCGGGTGGATACCTGCCTTCCATCCGCCAGCGCCAAGCTTGCGGCGAGATAGACTTCTTCGGCCAAGCCATGGAAAGCCAGATCGTACTCGAGGGTCCATTCGTCAGCTACGAAGGTCTCGACCGATTGGCCCGAGGCGCGCGCGACAATCCGTGCGCGCTGCTGCGAGAGTTGCTCGCCTGGGAAGTCCGACTTCATGCGCCAGCGGCGCCTGTTTCTCGCCGGCGCGACACCCTGATCATCAAGAAGCCCACGCAGCTCGGGTGCGCAATCGGGCATGACGTCGAAATCGGTAATGCAGGCCACCGGCGTGCCGATCACGCCGGTGGCCGGATCGGCGCGCTGGAATATTCGGGCGTAGCGCCCAAGACCTACCCCGCCCACGTTGACGATCGAAACGCCATGCTCGGTCAGGTCCAGGCCTACCAGCCGCGCGATCGTCGGGATGACGATAGCCTCGGCGTCGCCCTCGACGATCAGCACGCCGCGAGCGAAGAAGAGATTGGCCTTCGTGACGTCGAGGAAGCGTTGAAGAAATGCGTAGTCCCTGCGATCGAGGCGGGTGTGTCGCGGGCCCAAGGGAAAGGCCTTTCCGCCGCGCAGCAACACCAGCCGACTAAGATCGATGGCCGAGGCTAGGTTGGGGCTGTGTGTCGTCAGCACGACCTGCAGCGGAACCTCGTCGGCCTGGGCCTCACGGCTTTGACGCGCGAGGAACTGGATCAGCCGCAGCTGTCGCTGGGGGTGGAGATGCGCCTCGGGCTCCTCGATGAGAAGAAACGGAAACCCTTCCCCCTCGTAGCGTAGCAGCAGGAGTTCTGTGGCTATGAACAGCAGGTTGTTCGAGCCCAGCCCTCTTGCCGGTGGCGGTTCCAGACGCCCTTCGTCTCGAAGATTGAGCTCCAATTTCTCCAGCAGTTGCCGCAAGCGGACGGCATTCTCCGCCGCTGCGCCGCCGACATCGATCTCGCCCCGCAGCCGATCACCAACAAAAGACAGCGCCTCAAGGTAGTCGGTGTTCAGGCGATCGCGCGCCTGACGCACGCCCTGGTGCTGACGAAGCAGATGGTTGGCGTAGTCGCCGATCCCCAGAACGCTGAGATTGGCCGGCTCCAGATCGTCGTCGTCGGCAAACCCCACCCCATGATCGGCGACCTCCCGCGTATGTTGCAGGATCTGGGAAAGCCGCGAGCCTCGCCCTGCCGACAACGCCTGCTCGGCGTCGCGAAGAGGCCGAAGATAAGTTGCGCATAGGGCCTGACGCGCCTCGAATTCGAGCGGCGGCCCCTTCCCATCCGCGCCGGATCGGATTTCGGTCTGAATGAACCGGCGCGCGCCGCGTGACGTCGGCCACGCTCGCCAGGTCAAGCTGAGACTGGCGCGTCCATCGTCGTCATAGGTAAGGTGCTCTAGGAAGGAAGAGCGGTCAGCCGCGCTCAGATCGTCGAAGCGAACGCGAATTCTCGCGTCCGTGGCGGCCGCTGCCGCGCCAGGCGGCTGATGAAAATCACTGTCCGAGACACGGAGCGTTTCGAGGCCCCGCACACCCAGGACCAGCCGAAGCCCATCGACTATCGCCGTCTTGCCAGCGTCGTTTTCACCGACAATCGCGGTCAGCCCCGCTTCGAGCGGCAGATCGAGGGCTTGGCCCCCAGCCCCGAACGCTCGGAAGTTCTCGATCCTCAGCGATGAAAGCCGCAAATCTCGCCCCGTCTCGCGGCGATTCTACGGGTCGCCGTCCGGTAGCAAGGCTATCCCGGACTCGTTTTCCATGCACGTCCGTCTTTAGAGAAGTCCCCAAGACGAGGCTGGACCCAAACCGACGCACCGACATCAGCAAAGAGTCAGGTCCGTTGGTCCTCGAGCCCGCCCCCTGGCCGCCCGCGAGCGGACCTTCCCAACGTCGGAGAAGAGTCAGTCATCGGCAGTCAGCGAAGGCCGGCCTCACTGATCGTAGAGCGTCCGCGCCGCCTGGATCACCCCGCCGATACAGTCGCGTTCGAGAAGAGGCAAGGGCGCAGGTGGCTGGGTTCCTTGAGTTACATCCAGGCCGTCAGAGGCGCGGCGATCAATGATCGTGAGCAGCGTGAGACCGCCAAGCTCCGCCGATGCGGGATGCTTCTGCATTTGTTCCGAATCCGGCCATCACCTATGAAGCGGCGCATGATCCGCCTTGTCCTCACCGCCTCCATCCTGGCTGTTGCCGCCCCAGCTCTCGCTGACCCCTGCACAGCGCCGGTCGAGAGCTACAAGCCCGGCCAGCGAATAACCGGCTTGGTCCGGTACGCTGGCGATGGCGACAGTCTATGCGTGGGCCCTTCGTCCGATCCTCGGTCATGGGTCGAAATCCGTGAGGCCCAGTGGTTCGCACCTGAGCTCAACGAGGCCGACGGACGCCAAGCCAAGGCGGTCATGGATGGTCTCGTCGGCCGTCGCGCGATCTGCACCGTCGAGCGCGGTCACAACAGGTCAACCCGCAGCTATGACCGTGTAATTGCCGCGTGCAAGGTCGATGGCCGGCCGATCGGAAAGATCATGGCCCAGGCTGGCATCGCCCAAGGCGGCCGCGGGCGATAGACAGCGGGGCTGGCCGGTCACAGAAGACCAGCGTCAGGTCAGAGACATTCCTGACCAGTGCGGGAGGCAAGCTGGTGAGGCGAGCTACGTGCCCCACCGCCCAAGCCGGACCAGCCGCATCGCTACCAACGCGAAACTTCCTTCGCGTGAGTTTCCATTTCAATCTCCACCGAAAAGCGACTAGCCTCGCCAAAGCAACGCTTTCGGGGGAAGGCCATGCTGCGGTCCATCGACCTCATGGCGAGATCACAGAGCCTGGTGACCAATGCGCGGGGCGAATACGCCATCCTGTCGCGGGCCGATCGCGAGGCTCTGCAGGCTGGACGCCTGACATCGGAGCACGCTCGTTTTCACGATCTTCTGGCGCTCGGGATGATCGAGCGACCTGGAGGAGGCGGCGTCGGTCTTGAGGCGGCCGCGGAGCGAACGCGCAAGGCTTTTCTGCTCGACGGTCCGGCGTTGCACATTTTCGTCGTCACCCTGCGCTGCGATCACGCATGCGGCTACTGCCAGGTGTCGCGCGCGGCGACCGGCGCCGAAGGCTTCGACATGTCCTGGGACGACGCTCGGGCGGCAATCGATCGCGTGTTCGAGGCCCCGGCTCAGGCCTTGACGGTGGAATTCCAAGGCGGCGAGCCGGCGCTGCGCTTTGACCTGATCGAGCGCATCGTCTTGGAGATCGAGCAGCTCAACGAGATCCACCGACGCAATATCCGCTTTTCGCTTGTCTCGACCCTGCACCACCTAGGTCATGATGAACTGGCGTTCTGCCGCGACCACCAGATCCATATTTCGACCTCGATCGATGGCCCGGCGCCGCTGCATGATCGCCAACGGCCCAATCCAACCCACGACAGCTTCGCCCGCACCGTTGAAAGCTTGGCTCGAGCGCGTGCTGTCGTCGGACACGAGGGCGTCGCCGCCATGCCGACGCTGACACGGGCGGCGATGGCGGACCCCAAGGCGGTCATCGATGTCTACCGCGAGCTTGGCTTTGCTTCGATCTTCTTGCGGCCGATCAGCCCCTATGGCTTCGCCCGCAAGACGCGGCGCGCGATCGGCTACGACATGGGCGCGTTCGTCGCCTTCTATAATCAGGCTCTCCAATATCTGCTGGAGCTCAATCGACGGGGCGAGCCGATGGTCGAGACTTACGCCTCGATCCTGCTACGCCACATCATGACGCCGTTCGGCTCAGGCTACGTCGATCTGCGCTCACCGGCCGGCGCGGGCCTGGGCGTCCTGGTCTACAACTATGATGGCCAGGTCTATCCGGCCGACGAGGCGCGCATGGCCGCCGAGTCCGGCGATAGGCGCTTTACCCTAGGCACGGTGCACCAGTCTTTCGAAACTCTGATGAGTTCACCCGCCATGCGTTGGCTAGCGACCGGCGCAGTCGCCGAGCAGTTGCCGGGCTGCCGCGACTGCGCATTCGTGCCGTTCTGTGGCGCCGACCCTGTCTATCATGCGGCGGCTCACGGCGATCCGATCGGCGACCGCGCCACCAGTGACTTTTGCACCAAGCATATGGGGCTCTTTCAGATCCTGTTTGGCCACCTCGCCGAGGGGGATCCGGAAACGCTGCGCACCTTCACCGCCTGGGCATTCAACCGTGCGCGCGATGAGGTGATCGACGCGGGATATGTGCCCCAATGACCCTTGGCCTGGCGCTGCACACCCACGGCAAGATCAGCGGCGTCGACGGCGTGCGGATCCTCAAGCTGCTGGATGACGACGAATGGGCGGCAAGCCCCTTGCCCTCGCATCAACGCGCGCGTTTCGTCGATGACGGCTGGATCGGCGGTGACCATGATGAAGTCCGCCTGAGCGCGCCGCGAGACGCGCGCGTGATCGCCGCGGGCGACGTCGTTCGGCTGCGCGAAGGCAGCAGCATGGTCTCGGTGGTCTGGCGGCGCGGCGCGCGCACCAACTCCCTCTTCGCCACCGAGCGCTGCAACAGCCTTTGCCTGATGTGCTCGCAGCCGCCTCGCGACGAAGATGACAGCTGGCGGGTGTCGGAACTACTGGCCACCATCCCCCTGATCGACAAGAGCGAGGAGCAGCTGGGCGTCACCGGCGGCGAGCCGACCTTGCTGGGCGACGGTTTGACGGCCGTTCTGGAGCGTTGTGGTCAGGAACTGCCCGACACCGGCCTGCACGTCCTGACTAACGGCCGAAACTTCAAGGATGCGACGGCCGCGGCGACCTGGATCAGGGCTGGCGGCGAGCGAACCACGTGGGCGGTCCCGCTCTACGCCGATGTCCCCGATATTCACGACGAGGTCGTGGTCGCGCCCGGGGCGTTCGACGAGACCCTGGACGGGCTCTATGAACTGGCGTGCAATGGCGCCCAGGTCGAGATCCGGGTCGTGCTGCACAAGCTGACCATTGCGCGCCTGCCTCAGCTCGCCGCCTTCATCTATCGCCGCCTGCCGTTCGTCACCCATATCGCCCTGATGGGTCTGGAACCCATGGGCTTCGCCAAGGGCAACCGCGACCGCCTGTGGATCGACCCGGTCGACTATCTGGCGGAGCTGACGACCGCGGTCTTCCATTTGGCTAATCGCGGCATGGCGGTGTCGATCTACAACCTGCCGCTCTGCGTCCTTCCCAAGACCCTGTGGCCGTTCGCCCGCCAGTCGATCTCGGAATGGAAGAACAGCTACCCGGCCGAATGCGCGCCCTGCGTGGTCAAGGACCACTGCGCGGGCTTCTTCGCCTCGGCGGGCCCCGCCTGGCGCAGCCGCGCCGTCCGCCCGCTGCAATATGAGGATCTTTCGCATGAAATGGCGTGATCAGCTGGCTCTGTTGCTGGGCACGGCCAGCCCGTTCGGTCTGGCGGTCAATCCTAGTCTGGCCGCTGAACCCATGCCGACGGACGAGAGTGTGCGCGGCGATCCGCCGGAGATCCAGAAGGATCTGTTGGTGTTTCGCGATCCGGCCGAACGCAACCGTCTTCTGCTGTTCGCTGGCCACCGTTCGCACTCAAGCCACAGCAGCCATCGTAGCCACAGCAGCCACTACAGCGGCAGCAGCGGACACAGCAGCCACAGTTCCCACTATTCCAGTTCCGGCGGCTATGTGACCCCAGCGCCGGTTTACACGCCCCCTCCCGCACCCAAACCTCGGCCGATCGTCCGCCCGCCAGCGCCCAAACCCCATCCCGCGCCGTTGAAGGCCTGGGAAGATCCGGGTGTGCCGGATCTCACCGAGGCGGAGGCCAGCACAGGCGCCGACACCGTGGCGTCGCGCCAAAGGCTGACGACGGGCGAGGTCGCGTCAATGGTGACCAAGGTGCAGGTCGCGCTCGTCATTCGCGGCTATGATCCCGGGCCTGTTGACGGGAAATTCGGAGCGAAGACCAAGGTGGCCCTGGGCCGCTTTCAGGCCGCCAACAACTTACCAATCAGCGCCGCGATGGATCTGGAGACCCTGCGTCTGCTCGGCGTCGAAATTGGCATGCCTTCGCGAACTGAGGTCAAGCCCGCTGCCGCGCCGGCCAGCGCCACAGCTGGCAAAATGCCGACGATCATCAATCCCGACTGGGCGCGCCGACCGACCGGCGAGGACATGGCGCGCTACTACCCCGATCGCGCGCAGCGGATGGAAGTCGCAGGACGGGCGACGATCTCATGCGTCGTCAACGCCAGGGGCGCGCTGGAGGCCTGCTCCATCGTTTCGGAAGATCCGGCGGACTATGGTTTTGGTGAAGCGGCTCTGAAGCTGTCGCGGCTTTTCCGAATGAAGCCGACCACACTCGACGGGACGCCCAGCGATGGCGGTGTGATCACGCTGCCCATCATCTTTCAGGTTCCCCGATAGACAGAACTTGAGGGTCGCTGGCGCCTTGGCGTCGAGGCCACGGAGCGGCCCTTCAGCACCGTCTGGCGTGCTCCCCCGCTCCCTAAACCCATCTCGCGCGACCGGCCTTGAAAGCGTCACCACGACCATGAAATGCTCTCGTTGTCGGATCGCCCGACCGGAGGAAATCCATGCGCCGTTCCATCGTACTTGCCGCGACCATCGCGTTCGCCCTGACCTCCTCAAACGCCGCGTTCGCAGGCGCTCAATGTCGCGACGGCAAGGGCAAATTCATCAAGTGCCCACCGGCTGCAGCGGCCAAGGCCGCCAAATGCAAGGACGCCAAGGGCAAATTCGCCAAGTGCGGCACGCCTGGCGCGAAACCCGTCAAATAGCGGCCCAAGGCGGAGCGCAGCGAGTGCTCCGCCGCCTCCCAGTTAGGTTTGTCAGCGTCATGCAAGCCGCCCAGTTGGCAGGCCCGGTCATAAGTTCAGACCTGTGGCGGGAAGACGCTCAGACCGTCCAAGTACACGTCCAGATCTTCGACCTCGATATATTCGCCCGCGGCAAACTGGGCTCGCCCGCGCGCCATGCGCTGGGCATCTGACATCAGGTGGCGCGGCTTGGCGGGCGGGAGCTGAGTAGGCAACATAGTGGATTTCGGTGTGGTCAGCGGTCGCGACATGCGGAACTCCGTGAGGGAAATCGCGCTCGGAGCGGTTATCTGTTTCCGACGATAGGCCAGCTAGCTTGCGGCGGCATATCCGTCACGCCAAGGATGAACCACGCCCGTCTCGAAGTTGGACGCTAGAAGGCCGTCATCAGTTTATCGCACGGGACGCAAACGATACGAAGGGTCGGCTTCCCCCAAACATTGACCCGACACTCCTCGCAAGTGAACTTCGTGCGGGTCTTATGGGGACGTTTGAGCTGAAAAACGGGGTGAGCTGGCGGGCTCGAGCGCCTTTTCCCAGGTCGGCCATGTGGCCAATCAGCTGAAAAGCGATTTCGCCAGGCGGCGCGAAAATCCTCTGTGAACAGCGTCTCGCACGCCGCGAGAAAGCGGCCGCCGGCGATCGGATACGCGCCAATTTTCTGACCGACCTTTCGGCCTCCCGGCTTCCCAGTGTCGGAGGGCATCAGGCCGATCTCTTCCATTTTCTGAGCCCATTCCCGATTGTGGTAGCCTTGACGGCTTGGCGTGCCGAACCGCCATTGCCAAACGTGAGCGGCTTCGTGAACGAGCGCGGCCGCCACCTCCAGGAGGGGCACGACCGACAAGTATTGAGGATTGATGGCGACCTCGCCGCCAGCCTCAACGCTGCAATATTGCACGGACCTGTTGGCAACAAAACAAATCATAGTGTTCGCTCGATGCCGGAACGTGAAGACACAGCCAGGCAACCCTCCGTCAAATAGTTCTCGGTTGAAATGGTCGTAAGCCATTTCAACCTCTTGATAACCTTCCGCTGCCCGAATTTTTTTACGTTCCAATCTTGCAGGCACGTTCTCCATCATCGCCATTCAGATCGAGACAAAATTGGCGCATTGGCCTGGCGAAACATCTTTCGGAAATGGTCTTCGATTGCGTTTCTCGGCCAAAAGGGCCCTTTGCTGCGCGCAATTCCATGCTCGGCCGGCAAGCTCTCTCGAAGCGTGGGTGAAACGCGCCATCGCCACATGATTTCACGCGAACTGATGAGCTCTTGCCCCAGCGCCTCCACGGCCCGTCGGAAGGACGGGTCTGTATAGAGTGGGAGATGGCCGTGGGTTCGTAGCCACGTCAGGTCCCGCGGGTAACAATTAAGATGACTTTCGGCGTCGGATCTCGAAAACGCGCAGGAGAAACCAGCGCTGTCGGGCAAGCCCCGCACAAGTAGGAGGTTCGGCCATTTGCCCGCGACGAACTCACGCGCAAATTCCTCGCTGACACCCAGGTGTTTTATCCGAAATTGTTCGGCTTGGATTCCATTGGAGTAGGCCGCAATATTCCCCGCCAGTATGGCCGAGACAACCGCGGCCCAAGGCTTTGGCCGCGCGCCGATTCCACGAAAGACGTCCTCCAGCGAGACCATCCTAGGGCCGACGACCGGCGGCTCGCACGCGATGGCGCGAAAGTCCTCTAGCATTTTCAGCGCTTCCGCCCGTCGGAACTGCGGTCCGCTATGGAGCGCCGCGACCACGGAATCCGCGTTCAGGTGCAAGAGACCGGACGTAACCAGTTGCTCAATACCAGGAGCCGGAAGACCCAAAGTTTGCGACAGCGTTGCCAGCGAAATTCTACCAGCCAGGATTGCCTTAACTCGCTCGGCCTCCTCCGGCAAAAACCACTGGTAGCTCCGCTCAGCTCCCCGCGAGGTGGACGCCGCTATCAAATCGGCCTCCACCAATGAGCGGACCTGAGAGTTTTGAACCCCCAGATGCTCGGCGACCTCGCGAAGCGTCCATTGCCCCTCTTCCTCGCGATTGTGTTTGAGACGAGACGGCCCGTGCGCGACGGGCTCCCAGTTGTTGACAAGGTCCGTCAGTTGCCGCCCCACAGGCGCCAGCAGGCGTCCGAATTGCCGCAAGTTGGCGAAAAAGTCGGAGGTGGTGCTGTTTGGTCGCCTTTCCGCCAGCCGGCAGAACGATGCTGGATAGTCGAGAATTATCCGCGCGCCCTGGGCGAGAACGGCCGGTTCATATCCCTCTGTGTGAAGCCGGGAGCCGCCATAGAATCCGCCGACCTGATCTGGATCGGCTGCCCGACCGAACAAGGCCGCCAGATCGAAGATCATAAAAGGTGAGATTGACCGAAATTCCGCCGGCGCCTTCTGCCTCGCCGCCTCGCGCTTGGAACGATCGCGATTAAGAAGGCCGGCCATGAATGCCAGCGATGGCCGCAGTTTGGTGGGGACTGAGGTGGTTTCAGCTTGCTTGAGGTCGAAAGCGCAGCGACCGCAATGGTCCACCTGCAAGGAGGACCAGTCGAGATCGCTTTGACACGCAGGACATGTCGCAAGTAGGACGTCCCAACTTTCCGGGCAGAAAGACAGTTGGGACAAGCACCAGTACTCGCGATGGTAGTTTTGCTTTCGCAGGCCGCTTAGCGACACACGTCTGCCTCGCCCAACTCGCTCGTCGTAGCTGGCCCTTTCGGGATCGGACCACAAAAGCATCTTGTCGATGACGCTGTGATCCACTCCCAATCGCCAGACGAAATCATCATCTCTGGTTTGCGGCCTGCTTGGCCATTGTCGAGCCGGCGTCGATCCCAAGCCCAGCGCCTTCACAAGTTCTTTGGGGGCGCCAAACGCGTTCCATTCGGCAAGGCGGACAATGTAGCCCTGGAAGCTTTCCTGCTCGATCGGCTGGAGGGGGAACAGCAACCGTCCCCTCCGGCTCTCCGCCGCTATTTGAGCCGCCATACTCATTTGCCCCGCTCCTTCAGAAACGGGTTGTGATCGATAATGCCATTGGGCACCGCCCAGCGGTCGACGGCCAAGGACAGGTCGTAAATCTCGATTCTTGTGGCATCGCGTCGTAGAGCAATATCCAGCGCGATGGCGAAGAGACGAGATATTCGGCCGATCACACCGCCCGTCACAGCGTGGAGGCAGCCAACCGCCCACGGCTCAATGATCTTAGTCGGCTCGGCAACTATTCCCTGCCGGACCATCGCAGCGTCCAGGGCCGCGATATAGTTCACAAGCAGCTGGCGGTTGTCCGAAAGCGTCCAATCGAGCGGCGAAAGATCGCAGGCCTCGATGAGGCGACTGCTCAACTGTATGTTCCTGGTGAACATACCCAGAGCGTCCTCGGTGCCCATGAATATGATGGGCACCACGCCGTCGTCGAGCAGCCGCTTCAGCGTATCGGTGGCATCATTTGTGGCTGAGGTATGAAAATTCAGATGCTGTACTTCATCGATGATCATCAATAGCGTGCCAAATCGTTCAAAACACAACTTTACCCGGGCCTTTAGGACCTTCTCGTTACCATGGCTCGAGTAGCTGTCACCGAACGCGTCCAGGATGGACATCATCAACTTCTTGGTCGTGGTGGCCCGATCCAAGGGCACGTGAATGATCGGGACAAAGCTCTCCGTTGGAGGGTAGACGGCTTCGAACTGCCTAATGAAGGCCTCGGCGGCGGCCGTCTTTCCCGACCCCGAGGGCGCTAGCACCCTCATACCCTTTTGTGGTCGCCCGCGCGTCGCGCGGCCAAGCTCCACCAAGAATGCACAGCGCTCATGGAAGGCCAGCTGCGGAGGGTAAGGAATGTAAATCGACTGAAACGCGGCAATTTTGCCGGCCATGATGTCCCGAGTGGTCACAGGTCGATCTCCTTCCAGCCGGAATAGTCGATTGAGAAATCCGCCTCGCGCCCGGTTTCGGGCGCCAGGATCGATGGCTTTTGGGACGGGTTGACCTTGCGGCGCTTGGACGAGCGCTTTTGGGGTCGCGCCGGCCGGCTTGAGGCCTGGCCGTCGTCGCTTCGCATCGAGGCCAGTGTCTCGTGGGGAATTACCGCCGCCAGCCCATCGTGCCGCGACGATGCGTAGGCCAGCATGGGCGCCTCGCCCGCCAGGCTTTGAACCTTTGGCGAACTCCTTAAGCGCAGCGCGGCACGGCGATCCTTGCCCTTCAGTCCAGGAGCACTGGTTTCGATCAGCGAAATGAACTTCGCCCGCGCCACTAGGCGGTCCTCTTCGGTCGTGAACTCCAAACCCTTGAGGCGCGACCACTCCTGGATCTTGCGATGATGCCAAAGTGACATCCCGGCCGTGTACTTTTCGTCCAGGCAAGGCAGCGTCACGTACCGGTTGCGTTGCCGATTCCAGACGTGAACCTCAGACAGGTTCACGGGATTGTATTTGACCTTCACCTGCGCGGTCGCGGATCCCTTTCGCTGCCCCCTGACCGGTTCGAACCTAGCCAGCTCTTCGAGCAGACCGCCCACCGTCGCCGGGTCATGGTACTGCAGGCCGAATATTTCGATGCCCGACTTGGTCAGGCGCCGCGTCTCTACGGCTCCCAACATCTTGTCGAGCTGTCGATCGTCGATGACATCGATGCCGTAGGCGTCGACGTCGGCTTGCCACAGCTGAGCCGGCGGAGCGCCGACACCGGTGTGATGGCCGGTGTGATAGACGGTCAGCGCCTCCCAGATCAGTTCCTCGATCTCGGCCAGTGTTAGGACGGCGTCCTTGGCCGGATCGTAACCCATCTCACGAAGCAACTCCGGCTTCAGCACGCCGCCAGGAAGCTTGTGGTTGAGGAGCTTGTTGAGCGTCCCGAAGAAGCGCTCGACCATTGCCTTGTAGGTAGGGGACGCTGTTGGCGCAAAGCGCAGGGCAACGCCCACGTCCGCTAGCGCGTCCTCCAGGGAGGTGCCGACGAACTCTTTGCCGTTATCGACGACGATCTCGTCGAACCGACCGAAGATACATACCAGGGTGGGGTATCGAGCGGCGCTGCCGGGCAGATTGAGCTTGGGCCGATTGGCCCGCTTGATGCACTCCATGACCGAGTAAATCGACGGCGGCTCGAAACTCAGCACGAACCCGACGATGCAACGGGTGCGCACGTCCATCAGGACCGTAAGAGTGGGCCTGCCGACCGGAAGCATCCAATCGGCGTCGATGATCGCCACGCCGTCGAGCACCGTGTGGTCCATGCAGCCCAGCTGCAGGAACCGTTGGGCGGAGAGACCCTTGCCGCTGGCCTTGAACCGCGTCTTGGCGGCCTTCTCCCCATACTTGGCGGCATAGGTGTCGATGCATTCGTAGAGGTGGATTTCCTGGCGCAAGGTTTCGGGCGACGGCAGGGGAAGCAGCGGTAAGTGGCCGCCCGACCGACGCAGTCGATTGATCCGGAATATCAATCGCGCCAAGCGGCTATAGGCGTCGGCCTGGCTCCAACCTCGTCGTGACCAGTACCAAAGTGCAGCCCGGCGCAGGAGCTCGACGACCAGCGGGGGCAGCCGCCTCTTCCGTTCGACGCGCCCGCTCATGGAGATCATCTGCCGCAGGCGACGTTCACCGGGTGTGCCGCGCTCCGCCAGCCAGCGGCGCACCGAGCGCGGCGACGGCTTGTGACCCAGGCGAGCCGCCTTGTCCGGTTCGGCGGCCCACAGCTTTGCCAGACCTAGCCTGATCGCCCTTTCGCTGCGTGGCACCTCGCCCATCGCTTCGAGGCCTCGAACCACGAACGCACGAAGGCGGGCTTGGCTGTCGAGCTTGAGAAGGGCCTCACAGTCGTCCTCGCGGCCTTCGGCGTTCTTGCGAGCGAGAGGTCCTCGGCGGTCGGCGATCCGCCTCAGCACGCCCGACGCCAGGCCGTGCAGCAGCCAGGCAGTATCAGGCGCGAGAGAGCCGCCAAAGGCATCTTCAATCTGGAAAGGCGCCAAGGTTCTCTCGACGATGAAATGGAGAAGGCCGCCGCCGAGTTCGCGCTCAAAGCGCAGGCGCTGCCCTTTGAACTCCCAGCAATCGCCGATGGTCAAACGGACGGGAACGCTCATGACGCGCCCCCGTCCGAACGATGGCTTGCGCCTTGCTCGACTAGGCGCACCGGGCTGTCGCAGCTCAGCGGGCGCGATAGATCGATGTCGATCAGACGGCAAACCATCATGGCCTTAGCGATGGCGCTTCCGCGGCGACGATCGCCGAGCGCCTCGGCCAGCCTGCCGAGCGGAACCGCGCCGCCGGCTCGCTGGATGACCTCGACCGCCGTGTAGCCGTGCGACGCATCAAACCGGACGAGCCGGCGCGATTGCACCTCCTGCACATTGACGTAGGTCGCCGTCGGCAGGACCAGGTCATCACGAAAAACGATACGGAACGCCCAACCCAGCTTCTCGCAGGCGGCCTTTACGTAGTTGAGTTTCAGGACGTACTTGTCGTCCCGAAGGGCCCGGCCGTCGTTCTTGACCTCGACGACTTCGACCTGGTTTCCCTCCAGGAGGCGTACGCAGTCGGCGATATAAATCAGCTTCGCGCCATCGCTGACGAATTCGAAGCGGAACGGCTGGGCTCGATAATCAACGACCCGCGTGTCGACCTCGCTATGCATGAAGAAGGCGTGCTCGTTCATGCTCTCGTGCGGGAAGGTGCGGCCGGCTTTTCGGCTCGGATAGCTGCCTGTGACGATCCGCTTACGGCCGGTGATAATCGAGCGAATGGGTCGCCCGTCCGGCGTAACAACAACCCGGCCGGCGGCGCTAATGGCCTCCCAACTCAGGGCGTCGGCGGGCCTGTTGGGTCCATTTAGGATCGCCTTGGTCAGATCGACCGAGCGACCCGCGCCACATGCATATGTGACGTGAGACTCAAGTCGTCCTGGAAAGTTAGTGCTCATTTTTCCTCATCCTTTTTTTGGAAGAGGCGGAGCACCCGCACGCCATCATTCACCTCCGCAGGCGCGGTGTTGACTCAGTGGCGATGCGGGGGGAAAGTCTCCTGGTCGCACACAAACGACTTCGGATTCTTTCCGAGACAAGCCCAGGCCCTGGCAGGCCTGGGTTTTTGTCTATTCCGCCCTAGCGGTTGGTTTTCAGAAAAGCCTCGTCTTCATTGCTCCCTGTGCTGGAGATCGGCGCACGCCAAATGGCGCCTGCACATGACGCGTTGCGCCATCTGCGAAATCGCGAGCGCATCCGCACGCCTCGCGAATACGAGGTTAATTTTCGAGTCTAATCAAGATGTCTGCGGAATTTTCCCACCCCGCCACAGGCAACGGGACGCGCCTTCACTTTTGCGCACCGAGAAATTCACTGCAAAAGGAGTAGCAAAGTCCGTTGAAGTGGCAGCATTTACCGTTGAAATGGTAGCACGGCTTAGGAAGCATTTTCGATTATTCAATTTGAGAAAATAAATGGATATTTCTGCAAAAATGAAAGCAACCGTCTCTCCATAAAGATGCATATAAGCCTATATCATCCAACGCAGAGAAATGTTGCTTCGTAACTGCTCGATTTCACATCGACGAATTACACGCACATTTCACCGTCGGGCCATTTTGGAATGGCTATATATTCCGTTTCTAGCCTCTCATTTTGCCAAAACGGGATCGCCTTAAGCAAGCCTTGGCAAGCCGGCGGCCGGCAGCTCGTCCTTGGTCAGGTACCGCTCCGACGCATAGTAAGCCTTCAGGCGAGCAGGGTCGTTCTGAGCTGGATCCATTAGCCAACGGGTGTGCCAAGTCATGAACCACAGCCAATCGGCTTGAGGCCCGAGCAGCGACGGCGCCGGAATGGGGCCGTTTTCGTGCAGGCAGATCGGCACGGTGTCGCCGACGATCGCCTTCACCGCTTGGAACATCGGGGCCAGATCGCCATGATCGTCGACGTAGATGTCGGCGCCCGCGACGTCGACCTGCTCGCGTCCCGGGTACCACGCCGGATCTACGTTCTGACCTGCCCAGCCCAGCACCCAGATCAGATTGTCGAGGCCGCGACGATGGGTGAACTCGTCGTACATCAGAGCCCAAAGCGCCTTGAAAGCCACAGGGCCATGCTTGCCCCACCAAAACCAATCGCCGCTGAACTCGTGCAACGGTCGCCACAGCACCGGGACCTGCCGATCGCGCAGGACCGCCAGCAGATCGCCTATGGTCGCTAGGTCGCGGTGAAGCGCGACGTTCTGGGGCGTACCAGGCCGGAGAGCTGCGACTAGGTCGAAGTCCTTTTTCGAATTCTCGTATCCCGTGCCAATGTCCGGCGCGCCCCAGTGCCAGCATAGCGTGACGATCCCGCCCGAACGATGCCAGGCCGTCGCCCGCTCGTTGACCGCCTTGTTGTCGCGCGGCTCGATGTAGTCGAGGCCCAGGAGGGCGGGTTGGCGGCCCGTAACGCGCTCAATGTAGTCAAGTTCGATGCGCGGCCCGGCTCGCGCCACGCCGAGCTCCTGCTGGCCCGTTAGCGTCTTGCGGCCATAGAGCCGCCAGAGGAAGTCATAGAGGGCGCGAGCTTCCGCTGATGCGTTGGGGTTGCTCAAACGGCGCGCAGGCGGACCGGCCCTGGACGCTTCTGGCAACGCCGCGATCGCCAGCCCATTGGCGAGCGCTGCTCGTCTTGAAAATCGCATCGCCCTCGCCATCCAACCTGGTCGCAGACCCTCAGCACCGCTCTGAAAACCGGTCGTAGGCATCAATCCGTCGCGTCAGAGGATCGATCTGACCACCATAGATTTCCTGCCGCAGGAATGTCAGCTCCGCTTCCTTGTCGGCGTCGGCGACATCGACATACCAACAGCGCGCTGGCACGCCGTCGTCGCCGTTCCAGCGATAGCCGCGCGCCCTGGGCCGGTCCTTCATGGCGAAGGGCGAGTTTTCGGCCCAGATCCGCCAGGTCGGGGTTCGCGCTCGCTCCAGCAGCGAGGCTAGAGCAGGCACACCACTCTTGGGCAGGTCGAGGGTCAGAAGCTCGATAGCCGCGGTGCAATCGTTCACCGCCCGGTGGCGGTCGTAGAAGAACCCGGCGCCCGCAGCCAAGTAGGCAAGCTTGACGCCCTCGTGTCCTTCCGCGATCCAATCGACCTGGCTCATCGAGCAGGCCCAGGGCTTGGTACGGAAGACCTCACTGAATCGCTCGAGGAAGCGGCGATCGAAGGAAGCGTTGTGAGCGACGACGAGGGCGGCCGGGGCGGCGACAGCCGCCACGGCGTCCAAATCGATCGCCTTGCCCGCGACCATGGCGTCGTCGATGCCGGTCAGGGCGGTGATCTCAGCGGGTATTGGGGCGGCCGGCTGGCGAAAGCCCTGAAAGGCCTCGCCAATCCCATAGATCCGTCCGTCCAACCCATAGCGAAACGGGATCATCGCTAGTTCGATGATCTCGTCACGACGCCAGTCCAGACCCGTGGTTTCGACGTCCACGAACAGGCCCGATCGAGTGACGACGCCGTCTGGGATTGTAATCGGCAACCGGGGTGCCAGGCGACGTAGCACGCGGTACTCGCCGCTAGCCCGCAGCGTCACTGCCATCGCCTCGAGGTCTAGAGCCCGCTCCGCCATAGATCCCGCATATCACCTTGGACGACCGATAAGCCAGTCAATGCCTCGCGTTCCGATGTCGCAAGCAAAGGTCGTTCCGACACTGATGTCGCTGGGGACACAGACATCCACGAACATTAAGAGTGTCCGGACGATAAGCCTTCATGGCCTCCTACACTGGGTTCCGTTGGTTGGGAGGTTCCAATGTCGACAATTCCATCAGCTTGGGCCTTCTAGGACCGCGTGCCTTCGACCGGCCACACTGTCGCTCAGCCCCGTCGAAATGACGTGCGACGACAGCTTCACCAACTCCGAGGCAGAGATCTGCCCTCGGGGGGTTAGGGGGAAGCAGCGTCCGTCGAAGAGGAAATCGAAGTGTTGGAGGGGCGACTCGCGGGTCGTGTCCACCAGCAGATTCTTATCGCTTTTGCACACCTCGTCATAAGTCGCGAGATAGCGAGCCCTCAGACCTTCCACGGGGAATTGAGGGCCTTTGAGCCCCTCACAGTCAGGGCAGCTATAGACGAGGTTGCGCCATTCATAGGCCAGCCAAGCGTAATGGTTTTTGTCGTCCCCCATGATCAACGGGACCGGCTCAGCCAACGGCCGAAAATGTCCAACCCCCGCATCAGCCGAACGACGCTCGCAGTACACGCAGGAATGATTGAAGTCAGCGGCGACCGCTTCAATCAGCTCGGGATTGTGGAAGATGTCAAAATTGATGGGCGTGCGCCGCTGCTGCCGTCGGCGCGCGTCTTGTCGCAGCCAGTCGATCAGCTCACGGTGCTCACGCGCAAGATGCAGCCGCTCAAACAGTTCTTGCGGCGCGGCACTCCTAACGATCCTTTGCACTTCCCCCCCAAGCCAATCGCACATCACCCAAATATCTTGATGAGGCTCGCTCACACCTCAAACGGCGCCTCACGCACCAGATCCGCAAGCTTCAGCATATTAAATCTGCAATTGCTCTGCGCGCCAACACAATTGAAAGCAGCGGGGAGAACGCGCCAGTTGCAGACCTTAGCGCGCCTCCAGAGAGGCGACCTTTGCCGGATCCCTGCGGATTGACGGCGGACCGGCCGCAACACTCAGCTGGGCTGCACCAAGTCGACAAACCAGCGTTCAAACCCTTCGCGTGCGCTCGACTCTTCGGCAGGGCTGGGCGTTCCCCGCAGGCGGGACCCAGTAAGGGCGTCTCCGAACGCGGACGTCGCGCGGCCGATCGGCCGCTGTCGCCTCTGCTGAGCATGAGTACCGCGACGCCAAGGCGTCCTACTACGCCCTGCGGCTGGCGGGGGAGCCGGCCAATACCGAGACCGCGACCGAGGGCTGAGCGCCCTCCTCACCGTCGGCCTTTCCACCTCGTCGCCCAGGCTTGGGGCGCGCCGCCTTCTGGGCAGGCTGGAGACGTCGAGCACGCCGATCACCGGCTGGGGCGCGTCATAGGCCTGGCCGTGGATCGCCCGGGCCGGGCCCTCCAACTGGCCACGACTTCCTCGAAGCTCAGGGTCCGGCCGGTTTGCGGATGACGCTACGTCGCACCGGGTCGGACTACTGGTAGATCAACAGCATGAGATTTGAATGCGCGACTGATCGCCTGCCCTTCACATCCCTAGTAGGCCCACTATCGGCGGGCTCTGGCCTATAGACGTATGTGGATGGGCCCGATTGTACGCTGGCGCACCTGCGGCGTTGCGAAAAAGGCCGACGCCCCAAAGTAGGGTTCGTAGTTGTCCAACACCGGATGATCGTAGGTGTTTGGATCTCCGTACGAGAACACGACCTTCTGGTCCATGTTCGGCGAGGCCCAGGTCTTCAGGAACTCCTCAGTGGCGTTGCGCCAGTGGTTACCTGAGCCATGATGGAACGCCACCAGTCCGACCATTTTGCGACCGTCCTCCTGATGGAGCCTGTAGTGGCGGATGCGGTCGAAGGGGGCGTCGCCGGGCAGAAAGATAACCCGATCGCCCCGGGTGACCGAAAAGGCCAAGCCGGTCATGTTGCAGTCTTCGCCCTCCCCCGTCGGGTCGAAGTGGTCGATCTTCTCCCACCACACCGTGTCGCCGTTCTGGGCGCGATACTGAAACACCGTGCCGACCTCGGCTTCGGGCACGCAATTGATCGTGGCGACCTTGGCCGACAACCGCACCGCCCGCGGCGAGGTCCGTTGACGCGGAACGATCCACCGTGCCTTGGTCAGCACGTCGGTGTGACGGCGTGCCGAACACCAATGATCCTCATCCCAATGGGTGAGCATGAGCGGGGCCGCCTGAAGGATGGGCAACTTCGCATTGATGGAGCCAGCTCGCGCCTTACCGGTCTTACCCTTGAAGGGACCACTCTGCAGGCCACCATAGTCGATCCGCAGTACCGGCCTTTCGTCGGCGTCCAGGATGCTGATGGCGTCGCCCTGGCCAACGTCATGCACCAGCACGGACGACAAGCCAGCGACATCGGCTAGGGGATCGGAGAAGCCCTGCAGGTCGTCCGCATCGATGACCTCGCGCTCGAGAACCTCAGCCATCTAGTAGCCCGCCAGGAGCAGCCGCGCCGCTTCGGCCTGCGCGACGACGTCGTGATCATAGTCGTAAGCGTAGACGTCCTGCTCGACCTGCTCTTCCTCAACCACCTTGCGGCAAATGATGCGCACGCGCAGCTCGTCGAGGGGCGACGGCGGCAGAGGCGTCGGCTCGGGATCGCCATCGGGATCTTCTTCCCGACCAAGATCAGCCACATGGGCCAGCGAGAATATGTCGGTGAGACGCGCCAGGCTCTCCGGATCCGGCCGCGCCAGAACGGAAAGCCACAATGCCTGGTCCCCGCCACCAAGGTCCGCATTGCCCAGCAGCGCCGGCGGATCGCCCCCCGCCGGTCGTCGCTTCAGTCCCAGCAAGTACCAACCGCCCAGCCTCATGGCTTCCAAGAGAGCCCCGCTCCAGGGCTCGCTCGGCGAAATGAAGAGATCAACGCCGCTCAGGTCTATCCGGGCGAACATTTCATTGAGCGCGGCGCGGCGCGCCTCGCGCTGCTCTCGCCCAGCGCCGATCAACGGAATGGGCGCGATCCGCGCGCGCATGGCGGCGAAATCATGCCAGTCGACAACGGAGAAGCGCAACCGGATCGCGTTCTCGTCTTGGCGAACAGGACTGCGCGGCGGGACCAGCGCACCACTGGGGCCGGTCATGAACGCCGACAGCGCCTCGTCTTGAGCCTCCAGAAAACCATAGAACCGCAGGCCTCGCGGCGTGCGCGGGCGGCGCGACAGAAAGGTTGGCCCCATCACGACGCTCATGATCGCGTCTTGCGCCTTCTGGCCTCGAGCCATCGGGCCACAAGACGGATCAGCTGGACGCTCGTCGCCGCCGCGATCAGCAGCATGAAGGCCTCGGTCAGCAGGAAGGCGGCGGCGACATCGTCGGGCCGGCAGGCTTGCCCCGGCGGGCATCGCAAGAAGCGGCCGCCGATCTCCACGCTACGGGCAAGGAACACCACGGCCGTCAGCCAAGCTCCGATGACGAGCGGTGACGCCTTCGTCAGGATCGCCGAGCGCAGCTGCCGTCGCTGTGGCAACTGAGTGGCCGGGTCGCCGCTGACGTCCAGCGCCAGGGCCGCGTCGATGGCGCCGTTCCAGACACCGAACAGGACGGCGACGACCGCCAGCAACATACTGGACGCGGCGATGGCGTTGGAGATGTCGGTCATTTCTTCTGCTTGGCCTCCTGAGCACCGAAAGCCTTGCACAGCTCGCGATAGGCGTCGGCCGCAACGCCGTAATTGGCTGTGGTACCCTTGATCAGGGCGACCTTTCTCAGGCCGCCATCGATCGACGCCAACCGCACATTGAGGTGGTCGGCCAAGTTGGCCGTCACGCCGGCGATCTCGAAGAGATTGCTGGCGTCGCTCCAGCGGGCGCGCGCCAAGGCGCTTTTCGCCGAAGCGTCGGCGGCCGCCTTAAGCTGATAACGATACTTGGAAAGCGTCGATCGGATCAGGGAGCGGCTGCTGGTCAGGGTGGTCTGGAACAGCCGCGAGACCTCGACCTCGCTGGGAATGGTCTTGTCGAAGGCGTGCTCGATCAGCAGCGCCAGGCGATGCTCCAGGATGTCCTGGCCCCGCCCCGACGCGCGTCGGCCAAGATAGGCCTCGACATACTCGCCTAAGGCAGCCCGCGCGTGGCCCGGCAACTTGGCTTCCACCTGTGCCACCTCGCAGTCCAAGGCCGACGCCAGCAGCGCGATTTCGTCAGGCGAAAGATCGATGTCGAACGTGATTTTCATGGCGGGCTCCGGCGCGACCTTCACCATGGCCAAACTCGCCAGAGGGCACAACCATCACGAAACCTCTCCTGCGTCCTTCGCGACCAGGATGTTTCGCGGCGCCGCCGCCCTTGGGGCCGCGGCGCTAAATCGCCAGCACTACTAGGCCCCTATTTCCTGGGCGATGCCAGCATCACCGAAGTCAGGGGATGGAAGCCACTGACGCATTTCATAAGAGAGCCCCCGCGGGTCATCGCCATCGTGCAGCTTGCGGGCAGGACGGCAGGCACCAGAGGGATGTCGGCGTTTGGATTGAGAAAGAGGGTCACCCCTTCGGCCCAAGTCTCCTGTGGCGCGGCCGGATCACCTACCTCGAACCCGTAGCGCCGAGGTTGGCA
The DNA here is from genome assembly GCF_900114015.1 of Caulobacter sp. UNC279MFTsu5.1. Classification (GTDB taxonomy): domain Bacteria; phylum Pseudomonadota; class Alphaproteobacteria; order Caulobacterales; family Caulobacteraceae; genus Caulobacter. The sequence goes on along the minus strand of NZ_FORN01000009.1, from coordinate 60,033 downwards.
AGGATTGTCGCTGAGCTCGACCAGACAGTGGCCTTTACGAACCGCCCGCACCCTGGTGCGGAAAATATCGGGCGAAGACAGTCGCCAGAACTTCGAGACGGTGAAGCCGTTGCAGTAAGCGATGGCACTGATCGGCCGCGCGTCGTCGCGGCTGAAGAACCCTGCGTTCTCATCGCCGTCGCCAAAGAGGCAGGGTGCCAGGGACTCATCGATATAGAAATTGGCCCCGGCCTCGAACGCCGGCTGCGTCATAAGCACAATGGCCTTTCCGGCGACGTGAGCCTCCTGGTGATAGCCGCGGCGAACCTTTTTCTTCAGCGCGGTGTTCATCCGTCGCGGAAATTCTCTGGCGACCTTCTCCATCATGCGCTCGAGCGGCAGATCTTCGATCAGTGTCCCGCCGATATTCCGACTTGCGCTGTCTGGCGGATTTGCGGTGACCACCTCGACGGCGATTTCCACGCCGTCCTTGGCCACCATGAAGTCCGGGGCGTCGTAGGTCCGGTCCGCGACGAAGCCGGCCGCCTCCAGATAGCTAAAGCACGCAATCTCGAACAGACGCGCATGAAAGGCGGCTCCTTGGAAGTAAGCAGCGAACTGGCCGTTGGGATCGCCCATCCGCGCGAACGCCGCGTTGATGTCGCTTCGGGCGAGGTCATGCACAGGCGAGCGCAGCAGGGAGACGTAGAGAGGATCCAGCCGGTCTTCGGGCAGGACCGGATCGAAGAGATCGATCATCTGGTTCTTCTGACGCCCCACCTGCGCGGCGCCTATCGCTGATAGCCAAGATAGCGGGCGATGTCGGCGAAGGCCTCGCACAGGCGTCGGCCGTTCTCGTCGTCCAGGATCACCGTCCGATCGTTGATCGTCAGATAGAGCTGCGGGATGCCATCGTAAAAACTCGAAGTCCCCGCCTCGATCGCGACGGCTTCGCCAGCGCCGCCTTTGTCCTGAAAGACGTGGTCCAGATACATGGTAGTGGCCATGGGCTTTCCTCGTTCGAGCCTCAAAGCCTGAGCGTGCCAGAACCTGCGCCACCCGCCAAAGCTAAGATGGTCAGGGCGACGCGGCGCCAGTTGCTGACATTGGTGCGCCTCCAGGAAAGCGACCTTCGCGGGGGGGGGGGGGGGGCGCGTCGAGCACACGCCCCGCACCAGACTGGTGACACCGTGCAGGTCGATCTGCTCGGAAATCTCCAGCGCGTCATCGACCTCGATGCCAAGGTAGCGCGACCAAGACATGAAGCTCACGGCTGAGTTCAGGCCAGGACTCGAAATCCATATGATTTTCGGGCGCTGGCCCCGACCGTCGCCGGCAACTGATTTGCCGCGAACGCGCCTATTTGCGTCAACGATCGAGTTTGCCGCCTCAAAGTGAAATTTTCAGACGCGCCGCCGCTAGTTGCATTTCATCGTTCATCGAACAATAGTTTTCTAAACTATGCCTGAACACCGTTGTGGTCAGCGCAGGCGCGTACGGTCAGACCGGGAGGGGGCTGAGATGAGACTATCAAGGGCTTTAGCCAGCTTTGTTATGTTGGGTGTCGTTCTGTTTGGGGTCCGCGCACTTGCTCAGGCGCCAGCGGCTCCTGCAGCCGCGCCGGCGGCGGCCGCCGCCACGAAGGTAGATCCTTGCCCCATTCCCTATGTGGTAGGCGAAGCGGTTAAGGGCGGAGAGCTCGAGGCGCGGTTTGGCGCCGGCGCCTTCAAGAAACTCGCCGCCGCAGGAGATATCCAAGCGCGGGGCGGTTTGGAGGTGGTTCGTACAGCCTATGCGGGGATGACGAGCCAAGCCATGGAAGCGGTGCTCGCTGCCTATGCCTGCCGGATCAAGGCCTATGTCGCCAAGACCCAACCTGCTGACGCCGCCGCCAAGTCGGCAGCTGTCGACAAGGCTCTGTCGGACCTGAGCTTCGAATTGGGCATGATCCAAAGCGCAGCCTCAGACGGCGCAGCGGCTCTGGGCGTGGTCAAGGACGGCTACATGGACAAGGACGAGCGTCGGCCGGGCGCGCCCGTTCTCGATGCTGCGGTCACGATGGCGGCTCTTGCAGACGTGGACCCCAACAAGCTCTTCATTAGCCAGAGCAATTTGACGCTATGGGCCGGGCTCAACATAGGATCTGCCGTCGGCGTCGAAGGCTGCGGCGGGGTCGTTCATGCGGCAATTTCCGACGGCGGCTCGTCGCTACAGGTGTCTTTGTCGAAGGCCAAATCGATCCTGATTAACTATCTGGACCCCAACACGCCGCCGAACGTAGCGCTCGGGGCGCTCTTTCTGTCTGGCGCGGCTTTGCCGATCAAAAAATCCACGGGAGACACCGTGTCGTTCAAGGACTGCACCAAGAACGTTGCGGCCAAGGTCACCACCACCGCCACCGCTGTGGCCTCCTCGGCACCCAATACGCCACCTGTCGCCGACCCAGTTAAGACCGCCGAACAAGCCAAGAACAACTAGGTTCGAACGACGCGGGGGCGACAGATGAGAAAGCTTGGCCTGTTGGTTGGCGTGGCCTTGGTGCTCGCCGGATGTTGCACGAACAAAGGGGCCGTGGTTGACGATCCCGAGGTGGCGGCGCGCTGCCCGCCGGTACGCGATCTACTGTCGAAGAACTATCATCGAGACGCCCACGCCGATTTGGCCATTTTCGATCTGGGCGGCGCGCATAGCCGCACCGGTGCGATCTTGACCGGTGCCGAAGCCGATCGCGTCTATCAGATGGACGGGCTTTGTCGCGCCTGGGTGCGAAAGGACCTGTCGGGCAAAGACTACGCCAAGATGCTGTTGCAGATCGCCTCGGCAACCCTCGTGCAGACCAGTTCGCCAGAAGACCGCGGCGCGGCGGTCGAGGCCATGATCGAGGCGTTCAAAAAACTCAAGGAAGATGGGCTGTTGCCCGCGGAGTTCGATCCGGGCGCGCTCAAAGGACGCGTTGCGGCCGATGGTCAGCTCACCCAGGCTCAATTGGACGCGTCACTGAAAGTCGCGTTAGCGAGTCTGCCGCCGGCCGCGACCTTTTACATCGACCTTGGAACGCTTCAGCAAGGTGCCATCTTGAGCCGGTTGGAGAGCGTCGACAGCCGCCTCGCGCGGCTCGAGGTCGCCAAGCCCACTGATCAGCCGCCGCCCCCCCGTCTTACGCACAATCTCGAGATCTACTTCAGCACAGCGAGCGCGGAGCTGACCTACGATGCACAGGTTAGGCTGCGCGAGGCGGCCAAGGCTTGGGTGTCGTCGGGTTCGATCGTGACGATCTCTGGCTACTCGGACCCTCGTGGTGACGAGGCCCGCAACCGGCGGCTGAGCATGGCGCGGGCGGCAGCGGTTGCGGATACGTTGGAAAAACTTGGCGTTAAGGTCGATGACGTTCGCGGGGAAGGAGTTGGTTCCGGCGCGGACGACGACTTGCTGCGCGTGGTGCGCGTCAAGCGCCGCTGACTGCCGCTCGATCATTCCATGGATCAATCGGACCGCAGCGCCTGCATTAGCAGGTGCCTAGGTCGATCACGCCGTCAGCTACGATCGGTATCATTCCGTTCGCGGTGTGCGACCGCTGGGTTGACAATTCTTCTAGGGCTTGAGGGCGTAGCGCCGTTCACGGTCATGGAAGGCGGACTCGCCCCCTTCGAGGATTCGGCAAACCTTGGCGCGGATCCCGTCTACGGGACGATTGTCCTCAAGCGGGCCGGCCGCGTAGCTGATGGCCGGCAAGCCGTTGGCCTGCCGCCCGCAGGTGGCGACTACCACCTGCTCGGCGTCGGTATTCACAACCAGGTTCGGATTGTGGGTGATTAGAATGATCTGGCGGCGACGTTTCGCGGTCCGGAAGTAGTGGACCAGCAGATCGTAGATGGACTCGCTGTCGAGGTTCTCTTCCGGCTGGTCGATGATCAACGGCCGGCTGTCGTCAGTATCCATCCCCAGGTAGAGGATCAGCAGCACGATCCCCTTCGTGCCAGGCGATAGCTTCTCGAGATCAGTCGCATTATAGCGCAGGCCGTAGGTGAGCTTGATGTGCTCGGGCGAGAACAGCCAATCGAGCGCATCGGTGGTGCTGGCACCTTTGCGCAGCGCCGCTGACTGTGCCTGGAAGGCGGCGTTGAAGGGTTCGACGAACTTCTCCATGGCTTCGGCGATCCGTTGCGGATCACCCGAACGCCAGGCCGGCCCCAAGGTGTCCCTGATGGCCGTTGCTAGGTCTCCCACCGGCGTTCCGGTGCGACCGTCGAACAGGGCGTCACCGGTCGCGATCCAGGCGGCCGAATCGACGTCCCATCGGATGTAGAATTCGAGACTCTGCTCCTGCTTGCGACTGGTCTGCAGCCGCTGTCGGATCGGCCCGTAGAGCTGCTCCAGGATGTCCTGTTCCTGACGCAGGTTTTCGAAGTAGGCCTTGTAGGTCTCCATGCGCTCGGCCGGGAGCGCCCGCCGCCGCTCTTTTTCTGGTCCCTCGATCCGGGCTATTTCTTCGCCCAACCGGGCGATTTCGACATCGATGGCGGCGAGCCGCTTTTGAAAGCCGTCGATCCGTTCGCGCAATGCGCGGTCGGCGGTCAGTTGGCCGTTGAGCCCGGCGATTTCGGCCTCGACGCCGGCGATGGTGTCAGCGCCGGGCGCTTCGGGGGTGCCCTGGCGTGCACGGATCGATTCATTGATGCCGCGCTCCACGACCGCGAGCGGGCGCTCCGTATCGCCGCCGAACCTCGGTTCGAATAGCTGACGCGCCGTCTCGTCGAGTCCGAGTTCCACGAGCTTGGGCGTAATGGTATTGTAGAACTGCCGCATCTCGCGAGCAAAGCCCGCCATCTCGGCGCGTATATCACCGATCTTCACCAGTCGCTGCTTGTCGCTAGCGGTCGCCGCCTGCAGCGCGGAGAGCTTGGTGCGTGCCTCGGCCATCGCCGCCTGCACCTTAGCGTCCTCGGCATTGATTGCCGGCGGCATCTGCCCTTTTAGGCTGACAGACTCCGCCTGCAGGGTGGCGACGCGGCCTTTGAGTTCGCCGAGCTTAGCCGCCTTGGCGCGCAGTTGGTCGCCGTCGCGGATCAACTGCTGAAGGCGCGTCACGATCCGATCGCGATCGGCGCGCAGCGCGCTTGTCTTAATGGAGCGGAGCTCGCCGAAGTCGGTGGCGTTCAAGGTCTCCGTGGGGTCGAGGGCGGCGAAGACAACCGCCTCCACTTCACGGACCAGATCGGCACCGACATGGTCCTCGGCACACAGGCGCTCGACGAACCGCTGCGAAAGATAGCGAACGGAATTGCCCTTGAAAGGCCCGTCGCCCAGCCGATGGGTCGTCGTCTTGCCATCCTCCCACGTGAGCGTGATGTTTACGGCGTCAAGGTGGCGCTCGACCTTGCTGAGGAACGAAGCGTCCTTGGCCGGCGCGGAACTGCCCGCGGCGGCGCTGATGAGCTCCGCGAGGGCCGATTTTCCCGAACCCTTCTGCCCAATCACCGCGACAATGCCGGGATTGAGCGGCAGGGTTTGCGATCCGAACCAGCCGCTAGGATCGGCGATCGTGACGCTGTCGATGACCCGGCTATGATCATGCATGTCAGGCGGCGCCGCGCCGATATAAACGCGGTCGCTGGGTTCGAAGATGACTTGGCGAAGGCCTTCGAATGTCGGATCAGCCTTGATCCAGCAGAAACGATCGTGGTCGGGCTTGAACAGCCTGGCGAGTTCGTGCGCGTCCGATCCGTGGACACATGGCTTGATACCGCCAACCTTTTTCAGCTCCGCCTCGGCGCTCTTGTCGAGGCCGAGGTAGAAGTCCCGGTCCTTCGGATTGCCGGAAAAGATCATCCTCGAAAAGCGGATGATCTCCTCGCGCACCGCTCCGAATCCGTCGGTCAGTGGCAGGCCGCTGACGCCGTCCGCCCCGCTGTTGGCGACGGCGACCAGGCTATTGTGGGCGAGCCAATGCTCGTTGCGATACCATTCCTCGATTGCTTGGAAGGGGATCTTGAACTGCCCGATCCCGTGACGCAGCGCGGCTCCGTCGTCCGTGATCGACGTATCGTGCGCGCGGCCGAGCGCCATAAGGTCGTCGGGGATGCAGGCGAACGGCCGCCGATTGTAGGTGAAGGATAGCCGCCCCAGGGCTTCGAGGATATGCCGCTCATGATCGGGGTCCGTAGGATCGATGAGAATATGGAGGTTGATCGCCTTGCCCTTGGTCGTCTCCGGCGTCGCACGAAACTCGATGTTGGGGATTAGCAGGGCGATGTTGGCGAGGCGGCCCGACGCCTTTTCGCGCCGCATTCGCGAGTAGTTCGTGATCGACATATAGTCGGTCACGCCCATGACGATAACGTCGTCTTGGCTTTCGATCGCCGTCAGGTAGCCGTCCCAATCGCCTTTAAAGCGATCTGCCATGGCGGTGCCTGGCGTGTGGACATGCAAATCCCAACGCCGCCACTCCGATCCCCGCTCCAGCACCTGCCACCCCCATATCGCCTTTTGCGATAACTTGGTTCAACCTGCGGCTTTGAGCCAGGGGTCAAATGAAGACAGGCTGGGGATCAGCCGGGCGGCGCCAGGCCGAAGACCCGCGTCACCGGGTGGATCGGTTCGATACGACCCGTCGCGGGGTTAAAGGCTAAGAGCACTGTGCCGCCATAGGCCGGCGCGCGCGCCAGGACATCGCGCTGAGCGGAATCGAGCCCCCATAGGCGGCTTCGAGAAAGTCGCCGAACGCGTCCATGGCGCGCTCGGCGTCTGGGTCGCCAGCCTCGCCGTTGGGAGCCAAAAACTTAAACCGTCGTCCCGCTGGATCCTCGAAATAGATCGAGTAAAACAGGGAATAGGGTTGGTCCTCGGACGCCTTGCCCGGGCTGCCGACGACGGTCACCTGGGCCACCGAGAAGCGGTCGCGCGGGCCTTTAATTCCAGCCTTCAAGGCGGAGTAGTGGTCTTTGCCCATCTCGCCGAGGAGCCCGCTGAAGTAGCCTTGGGCGATGAAAAGCATCACGCCTGTGGGGATCAGCCATTCCATGCCCGCGAACGGCCCATTCGGCTCGCGGCTTTCCAGCACCAGATCCAAGCCGGCTACCGAGACGTTCTCGACGAAGTCGTCGAAAACGGCCGCTGGCACGTCCTCACTGTAAATCAGGCCAAGGTGCGGGATCGGCGGCGACATGGGTTTAGGCTCCTTGCAAGGCCGGGACGCGGGCGTCTCCGCCCGCTGGCGGCGAAGTTTAAGAGAGTGAATGCACCAACCGGACGCCTTTGGGCGCTCGATACCGTCCAAATCAGACCCAAGCTTGCCTCGTGAAACTTGGCTTGGCTAAGCAAACCTTCCCAAGGTCAGCGATGAGTCCGGTTCGGGCCAGCGCAGGCGGCGGTGCCGCCTACACCGAAAGCGGACTCTCCCAAGGTCAGAGAAAGTCAGAATACGACGCAGGCTCAACGCCATTTGCGACCGCGTCGCATTATTGACAGCCTTAAGTTGGAAATGGGCCAGTTCTAAGTTGGCCCGACAAAAACTTGGCGGCCCGGAAGGGACTCGAACCCCTGACCTTCGCTTTAGGAAAGCGCTGCTCTATCCTGCTGAGCTACCGGGCCGCGTTGCGCGCGCCAGGGTCCATAGCGCAAGTTTCCGGGCGTGCGAACCCCGGGAGCGATAAAGCCCCGCGGAGGGGGACGAGACGGCTTTGCCGCGCCCGCTGAGACCCAGGGGTGTTGGTCGAGAGGAGGGCCCGGCCTGGTCGGGGCCGGCCGGTCATGAACGAGCGCCGGCCCCTGATCACCTTCACCGGCGACGGCGTGGCCACGCTGGTGGCGGCCACGCCGGGAGGGCGCGCCGGGTCGCGGCCGATTGTCGCGGGAGTTGAACCAGGGCCCCGACGCCTCGCGCCTTGAAGTCATTGAAGATCTTCCCGCCGACGGAGCGTCGCGAGCCTCGCGCACAGCCGCGCTCGACGAGCATTAAGCCTATGCTCCACCTTGCCGCGACCCTCGCGGGTGCTAGGGTCGCATGGGGACATGCGCATGCGGGGCAGCCAAGAGTGCTAAACGTCGCGAACGCCGAGCGTTCGGAGCAGGCGGACCACGCCGCCCTGATCACGCTGGTCGAGACGATCGAGGCGTTGTCGGCGACGCGCACGGTCGAGGACGTCGCGGCGGTCGTCCGCTCGGCCGCGCGGCGGATGTCCGGCGCCGACGGCGTCTGCTTCGTCCTGCGCGACGGCGACCAGTGCTGGTACCTGGACGAGGACGCCATCGGTCCGATGTGGAAGGGCCAGCGCTTCCCGATGACCGCCTGCATCTCCGGCTGGGCCATGTTGCACGGCCAGACGGTGGTGATCCCCGACATCTACGCCGACGACCGCATCCCCCACGACGCCTACCGCCCGACCTTCGTCAAGAGCCTGGTGATGACGCCGGTGCGGCCCCAGGACCCGATCGCCGCGATCGGGGCCTATTGGGCGGTAGGCCAGACCCCGTCGCCGGACACGGTGATCCGGCTGGAGGCCATGGCCCGCGCCACGGCGGCGGCCATCGAAAACGCCAGGCTCTACGCCTCGCTGAACGAGGCGCTGGAGCGGCGCACCTTCCTGCTGCGCGAGCTGGACCATCGGGTGAAGAACACCCTGGCCTCGGTGCAGTCGATCGCCCGCCAGACCCTGCGCGCCGCCCCCTCGCCCGCCGATTTCACCGACTCGTTCGAGTCGCGGCTGATGGGCCTGTCGCGAGCCCACGAGCTGCTGACCCGCCAGGCCTGGGGCCGCACCGACCTGCGCGACGTGCTGGAGACGGCGCTGCAGCCGTTCGGCGGCCTGGCCGACCCGCGCTTCACCGCCCGCGGCCCGGCCATCGCCCTGACCCCCGAGACGGCGGTGGCGCTGCACATGACCCTGCACGAGCTGATGGTCAACGCCGCCAAGCACGGGGCGCTGACGGCCGCCAGCGGCCAGGTCACGGTGGTCTGGCGGATCGAGGACGTCGACGGCGTCCCCAGCCTGGCCCTCGACTGGGTCGAGCGCGGCGGGCCGCCGGTCTTCGTGCCCAAGCGCCAGGGCTTCGGCACCAAGCTGCTGGAACGCGGCGTCGCCCGCGACCTGGGCGGCGAGGCCAAGCTGACCTACCAACCCAAGGGTCTCAGCTACGCCCTGCGCGCGCCGCTGTCGAACCGGATCGCCGCGAGCGCGACGTCGAGGGTGCCGGCATGACCCAAGCCCAGACCGCGCCCCAAAACGCGCCCCGCATCATGATCGTCGAGGACGAGGCCCTGGTGGCCCTGATGGTCGAGGACCTGCTGACCGACTTCGGCTGCCAGATCTCCGGCTCATTCGGGGCGGTCGACGAGGCCCTGGACTATCTGGAGAACGCGGGCGCGCCGCCGCCGGCCCTGGATGGCGCGGTGCTGGACGTCAATGTCGGCGGCACCATGGTCTTTCCAGTCGCCGAGCGCCTGCGGGACGCCGGCATCCCGTTCGTGTTCGCCACCGGCTACGGCGCGCTTCCGCGCAAGGGCTTCGAGGACGTCGTGGTCCTGAACAAGCCGATCGATCCGATCCTGCTGGAGGACGCGGTCAAGCGGTTCCGCAGGGCGGCGTGAGCCGCGCCCCGTCCCCCCGGGTTCCATCGACGCGACAACTGAAGCACCATGGGTCGTTTCGAGCCGCGGCAGATCGACGACCATGGTCCAAAAGCACACGAGCCGGCGATCCTCGCATCCTTGGATCGACACGGTCTGGCAGACGGTCTGCCTCAGCGACGGGCTGTATTCGGCGACGCCGGACGGCTCGTGGGACCTGATCCGCAGCATCGCGCCGGACGGCCAGTCCCTGGTGTTCCTGAGCGGCCAGGCCACCGAGCCGGTGGAGGTGCCGTACCGGGACGGCGAGAGCTCGGTCGTGATCTCGTTCGCCGCCCATGTCTATCTCCCGCGGGACAAGGCGCCCCGGGTCGGCCCCGAGATCCGGATGCTGCCGGTGCGGGACGCGACCTTCCAACTGGACGGCGTGGACCTGCCGTTGCCGACCTTCGAGAACGTCGAGCCGCTGGTCGACACGATGATCGCGGCCGGGCTGCTGGCCTCCAACGACCTGGTGGCCAGGGCTTTCGGCGAGACCCCGAAAGCCGCCTCGCCGCGCTCGGTGCAGCAACATTTCAAGCAGACCACCGGGATCACTCAGAAGAGCTTTCAGATGATCCGCCGCGCGCAGGAAGCCGTGCGGCGGCTGAAGGCCGGCGAAGCCCCGGCGGGCGTGGCGGTCGACCTGGGCTATGCGGACCAGCCGCACATGATCAAGTCGATCAAGAAGATCATGGGCGCCCTGCCCTCGAATCTCGAGACCGTTCACAAGATCTGACCGCCGGGCGAGGGGATGAACCAGACCTCCGCCCTACTTGGCGACCAGGACCGCGAAGCTCTTGATATCCTCGACGTAGAACTGGGGGTCTTCCCAGGCCGCGAAGTGGCCCGCCTTCTTCATGTCGTGGAACTGCACGACATTGCCGGCGGTCTGGCGGTCGGCCCATTCGCGGGGCAGGCGCACGCCGCCGGGGATCGGCGCCTCGGTCGCCACCGCGACCGGGACCTTGGTGTTCTTGCCCTTGATGGTCGGCGCGTTCATGGCGTTCTGACTGTAGACGCGGAACGACGAAGCGGCCGTCTCGGTCAGCCAGTAGATCATGATGTTGGTCAGCAGGTCGTCGCGGCCGAACCGGGCGTCCGCCGCGTCGCCGAGCCCCATGCCGGCCATGAAGCTCATGATCCAGGCGGCCAGGCCGACCGGCGAGTCGTTCATGGCGAAGGCTAGGCTCTGCGGCTTCGTGGCCTGCACCAGGTTGAACGCGCCGTGGGCGAAGAACCATTGCTGGATGGCGCCCGCATAGGCCTGCTCGGGCGCGCTCAGAGCGGCGAAGTCCGTGGTCTGGTCAGGATAGCCGACATCGGTCACATGATAGCCGAGCAGCACCTCCGGATGCCGCTGGCTCAGCGACATCGCGATGATGGAGCCTCCGTCGCCACCCGCGGCGATGAACTTTCCATAGCCGAGCGTCTCGGTCATCAGTCGGGCGAACAGATCGGCGACCTTGTCCATCGGCAGGGCGGTCCGGCCGGAAAAGCCCGTGCCGGGGATGGACGGCACGACGACGTGGAAGTCCTCGGCCAGCGCGTCGATGACCTTGTGGTAGCGATAGAAGCTGTCGGGCCAGCCGTGCAGCAGAAGCAGGGCCGGGGCGTCCTTTTTCTTCGAGGGCTGGTGGACGAAATGCAGGTCGACCTCGTCGATCCTGACCTTGTAGTTGGGCATGGCGTTCAGCCGCGCCTCGGCCTTGCGCCAGTCGTACTGGTTCAGCCAGTAGTCGGTCAGCGACTTCATGTAGCCGAGATTGGTCCCGAACATCCAATCGGCGCCAGCGGGCTCGTCGGGCCAGCGGGTGTGCTGGAGGCGCGACTTCAGGTCGGCCAGTTGCGCGTCCGGGATGGCGATCTTGAAGGGCGTCGGCTTGGTCATGGCGGTGCTTTCCTTGGCGTGTGCGGGTTGGGCGACAAGGCCGCTCAGGAGGCTCGCCGCGAGGATGTTCTTTGCGAAATCGCGCCGGTTCATGGCCCTGGCTCCCTGGCTTGATCGACTGGGATCAGGCTATCGGCGCGCGCCCGGCGCGAATTGTAAGAAAACGAAAATCGCGCCCCGGCGGCTCTGGCGGACGGCTGGAGGGTTCCCGACCTGATCGCCAGGACGGATGTTCTAAATCTTTGTTTTTACGCACTTTCTTCGCGGGAAGCGGCGGCCGCTTCGCTCGAAAACGCCCTAGCTTCACCATGCGACGTCGGGTCGCCGCTCGCTGGCGTTCCAAGCCTGCTATCGTTCCGGTTTACGGGGTTCGCCGCACACGCGTGAAAAGCCAGCGACAGATCGGGCGGAGATATGGTCGTCAGGAGACGCATAGGATCGGCGGCGGCGCTCGCCGCGCTGCTGGTCGCCGCGCCCGCGGTCGCCGCGCCCGCGCCCGCGCCCGCCAGCCCCATCGACGCCCGCCTGGCCGCCGCCAAGGACGCCATGATGGGCGATCCGGGCGGCGCCCTGACCCTGTCGGCCCAGGCCCTGGCGATGGCCCGGGCCGACGCCGGCCCGCATCGCGACCAGGAGATCGCCGCCGCCCAATGGCTGCAGGGCGAAGCGCTGCTGCGGCTGGACCGGCCCGACGAGGCCGCGCCCGTGATCGCCGCCGGCCTGGCGACCGCCGCGCGAAAGGTCCCCGACACCCGGCTGCACGGCGACCTGGTCATGACCCAGGCCGCGCTGGAATCCGCCCGCGGCCAGGTCCAGCCGGCCCTGCGCGACTTCCAGGCCGCCTATCGCATCTTCGGCAAGGCCGGCCATCCGCGCGGCCAGGCCGTGGCCCTGCAGAACATCGGCTCGATCTACCAGAACGCCCACGACTACCAGAAGGTGCTGCACTACTACGCCCAGTCGGCCGAGGCCTATCCCGCCGACCCGCTGCTGCGGCTGAGCGCGGCCAACAACATCGGCAACGCCTTGATGGCCGACGGGCGGTACGGCCGGGCGGTGGCCGAGTTCGAGCAGGCTCGCGGGATCGCCCGCCGGATGGGCAAGCCTCAGCTCGAAGCCCGGATCATGGCCAACCAGGCCATCGCCGAGGCCCATGAGGGGCGTCCCGGCGCCGCCAGCGCCCTGATCGACTCGGCCCTGGCCCTGCTGCGCCCGCTGCCCGACGCCCAGGGCGCCCGGCGGTCGGTGATGAAGGCCATGGTCCAGGTGGAGCTGGCGCGCGGCCGCCCCGAGGCCGCCGCCCAGGTGCTGGCCCCGCTGTTCGAGGGCGTGGACCTCGAGACCACCGGCCCCGACTATGTCGACCTGCACGCGGCCGCCTACAAGGCCTACAAGCAGTTGGACCGGCCGGACCTGGCCCTGGCCCACCTGGAGGCGTTCAAGCGGCTGGACGACCAGGGCCAGGCCCTGGCCGCCTCGACCAACGCCGCCCTGATGGGCGCTCGCTTCGACCACGCCAACCAGGCCTCGCGCATCGCCCAGCTGAAGGCGGGCCAGCTGCAGCGCGACGTCCAGCTGGCCCACGCCCGCAACCTGGTCGTCACGGTGCTGCTGGCGGGCGCGGGGTTGATGGTCGCCGTGCTGCTGGCCGCGATCGTCGGGGTGCGCCGCGGTCGCAACCAGGCCCGGGCCGCCGCCCAGCGCCTGCGCGAGACCAACCAGTTGCTGGAGAAGGCCGCGCAGGCTCGCACCGCGTTCCTGGCCAACACCAGCCACGAGATGCGCACCCCGCTGAACGGCATCCTGGGCATGACCGAGGTGGTGCTGGCCCGGCCCGACCTGGACCTCAAGCTGCGCGACCAGCTGGGGGTGGTGAGCGCCGGCGCCGAGACCATGCGGGCCCTGGTCGACGACATCCTGGACATGGCGCGCCTCGAGACCGACGGCGTGACCCTGGTCCGGACCGCCCTCGACCTGCCCGAACTGGGCCGCGCGGCCGTCCGGCTGTGGTCCGACAAGGCCGCCGCCAAGGGCTTGGCCCTGACCTGCGACCTCTCCCAGGCTCCCGGCCGGATCGTCGAGGACGGGGGCCGCCTGCGCCAGATCCTGTTCGCCCTGCTGTCCAACGCCGTGAAGTTCACGGCCCGGGGGACCGTGCGCTTGACGCTGTCGACCGCCCCGGGACCGGGCGGCGAACGGCTGGTCCTGCAGGTCGCCGACACCGGGACCGGCGTCCCGCCCGACAAGCGGGTCGAGGTGTTCGAGCCGTTCGGCCAGGCCGATTCCAGCCGCGCCCGCGCCCACGGCGGAGCCGGTCTGGGCTTGGCGATCTGCCGCCGCCTGGCCGACGCCATGGGCGGCGAGATCCGTCTGGACAGCCTCGTGGGCCAGGGCACGACGGTCACCGTCTCCCTGCCGCTGGAGCGGGCGGACCTCGCCGCGCCGGCCCCGAACTCGCCGGCGCTGAAGGATTGCGGCCTGCTGTTCTGCGACGCCAATCCCCTGACGCGCTCGGTGGTCGCCGCGGTGCTGCGGCCCCAGGTGCGCCAGCTGACCACTGTCGGGACCGGCCCCGACGCCCTGGAGGCGGCCCGTGGCCAGCGCTTCCACCTGGCCTTGGTCGAGGCGGGGTCCCTGGGCGGCGATCCCGGCGCGCGCCGGGCGGGCCTGGACGCGCTGCGCGACGCCCTGGCCCCGACCCCGATCGCGGTGCTGCTGGGGCGGGACGACGGCGCGCCGGACCTCGCCCTGGAGACGGCCCAGGAAGCCGACCTGCGCGCCGCCGGCGCCGCCCTGGTCGTCCGCAAGCCGATCACCGCCGCCAAGCTCGCCGAGGCCTTGGCGGGCCTGTTCGAAAGGCCGCCGCCGGACGACCTAGTCGCCGCCAGGGCGGTTGCCACGGCCTGAACCCGTTCTAAACTCCAGTTTGAGTTCGCTTCGAAGCCGTCACTTTGGGAAAGCCGGGGGTCGTTCGCGATGCGGATCCTGTTCGTCGAGGACAATCAGATGAATCGCCGCGTCGTCGCCGAGATGCTGCGGGCCGGCGGCGTCGAGATGGACGAGGCCGAGGACGGCCCGTCCGGCCTGGCGATGATCGACGCCAACGCCTACGACCTGGTGCTGATGGACCTGCGCATGCCCGGCATGGACGGCTTGACCGCCATCCGTGAGATCCGCGCCCGCGCCGACGCCAAGGCCCGGCTGCCGGTCATCGTGGTCACCGCCGACAGCGGCTCGGCCCTCGACGCCGACTGCCAGGCCGCCGGCGCCGACGACGTCATCCGCAAGCCCGTGGACCTGGCCACCCTGTTCACCACCATCGGCGACCTGATCGCCCGGCGGGGCGACGGCGGGCTGGTGCTGAACTAGGGCGCTCTAGACCTCTAGGCGGCCCGGGACCGGGCAGGATCCAGGCTCTGCTCGGCTGGACAGAGGAAGCGGCCCGCCACGTCGCCGTTACGCAGCCGCAACTCCAGCACACAGGGTCTGCCCGCCCGACCAAAGCGCTGGGCGAGCCGGCGCGCGGCCGCTTCGGCGCGCGCTCCGCTTTTGAAGATCATGGCGTTTTCGAACTCCGGGCAACGCACGGCCCAGCCCTCGCCTTCCGGGGCGACGGAAATCACGGTCGGCACGACCTCTCTCCAAAATCCGAAAGGGCGGCCGGCCTGCAATCGGCCGGCCGCCAGGTTTCTAGGAAGCGCTCGCGGCGTCGAGACGCCGGAGCGCGGCCAGGACCTCGCTCACCGGCACCGGGGCGCTCGTTCCCAGGAGCCACCGGTGGCTGGGCCGATCCTCGACGGCGCTGGCGTCCGAAGCCCAGGCCGCGAGGATTTCGCGCTTGGCGCGCAGATCGAGATCCGCGTCCTTGACCACCTCCAGCGGGTGCAGAAAACCGACGGCCGGTCGGCAGGGCCAAGCCGGCGCGCGCCCGGCCGCCTCAGGACTGACGAGCATGGACGCCTCCCAACTCAGGCCGCCTTGCGGGCCTTGTCGGGCCCGGTCAGCCTTTGTTGCGGGGCTTGGCCGATTTCGATGCGCCGGGGTTTGAGCGCCTCGGGGACTTCACGCTCGAGTTCGACCGTGAGCAGGCCGTCGGCGTGGCTCGCGGACCGTACGACCACGTGATCGGCCAGTTCGAAACGCCGCTCGAAATCGCGCATGGCCACGCCCCGATGCAGAAAGTTACGCTCGCCCTTCTCGGTCCTGGCCTTCTTGCCGGAAACCACCAGCAGGTTCGGCTGGGCGGTCACTTCGAGCTCCGCCGACGAAAAGCCCGCGGCGGCGATCGTCACGCGATAGCTGTCCTGGCCCGTCTTCTCGACATCGAAAGGCGGATAGCCGGCGTCGGCGTTGCTGCGCGACGCCGCCTCGGCCAAGTCGGCCATGCGGTCGACGCCGATCATCGAACGATAAAGAGGGGAAAAGTCAAAAGCGGTGCTCATTTCCATCTCCTCGCAAGCAAGTTGGACATGAGGGGCGCCCGAAGCGCCTGGCGCCCCAGAGCCGAACCCGTCAGGCATTCGGCACGACGGAAATTTAGTACCGCCCAAGCATGGGTCAAGCATCGTCCGACACATTTTCCAGGCCAAGGATCTCGGAACCCTGACCCTGAAGCGTTCCCGAACACTCCGCAGCGGGGGTGGTGAATGGCGCAAGTAAATCACGACGCCAACTCAACACCTTGCCCGACAAGCCGCCCCAGCCGCTCGCATCCCGGGACCTAAAACGCAAAACGCCCCCGGACCAAGGTCCGGGGGCGCTCTGTTCAACTTTGACTATTGCCCTCAGGCGGCGTTCTTGACCAGCGACTTGGTCAGGATGCCGATGGCCGCCTCGCGGTCGATGCGCTCGATGGCGGCGACTTCGCGGGCCATGCGGTCCAGCGCCGATTCATAGAGCTGGCGCTCCGAATAGGACTGTTCCGGCTGGTTCTCGGCGCGGTGCAGGTCGCGGACCACCTCGGCGATCGAGATCAGGTCGCCCGAATTGATCTTGGCTTCGTATTCCTGGGCGCGGCGCGACCACATGGTGCGCTTCACGCGGGCGCGGCCCTTCAGGGTGGTCAGGGCCTGGTTGACGACATTGCCTTCGGCCAGCGGCCGCAGGCCCGCGGTCTTGGCCTTCTTGGTCGGCACCCGCAGGGTCATCTTCTCGTGGTCGAAGGTGATGATGTAGACCTCGAGCGACATCCCGGCCACTTCCTGGGTTTCGACGCCCTGGATGTTGCCCACGCCGTGCGCGGGATAAACGACGTGATCCCCGACCGAGAATTCCAGACCGCTCTTGCTCATTCGTTCGTCCTCAATAAGTTCGGGCCAAGCCCAAAACACCGCGTCTCGAAACTGTCCAAAGGGCATCCCAAACGGCGACAAGGACCCGTCCGCGAAATGTTGCGGGGCCAGCGCTGGTCAGGATTTGGAATAGTGCTTAAGTCACCCTTCGCCTTCGATCGGGCGCGCCGGTTTCCCGGCTGACATCGTCCACATGACGGGCAGGCGCGAGGGATCGCGACCGTTACGTCGGGAACGACAATATCATAAAATTCAGCTTGATGAAAGGCTTGCGACCTGTTTAGCCGCCCGACCCGCGCGGATCAGGAACCTTTGCCAGGCTTTTCGCTGAAATATTTCTCGAATTTACCGGTTTCCCGTTCGAACGCTTCGCGGTCGGCGGGGGGCGTGCCCTTGACCGTGATGTTCGGCCAGATCTTGGCGTATTCGGAATTGATCCGCAGCCACTTGCCGTCCGGCTCGTCCTCGGTGTCGGGCTTGATGGCGTCGATCGGGCACTCGGGTTCGCAGACGCCGCAGTCGATGCATTCGTCCGGATTGATGGCCAGGAAGTTCTCGCCCTCGTAGAAGCAGTCGACCGGGCACACCTCGACGCAGTCCATGAACTTACATTTGATGCAGGCGTCGGTAACGATGTAGGTCATCGAAGGCTCGGCGGGTTCCGGGACGAGGCGAGAGAGGGCGCGTTTTCGAAGCCACAGGGCCGCTTGTCAATGCGGCTTGGCTGCGCGGAGGCCCAGGATTTCTCACACCGGCCCCGCCTGGAGCGTCCGGCGCCACCCTAAATAGGCGCGGATCCTCGGATACCGCCGTTACGTTACCCTTTCTTATCGAAGCTCGGTCACAACCAAGCCCAGGAAAACAAACAAGAAGTCGACAACCCGACCCATGACGAGAACCGCCGTGCGCACCCAGGTCTCGATCACGCCCCCGGAGCCCAAGACTCCGGGCGCCCAGATGGACGCCTTCGAGACGTTCGTCCGCCATGCCCCGTTCGCGGCGGCCCTGGTCGACAGCGGCTTTCGCCTGACCGCGGTCAGCGCCGACTGGGCCAGCCATGGCCTCGCGCCCGGCCTGGAGCTGGGCGACGACTTCCGCCGCGCCCTGGTCAGCCCCGAGGACGTCGACAGCCTGGAACGCTGCATGGCGTTCGGCGAGCCGTTCTCGCGCTACCGCTCCATCGCGCTCCCCCAAAAAGACGGGACTTCCGCCGAGCCGCGCATCTGGCGCACCGAATTCGCCGCCACCCTCGCCGAGACGGGCCGCACCCTGGCGGTGATCGTCACCGCCCGCGACGTCAGCGGCTACGCCGAGACCGCCCTGAAGGCCGAGCGCGACCAGCAGCGGCTGAGGATGGCCCTGGAGCTCGACGAGCTGATGGTCCGCGAATACGACCTGCGGACCGGCGAGATCTACTGCTCGGGCACCTCGCCGGAGCTGGAGAAGTGGTGCCTGTTCAAGGACGACCCGCTGGAGATCGTCCATCCGGACGACCGCGAGCGGATGGCCGAGCTGGTCCGCAACCGCAAGGACGGCGAGGCCCAGGTCTTCGAATTCCGCCTCAACCGCGACGACGGGGTCGAAACCTGGGTGCGCTCGGTCGGGAAGAAGTTCCTGGGCGCCGACGGCAAGCCCGAACGGCTGGTGAACCTGTTCAAGGACATCACCGACCGCCGCCGCCAGACCGAGGCCGTCGAGAACCTGGCCTTCAAGGACAGCCTGACCGGCCTGCCCAACCGCGCCTATTTCAATCGCAAGTTCCAGGAGGCCGTCGACGCCTCGGAGATCATGGGCGAGCTGTTCGGCCTGATCATGATCGACGTCGACCACTTCAAGGACATCAACGACACCCTGGGCCACGACGCCGGCGACGCCCTGCTGAAACGCCTGGCCGAGATGTTGCACGCGGCCTTCCGCGCGGGCGACACGGTGGCCCGGCTGGGCGGCGACGAGTTCGCGGTGATCCTGCGCGGCCTGCATTCCGAGGCCGACATGATGCGGCCGGTCAACGCCCTGCAGGACCTGTTGCGCCGGCCCATCGAGCACGGCGGCCGCAGCTTCTCGGTCAGCGCCAGCATCGGGGCGGCCCTGCACGGCGACCCCGACGCCGATCCCAGCCACATGATCAAGAACGCCGACATCGCGCTCTACCGGGCCAAGGACGAGGGCCGCAACCGCAGCGTCGTCTTCGACCCCTCGATGCGCTCGGCCCTGGAGCAGCGGATCGAGCTGCTGCGCGACGTCCGCGCCGCGATCGCCGCCAAGGAGTTCGTGCTCTACTACCAGCCGGTGGTCGACATCGCCACCAGCAGCGTCAGCGGCTTCGAGGCCCTGATGCGCTGGGACCATCCCGAGCAGGGCGTTCTGACCCCCGACCGCTTCATGGCCGCCTTCGAGGATCAGGACCTGTCGCTGAAGCTGGGCGACCTGGCGTTCGAGACCGCGCTGAAGCAGATGCGCCAATGGCTGGACGACGGCGTGGAGTTCGGCCGCGTGGCCGTCAACATCTCGGCCGCCCAGTTCCGCAGCGGGCGTCTGGCGGAAGAGGTCCAGGATCGGCTCAGGCGGTGGAACGTGCCGTGCGAGCGCCTGACCATCGAGGTCACCGAGAACGTCTATATGGGCTGGGGCTCGGAGATGGTCAGCGACACCGTCCGCCAGTTGCACAAGGCCGGGGTGATGATCGCCCTGGACGATTTCGGCACCGGCTACGCCAGCCTGGCCAACCTGCGCCAGTTCCCGATCGACCGGCTGAAGATCGACAAGTCCTTCGTCCAGAACACCGAGGACGCCGCCATCGTCAAGGCGGTGATCACCCTGGGCTCGTCCATGGGCATGAAGGTGGTCGCCGAGGGCGTCGAGGACCAGGCCCAGCTGGACGCCCTGGCCGACTACGGCTGCGACCAGATCCAGGGCTACCATTTCAGCCGGCCGATGCCGGCGGGGATGGTGCCGGGGTATCTGGAGGGGTTTGGGGCTTGAGGTTTGCAGATGCTCCCCCTCTGGGGGAGCTGTCGCGGAGCGACTGGGGGGGTTTTCGGCCAGCGCCGTTCCCCCTCCGGCCCTCCGGGCCACCTCCCCCACAGGGGGAGGATCTACCCCTCCACCGCCTCGTACAGCTCCCGCGCCTCGGTCGCCGGACCCCGCCGTTCGCCGAAGCCCAGCACGCGCACCGAGACGATGCGGCCGCCGATGGCGAAGACCAGGGCGTCGCCGATGCGCAGGCCGCGCGAGGGCTTGTCGACCCGGCTCTCGACGCCGGTCCGGGTCAGGCGGATGCGGCCTTCCTCGACGAAGCGGCCGGCCAGGGAGCGGGTCTTGAAGAACCGCGCGCGCCACAGCCAGACATCGGCGCGGCAATGGCCGGCGTCGTCGGTCATGCGCTGGCCTTCGCGGCGGCCGGCTTGCGGCGGCGCGGCCGGCCGCGCCTCGGCGGCGGCTCGGTCAGCCGGGCCAGGGCCGCGAACGGCGAATCCGGACGGGCCGTGACCTTGGGCTCGGGCCGCTGGGCCCCGCGCCGCTTCCACAGGATCGGGTCGCCCTCCTTGGGCCGGAGGGCCGGGGTGTAGTCCAGGGCTCGCAGCACGGCGGCGGCCTCGGCCGGGGTCCAGCCAAGGGCGTCGCGGGCGGCGTCGGTCAGCACCACCCCGCCCGGCCGCTGCCCCTCGCGCAGCAGGGCGTCCAGCCGCTCCAGCATCTCGACCGGGGCCAGGTGCTTGCCGACCAGCCGCAGGCCGTTGGCGGACAGGGCCCGGGCGTCCGGCGCCGGGCTGGGCGCGGCGGCCAGGCGCTCGGACTGTCCCCGCCAGCCGCCGGGCGTCAGGGCCCGGGCGGCGGCCAGGGCCTCGTCGCGCAGCACCGACGGCAGGAACAGGCTGAACGCCCCGATCCGCACGCCCAGAGCCTTGAGGTTGCGCCGCTCGGCCTGGCTCATGGCCTTCAGGTCGGCGTCGACCGCGCGCTTGTCCAGCACGCCGCCCGCCTCCAGCAGGCGGTGGGCCAGGCCGCGCGGCAGGCCCTTCAGCTCGCCGCCGGACAGCGCCCGCTCCAGCTTGCGCAGGCCGGAAAGCTTGCGGTCGACCTCGCCGGCCAGGAAGGCGTCCAGCCGCCGTTCGGCCCGCTCCCGGGCCGAGGCCTCGCCCAGCTCGCCCAGCAGCCGGGCGCGGGGATGCAGCAGGTCGCCGCCCGCCCTCACCGCCCCGGCCGCCTCGCCGTTCCACAGCACCGCGCTGTCGGGCGTCAGGGTGAAGGCGCTGTCCGGCTCGGCCGCCAGCTTGCCCAGGCGCCGGGCGATCTCGGGCGTGACGGCCCGCTGGGCGGTGTTGCGCAGCGCCTTTTCCTCCAGCGCGCTGCCGCCCTTTTCCTGGACGAAGGTGACGCCGGTCAGCCGGCCGACGACGTGGCCCTCGACCGTCACCGCCCCGTCGGCGCCGACGCCGGCCAACATGACCTCGCGGTCGCCCAGCTGACGCATCAGCACGCTGGTGCGCCGGTCGATGAACCGGGCCATCAGCTTCTGGTGCAGGGTGTCGGACAGCCGGTCCTCCAGCTGCCGCGTCATGCCCTGCCACTGGACCGGGTTGTGCAGCCAGTCGCCGCGGTTGGCGATGTAGCTGAGGGTGCGCACCCCCGACAGGCGGGCGGCCAGGCTGTCGATCTCGCCGTCGGTGCGGTCCAGCGCCTTGAACTGGCCGGCGATCCAGTCCTCGGGCAGGCGCCTGCGCCCCGTGGTCAGGTCGTCGAACAGTGTGCGGACCATGCGCTGGTGGTCGTCGTCGGTGGTCTTGCGGAAGTCGGGCGTCTGGCAGACGTCCCACAGCCGGATCAGGGCCGAGCGGTCGGCCTTGCAGCGGGCGACCACGTCCTCCTGCTGGGCCAGCTTGCGCAAGGTGCGCTCGTCCAGCGCCTCCTCGGCCAGCTTCAGCCCGCCGCGCTGGGGCGGCTCGGCCAGCGAGCGCAGCAGGCCCTGCAAGCTGCCGAAGTCCAGCCGGGCGTTGCGCCACTCCGCGCCCATCACCGGCTCGAACTGGTGGTTGACGACGGCCTCGACCAAGTCCTCGTCCATCTCCTCGCAGTCGCCGGTGACCCCGAACGTGCCGTCGCGGGTGTAGCGCCCGGCGCGGCCGGCGATCTGGCCCACCTCCTGCGGGTGCAGCCAGCGGGTGCGCTTGCCGTCGAACTTGCGCAGGCCCGCGAAGGCCACGTGGTCGACGTCCATGTTCAGCCCCATGCCGATGGCGTCGGTGGCCACCAGGAAGTCGACCTCGCCGCTTTGGTAGAGGGCGACCTGGGCGTTGCGGGTGCGGGGGCTGAG
Organism: Caulobacter sp. UNC279MFTsu5.1; assembly: GCF_900114015.1. Classification (GTDB taxonomy): domain Bacteria; phylum Pseudomonadota; class Alphaproteobacteria; order Caulobacterales; family Caulobacteraceae; genus Caulobacter. Next base: position 37,954 of record NZ_FORN01000009.1, on the reverse strand, counting down.
CGAGCCCATGACCACCGCCGCCCCGCCCCTTTGCCGCCGGATCAGCTCGGCGATGGCGTAGACGGCGTCGGTCGAGAAGGCGACCACCGCCGAGCGGCGCGGCAGGCGGGTCAGCTTCCTGGAGCCGGAATAGGTCAGGGTCGAGAACCGCTCGCGGCTGACGATCTCGGCGTCCGGCAGCAGGCGACGGACCAGCGGGGCCATGGTCCCCGCGCCCAGCAGCATGGTCTCGTACTTGCCGCGGGCGTGCAGCAACCGGTGGGTGAAGATGTGGCCGCGCTCGGGATCGGCGCACAGCTGGATCTCGTCGACCGCCACGAACTCGACCTCGCGGCCCAGGGGCATGGCCTCGACCGTGCAGACGAAATAGGCGGCGCGCGGCGGGACGATCTTCTCCTCGCCGGTGATCAATGCAACGGCTGCTTTGCCGCGCAGCTTGACGATCCGGTCGTAGATCTCGCGGGCCAGCAGCCGCAGCGGCAGGCCGATCATCCCCGAGGCGTGGCCCAGCATCCGCTCGACCGCCAGGTGGGTCTTGCCGGTGTTGGTGGGACCGAGCACCGCCGTCAGCTTGGAAGGGGCCAGGCCTGTCGAACGGTCGCTCATGACTCAAAGGTGGGATGGGAATCGCGGCGGGGCAAGCGGGTGCGTGAGGCTGAGGCCAAGGGTCGCGCTCACGGACCCGTTGAGGTCGGGCTAGATACCATAGACGGTCAGAACCGCCTGGCGCGTGAGCCCTTTGTCGATCCAATCGGCGACCGAAGTCAGAAAAGCGCGGAGCGCTTCGCGGTTCTCTGGGTCATCGAACGCCTGGCGAAAGGTCGCGCCATTGAAACCCGGGACGACGATCTGGCTTAGCCGGCCCAGTCCTGGTCGCGTGGTGAATTGACGCTCCAGGCCGACGGCGGCTTGCCGCCGCCCCCACGAGGCCTATGCTTCCCATAGCTGTCCTTCACGCTACCGAATGGAGGCTTGAGCCGTGCAGAATTCCCGATGGAAGGCCGCCAACCCCGAGGTCCAGGCGGCGGTGCTCGACGAGAAGATCGCCGCCGTGATGCGGGCGATCGAGAAGGTGGACGCCGCCCTCATCGCCGACGAATATACGGTGTTCGCCGCCGCCCTGGCGCCCGAGCTGGTGGTCAACAATCCGGTCAACATCGTCGCCTCGCGCGCCGTGGTCGCCCAGCTGAACGCCGACGGCAAGATCAGCTACAGCCAGTACGAGCGCCTGATCGAGCACGCGTCCCTGCGCGGCGACATGGTGCTGCTGATGGGCGAGGAGACCGTCGTGCCCAAGGGCAAGAACCCCCTGGCCGGCCAGACGGTGCGCCGCCGCTTCACCGAGCTCTGGCGCCCCGAGGGCGCGACCTGGCTGCTGACCGCGCGGCAGGCGACGATCGTGCGGTAGCTCCCTCGAACTCAAAATCGTTGTCATCCCGGAAGCCTCGCGGAGGCTGTCCGGGACCCAGGGGACTGGGCTAAATGCGGTGTGGTTCACCTGGATCCCGGACAAGCGCTGCGCGCTTTCCGGGATGACAACCCTTTGAGAGCTAATTGAACAGAGCCCCTACTTCTCGAACACCACCTTGCCGTCGACGAGGGTCAGCACCGCGTCGGCCTTGAGGATCTCCGGCGGCGCCACCGTCATCAGGTCCTTGGAGAACACCGTCACGTCGGCCTTCTTGCCGGCCTCCAGCGTGCCGCGCTCCTGTTCGGCGAAGGCGGCGTAGGCCGGGGCCCAGGTCAGCATGCGCAGGGCCTGGTCGCGGCTGACGGCTTCCTCCAGATGCCAGTCGGCGTTGGCGAAGCCGTCCAGGCTGTGGCGGTAGACGGCGGCGTAGAACTCGATGCGCGGGTCGCCCACCTCGACCGGGGCGTCCGAGCCGGCGGCGACCACCGCCCCGCTGTCGAGGAAGTCCTTCCAGCGATAGCCCTCGTGCAGCCGCGCCTGGCCCAGGCGGGCGGGGGCGAAATAGAGGTCGCCGATCGCGTGGCTGGGCTGCATCGAGGCGATCACCCCCAGCTTGGCGAAGCGCGGCAGGTCGGTGTCGGCGACGATCTGCGAATGCTCGATCCGCCAGCGGGCTTTCGTATCCCCCGCCAGACTCTCCTCGAACCAGTCCAGCGTCATGCGGGCGCCGCGGTCGCCGATCGCGTGCATCGCCACCTGGGCGCCGACGGCCTTGGCCTGCTTCATCAGCGCCAGCCCCTTGTCGCGCGGCGTCAGCTGCAGGCCCAGGCCCTCGGCGTCGCTGTAGGGCTCGAGCAGGGCCGCGCCGCGCGAGCCCAGGGCGCCGTCCATGTAGAGCTTGATCCCGCGCACCCGGATCAGGCCGGTCGTGTCGGTCGACGGCCCCTTGGCCAGCACCTCGGCGGCGCCGCTGGGGTCCATGTAGTTGTCGACGCGCAGGCTGAACCGCTTGTCAGCGGCCAGGCTCCGAAGGATCGCCAGGTCGGGCGCCTCGACGCTCATATTGCCCAGGCCCGTCCAGCCGCGCGAGGCGTAGAGGGCGCCGGCCTTTTCCAGGGCCTGGCGCTTGAGGGCCTCGGACGGCGGCGGGATCACGCCCGCGACCAGACCCTGGGCGTGGTCGACCAGCATGCCGTCGGGCGCGCCGTCCGGGCCCTTCAGGATCTGGCCGCCGGCCGGGGCGGCGGTGTCCTTCGTCACCTTCGCCGCCGCCAGGGCGGCGCTGGAGGCGACCACCGCATGGCCGTCGGCCCGCTCCAGCACCACCACCCGGCCGGGCGCGGCGCGGTCGAGGTCGGCGCGGTTGGGGAAGCGCTTCTCGGGCCAGTGGGTCTCGATCCAGCCGCGCCCGAAGATCGGGCCGTCCGGGTGGGCGGCGGCGTAGGCCTTCACGGCGGCGACCAGGCTCTCGACCGAGTCGGTCTTGTCGAGGTTGAGGGTCAGCTCGCGCAGGCCGATGCCGGTCAGGTGGGCGTGGGCGTCGACGAAGCCCGGGAAGGCCGCCGCGCCCTTCAGGTCGATGTCGCGGGCGCCCTTGGCCGCCTTGGCCCGGGCGGCGGCCAGATCGCCGACGAAGGCGATGCGGTCGTCGCGGATCAGCACGGCCTGGGCGGTCGGGGCGGCGGCGACGCCGGTGTGGATCGGCCCGCCGTGGATCAGGATGTCGCCGGCGAGCGCCGGAACGGGACTCGCGCACGCCAGCAGGGCGGCGAGGACGAAGGCGCGGCGCATGACGGTTTCCCCCGGAGAGCAAGAAACGGAAATCGTAGGGCAGAGGGACGCGAGTTGAAACAGCGCGCGCCGTCAACCCGGCAGGCGATGGCGGATAACGGACTCCCAAGTCGCAAGACGGCTCCAAACGCCGCGTCCCGCTGCTATAATTCCGCCCATGACCCAGGGCTTCGCGCTTTTCGAAACGCCGATCGGACTTTGCGGCCTGGCCTGGGGCCCCAAGGGCTTGGTCGGGGCGCAACTTCCGGACCCCACGCCGGGGGCGTCCTGGGATCGTCTGCGCCGCCGCCATCCGGACGCCGTCGAGGCCGCGCCGCCGCCCGACGTCCAGCAGGTCGTCGACCGGATCAACGACCTCCTGTCGGGCAGACGCGACGACCTGATCGACGTCGAGCTGGACTACGACGTCGTGCCGCCCTTCAACCGCCGGGTCTACGAGGTGGCCCGCGCCGTGCCGCCGGGCGAGACCATCACCTACGGCCAGATCGCCAAGGCCATCGGCGAGCCGGGCGCGGCCCGCGCCATCGGCAAGGCCATGGGCGACAATCCCTGGCCGATCATCGTGCCCTGCCACCGGGTGCTGGGCGCCGACGGCAAGCCCGGCGGCTTCTCCTCGCCCGGCGGCTTGCAGACCAAGGCGCGGATGCTGACCATCGAGCGGGCAAAGACCACCGACGCGCCGACGCTGTTCGACCTGGAGTTCTCGGTGGCGCCCAAGCGCGGGCGGTAGGCCTCTACAGCCCCCGTCCCACCTGCAGCACCAGCTCCCGGATCCACACCGACCCCGGATCCCTGTGCGCCACCACCGGATGGAACAGGTACTGCCGATCCTCGCCCGGATCGATCGGCGGCTCGACCCGCACCAGGTCCAGGGGTCCGGCCAGGGCCGCGATCAGCCGGCCGGGCACGAAGGCCACCAGGTCCGAGCGGGCGGTCATCCGCAGGGCCTGCAGGTAGCTGGGCACGGCCAGGGCGATGCGGCGCTCTATGCCGTTCTGGCGTAGGAAAGGCTCGATGGCGTCGTCGCGCTCGCCCGCCCCGACCACCGCCACGTGGCGAGCGGCGTTGAAGCCCGCCAGGTCCGACAGCCGCCCGATGTCCGGATGGCCGCGCCGCACGGCCAGGGCGTCGCGGTCGGTGTAGAGCGTCTGGCGATGGAAGCCGGGATAGGCCTCGCCAGTCCAGGCGACCACCAGGTCGATGGTGCGGGCGAAGTCGGGGGTCAGCACGGCCGGGCCGCGCCAGGGCACGACGTCCAGCCGCACGGCCGGCGCGGCGGCGGCGACCTGGGCCAGCACCGCCGGCATCAGCAGGTCGACGCACAGGTCGGGCATCATCAGGCGAAAGCCGCGCGTGCTGGTCGCCGGGTCGAAGCCCTGGGGCTGGAACAGGCCGCGCACCTGGTCCAGGGCCTGGGCCAGGGGCGCGCGCAGGGCCTGGGCGTGGGGCGTCAGCTCCATGCGCGGCCCCACCCGCACCAGCAGCGGATCGCCGGTCGCCTCGCGCAGGCGGCGCAGGGCGTGGCTGACCGCCGGCTGCGACAGGTTCAGACGCCGGGCGGCCCGCCCGACCGCGGCCTCGGCCAGCAAGGCGTCCAGGGCCACCAGCAGGTTCAGGTCGAGTTGGGCTAGGTTCATCTGATGAATATAGATCATCACAAGCATCGATTGGATGAATGATGTCGATCGCCGGATCATGAGGCTCCCTTTCACACGGAGAGCCGCCATGAGCGCGACCGACGACAACAAGCACCTGATGCAACGGATCTTCGACGGCCTGGCGCGCGGCGACGCCCGTCCGTTCCTCGACAGCCTGGACGAGACCACCGTCTGGCGGATGATCGGAACCACGCCCTGGTCGGGCGTCTACACCGGCAAGACCGCCATCCGCCGTGACCTGCTGACCCCGCTGTTCGCCCAGTTCGCCGACCAGTATGTCAACGTCGCCGACGCGATCATCGTCGAGGACGACACGGTGGTGGTCGAGTGCCGGGGCAAGGTCGTCACCAAGGCCGGCAAGCGCTACGACAACACCTATTGCTGGGTATGCCGGCTGCGGGGCGGCAAGATCGCCTCGCTGACCGAATATATGGACACCCAACTGGTCGTGACGGCCCTGGAGCCGCCCGTCCGATGACGTCGTCCGAGGTCTTGGAGGAGGCGGGAAGCTCGAGCGGTTAACGCCGGCTAACCTTCGCCCGAACACGAGCGAAACGAATCATGACCGAATCAGCGACTTGGCCCGATTCAGCGTTTGTTCCCTACCATCTATTGTAGCTTAATTTGGATTAACCACAAACAGGGCGGACGGCGGGCGCGTACGGCGAGCGCCTCAGTCCTCGCGCGCCGGTCTCGCCCCAGGCCCCAGATCGCCGGCCGTGTCGGGACCATGGCTCCGCGCCGCGCGCCGGTTGGCCGCGGCCTGGGCCAGGGCCTCCCGCTGCTGCTGGTCGGCGACAGCGTTCTGGAAGTGGATGCTGGTCGGCGGGACCAAGCCCACGGCCATGGCGGGCGTCTCGCCGACCACCTTCACGTTCGATTGGGTGACGGCGTCGGTGATCTGGGGATTGACGGCGGTCTCGTCGGCCATGCGCTGGATCTCCACGCCGTCCGGAGATCGTCCCCGGATGCGGCGCGACAGTTTTCGCGCCGGATCGAGCCTTGGCAACCCGGCGACCGAGCGCCTCTGTCGCGACCGCCCCTAGCCCGCCTTGCACTCGGCGCTGACGCGCTTGGCGTCCATCACTCCGGCCAGGGGGATGCCGTTGATGGTCTTCATGTGGACGTTCAGGCGGAAACTCTCGGGCGTATAGGTCCCGTTGGCGGTCACCGGGGCGACGCGGCCCTTCTTGTCGGTCCAGGTTCCCTTCAGCGCCACCTTGCCGTCCTGCACCACGCGGGTGTCGTAGTCGCAGGTGTATTTGCGGGTGCAGATGCCCTTGGCGAACTGCTCGACGTCGGCCTGCTTGAGACAACGGTCCTCGCCGCCGGCCGGGATCGGGCCGATGCGGTAGCTGTACTCCCACTGGCCAGGCAGGATCGTCGTACGCGCGCCGGCGGCGCTGGCGACCTGGGGTGGGGCCGCGACGGCCGCCACGGCGCCCAGAATCAGGGTTCCGGCGATCATGGCGGGGACGAACAGACACATGCGGTCGATCTCCTGGTGGGACGGCTCTATATAGGGAGCGGCAGATGAACCGCGTTTGAAGGCGATGTTGGGGCCGTGGATCATCAGGCGCGGCTTGACTCGGCAAGGCCCCTTCGCCTATATCGCCCGCTCTCGCGCGGCGGTCCGTCCATCGCGTGGCCGAAATTTCATGTCGCGGAGCCCTTAGCTTCGCCCAAGCCCAAGGTATCCACCATGTCGCGCCGTTGCGAACTCACCGGGATCGGTCCGATGGTCGGCCACAATGTGAGCCACTCGAACATCAAGACCAAGCGCCGCTTCCTGCCGGCCCTGTCGCCCGCTTCGCTGCAGTCGGACTCGCTGGGTCAGACCTTCAAGCTGCGCATCAGCAACGCGGCCCTGCGCACCCTGGACTTCAAGGGCGGCCTGGACACCTTCCTGCTGGGCGCCAAGGACGAGCAGCTGTCGCCGCGCGCCCTGAAGATCAAGGCTCAGGTCAAGGCCAAGGCCAAGGCCGCCGCGGTCGCCGCCTAACACCTTCTCGGTTTCGGCCGAACGAAAGGCCCGCGAGGTTCGCCTCGCGGGCCTTTTCGCGTTTGACCCCGGCGCCGAGAGGGGCGAGGTCGGCGTTGACATCCAAATATATGCATGTAAATGTATATGCATGGAAACGCAGATAAACCTTTTCCTCGCGCTCGGCGACCCGACCCGGCTTCGCATCGTCGAGGCGATGAAGTCCGGCGAATGCGCCGTCGGCGACATCGTCGAGCGCATGGACATCCATCAGTCGGGCGTCTCGCGCCACCTTCGCATCCTGATGGAGGCGGGGATCGTACGGATGCGCCCCGACGGCCAGAAGCGGCTCTATTCGCTGCGCAAGGAGGCCTTCGACCAGCTCGAAGCCTGGGTGGCCGACTATCGCCGTCACTGGGAGGCCCGGCTGGACCGGTTCGGCGCCGCCCTCGAACGCAACCGGGCGGCCGGAAAGACCGCCGACAAGGAGGATTCCAAGTGAACGACACCACCGTCGCCGGCGCCGCGCGCGCCCAGTTCTCGATCCAACGCACCTACGCCGCCTCGCTCGAGGAAGCCTGGGCCTTGTGGACGACCAAGGCCGGCATCGAATCCTGGTGGGGTCCGGAAGGCTTCGAGGTGACGGTCACCGGGCTGGACCTGCGCCCCGGCGGCGAGATGACCTATCTGATGACCGCCGTTGCGCCCGAGATGGCGGCGTTCATGAAGCAGTCGAACATGCCGCTCTCCACCCCGTGCAAGGTCACCTATACCGAAGTCTCCGCGCCGAACCGGCTGGCCTACAAGACGCTGACCGACTTCGTGCCGGGCGTGGAGCCCTACGATGTCGCCACCGTGGTCGAACTGACGGCGGTCGGCGGCAAGACGGCCCTGACCATCACCTTCGACGCCATGCACGACCACGCCTGGACCGAACGGGCCCGCGCCGGTCACGAGAGCCAGATGCGCAAGCTGGACGCCCTGCTGGCGGCCCAGGGCAAGGGGATGGCGTCGTGAGGGTCCGGCTCGCCAGCTTCGGCGCGGTCGCGGCGGGCGTCGCGGCCACGGCGATCCCCGCCACCCTCACGGACATGGCGATGCACGCCGTCGGCGTCTTCCCCGCCGCGCCCGAGGTCATGTCCGACCCGCGGTTCGTCCTGGCCGCGGCCTATCGCGCGGTCTTCACCATCGCGGGCGGCTACGCCGCCGTCCGCCTGGCGCCCGATCGGCCCATGCGCCACGCCTGGATCCTGGCCGGCGTCGGCCTGGCGGCGGGCCTAGCCGGCGTGGCCACCTACTACGCCGCGGGCGGCGGGCGGCTGGGACCGGCCTGGTACGCGCTGTCGATCCCGCTGGAAGCCGTCCCCTGCGTCTGGCTGGGCGCCCGGCTGGCCCTTTCGCGGCGCGCGCCGGACCCGCGGGCTCGCCCAGCCTGATCCGGCCCACGAAAAAGCCCTCCCCGTCGCCGGGGAGGGCTCTTCAACGCCACTGAAAGGGGCCGATACGCCGCCCCGTACTAAACTTTGGAAGCCTTAGCGGGCGCGGATGGCCGGGTTGGCTTCGTTATAGGCGACCAGGTCGGGGTTGTTCAGCTTGCTGACCGCGTCGTTGACCGAGGCGCGGACGCACGAGGGGTACAGGTAGGAGGCCAAGCTCTCCCCCCGGACGTTCTGCCAGCAGACGGTCGAGGCGGCCTTGACGATCTCGGCGCGCAGCTCGGCCGGGGCCTTGCCGGCGGTCGTGATGCGGATTTCGGCGGCGCCGGCGGGCGCGGCGGCGAACAGGGCGACGGCCGAGGCGGCCAGGACGATGGAGCGGATCATGGGACGGATTCCAGGACAGCGTTGATCTTCAACCCGTCCGAAATGCGCTTCCCCGCGCCGGCTGGTCCAGGATCTCGCCCGCTCTGCCGACTTGGCCGAGCTATAACTTGCAGGCCGTCACTTATCAACGGTTATATTGCAGCGCGGTCACATAATCCGTTGACAACGAACGGTTGCGGCAAACGGAAGCAGAACCCGGCCCCACGCCGGCCGAAGCCGCGCGGGGCCGCGCCCGAACAGGTCTTAGTAGCTGGCCTTCAGCAGGCCGCGGGTGCGGAACACCTGGCGGTCATAGGCCGTCAGGGCGGGGCTGCCCACCTTCAGGACGGCGTCGCGGGTCACTTCGCGGACGCACTCGCCGTAGGGGTGGAGGCCGGTGTCCTCGCGGCAGATCGACGAGGCGGCGGCGACGATGTCGGCGTGGATGGCGGCGTCGGTGCGGCCGCGAACCTTGACGTGATGCTCCTCGGCGGCGAAGGCCGACGAAGCGGTGGTCAGGGCGATGGCCGAAGCGGCCAGAACAAACAGAGTCTTCATGATTTCAGTTCCGAAAGGGGGTTGGGGTTCAACCACCTCCCGACGCGTTCCTCTGATGGCCGTTGGGATCTCGCCCGCTCAATCCATCGAAGGTACCGGTAACATTATAGCGCGGCCTTTTGAAGTAAAATGTTGAGTTGCAAAGGAAACTAGTTTTCCTGCCTATTCTCCAGGCGCCTTCCCTCCCCTTTATGGGAGGGAAGAATGTTTTTACCGCCGTCGCACCGGCTTGGTCGGCTTCGGCGGCGCGGGCGGCGGCGGAGGCGGCGGGGTCCAGTCGAAGGCCATCAGCAGGGTGCGTTCCTGCGGCGCGTCGTTGTCGTCCGACAGGAGGTAGATCCGCGTCGCGCCGGACGGACTCTTGCTCAGCGCGATCCCCTCGAAATTGTCGCGGGTGATCGCCCCGTCCAGGGTCAGGGTCGCGGCCAGGTACTGCTTGGCGGCCGGGGCGCGAGGGTCGATCACGAACCGCACCTGGCCGCGCCAGCCGCGGATCGGGTCGTAGGCGCGGAACAGGCTGGCGACCGACTGACCCTCGAAGGCGGCGAAGCCGGTCAGGCCCCAGGTGAAGTCCGGCGGCGACTGCGGGGCCAGGCTCGCGCACGGCGTCGACAGCCGGCACAGCCACACCTCGCCCTCCTCGCCGCCCACCAGATAGGCGTCGGGCCCGGCGATCGGATAGGCGGTCAGGGCCTCCATGCCCTCGTTGTCGGGAAAGGCGGTGGCGGGCTTGTTGACCGCCCGGGGCAGGCCGTAGCTCCCGTCGGCCTGGCGCGGATAGAGCCAGATGCGGTGGTCGCGCTCGAAGCTGACCAGGCGGTCGCCGTTGGCCAGGATCGCCAAGCCCTCGGCGTCGCCCTTCTCCTTGCCCTGCAGCGGCTGGCCGTCCAGGCCCTTCAGCGGTGACAGCTTGCCGTCGGTCAGGCCGACCAGGCGGCCGGCCTCGTCCAGCTTGAGCCGGGCCTCGAACAGGTCGCCGTCGTCGCTGACCGCCACCAGCCCGCCGTCGGGGCCGAACTTCAGGTCCGACAGGCCGTGCAGGCGCTGGGTGTCGGAGCTGCTGATGGCGATCCCGCCGGCATAGACGAACCGGCCGATGGCCGTTGGAGGCGGCGTGGCCGAGCTGAGCGGCGCGGGGACGGTCGTCAGGCCGATCTCCGGCCCGGCCTTGACCGGGGCGACCGGCAGGACGGCCGGCTGCGGCGGGGCCTTGTGGCACTGGGACAGCGCGCCGGTCGCCAGGCCGACGATCAGCAGCGTCCGGAGCCCTCCGATCACGCGGGAACCTTGCGGGCCGGCTTCGGGGCGGAAGGCTGCACGGTCGGCGGGGCGGCCAGAAGCCCCCTCGCCCGCTTGACCGCCTTGGGCTCCTCGTCGAACAGCCCGGCCAGCTGGTCGACCAGGGCGCCGCCCAGCTGCTCGACGTCGACGATGGTCACCGCCCGTCGGTAGTAGCGCGTGACGTCGTGGCCGATGCCGACGGCGATCAGCTCGACCGGGCTGCGGGTCTCGATCTCGGCGATCACCTGCCGCAAGTGGCGCTCCAGATAGTGGCCCGAATTGACGCTGAGGGTGGAGTCGTCCACCGGCGCGCCGTCGGAGATCACCATCAGAATGCGGCGGGCTTCGGGCCGGCCGATCAGGCGCTGGTGGGCCCACATCAGGGCCTCGCCGTCGATGTTCTCCTTCAAGAGCCCCTCGCGCATCATCAGGCCAAGGTTCTTGCGGGCCCGCCGCCAGGGGGCGTCGGCGCTCTTGTAGATGATGTGGCGCAGGTCGTTCAGCCGGCCCGGGGCGGGCGGCTTGCCGGCCTTGATCCACTCATCGCGGGCGCTGCCGCCCTTCCAGGCGCGGGTGGTGAAGCCCAGCACCTCGACCTTGACCGCGCAGCGCTCCAGGGTGCGAGCCAGGATGTCGGCGCAGACGGCGGCCACCATGATCGGCCGGCCGCGCATTGAGCCCGAATTGTCGATCAGCAGGGTCACGACGGTGTCGCGGAACTCGACGTCCTCCTCCTGCTTGAACGACAGGGGGGCGGTGGGATCGACGATCACCCGGGTCAGGCGGGCGACGTCCAGCATCCCCTCCTCCAGGTCGAAGGTCCAGGCTCGGTTCTGCTGGGCCAGCAGGCGGCGCTGCAGCTTGTTGGCCAGGCGCGAGACCACGCTGGAGAAGGCGTTGAGCTGCTGGTCCAGATAGGCCCGCAGGCGGGTCAGCTCGTCGGCGTCGCACAGGTCCTCGGCCGGCACCACCTCGTCATAGGCCGTGGTGAACACCTTGTAGGCCGGCTCGCCCGCGCCGCCCTGGCCCGGGTCCGGGCGGGCCGGCTTGGCGCCGTCGCCCATCTCGGGCGCCTCGTCGGCGTCCTCGACCTCGCCGTCCTGCTCGGACTGGACCATCTCCTCGTCGCCGGCCTCGGACTCGCGGTCGGAGGTCTCGGCCTGCTCGGGCTGGGCGCCGTCGGACTGCTCGCCCTCGCCTTCGCCGGAATCGTCCTCCGAGGCCTCGGTGTTCTGGTCCTCGTCGCCCTCGTCCTCCTCGGACTGTTCGGTGGCGTCGGACATCTCCTCGCCCAGGTCCAGGTCGCGCAGGATCTCGCGGGTGACCCGGGCGAAGGCGGCCTGGTCGTCTATGGCGGCGGCCAGGCGGTCCAGGTCCTTGCCGGCCCGGGCCTCGATGTCGGCGCGCAGGATGTCGACCAGGGCCTTGGCGCCGTCGGGCGGGGCGTCGCCGGTCAGGCGCTCGCGGACCATCAGCGACAGGATCTCGGCCATCGGCGCGGACTGGCGGTCGGTGGCGACGGCGCGGGTCAGGCCCTGCTTTTCCAGGCGGGCCTCGAGGGCGGCGGTCAGGTTGGCGCGCACCCCGCCCAGGGCGTTGCTGCCGATGGCCTCCAGTCGCGCCTGCTCGATGGCCTCGAAGGCCGCCTGGCCGTCGGGCGAGCCGGGACGGGCGCGGGCGTGGGCCACCGCGTCGTGGTGGGCCAGGCGCAGGGCCATCTGGTCGGCCAGGCCGCGGATGCGGGCGGCCTCCTTGGCGTTCAGGTCGCGCGGCGGATGGGGCAGCACCGCCCGCTTGCCGACCAGGCTGGGGCCCTCGCCGGAGAACACCACCTCCAGGTCGGGGGTTTCGGCGAGCGAGCGCGCCGCGTGGGCCAGGGCGCGCTTGAACGGTTCGGTCGGGCTTTCGGGCTTGGAGGCCATGGGGATGGGTTACCGAGCGAACGCGGTGAACACAAGGCTGGGAAGGGGACGCCGCAGGGAACGGAGCCCGCCGAGGCCGCGTTGCCTCCTGGAAGCCCGCGCTTGAACGGGCGCAGTCATCGAGGAAACGACCATGTTGAAATGGGCTGTCATCCTGGCGATCGTCGCCCTGATCGCCGGCGCCCTGGGCTTCACCGGCGTCGCCGGCGCGGCGGCGGGGATCGCCAAGATCCTGTTCTTCCTGTTCCTGCTGGGCTTCATCGTCGTCGCCGTCCTGGGCGTGACGGTGTTCAAGAGCGTGACGCGGGAGTGAGGCGGCCGGACGCCCCCTCCGTCCGCTTCGCGGCCACCTCCCCCGTTGCACGGGGGAGGAGAAGGCCGGTGCTTCCTCCTCACCCGCGCAGCGGGGGAGGTGGCGCGCTGCGAATACGCAGCGTGACGGAGGGGGCGTCCCGCGGCCGCTACTTCGCCGCCGTATAGGCCTTGCTCTGCTCGCCCACCACCGCCACCAGATCCCCCATCGTCAGATTGACGTCCACCAGATGCAGGCCCCAGTCCTTCAGCGGCTGGCCCAGCACCAGCAGGTCGCCGGGGATGGTGTCGGCGCGGGGGTCGGCCTTGTCGGGATGCACCGTGACGGCCAGGTAGTCGAAGCCGCCCTGGCTGACGCACTCGGCCGAGACCAGGCCCGGCAGCTCGACGAACGGCGTCGACACCGTCACGCCCTGAGCCCAGACCGTGGCCGGGCGCATGGCCGTACCCATGATCGTGCGGTCGCTGAAATAGCTGCGCAGCGGGGCCGAGCCGCCGGCCAGGGCCGCCGGATTGACGCAGGCGGCCTTCATCCCCGGCTCGGCGACCTTGCCGAAGAACTTGCTGGTCGCCGGCGGCGGGACGTCGGCGCGGAACGAGACGTAGGAGATCACGCAGCCGGTCTGGCCGGCCTTGCGGCACAGGGGCAGCGAGCCGTAGGCGTCCCTGGCCGGGTCGACGGGCGTGTTCATGCCCAGGATCAGGGCCGAGACCAGCTGCTTCTGCACCGGCTTGCCGTCGATCTCCTCCCTGATCAGCCGCAGCAGGACGCGCGAACCCTGCGAGTGGCCGACCAGCACCACGCCGCGGCCGTGGTTGTCGCGGGCCAGATAGTCCTTCCAGGCGGCCAGCACGTCGGCATAGGCCAGCTCGCCGTCGCCGTTCGAGGCCTGGCCCATCATCACCCTGCGCAGGGCGGCGATGGTCACCTGGCGATAGCTGGGGGCGTAGAGCTTGCAGACCGATCCGAAGCGGGCGAACTGCTGGTCGGCCACGGCCTTTTCCGGCAGGTCCGGCGTCATGTCGCTGTTGCCGCCCGGATCGCTCGACACCGTCGGATAGACGTAGAAGCAGTCGATCGGGGCGTCCGGGTCGGCCTTGAAGGTCTCGACGCTGGTCGAACCGTCGGCCTGGATCACCGTGGCGGTCTGGTCGGCGGCGCAGGCGTCCTGGCGGCCGGGGCGGCACAGCCAGTTTTCGTCCTTCGCATAGTCGTTCGGCGTGACCGGCCCGGCGGGGGCCGGCTGGGCGCAGGCGGCCGTGCTCAAGCCCAGCGTCGTGACCAGGCCCAGCACGGCCCACAGCTTGCGTGACATTCCACCCCTCCAACGCTTGTTCGGGACGGAGGATGGCTTGGGCGGGCGGGGAAGGAAAGGCCTCGCGCGACGCCCCCTCCGTCATGTCGCGTATCCGCGCCATGCCACCTCCCCCGCTATGCGGGTGAGGAGCGGCGGGCGGTTGTCTTCTCCTCACCCGTGAAACGGGGGAGGTGGCGCGAGGCGCAGCCTCGTGACGGAGGGGGCGTCAACTCAAGCCGGCAGCCACCGGCGCGGGAACTTGTCGCCCAGGGCTCGCGCCTCGCCCGGCTTCAGGCCCAGTTCGCGCATCTTGTAGGCCACGACCTCGCGCAGGGCCTCCACGGGCTCGCGACCGCCGGACGGGCTGGAGGCGACCGGGCCGGCCTGCATGGCCAGGTCGACCGCCGCCCACTCGGCCTGGGCGCGGTCGGGCTTGCCGACGGCGAAATAGTGGCGGACGGGCAGCCGCTCGCCGGGCGTCTCGACCATCACGCCGACCACCCAGCCTTGAACGATCAGATCGGCGTCGGGGCGCTGGCGAAACATGTCCGCCGATGTAGCAGGTTTCGACGCGCCGTCACCCGGCGCGAAGCCGGAGGGGCGCGTCGTCAGCCCAGGACCTGGAACGCCGCCTGGCTGATCAGGCCCAGGGTCAACCACAGGGCCAGGCCCAGCACGATATAGATGGCCTTGGGGGTACGCCGGTTACGAAAATGGTGGATCTCGTGTCTCGCCATCGCCCAGCCTCCTGAACGCCTCCTGCGTTCACGGAGTCAAGAACGGGCTTGGCCGTAGTTTCGCTGCATGTGTTAACGTGGCTGTGATCGGTTATCCACAAGCGGAGCGGGAACCGTGGACAACACTCGCCCGGACTCGCGACCGGGCGTTCCGCCCGTCGAAGGTGAGTGGAAGGGCGATACGCGCCGAAACTCCACGCAAAGAAAAAGGGCGGGACCGTTCGGCCCCGCCCTTCTCCGTAACAATCAGCTTGAGCTGACGAGACTTCTTAGAAGTCCATGTCGCCCATGCCGCCCATGCCGCCGCCGGGAGGGCCGCCGGCCGGAGCGCTCTTCTTGGGCGCTTCGACGATGGCGGCTTCGGTGGTGATCAGCAGGCCGGCCACCGAGGCGGCGTCCTGCAGGGCGGTGCGGACCACCTTGGCGGGGTCGATGACGCCGTCGGCGACCAGGTCGACATACTGCTCGGTCTGGGCGTTGAAGCCGAACGTCGCGTTGTCGCTTTCCAGGATCTTGCCGACCACGATCGAGCCTTCGACGCCGGCGTTCTCGGCGATCTGGCGGATCGGAGCCTGCAGGGCGCGACGGACGATGGCGATGCCGGCGGTCTGGTCGTCATTGTCGCCGGTCAGGGCGGCCAGGGCCTTGGAGGCCTTCAGCAGCGCCACGCCGCCGCCCGGGACGATGCCTTCGTCGGCGGCCGCGCGGGTCGCGTTCAGGGCGTCGTCGACGCGGTCCTTCTTTTCCTTCACCTCGACTTCGGTCGAGCCGCCGACGCGGATGACCGCGACGCCGCCGGCCAGCTTGGCCAGACGCTCTTGCAGCTTTTCCTTGTCGTAGTCCGAGGTGGTGTCCTCGATCTGCTTCTTGATCTGCGAGATGCGGGCCTCGATGGCCGACTTCTCACCGACGCCGTCCACGATGGTGGTGTCGTCCTTGGTGATCGAGACCTTCTTGGCCTTGCCCAGCATGTCGAGCGAGACGTTCTCGAGCTTGATGCCGAGGTCTTCGCTGACGACCTGGGCGCCGGTCAGGATGGCGATGTCTTCCAGCATGGCCTTGCGGCGATCGCCGAAGCCCGGAGCCTTGACGGCGGCGACGCGCAGGCCGCCGCGCAGCTTGTTGACCACCAGGGTGGCCAGGGCTTCGCCCTCGACGTCCTCGGCGATGATCACCAGCGGGCGGCCCGACTGGACGACGGCTTCCAGCACCGGCAGCAGCGGCTGCAGCGACGACAGCTTCTTTTCGAACAGCAGGATGAGCGGCTCTTCGAGCTGGACTTCCATCTTGTCGGCGTTGGTGATGAAGTACGGCGACAGGTAGCCGCGGTCGAACTGCATGCCTTCGACGACGTCGAGTTCGGTCTCGGCGGTCTTGGCTTCCTCGACGGTGATGACGCCTTCGTTGCCGACCTTGTCCATGGCGCGGGCGATCATGTCGCCCACTTCCTTGTCGCCGTTGGCCGAGATGGTGCCGACCTGAGCGATTTCGGCGTTGGTGGTGACCTTCTTCGACGACTTCTTGATCTCGTCGACGACGATGTGCACGGCCTTGTCGATGCCGCGCTTCAGGTCCATCGGGTTCATGCCGGCGGCAACCGACTTGAGGCCTTCCTGGACGATGGCCTGGGCCAGGACGGTGGCGGTGGTGGTGCCGTCGCCGGCCTTGTCGTTGGTCTTCGACGCGACTTCGCGGATCATCTGCGCGCCGAGGTTCTCGAACTTGTCAGCCAGTTCGATTTCCTTGGCGACCGAGACGCCGTCCTTGGTCGAGCGCGGGGCGCCGAACGACTTTTCGATGACGACGTTGCGGCCCTTGGGGCCCAGGGTGACCTTCACCGCGTTGGCGAGGATGTTGACGCCGCGCAGCATCTTGTCGCGCGCGTCGGAGGAGAAATAGACGTCTTTAGCGGCCATTTGAGAGCCCTTCTAAAAGAGAAACTTGGGGAGAAAAGCGGTCGAGGGGTCGGGCCCTTAGGCCTCGACGACGCCCAGAACGTCGCTTTCCTTCATGATCAGCAGGTCCTGGCCGTCGACCTTCACTTCGGTGCCGGACCACTTGCCGAACAGGATGCGGTCGCCGGCCTTCACGTCCAGGGCGACGATGTCGCCCTTGTCGTTGCGGGCGCCGGGGCCGACGGCGACGACTTCGCCTTCCTGCGGCTTTTCCTTGGCGGTGTCGGGGATGATGATCCCGCCCTTGGTCTTGGTTTCTTCTTCGACGCGCTTCACCAGGACGCGGTCGCCGAGAGGGCGAAATTTCATGACTCGTTCTCCGTCGGGACGGTTTTAAAGATATGGTCCGTCGGCAAGCGGGGAGCGCCGCTGTTAGCAGTCGCTCCCATCGAGTGCCAACGCCGGGCAGGAGTTAGGACCGGGGGGTTGGGGAGTCAAGGAGAACAGTCGCCGATTTGCTGTGGGCGAAACCGCCCCTAGTCAGGCGACGGACATAGATAGGGACGAAGACGGCGGCATGAAGACGATCATGAAGACGAAGCAAATCCCGATCCTGGCCCTGGTCGGCCTTCTGGCCCTCCCGGCCGGACTCTCCGCCTGCGCCAGCGCCGCGCCGCCCGCAGCCCGCGTCGTCACCGAGGCCGACGGCGGCCCGGTCGGGCTGGCGCGCGGCCAGACCCTGGAGGTGCGGCTGGGGTCGAACGCCGGGACCGGCTACGCGTGGCGGCTGGACCGAGAAGCCTCGCCCCTGGTGCTGAGCGGCGGCTCCAGCCAGGACGTCGCCGCCTCGCCCGGCCTGCCCGGCGGCCGGCTGACCACGGTCTACACCTACCAGGGCGCCGGACGCGGCCGGGCCGAACTGGCCTTCACGTTCAAGCGCCCCTGGGAGCCCGACAAGCCCGACGACCGCAAGGTCGTGTTCAAGGTAAGGGTGCGCTGATGATCGACCATATCGGACTGACCGTGCGCGACGTGGAGGCCTCCAAGGCCTTCTACGACGCCGCCTTCGCCCCGCTGGGCATCGAGATCGTGATGAGCGTCAGCGCCGAGGAGACCGGCGCCCACGCCTATCTCGGCTATGGCCCCGCCGCCGACAGCCGCGACATCCAGGCGGGCAAGCCCAGCTTCTGGATCGGCGGCGGCGAGACCCTGACCGGCCCGATGCACGTGGCCTTCGTGGCCAAGACCCGCGCGGCGGTGGACGCCTTCCACGCCGCCGCCCTGGCCGCCGGCGGCGCGGACAACGGACCGCCCGGCGTTCGGCCGCATTATCACCCCAACTACTATGGAGCCTTCGTGTTCGACCCGGACGGCCGCAACGTCGAGGCCGTCTGCCATGCGCCCGCCTGAAGACCCTAAGACCGAGCGGTTGGAGACCAGATCCGCGTGACCTTTTCGAGCTATGGCCTATCGCTCGTCCTGGCGATGATCGCCTGCGTGATCGGCGGGGTGCTGGGCGGCCTGACCCTGGTCCGGCCCGGCACGGTCCTGGGCCTGACCGCCCTGGACAGCGACGCGGGCGATGATGACGACACTCCCTCCGCCGCCGGCGCCCAGGTCGAGGGCAGGACCGAGGGCCGGGCCCTGGGCGGCCTGCTGATCCTGTCGCACGCCGCCGCGGCCCTGTTCCTGGGCTACCAGTCGCATGTCGGGGCGGCCATGGCCTTCGCCCTGGCCATGGCCTGGGCCGGCGCCGCCCTGGGCCGCGCCGTCTCGGCCCTGGTCGACCGCGCCCGCGGCCGCTTCAACCTGGGCAGCCTGGCCTTCGAGATCCTGATCGCCGTCACCCTGTCCCTGCCGTTCTTCAACGCCGGCCGGCTGGTGGTGCTGCGCGGGCACGGGATGCTGGTCTAGGTTTCAGAGAGGCGCCCGACAGGCTCCTCAGGCGAGACTATCTCCACTCCTCAACCGCCCCCATGCGCTTGACGGGCGGCGGCGCGGCGACGCGCCATTGGGGTTTGGGCAGAGGTTTGGCGAAGTGCCAGCCCTGACCCAGCTCGACACCCAGGTCGCGGAGCAGGTTGGCGGCGTCGCGCGTTTCCACCATCTCGGCGATCGTGGTCATGCCCAGATCGGAGCAAAGGGCGACGATGTGCTTCAGGAGCACGGCGTCACGGCCGCCGCGCCGCAGCGCCTGGACGTAGCGGCCGTCGATCTTGACGATATCGATGTCCAGGCGGCGCAGATAGTCGAGCGAGGCGGCGCCGGCCCCGAAGTCGTCGAGACACACCGCGTGCCCCAGGGACTTCAGCCGCCGGATTATGGCGTTGGCGACGTCCAGATCCCCGATCATCTGGGTCTCGGTGACTTCCAGCAACAGGCGGGACCGCAAGGCGGGACGAGGGGCGACGAGCGCTTCGAAGGCGGACAGGAACCGCGGCAGCGTCAAGGAGCGGGCGCTGAGATTGACCGCGATCCTGCAATCGGCGGGCTCCGCCTCCAACGCCGACAGAACCGTGCCGACCACGGCGAGGTCGAAGTCGGCGATCATGTCGAGTTCCTCGGCCAGCCGGATCGTGTCCGCCGGACTGGCGTTGGCTTCGAACCGCGCCAGGGCTTCGAAATGGTGCAGGCCGCCGTCGGCCAGGCTCACCACCGGCTGGTAGGCGAGCTGGAAGGCGCCCGCCGCCACCCGGGCCCGAAAATGGGCGGAGTCGCGGATCATCCGCTGGACCGCCGCCTCGAAACCCGCGGCGGCGGCGTCGGGCCCGTCCTCGATGAAGCGATCCAGGACATAGCGCATGGCCCGCAGGTTCTGGGCCTGGGCGCCGGCTTTCAAGGGCAGGTGAACGACGGCGGGGTCCAAGAGCGAGCCAGTGGCCCGGCCGAGGTCGGTCTTGAGGCGGTCCGCCGGCGCGGTCTCCGGGCTGAGCACCGCATAGCGGTCCGGCGCGACCTCGGTTCCGCCCAATCCGCCCAGGGAATTGGCGCGCAGGGTCGCGGCCAGGCGTCGCCGCATCCCGGCGGCCGCGTCCGGCCCCAGCTCGGCCAAATGTCCGCCAAGGCCGGCGAATTCGACGAGGTCCAGGCGGACCGACAGGCCGGCCGATTCCGCATCCCGCAACAGCGCGTCGGCGGCGGCGGTGAAGTCGGACGCGGCCAGCAGGCCGTCGGGGGGCGATCCGACGGCGGCCTGGGGCGCGGCGCCGAGGCTGAGGGCGCAGGACAGGGCCGCGCCCGCGATCGGCATCCGGAAGACCGAAAGCGAGACGTGACGATCGATCTTCCCCGGCCGCGCAAGGGCGACCCGCAAGGGTCCCTGGCGCTCGCCCGGCCCCACGCAGTCCAGCAAGGTCTTCAGCAGCTCCGCGTCGTTCGGGGAGAACAGGGCCAGCCAGTTCAGCCCCTTCAGATCCGGCTCCTTGCGTCCGGTCAGGCGCTCCGCCGCGCCCAGGGCCAGACCGATCAGGCCGTCGGCGGCCACTTCGAAGACGAGATCGGCGCCCGCGAAAGCGAAGCCCATGAGACGCCGCGGCATGGTCGCGCTCATGTCAGGCGACCCAGGTGAGCGCATCTTTGGGCGCGACGATCAGGCTGTCCTCGAAATCGAGGAACACGTCCATCAGCTCCGAGGGCGAGATCAGCCGCGTCTTGCCCGCCGGGAAGCGGTAGCGCCAGAAGCTGATGATGTGCTGGACGCCGCCCAGGCACTCGCCAAGCTCGGTGAACATGCCGGGCGCGGTGAGCAGGAAGTCGCGAAAGCCCAGGGTCTTGCCGCCCACGGTCAGGTCCAGATAGGCCTTGTTGTAGACGTCCAGCAGGGCCTGGACCCGCGAGATGGCCTGGCCGACCGCGGCGCGGATGCGTTGGCGCGCCTCGGGAAGGTACTGGGCGGCTTCCGGGTCCCGCGCCCCGCGTGGCGCGATGCTGGAGATCTCCAGGGCCACCTCGGCGATCCCGCCCCTCAGCTCCTCGAGTTGCCATTTGTAGTAAAGAAAACCGCGCCAGGCGAAGACCCCGTCCAGATACTCCTTGTCGCTGAGCTTGAGGGTGGTCTTCAGGGGTTCGAAGCCGTCCTCCGGCCGGTTGGACAGGAGCTTCTCCACCAGGCGGCCGGCGCCCGCGGACGAGCCCGCCGAGCCTTCCTTGGCCGACAGGGCGACCAGGCTGGTGATCTGCTCCCGCACGAAGTCGAACATCCGCTGGATGTCGGCCTCGGAGATCCCGAAATAGATCCGGGCCGGCTCGATCTCGTGACGCCGCAGCTGTTCGCGCAGCAGGAAGGGATCCAGGGAGGGCAGGGAATCGATGAGGTCGAGGACGATGCGGTCCCGGGTCCCCGGCCTGAGGTCGTCGCCGAACACGGCTTGCAGCACCGCCTCGAAATCCCGCTGGCCGACGAAGACGTAGTGGGCGCCGGCCTTCAAGTCCTCGTTGTCGATCGGGATCAGGATCTTGGTGGCGGTGGGCTTGGGGGTGGCGAACAGGCTGTATTCATGCGGCCGCAGCCGGTGCTTCAGGATGATGCTCCGGTCCAGCAGCCGATGGGTGAAGAAGGGCGCTTCGAAGAAGGCCGGGTCCGAGCCGTGCTTGCGGTGGATCGCCGTGAGGTTAAGGACCCGCGCCGTGGAGGCCGACTGCTGCAGCGCCGTGAGCCTGCGCACCGATCGATCATTTTCCATCAGGCCCGACGCCTCCAACGACCGGCGCGGATGATGGCGTCGCGAGCGCGCCTTGCCGCCGGCTCGCGAAACGATTGTCGGTCAGACCCGCCATGTCGGCGGGCAAGCTGCGGGATCTCATGACGTTCAGCCTTTGCGCTTCTCGGTCACACATGCCGGTTCCATCCAACGCCCGAGGTTAGAGCGGAGACGGTGCGGCAGAGTTAAGGCCCCATGTGACCGAACGGCGCAGGTTCGCCGGCCGCTGCTCAGGGTTGTTTCGGGGGCGGTCGGGGCTTTATCGGTTCAGGCGGGCGCCGGCCCGGGATGACGGTGGAAGAAGGGCGCGGGACTAGGCTAGTCTCGCCCCATGACCCATCGCCCCTTCGTCCGCCGCGAGATCCTGGTCGGCGCCGGCCTGTTGGCCGCCTTTCCCGCCGCCGCCCAGGTCGCTCCGGCGCCGCCCAAGCCGCCGGTCTATGTCGCCATCGACACCCCGCAGGGCCGGATCGTCATCGCGCTGGCCGTGGCCCAGGCGCCGATCACCACCGCCAACTTCCTGCGCTATGTCGACCGCAAGCTCTATGACAAGGCGACCTTTTTTCGGGCCTCGCGGGCCCCGGGGGCGGTGGACTACGGCCTGATCCAGGGCGGGCTGCAGAACGTCGGCGCCCTGCCGCCAGTGGCCCACGAGCCCACCAGCCAGACGGGCCTCAAGCATGTCGACGGCACGGTCTCGATCGCCCGCACCGCGCCGGGCACCGCCACCTCGGACTTCTTCATCTGCATCGGCGACGCGCCCTATCTGGACGCCAACCCGGCCGCGACCGGCGACAACCTGGGCTTCGCCGCCTTCGGCCGCGTGGTCCAGGGCATGGACGTGGCCAAGAAGATCCTGGCCCTGCCCACGCCCGGCAAGGCGATCAATCCGGTGATGAAGGGCCAGATCCTGGATCCGCCCGTGCCGATCACCTCGGCCCGCCGCGTGCCGGCGCCCGCGGGACCCGACGTGACGGCGCCGCCGAAGCTGTAAGGGCTTCCCGGGCGTCATGAAGGGTTGTCCTCCCGGAAGCCTCGCAGAGGCTGTCCGGGATCCAGGGGACTGGGCGAAGGCGGTGCGGTTCACCTGGATCCCGGCTCTCCGCTTCGCTGCGGCCGGGATGACAACGAGACGAGCGCCCTCTCTCGACACAAAAAAAGGCGGCGCCGCCGCCGGCGCCGCCCAGTCGAAACCTCCGGGAGGAGGATCGGGTCAGAAGCTGGCCCGCAGACCCAGCAGCACCTGGCGGCCGGGGTAGTAGACGCTGTACGGCGCGTTGTCGTAGCCGAACGTGGTCCGCAGGGGCTCGTTGGTGATGTTCAGGGCGTCCAGGGTCACGCGCCAAGCCTTGTCGGCGAACGGCAGGACATAGCCGGCCGAGACGTCCAGCTGGCCGCGGGCCTCGGCCTTCAAGGGTACATTGATGTTGTTCTGCGGACCGTTGGCGGCGACCGACTCGTCGTTCCAGACGTAGTTCACGCTGAGCGACGCGCCGTGGCCTTCGTAGAAGCCTTGCAGGTTGACGCGGTACGGCGCGACGCCGGGGGCGAACAGGCCCGTCGACGAGCTCTGCTCCAGCTTGGTGGCGTTGGCCGAGAAGCCCAGGCCCTTGACCAGGAAGTCCAGCGGCTGGACCCAGGTCAGCTCGACGCCCTGGATCAGCAGCTTGTTCAGGTTGATCGGCCGGTTCAGCGTCACGGTGGCCACGCTGGGACCGCCGCGCAGGTTCAAGGCCTGCTGCTGCGAGGTGTTCAGGTCGGTGAAGTTGATGCCCAGCGAGGTGAACGGCACGGTGGTCTGGGTGGTGACCGTGAAGCCGTCGATGTCCTTGCGGAAGAAGGCCACGCCCACATAGCCGATGCCGCCGGTGTAGTACTCGCCGCCGATGTCGATGTTGTTGGAGGTGTAGGGCTTCAGGTCCGGATTGCCGGCGCTGGCGACCTGGGCCGAGATGTCCGAGAAGGTCGTGCCGGGCAGCAGTTGGCCGGCGTCGGCCCGGGTCATGCTGCGCGAAATCGCCAGGCGCAGCTTGATGTTCTCGGCCGCGTCATAGGTGAAGTTGGCCGACGGCAGGACGTCGTCGTACTTGGCCGACAGCGTCTGATCGGTCAGGCCCGAGGCCACCTGGATCGGGCTGGTGACGGTCTGGTCGGTGTGGAAATAGCGCAGGCCGACGTTCATCCTGACGTCGCGGTCCAGCAGCGAGCCCTTGGCGTTGGCCTCGACGTAGGTTCCCCAGGTCTTTTCCTCGATGTCGCCGACCGAGCCGCCGGTCACCGCGCTGCGGGTCCGCGGGGCGCTGTCGCGATAGAAGGCGTAGTTGGTCGCCTTCTTCAGCGCGTCCAGGTCGGTCATGATGAAGCTGGTGTAGCCGACGCCGCCCTTGGCCAGGTGGCCGAAGTCGTCGATGTTCACCCGCCGCAGGTACTGGCCGACCTGGCTGTTGAGCACCAGGCCCGTCGCGCCGTCGCAGGTGGCGCCGCAGACGGCGGTCTGGAAGGCGGTCGAGTTGTCGTAGGCGCGGATCGAGCGGCTGGCCTGGTCGTAGGCCGCCCCGACCTTGATGTTGATCTCGCTGTCGCCGAAGCGCGCGTCGACGTGGGCGCCCTTGGTGGTGGTGTCGCGGGCGATGTTCTGGACGTTCACCCGGTACCACCGCCAGCCGAGGTTGGGATCGCCCAGGTCGCGGTTGGTGGTGATGCTGGGCTGGCCGCTGTCGCTGGCCTGGTAATAGACCTCCAGGCCGCTTTCGCGCGGGGTCTGGAAGTCGAACTGCGGCTGCTCGCGGAAGAAGGTCGAGTGGCCGTAATTGACCTGGGCGTCGACGACGATGTTCTCGCGCGGCTGCCAGCGCACGGTCGGGTTGACGTTGTAGAACTTGGTCGTCTGGTCGAAGATGTCGTTCTCGAGGAAGAAGCTCGAATTGGCGAAGGTGCCCGAGGTCACCACGTGGTTGGCGTCCACCTTCAGGTCGATCGGCACCATGCCGCCGGTCGAGGTCGGCGCCGTGCCCGGACCCGAGTTGCGGACGTACCAGTTCATGTTCAGGCGCTGATAGTCGCGCTTGGACTTGGCCCAGATGCCGTCGATGGCGAACTGCAGGTCGTCGGTCGGGCGGTATTCCAGCGACAGCAGGGCCGAGACGCGCGAGCGCGTGCCCTCGGTGTAGCTGTTGCGGCCCAGGCGTGGGATCAGCGCCCGGCTCAGGTCCTGCAGCGACAGGCCCGAGGTGGCGGCCAGGTCCAGCGGCGCGCCGGCCGTCAGGCCGTGGCCGGTGTTGTTGGGCACGACCGAGGCGTAGAAGAAGCCGTTGCCGGTGTCGGCGCCGGTGTTGCAGCCGGCGCAGGCGATGTTGCCGTCGGTGTAGCCGACGGTCTCATAGCCGTCGACGCGGGTCTTGGTCTTGACGCCCGAGACGCCGAACAGCACGCCGAACTTGTCCCAGGTCTTGCTGGCGACCAGCGCGCCGCGCGGGCTGATATCCTTGTTGCTGTCGGTGTACTGGCCTTGGGCGATCACCGTCAGGTGCTGGCCTTCCCGGTCGAACGGCCGGGCGCTGTGCAGGTTGACCGTGCCGGCGATGCCGCCTTCCAGGGTGTCGGCCATCGGGCTCTTGGCCACGTCGAGGCGGGTGAACAGCTCCGACGGGAAGAAGTCGAGGTCAACCTCGCGATTGGCGCTGCCGCCGGTGGTGCCGCCGTCCGAGGCCACCGCGATCTGGGTGTTGTTGAGCAGCACCTTGGAGAAGCTGGGTCCCAGGCCGCGGATCGAGACCTGCACGCCCTCGCCGTTGATGTCGCGGTTCAGGGTGACGCCGGGGATGCGGTTCAGGGTCTCGGCCAGGTTGGTGGCCGGCAGCTTGCCGATGTCCTCGGCGAAGATCGAGTCGCCGAAGGCCACCGCGTCGCGCTTGGCCGTGGTGCTGGCCTGCAGGCTGCGGCGGATGCCGGTGACGATGATCTCGTCGACGGCGGTGTCGTCGACGGCGGCTTGAGCCGGAGTCGGCGCGGGGGCGGCGGTCTGGGCGTGGGCCGCGCCGGCCGCCAATCCGGCCAGGGCGGTGGCGGCCAGCAGCGTCTTGCGGGGATTGAATCGAGTCATGCGTTTTCCTCCTGGCCGCGTCTTGGGGAGCGACAGGCCATTGTCGTGGTTCGGCGGGGGGTCGGTCAGCGGTAGCGGTAGAGCTTCACCCGCTGGATCTGGAACTGGTCGGGCGGCAGCCGGATGTGGCGGCCCTGGTGGGTCTGGTCGCCGTTCAGGGTCCGGCCGGGAACCCAGCGGCCCTGGGCGTCGAACACGCCCTCGACGGCGCTGTCGATGCCGGCCAGGGCGGGGCCGTCGCCGGCGCTCGAGAAGGTGACCACCAGGCCGCGTCCGGCCATCAGGTACTCCTCGGGGCCGATCTGGATGATCAGCCCGCCGTGGCCGGCGGTCTTCTGGTCGGCCTTGGGCGTCCAGGTGTCGACGAAGGCGACGTTGAAGCGATAGTCGCCGATCACCTGGCTGACCGGCTGGTCCAGCACCGTGCCGTCCTCCAGCACGCGCGGCTTGAAGCCCGACATCCTGTCCAGCCCCTGGGCCGCCAGGATCGCCGGGGTCAGCTGCCTGAGTACGCCATAGGCCTGGGTCACGGCCTCGTGCTCTTTAGGTTCGGCGTTCTCGACCTGGAACGGCGAGAAGCCGAACGCGTCCAGCTTGCCGATCGCGTAGAAGGCGTTGGCCGGCGTCTCGGGCGCGCCGACATTGTTGGCCTCGGGAATGAACAGCGCATTGTCGGGGCGCTTGTAGCGGCCGGCCAGGTCGCTGAAGTTCGGGAAATAGATGTCGGGCGAGATCAGGTCGACGCTGGGCGCGCCGGTCTTCCAGACGTCGATCAGGTGCGGCAGCGGCCCGCCGCTGGGATATTCGCCCGGCGCCTTGCCGGTGCGGTTCAGGGCGACATTGACGTACATCGGCAGCGGATAGGCCGCCTTGCCGGCCCGGGTCACCGCGTCGGCGTAGCGGGCGTAGAACCAGGCGGTGAACACCTCCTGGCCGGCGTCGCCGTCGCCGAACACCTGGGCCCAGGTCCCGGAGGTCTTGGAGCCGTGGGCCTGCCACAAGGCCCGCAGTTCCGGCTCGATCGCGGCCCCGCCCGACACGAGACGCTGCAGGAGTTCAGCCGGCACGGACCCGGCCCAGGCGGCGTTGGCTTCCGGCCCCCATTCGCGGGCGACGGGCAGCATGCCGATCTCGTTCTCGACCTGGACCATCAACACCGTGCCCTGGGCGTCCACCGCCTTCAGATGGGCCAGCAGGGCGGCGTAGGCCCGGGCGTCGGCGTCGCGGGTGTTGGTGGAAAAGGCCGACAGGATCTCCTGGCTGCCCCCCCATTTTTCTCCTGGATTGGGGGCCGCCTTGGCGCGCGGGAAGCGGACGTCGTCGCGCTTCACCCACGACGGGACGTAGGTCGACATGCTGTTCTTCCAGGCCCCGAACCACAGCAGGACCAGATGCATGTCCTGGGCGCGGGCATCCTTCAGCAGGCCGTCGACGCTGGCGAAGTCGTAGGCGCCTTCCTTCGGCTCGATCAGCTCCCACGAGACCGGGGCCAGCACGGTGTTGAGGTTCATGGCCTTCAGCTTGGGCCAGTACCTGGCCATGTAGGCCTGGCTGGAGGCGCTGGAATTGCCCAGCTCGCCGCCCAGCACCAGCATGGGCTTGCCGTCGACCACCAGCCGCCGGGCCGAGCCCTGGGCCTCGAGGCGGGGGATGTCGGCCAAGGCCGACGGACCCAGCAGCATCGACAGCGCCACGGCCAGGCCGCCGACGGTCGCGAGGCCTTTCGGACGCGGCCGGCGAGCGCGAGGCTGGAGGGGTTCCTGGTCCATTCGTTTCCCCGCTCGGCTCGGCGTGCTGTCGCGCCGTGACCGATGATACCGCTAACACATCTTACAGGTGGTCAGATCTGTCAATCTCGATAATCACTATTTGTCAGGCCAATTGGATGACCAGTGTTCTGCTCTTGGTCCGGATGAAAGGCGCGGCCTCGCCTGGACGCCCTGGGAGAGGACGACCCGACCGAAGGGCCACCCCGGAGCGAAACACGAGACTCGGTAAGTCACAAAATTCATCGTGAATTCCGCCACATGGCCGGATCCGCCGCCCACGCCGCGCGGATCGCTCTTGATCGCATGGAGCCGCCAAGCGTCGCCATGGCACGGAAGGATTTCAGCTTTATTTCGGAAGCGTGTTCATCAGACCACAATTCGGCCATTTCAGCCGAGGCCGCCGAACATTCGTCACGAGGCGCTCGTTCGCGCCCTAGGCCGAAACAGTTGTCAGACCTTTAACCTCGGGCGACGCGCGGTCGGACCGCCCCGGCCATCCGACAGCCTTGGGCGAACATCTGACCCAGCGCCGAGCCCAGAGCCGATCAACATTCGACGGCGCCGCCCAATGGGTCGGTTATTGCTCGCCGCCGGCGCCGGAAAAAACCGCGATCCGTAAAGGGCGGCTAGCGGGGCGAACGGACTGTCCGTGGAGGTTACTCGCCAAAGACTTCGTCAAGCAGTGAGAACGCCATCGTCCAAGCCCGGCGTTCAGCGCGCGCGTCGTAGCCGAACCCGGGCATCGGCGCCAACTGGTCGACGCGGGGGTTCGTGTAGGTGTGTCCGACGCCGCCGAACAGATGAAGCTGCCAATCCGCGCCCTTTTCCTCCATCTCCGCGGCGAAGGCGGCGCGATCCTCCGGCGGAACAACGGCGTCGCGAGCCCCGACCATCATGAGCAGCTTGGCCTCGATCGGCCCGTCGACGCTCCCGGCTGGGCGTTTGAGACCGGGATGGAAGCCGATGGCGCACAGGATCGGCGCCCTCGCCCGTGCAAGTTCCGCGGCGACGATGCCGCCCTGGCAGAACCCGATCGCCGCCAGCCGAGTGTGGTCGACGTTGGGCTGAGCCGCCAGCGTTTCCAGGGCGGCGGTGGAGCGGGTGAGCATCAAGCCAGGGGTCGCCATCATGTGCTCATGCTTGGCGATCATCTTCTCGAAGGAGAACTGCTCATAAGAGAATAGGCCCTCGCCATAGAGATCAAGCGCGAGCGCGACATAGCCCCGCCCGGCGAGCTTGCGCGCCCAAGTGGTCATGCGTTCGTCTCGGCCCAAGCCCTCGTGGGCGATCAGCACGCCGGGCGCCGGCGCGCCGCGCGAGCCATCGACAAGGTAACCGGTCATGGTCACTTCGCCGGATCGATAGGTAACTTCACGCTCGTTCATGATCGCCGACCCGCTCTATGTCGGACCAGCTTGGCGCTGAAAGCCGGCGTCTGTATTGAAACTTTGGGACTCCCAAGACCTACAGGTAATAGGTCACCGATGGGTCCGCGCCGCCGAATGTTTCGGCCAGCGGCGAGCGACCGCCGCGCGCGTATCGGCCCGGCGTGGTGCGCAGACGCCGCCGCCACTCTCGAATTTGATGGGCCTGATCGGAAAAGCCGGCGCCGCCTTCGCAGCCTGCCTGGACGGCGCTCAGACTGCGATCGAGGCGATGGAGATCTGACAGTTCCTTGGGACCGATTCCCAAGTGCTCCTTCACGAGGCGCGATAGATGTCGCCTCGTCACGCCAAGCGTTTCCGCGGCGACCGACACGCGCGACGCATAGGTCAGTTCGCGCGAGGCGGCCTCGAACAGGTCGATGGATCCCGTGGCGCCGACGGCGGCCAGCCGCGCCAGCAACCATCCGTCGAGGGCGGCCGCCAGGCTGTCCGGGCGCGCGGACGCATCGTTCAGGAGAGTCGCCGCGACGCGATCGCCGACCACGGAACCGACGTCCACAAGAGAATTTGCGACACCGGAAGCGCAGCCGGGGAAAAGACGCGCCAAGCCCAGCGGTGTGAGCAGCGCCATGATGAAATCGGTATCGACATCCGAGCGCCAGGATCGCGCCTGCGTCTGAACCCCCAAGAGCGAGAGCATCGGCGTAAGGTCGCCGTCTGAACTGCGGTTCGGACGTCCGATATTGACGGTCAGCACCGCGCCCGGTCGCGGGGCGGTATCGATCGGACGTCCACGATAGGCTCCGACTCGATCGGAGACGCGCCAATATCCTGACACGTAGGGATAAAGCGGCGGCGACGGCCGATGAGGGCTGAACAGGGTCATACCTTGGTGCTCGTAATGGCGCGATGCCCGCCAAGGACCCTATCACCAGCTAGATCATCAGCGACGCGCCCGTGGCCCACGTGCGGATGTTCCGCGACCGGGCTTTCAGAGGCGGAGGGCGAGTTGGCCCGCGGAGCCCTCAAGCGGACCTGCTGAATGCCCGCAACGGATCGATAGCGATCAGGACGCACCTGGCCAGCGGGCAGCCGCGGTCAAGGCCGGATCTGGCGCGGCCGCCGACGGCGGCTCCCGCCGGATCGGTCATTTCGCGCCGGGCAACTTGATTCCCAGCAGGACCAGCCGGTCGCCGGTGATCCCGAACCAGTGCGGCGCGCCGGCCGGAATCAGGATGACGTCGCCCGGGCCGAGCGGCCGTGTCGCGCCGCCCTCGATCTGGCTGCCCTCGATCAGATTGGCGTTGCTGACCTTGGCGTCGGCCATGGTCCCGCCCGAAACCAGCGTGCCGGAGCCCTCCAGCACGATGGCGTATTCCGCCTCGGCGGGGTGGACCGCGGGGCGGCCCGGCTTCTTCCAGATTTCGATCGCCGCCACGGTCGCGCCGTCGCGGACCAGGGGCCGCCACATGAACCCCTGATCGGGCTTCATCGCGGCCAGCATCTCGCGCACCTGGGCCTGGACCTCCGCGCCGCTGGCGAAACCGGACGGATCGGCCGCTGGGGCGCTCGCCTGGGCGGAAGCGGCGGCGAAGCCCGACGAGACGGCGATCAGCAACGACGTCGCGCCGATCGTGAAGGTCCTAGCCATAGTCTTCATCGCCGCTCTCCCTGGGTCGTGAACCCATAGCAGACACGTCGTCCCCTTCGAAGACACTGCTCGGCTCAGCCTAGGGCCAGCGCTCCCCTACCGCACCTAGGGATCGCATATGCCCCAAAATAGCTGTCATCCCGGACGAGCGCGCAGCGCGAAGATCCGGGACCGGGGCGTGAACTCCGCGCTTGCGGCGGTCCCGGATCTGCGCCCGGCTTCGCCGGGCTTGTCCGGGATGACAACTTTCTTGGCGGTGAGCCCATATGCCAACGCCCCCTACCGCACCGGGCACGCCACCCACTGGTAGGCCCGGGCCATCACCCCGCCGTCGGCGCGGATCAGCATCACGCCGCTGGCCTCCCCGCCCGCGTCGGTGACGTTCGAACAGCCGCCCGAGCGGATGTCGGCCGAATAGCTGTGCTTGCGGTCGGCCTTGTAGGTTCCGTCCGGATTGACCCAGACCGTGGCGTACGAAGAGCGGATCGGGCCGCCGCCATAGACCCGCGCGCCCGGGCGGTAGAACCCGTCCAGCACCAGGGCCTCGGCCTTGGGGATCTTGCGGGCCCTCATCCAGCCGATCACGTCGGTGAAGCAGGCGTCGCCCAGCAGCTGCTCGCCCCGCTCGGCGCAGCCGGGGCGGTTGCCCATGACCACCGGCATCACCGCGCCATAGGCCTCGTAGGTCGCCACGGGCGCAGGCGCGGGCGGCGCGCCGCAGCCGGCCAGGGCCCGCTCGCGCACCTGGTCGCCGGGCGCGACCTCGAAGTCGACGGGGCTGGTCAGGCCGCAGCCGGCCGGGGCGGCGAGGCTGGACTTGTCGAACCAGCGCTTGTCGGCCTTGAAGCCCTTGCGGGTCCGCTTGAGCACATATTGCTCGGTCTCCCGGGCCGTCAGCACCACGCCGGGCGCGACCGGCCGCTTGGCGCCGATCACGTCCAGCTCCTTGAGGTCGGGCCGGGCGGCCAGCACCGCGACGCCGGCCGCGAAGCAGACGCCGTCGCGCAGGACCGCGTCGGGCGCGCAGTCCGGACGCGGCGCGGCCAACTGCCGGGGCAGGCCCAGCACCTCGACCGTGGCGGTGGCCGGCCAGCGCTCGCCCGGCTCGTTCGGCCCGATCGGCGGCCGGCGCGGTCCGCCATAGCCGATCGGCGGGACCGGCCCGCCGCAGCTGACCGTCTGGACCTCGCGCGCCACCAGCTGGCCGTCGCGGACGTCGAGCCGGTAGTCGACCCCGCGGCCGGTGGCGAAGCAGTCGCGCGGGACCCGCACCGTCGAGCTGGGCAGGGTCACCGGCCTGACGACCGGCGCGCCGCCGCCCAGCGACACGTCATAGAGGCGGTAGGCCTGGCCGATGGGGCCGGAGATCACCGTCCCCGCCCCATTGCCGGCGCCCGGCGCGGTCAGGACCCGGCCGACCGTGGCGCCCCGGGCCTTCATCCCGGCCAGCGCCTGGTCCAGGCAGGCGCCGTCCGGCAGCTGGGCCGGCCGGGGGCATTTCGGATTGGGCGTCGCCACCGGCAGGACCGCGCCCAGGACGTCGCGCAGCTCGCCATAGACCGGCTCGCGCAGCAGTCGCATCTCCGGGCTCTGGGCCGAGGCCGCCCCCGCCCCCGCCGTCGCCGTCGCCGTCGCCCCCAGGCCGATCGCCAGCAGGAGACCCAGCCCCCCGCGCTTCGCATCCACCATCGCCACCCCCCGTGGTTGTCGCGGCTAGATTGCAACCTTGACCGTGAAATGCAATGCCGCCACCTGCCGCCAGCTGCTGACAGTCCCTGTCAGCAGGCCCCCTAGCCTTCCCGGCCGCGCGGTCCTACCTTCCACCCATGGCCCGATCCCAAGAGACCGATGCCGGCGGCGTCTCCGACGTCTCCGCCAAGTTCATCCATGACGTCGCCCTGGACGGCGAGCTGGGGGCGCCGACCCCGGCCCTGTGGCAGCCGCACCGCCCCGCGCGGCCGGAGAAGTCCGAGGGCGGCAGGAAGTTCAAGCTGGTCTCCGACTACCAGCCGGCCGGCGACCAGCCGACCGCCATCGCCGAGCTGGTCGAGGGCCTGAACAACCGCGAGAACGACCAGGTGCTGCTGGGCGTCACCGGCTCGGGCAAGACCTTCACCATGGCCAAGGTCATCGAGGCCACCCAGCGCCCGGCCCTGATCCTGGCCCCCAACAAGACCCTGGCCGCCCAGCTCTACAGCGAGATGAAGAGCTTCTTCCCCGACAACGCGGTCGAGTACTTCGTCAGCTATTACGACTACTACCAGCCCGAAGCCTACGTCCCGCGCACCGACACCTACATAGAGAAGGACAGCTCGATCAACGAGCAGATCGACCGCATGCGCCACTCGGCGACCCGGGCGATCCTGGAGCGCGACGACGTGATCGTGGTCGCCTCGGTCAGCTGCATCTACGGCATCGGCTCGGTCGAGACCTACACGGCCATGACCTTCACCCTGGAGGTCGGCCAGACCATCAACGAAAAGCAGATGATGGCCGACCTGGTCGCCCAGCAGTACAAGCGCAACGACGCCGCCTTCGAGCGCGGCACGTTCCGCCGCCGCGGCGACACCATCGAGATCTTCCCCGCCCACTACGAGGACCGCGCCTGGCGCGTCAGCCTGTTCGGCGACGAGGTCGAGGCGATCAACGAGTTCGACCCGCTGACCGGCAAGAAGACCGGCGACCTGGAGATGATCAAGGTCTACGCCAACAGCCACCACGTCACCCCGCGCCCCACCCTGCGCCAGGCCATCGTCAGCATCCGCGAGGAGCTGAAGGAGCGCCTGGAATGGCTGACCGCCAACGGCAAGCTGCTGGAGGCCCAGCGCCTGGAGCAGCGCACCACCTTCGACCTGGAGATGATCGAGACCACCGGCTCGTGCGCCGGCATCGAGAACTACAGCCGCTACCTGTCGGGCCGGAAGACCGGCGAGCCGCCGCCGACCTTCTTCGAATACATCCCCGACAACGCCCTGCTGTTCACCGACGAGAGCCACCAGACCGTCCCGCAGATCGGCGCCATGTACAAGGGCGACCGCAACCGCAAATGGACCCTGGCCGAGTACGGCTTCCGCCTGCCCTCGGCGCTCGACAACCGCCCGCTCAAGTTCGAGGAGTGGGACGCCATGCGGCCGCAGTCGATCCACGTCAGCGCCACCCCGGCCAAGTGGGAGCTGGAGCGGGCCGGCGGCGTGTTCGCCGAGCAGGTGATCCGCCCCACCGGCCTGATCGACCCGCCGGTCGAGGTCCGCCCGGTCTCCAAGGACGGGGCCAGCCAGGTCGACGACGTGGTCGACGAGATCCGCCAGACCAAGGCCAAGGGCTACCGCACCCTGGTCACCGTCCTGACCAAGAAGATGGCCGAGGACCTGACCGAATACCTGAACGAGCAGGGGATCGCCGTGCGCTACATGCACAGCGACGTCGACACCATGGAGCGGATCGAGATCATCCGCGACCTGCGCCTGGGCCAGTTCGACGTGCTGGTGGGCATCAACCTGCTGCGCGAGGGCCTGGACATCCCCGAATGCGGCCTGGTCGCCATCCTCGACGCCGACAAGGAAGGCTTCCTGCGCTCGGAGACCTCCCTGATCCAGACCATCGGCCGCGCCGCCCGCAACGTCGACGGCAAGGTCATCCTCTACGCCGACCGGGTGACCGGCAGCATGGAGCGGGCCATGGAGGAGACCGCCCGCCGCCGCGAGAAGCAGCACGCCTACAATCTCGAGCACGGCATCACGCCCGAGAGCGTCAAGCGCGACATCAAGGACATCCTCGACAGCCCCTACGAGCGCGGCGACCGCGTGCTGGTGCCGATCGGCGGGATCGGCGAGGGCAAGGACGCCAAGCCGTTCAGCGGCGACAACTTCAAGGCCGCGCTGAAGGACCTGGAGGCCCGCATGCGCGAGGCCGCCGCCAACCTGGAATTCGAGACCGCCGCCCGCCTGCGCGACGAGATCAAGCGCATGAAGCTGATGGACCTGGAATTCGCCAACGAAGCCCTGACGCCCCCGGGCGAGGCGGTGGACAAGGCGATGCCCGCTCGCGTTCGCAAGGAGTTGCGGGCGGAGCAGGCGGAGGCGTTTCGGAAGGGGCGGTTGTAGGGGCTACTTGAGGACGACGACGATAGCAGCTTGCTTGACCTTATCACCGGAAGGGAATTCAGACTCGCGGGTCCAGATTGAAAGCTGCTTTTGTGAGATCGATCAAAATCAGAATACTGATCCAAACGACGGTAATAGAGGCACCGTTTACAAATGCTGCACTGCGCTCACCACAGACAATCAAAGGCTTCAGAACTACCAAAACCAACGAACACACCAGCATTGCAATGAGCATATATGCGGAGTGGCGTATATGACTCTTCGTTTTTATGAAAATCGGCCTATCTACGCGATCCTCCAACCCATTTAGGGCGAGATATAGGTTTGCAACCGAAGCAAGGGTTATAGTTACAACTACACCCATAAAACTCAAAAACTCTTGATTTACAAATCCCTTTAAGAACGAGTTTGAGTCACTAATAGACCAGGGAGCTGCAGCCACCAACAGGAACCACAGCCCCACCCAGACAATCAGACTGCAGGATGCGATCGTCTTATTCACGTCCCAAGATCTTCTTCCATTTCGCCGCAGCACGGTCCAGGAGACTTTCGCGAGCCTGCCGATCCTCGCTCAAGGTAACGATTTTTGGCTTCTCGGTCGAGTTAAAAGTTTTGTCACGCCTAGCTCTCGCCCTTATCTTTCCACTTCCTGTTTCCGCATAATCCACGGCATCCTTGATTTGCTTGGCGTCCGTATCCAAACCCTCTGAACTTTTGAATGTCGTCGATACAGATTGCGTTTTGATAGCCTTCCTAAGCTCGATCAACTCGTCGCGCATTTCTTCATCGACACTCCAGAGACCATTTGGCGTCACAAAATCAAAGGTAATTGACGTCACTTGCCCCTGATTTTGCCGAGCAAACTCCCAAAATGTGGCAGCATCGAAAATAGGTTGAACGTCCATCACAAAGGGCGCGTGAGGACGCTGCTGGTTCACACACCGAGCCAACGCCGATATGAGTGCGATAGGCCCGCCTATTTCCTTGAAAACTTCGACCGAAGCCTTCTGCCCGTCGACATGATCAGTCGGGTCAACCACAATCAAACAGGCTTTCCACGCCTCATGGATTACTTCTTCCAAGCCCATTTCCGGCGGCGAGTTCTCCTCGGTTAGGACTCGCCTTCCAAGTCTACCCATTAGAACTTCGCGGGCAGAGTGGCTTGGGTCCGGTCGATAGTGAAATCGACTGCCGTAATGAGGAAACTCCCAATTTTCAGAGAAAACCTCACGTAGGAACTCCTCCCTAGTGAGCCTCGGATTCTCAAACGCATCGATCTGCGCGCGCTGTAGAAGTGAAATCCGGAAAAGTTGGAACTTGTCCGCCAAGGCCGCCCCCGCCATCCATGGTGGAGGTAGATTGGCACCTAAACCCTTTCCGTGCAATCTTCGCTGAGAATGTTGGAAGCGGGAGGGGTATCATGGCAGGCAAATGCCCAAAATGCGAAAGGCGAGTGGAGGAAGCACGTCTAGAACATATGAATATTTCAGACGGCACTTTGCGCATCCGCGCCTTCAGCGCATCATGTCCTTATTGCAGCACGACTATGGGCGTCATCGTCGATCCGCGAGTTAACGATGAAAACGTCGGAGAGGTCCTGTCGATCCTAAAGCGCAATCGACTTTAGTTACGTACCGTTGGCGATCGTCTCGCCGTGAGATGAAAGGCTGGCTCCCCTTCGCGAGGAAGGGAGAGACCCCTACAGCCCCCAGAACACCTCCGGCGCATACCGCCTCGGGCTCACCGGATGGGTGCCGTGTTCGAAGCAGCCCTGGACCATCTGCTCGGCGCGCGGGTCCTCCTCGCCGGCGACCCGTCCCACCGCGACGGCGCAGGTGAGTTCCGGGATCGCGACCTCGTAGCCGTCCGGGAAGACGTCATCGAGCAGGCCCGGGATCATCAGGCGCGAAGGCCCCAGCCCGTCGTCGTGCAGGAACACGACGAGGATCATCCGGCCATCGTCGTCCCGCAGTTCGCCCGACCAGGGCCGCGTCGCCGCCATCCGCGCCAGGTTCGCCGTCGCGGCGGCCCGCCAGTCGGCGCCCTGCCCTTCCCAGGACGCGACCATGTCGTGGTTCAGATAGTCCAGCCAATTCGCCGCGCCGCGGACTCCCCAGCTCAGGTCGAGCCCGTCGACCTCCAGCGCCTCCACCGGCCCGATCCAGGATCCGGTCGCGGCGAACGCCTTGGGGATCAGCACCGGATAGAGGTCGTGCAGGGCGTAGGTCTTCACCGTCTCGACCTCCGGCGCCGGCTTGCCGCCAAACCAGCCCCGCATCCGCTTCCACATGCCCGCCCCCGTCGGACGGGGACCCGTCCTTACATCTCATGGAGGCATAGCGTGCCGGTCTGGACAGGTCAGTCAAGGACGGCGCTCCGCGCCGCCGCGTCGCGGCCGGCCTCCGGCCGGTCCTTGAGCAGCCTGTCCAGACCGGCGACCGTCTCGCCGTGAGATGAAAGGCTGGCTCCCCTTCGCGAGGAAGGGGCAACCGCCACCTCTGAGAAACCCCTCATCCGTCAGCTTCGCCGACACCTTCTCCCGCGAGGGGAGAAGGTGTGTCGCGCGCCTTTCCCTCTCCCCTTGCGGGAGAGGGTGGCGGTCCGGAGGACCGTCGGGTGAGGGGTCGACGGCGAGGTCGGCCGCGCACGGCGGAACGGCCGGGCGGGGCGGTCGAGGTTTGAGAGACCCCTCATCCGGCGGCTGCGCCGCCACCTTCTCCCGCAAGGGGAGAAGGGTTCATCGGCCGCAGGCGCTCAGGATTTCGGTCAGGACGGCGTCGGGCGCCGCCTGGATGCGGCTGTTGGCGAACCGCAGCACGCGGAAGCCTTGCCCGCGCAGCCAGGCGTCCCGCGTCACGTCGTGAAGGCTGTCCTCGTGGTGCGGCCCGTCGGCCTCGACGATCAACCGGTGGCGCGGGCACAGGAAGTCGGCGACGTAGCGGCCGAGCGGGACCTGGCGGCGAAACTTCAGGCCCTCCAGGCGCCGATCACGGAGCAGCGCCCACAGCAGGCGCTCCGTGGCGGGCGGCGCGCGGCGCAGGCGCCGCGCGAAGGCGAGTTGTCGGGCGCGATCGACCATGACGAGAACAATACGGGAACATCGTGGGTTGGCAAGCCCCGCCACCTTCTCCCACAAGGGGAGAAGGATCATGGGGGCCTTATCCTCGGCGTTCAGCCAACAAACCCCCGCGATTTCAACGCCCTGAATTTTCTCGACCCGATTTGGTCCCCACCCTTCCAGACCGGCCGTATCCTGGTCTCACCTCGTCGCGGGGAAAGGGCGCATGGCCAGCGACCGATGCGGCGGCGGGGGGCGATCGAGCGGGACTGGGCTGGAGGGGGTTACTCCAGCGTGTCCGGGGCCTTCCATCGTTGGGAAGCCCGCCCGCCGTCGGCGTCGAACGGGGACAAAGCGCGTGAATTGCCCATAGGCCCGCGCCCCCGGCGTCCGGTTTCTCCCGAAAGGGATCGAGACCGGGTCCGGCTAAGCCTCAACAGGGCTGCCCACCGGACGCTGGCGGAAAACGACCGCGCGGAGCGTTGGCTTCGTCGAAACGGTATTTATCAAAGAACTCCGGACGTCGTCCGGCGCTCCGCG